>NZ_JBVTRR010000002.1:0-913629 GCF_055755175.1 Stutzerimonas sp. LR2
TGCTTGTGCAATGGGGTGGTGGTCATGGGCGCCCCCTGAGCGTCAACGGATTCAGCCTAGCTCAAAAGCATTCCACCTAACTTAATAGAGCGCGTAATTGCTGCTACAAGCAATCAGCCCCTCCCGGGCCACCAGATCGCGCAACTCGTGGAATGGCTGGCCCATTTTGATGCCCAGCGCCTTCGCCTCGTTGCTTCGGCTCACGGCACAGCCATCGTTGTTGCTCAACACCACCACCGGCCTGCTCCGCAGCTCAGGGCGAAACAGGCGCTCGCAGCTCACATAGAAGTTGTTGCAGTCGACCAGGGCGAACATGGTCATCACCGCCGACGCAGCGCGTGCAGGTTGTCCGTCACAACGCCCCAAACTTCAAGCTCTTCCCCGTCCTGCAGGCTGATCGGCGGGTAATGGGGATTAGCCGCCATAAGCACCGGCCGGTCGGCAGCGTCATAGGTCAGAATCTTGGCTGTGAACTCACCATCAACCAAGGCGATTACAACTTCCCCTTGGTTGGCCACCGCAGCGCGATCAACCACCAGGACATCACCATCGTAGATCCCGATACCGTTCAGACTGTCGCCGCCGGCGCGCACCAGGTACACGGACGGAGCCCGTACATTCACGAGCTCATCGAGCGACAGGTATGTCTCGGCATAGTCCTCTGCAGGACTTGGAAAACCCGCACTGACGCGGGCCTCGACCATACGGACAAGGGTTTTGGAAGGGCGAAGGCGGCCAAGGATCAGGGTCATACGGCTTTAAGTTACTGTATAAATATACAGATATTAACCCGCCAGCAGCCTGTGGCAATGTCTGCTCATCCGAATCACCAAGGCACAACATGACCAAAGACGAGTTGCGCGCGGAGCTGGAGCGCCAAAAGCAGCGTTTCGAGACCGTGTACGGGGGCGAAGTCGTGACATATGCGGCTCAGCCAGAGCCAGAACGGAAGCCCTGGAAGAAGCGGCCGAGCCTCCTCGATGAGGCGTTCGCCGAGGAAATTCGCAAGGAACAGAAGCGTCAGACAGATCTACCCAGTTAACGCCACTTCATCCCAGTTAATGCCAAATCACCTTGCATCACGACCACTGTTGCGCAATACTGCGCGCATCGGAGTGACTGACCAGATGAGACCGAGCACTCCCCAGCGGCGAAAGCCGTAGTCGCGCAAGGCGGCTCGCAAGTGGTGTCTGGATCGCAATATTCGAAGAAGGCGCCTATGGCGCCTTTTTTCGTTTCTGGCTACCGCCTGGTAGAAACCGGCTCGCCTGCATACACCTTCGAGCACAGCAGACCGAATGCCATCCGGCCCGACAGCTGAGGGACAGGCATGCTTGGATCTTGTGGGTAGGCACTCTCGACTACCAGGTGCAGATCCTGCAGATGGCGATCCTCTTTCCGTGCTCGGCGCAGCTCGAAAAACACGTAGTAAGGCCCCTTTGGCGTTTCAATCTGGGTGACATGCGCCCAATTGCGCTGCGCCGCCGTCTGGTGAACCTTCGTTGCTGGATGAGTGAAACCAGAGATCACCCCGGGCAACGTGTGCGATAGGGTATAGCGCAGCTCACAGAATGAGCGAGGCCTACCGCCATGATCCATGATGATCGGATAAGCAGGATCATGAGCGGCAGCGTCATAGGTCGAGGTGAAGGCATGATTGGTGAATCGGACGTGAATGCGTAGATCCTTCTTCGCACGCTCACTTGGCAAGACCAGCTGGAAAGGATTGAGGTGATTCAGACAGTAGGTCCGATCTTGGATCACCAGCGGTTCAAAGTAAGGCTTGAGCAAGCGGCTTCCCTGCAAAGAGGAGGTTCACGAATCGTCATTCTACCCGTGTAACTGGCATCATAAAGCCACCAGTGATGGCTGAATCGAAATTGGACATGCGATTGACCGACTTTCCAACCACTGAAAAGGCTGCAGCAGCTCCACAGGTGCAACGCGACTTGCAGGAGCCATTGCCAGGTCGGAGCTCAATCAGCCCAGCTCGAATGCCAGCAGATAGCTATCCTTGCTCGACCAGTTATCAGTCCCTCCAATGTCCGATAGGCGTTTAGGTATCTGATAGCAGCACATCAATCAAGCCAAAGGAGTTGGGATGAGAGTTGTAGTCCTTGAGATTTCGAATTTCCGAGGTATTCGCCAAGGCACTATTCATTTCAAGCAGCACCCCGTACTGATAGGGGCTAACAACACCGGTAAAACTACCGTTATTGAAGCGCTCACGTTGTTATTTGGTCGAGAAAGAATGGTGCGTGAGCTAACAGAGCATGACTTTTTCGGCTCGGACCCCCAGCCTGCGGATCGAATCAAACTCATCGCGACTATCACCGGGTTCGCCTCTCAGGATCCAAGTGATCACTTGGACTGGTTTCGAGACGGACGGGGAGTTCCCAAATGGTTTGATGAAGCAACCTGCACCATTAGTCCTGTGCGAACCGATCAGGCGTCCATGTTGTGTTGCCAAATTGGTATTCAAGCTTATTTTGATCGAGATTCGCTGAGCGTTGAAATGGTCAGGTACTTTCATGACCACGACAACCCCATGGATCCATTTGCTGATGACGCGCCCGTGGGCGTCCCGTCTGCATTAATCAAGGAAGTTGGCTTTTTTCTTGTGAGAGCCAGCAGGACTTGGGACAAGGTCTTCTCTTGGAGCAGTGAATTGTTCCGTCGAACTTTGCATGCCGCGGCAGCACAGCCCGCATCCGCAATTCTTGCAGAGCGGGATCGGCTTAGACGGCCAGCAGCGCCCATTGAAAATGATCAGCAAATCTCTGCGCTAATTAGGAGCGTAAATACTGAACTCGCGAAATGCATTCCTAATGCGCCAACTGTCCAACTAAGGGTTACCAGCACCGATAGTCGGTCTCTCTTGGATTCCGTTGCGGCGCATTTTTCCGTGGGGGCCGGTTTAGGCGTTCCTGCAGGTAGGCAAGGAAGCGGCTTAATTTCGCTTCAGGGGTTGTTGCTACTACTTGAACTCGGAAGAGGTCGTGCTGCTGCCGGCGAAGGTTTTTTAATGGCGTTGGAGGAGCCTGAACTGCACCTGCCTCCAGCGGGGCAGCAACAGCTGGTTCAGCGTGTTCAAGCACTATCCACCCAGACTTTTATTACTACGCATTCGCCTCTTATTGCTGCGATTTCCGATCCCACATCGGTGATGATCCTTCGTAACGTTGACGGGCAGCTGTCGGCATTACCATTTCTACCAGAGAAGCTATCGCCCGAGGCACCTAACTGGAAACGCAAATACTTCCAACAAAGTCGAGTGGATATTCTTTCAGCCCTCATGCATCCGTGCGTTCTTGTGCCTGAGGGGCGAGCGGACTTCCAGTTGCTAAAAACTATCCTTCGCTCATTGATGCTGAGGGAGGAGTGGGCGGTGGATGTAGAGGCAGTATTTGGACTCGAAGTTGGAGTCGTGCCAACAGAAGATGCCAAAGTAGTTGAGACCTATCAGCTTCTTTCTGCTTGCCATCCACATGTCTGCTGCCTTGTGGATGGCGATGCAGATGGGCACCGTTACACAAGGGGACTGCGAGGGACACAGACTCCCCCGCCAGTGATCATCAGGTGGGCAGATGGTGAAATGATCGAGGACGTGATCGGATGGGTTCTCGAAGCTGATGAGGAGCAAGTGGTACATGCGCTCGCCGATGTGCCTGTCGAGCCACCGACATCTGCAGCAGACATTGTTGCGCACCTGAAGCTCAAGAAAATGGACGTAATCTGCTACGAAGCGATAGCAGACGCGATTGTGAATTCTACGGAGTGTCGCCGCAGAGCCACTGACCTGTTTGGAGCGTTGGCGTTAGCTTGCTCTGCAAGGCCGAACGAGCAGTTCGCTCAAGTGGATGATGGTGTCTGGATCTTCCATCGATGACTGTCAGTTCATTTTCGGGGCCCGCAGGATGTGGGAAGACCTTCCAGCTAATGGCTTCGCTCACCGCTCAACTGAGAAATCAGCCGCTGCTGAGCGGCCAGAAAGTGCTTGCTTTGACATTTATGCATGGTTCAAGGCGGCGACTTGAGGATCGGATGGCAGGAGTCGTCGGTCTGGATCGTCGTTATGAGTGCAGCACCCTCGACAGCTTCGCATGGCGTGTCGTGAGTCGCTGGAGATCTCTCGTTAACTATCTGGGCAGGGACTTTCCTGAGGTGGGCGCATATGAGCAAATTTGCAACTTGGCGTCCGAATTGCTCGCGCGTGAGGAGGTTGCCCGTTGGGTCGCCGCTGCCTTCCCTGTAGTCGTGGTTGATGAGGCACAAGACTTAACCCTTAATCGACTTTCCATTATTCAATCACTTGCTGCGCATTTGGAGCTACTAATTGCGTCAGATGAGTTTCAATGCTTAGCGGATGAGCTTCGTCCAAATCCAGCATGTGCTTGGCTAGCAGCGATTGGGAATGAAGTCGTTTTGAATCAACCCATGCGGACAAACGATCAAGATTTACTCGCTGCTGCTAGGGCGGTAAGAGCCGGGGAGGCGCCTATTAGCACTGGGCGATTCAAGGTGGTGGCGACTGCTAACGCTGGGTTGGCAGGTACTTGGGTATCGAATGCGATCAGTTGGAATAGAGTCGGGAATAGGGTTGCGATTATTACACCGACAATGGGCGATTTCGCTCGTGCAGTGTGTAACTGGGTAGGGACTCGAACCACGAGCAGAGGGAACGGCCCCCACCACATAATTTTGGAACAATCAGAGTCGGCACAAGCGGATGCTTTAATAGAAGAAATGGCATTGCCGGTTCAAGCTGATTTCGCTGAAGCCTTAGCCCTGATGGATGGTAAGCCACGAGGAATTGCCCAAGACGTTGTTCGTTGGATCAAACGGCAACGAAGAACTCAAGGGCAGACCGTATTCTCACGACAGGATCTGGAAAAAACGATCCGCCAGGCACTCTCAAATAAACGCCGTCTTGCTGCCGGTGATGGTTCAGGGATTCGAGCCATGACGGTGCACGGTGCGAAGAACCGAGAGTTTGATTTGGTGCTTGTACTTTGGCCAGCAGCGGTCGGAGGCGACGAAACTCAGCAGAGGCGTCTTCTCTACAATGCGATAACCCGAGCGAAGGGCCAATGCATTGTCTTGGTTCAAAGGGCGAGAGCTATGACCGAGCCTCCATTTAATTAGGGCTTCACCGCCAGGCCCGAGCGGTGAAGATCTTGGTGTGCATTCTAAGCCAAGGAATAAGATATATGGATATCATGCTCAAGTAATGATGGAAGGTAGGCTTAGGCTAGCGGTATTGGGATTGATCTCTGGCTGAGTCTAAATCGTCGAGAAATTTATTGGTTGGCCGGTAAGAATTGCTATATTCGCTGTGAATGTTGTGGTTTGTTAGTCGGATGTACTTGGCTAGCTCGCCCTCGTCGCGGAAGGCTATGGCAATAATGAAGAGGGTGAGTCCACCCCAAATCCATTTTAGTGGCCACTCATAATACCAGCGTGTAGCCTCAATTTTGAGGACAATTATCTCTGCTAATGTCGGGTTGTCAGGCGTGGAGAATAGATATCCAAGTAGCGACAGCGCTATTATTGTTTGGCAGATGTAACGTAGGAAGGACGCTTCTTTGCGTTCCGCCATGAAGTTCTCGTAGTCTCTGTAGGCTGCGGAATTTGAGTTTTTAATAGCCCATGTTCTGAGTTCGTTGGCGCGTACGTAGTGGCTCTTGTCTAGCTCTTCTTGAGGTCTTCTCCAGTCGCCCAATGTGTAAGATTTTCTTGTTAGCTTGTAGATTGTAATGTCGATTAAAATTCCAAAAATGAGCTTACCGACTAAGCCTATGCCGGGGATTAGTAGGCCGAATGTTATGGTGAACAATCCAATTATCGTAGCGGCCTCCGAAAGATCGATATTGTTTTTGGCCCAGGAAAGGCTTATTGAGCCTACGTTCAGGTCGTGGGCAAGTATCATGTAAGCATCTATGAAAGTTAGTGAAGCAATAAATATGAGTGCCCAGCGAGCCTCCATAGCTTTTTCTATCCCATGGAGTTTTAAGTTATTTAGGTCCATAGGCTTGACTCCTTTCTTTCAGTGTTGAGTTTGAGTTGATAATCAGGTCAGTTTTTTTGCCAGATCTTCAGCGCGCGGGTGGTAGTACCGCATGAGCATCCTGGTGTCTTGGTGGCCGGTGATCTTTGTCAACTCATGCAGGGGGAAAATCTCAGCCAGGCGTGATGTGGCCTCATGACGAAGGTCGTGGAATCTCAGGTCGGCTAGAAATGGATCCCTGGCAATGCGCTCCGCAATCTTGTCTTGCTCTAGCCCCTCGGATTTGAGATGCAGGATCATCCCTTCCTCATAAGCGCTACGAGCATCCCCTAGAGCATCCAGAAACGCCTTGGTGATGGTGTCCGGCTGGCTCCTGAAAACCCGACCATCATTTAGCTTTGGCTGGCTCTCAACGATGCCGGCGGCCCGGGTGGAAAGGGGGACGCCACGTGATGATCCATTCTTCGTCATCGGGAGGAGGGCGGTCCGCTTTGTCAAATCAACATTGGCGCGGAGCAGGCCAGAGATCTCGCTGCGGCGCATGCCTGTCTCAACGGCGAATCGAACGATCTGAGGAAGCTCTACCGAGCGTGAGTGCCGGCAGATCATTTCCAGCTCGTCTAGGTGCTCGCAAACAAGTTCATCGTTCTGAAGTGTCCATACATCTGCGCTCAGGATTCGCCTGTCTCGGGCGTCATCGACGCTCGGTTGACGGATCAGCTCGACGGGGTTGCTCAGCGACTCCATGCGCCACTCTTTTCGGGCGATAGTGAAGACGTGAGAGATAAGTGCTAGCTCACGGCGAACCGTAGCTGGAGCGAGACCTTCGGCTAGCCGTTCATCGCGGTAGTTAGCCAAATCGGCACCACGAATGCTTGCGAGCGAGCGAAGCGCGAGAGGGTGGCGCTGCATGGCTTGGATGCGCGATAGCTCGGAAGCACTGCTTCGTTTTTTGCTAGTCACCTCTGTGGCATACGTTTCTAAGGCCTTTGAGAATGACGTGGACTCAGCCTCATTTCGACTGACGAAGACGCCTGCATCCATCTCGCGCTCGATCATCGTTGCCCAGGTCTTGGCTTCTGCCTGGGTGTTGAATGTCCGCGCCTGAGGAGGCCATCCTTTGCGTCGAACCTGGACCTGCCACTGTGATGGGCCGCGCTTCCGAATCGTCGCCATTAGAATTCTCAGTGTGACAAAATTGTGCCAAATATCATAAAGGAATACCCATGGAAGCCGCAAAGACCGCGTTAATCCGCGTAACATTCCCTGTCGGGCCTTTGCAGTGCAACTGCACCATCATCGGCGACCCGCTGAGCAAGAAAGCCATTGTGGTCGACCCGGGTGGCGACCCAGAACTCATCATGGCGCGGCTGGAGGCCCATGGTCTGAAGGTGGTCAGCATCATCCACACCCATGCGCATCTGGATCACTTCCTCGCGTCCGGCAAGATGAAGGAGCGGACCGGCGCCACGCTGCATCTGCACAAGGCCGACCAGTTCCTCTGGGACAACCTGGAAATGCAGTGCCGCATGTTCGGCGTGCCCTATACGCCAGTGCCGGCGCCCGACCGGTGGCTGGCCGATGACGAGGAGCTGGCCTGCGGTTGCGGCGTGGCGTTGCATACACCCGGGCATACGCCGGGCTCGATGAGCTTCTGGTTCGCCGACGCCAAGCTGCTGATCGCTGGCGATACGCTGTTTCGCCGCGGAATCGGGCGCACCGATCTGTGGGGCGGCGACTACGCCAGCATCGAGCGGTCCATCCGGCAGCGGCTCTATGCCCTCGACGAAGACGCCACGGTGGTGACCGGCCACGGCCCGGATACCCGCCTGGGTGATGAGATGCGGGAAAACCCCTTCGTGCGTGCCTGATGTGCCGAGCCGTTGGACGGGTTCTGCCGCACGGTTCCTATTCTCGCGCATGGTCGATGGTAATCTAGCGCCGCATTCAGGGCTGCGCTCGGCGAGCGAAGGGACGGTCCTGGCAACTGACGAGAGAAGGAAGTGATTATGAAAATGCTGAACATGACCGCCCTGGCTGCAAGTGTCGCTCTGCTGGTCGGCTGCACCACCAACCCCTACACCGGCGAACAGCAGGCCGGCAAGGCGGGCGTCTATGGCGGTATCGGCGCTGTCAGCGGCGCGGTCATCGGTGCCGCGACCTCGAGCAAGAAGGACCGTACCAAGGGCGCGCTGATCGGCGCCGCGGTCGGTGGTGCGGCGGGCGGTGGCTATGGCTATTACGTCGATACCCAGGAAGCCAAGCTGCGCCAGACGCTGCAGGGCACCGGTGTTCAGGTTCAGCGCAATGGCGACAACCTGACTCTGATCATGCCGGGCAACATCACTTTCGCCAGCAACTCGGCGGACATCTCCAGCAGCTTCTACCCGACGCTGAACTCGCTGGTGCAGGTCTTCAAGGAGTTCAACAAGAACGGCGTCGACATCGTCGGCCATACCGACAGCACCGGTTCGCTGCAGCTGAACCAGGACCTGTCCAACCGCCGCGCGCAGAGCGTCGCGTCCTACCTGATCGCCAACGGCGTTGCTCCGGCGCGTATCTCTTCTTACGGTGCCGGCCCGAGCCAGCCGATCGCCAGCAACGATACGGCCGCCGGCCGCGCACAGAATCGTCGCGTCGAGATCAACCTTCGTCCGCTGTAACCGTGTCATAGGTTGCAGGGCTGCAATGGCCCTGCAACTGCCGAAATTCAGACGCCATTAATCCGCTATACCCTTCCGCCATGGAACCTCTCTGCGCTATTCGAATCTGACCTTCGATAGCACGCCGGTTGGCACAGAGGAGGTCGAATGGATGATCGTCCCGCTCTCCATTCCCGTAGGTCCTGGCTGCCAGTTCTGGTCGCACTGGCCCTGATGGCGGGCCTGGGAGGATGGATTGGCTGGCAATGGCACGTCCAGGAGCAGCGCAGCAAGGTCGAGCAGGAGCAGCGCTTCACGTTTGCCGTCGATGACATCGAGCACACCCTCCGCGAGCGGATGCGTGCCTACGAGATGGTGCTACGTGGGCTGGCTGGCGTTGTGGCTGGCAGCGACGAGGTCAAGGCCGACGACTGGGCGCGTGCCGCGGACCAGTTGCAGCTGCAGGACTTCTATCCCGGTATCCAGGCGGTTGCGCTGGCCCGCCATGCGACGCCGCAGACCCTGTCTGACCTGATCGCGCAGATTCGCGCCTCCGGCCGCGAGCGTTTCCGCATGTACCCGTCGGGTGAGCGCGACGAGTACGTGGTGACCGACTACATCCACCCGACCGACTGGCGCAATCGACGCGTGCTCGGTTTCGACCTGTTCAGCGAAGCGACCCGTCGCGAGGCCATCATCAGCTCCCGCGACAGTGGCAACCCGGTGCTGACTGGCCCGCTGCGGCTCAAGCAGGAAACCGACCAGAACGTGCAGTCTGGCGTGCTGCTGTTCTTCCCGCTCTATGCGCAGGCTGCCCCGGTGACCACCGAAGACGAGCGTCAGCGCGCGTTCATCGGCACCCTGCATGGCGCTTTTCGCCTGACCGACCTGATGGAAGGCATCCTGGGTTCGCGCAGCCGGATGCTGCAATTGCAGCTGTTCGATGCAGCCAGCCCCGATTCGCCGCTGCTGACGGGGCGTGCCCAGGTCAGCGCCGATGCCAAGTTCCAGCGCATCCGCAACATCTACATGTATGGCCGCAGCTGGCAGCTGCAGGTGGCGAGCACGCCGGAATACGAGGCGGTGCTGCGTGATAACAACCGGGCGTTCAACCTCGCCGCGGCGTTGACCGCCGCGGTGCTGTTCTCCCTGCTGGTGGGCGGCTATCTGTACCTGCGCGAGCGGGCGCTGCGCAGCAGTCAGGCGCTCAGCCTGCAACTGCAGGAGCGCGAAGCGCGGTTCCGCCAGCTGATCGAGCAGCTGCCGGTGGCGACGCTACTGTGCAACGCGGGCGGGCGCATCGAACTGGCCAACCAGAGCGCCGGGCAGCTGCTGGGCGGGCCGGCCGATCTGCTTGCCGGCGAACGGGTCAGCCGCTATGTGCCAGGTGTGCTCGGGGAGCAGATCCTCCGGCAACTGCGCGACACCACTCAGCTTGAGCTGCAGGCGCAGCGCGAAGACGGCACGCCGATTCCGGTGGCCGTCAGCCTGACCAGCTTCCGCCACGACGATGCGCTGTATTACGTCATCAACCTGCTCGATCTGCAGGCCCGCAAGCGGGACGACGAGCGCTTCCGCAACGTCGTGGAAGCCTCGCCCAATGCCTTCGTCCTGGTCGACACGCAGGGCAGCATCGTGATGGTCAATCGGCAGACCGAGCTGCTGTTCGGTTACACGCGCCAGGAATTGCTCGGCCAGCCGGTCGAGCTGCTGTTGCCGGAGGCACTGCGCGACGCGCACCGAGGCTTGCGACAGGGCTATACGGAACATCCCGAGCCGCGACGGATGGGCAGCAACCGCGAGCTGTTCGGTCTTCACCGTGACGGCAGCGCGCTGCCGGTGGAGATCGGTCTGTCGCCCTTGCGCAGCGGCGACGAACAGCTGGTACAGGCGGTGATCATCGATATCAGCCATCGCAAGGCTGCCGAGCGGCGGTTGCGCGAACAGGCCGATCAGCTCGCGGTGGCCAACCGCTACAAGTCGGAATTCCTCGCCAACATGTCCCACGAGCTGCGTACGCCGCTCAACAGCATCCTGATCCTCAGCGATCAGCTGCGACAGAACGGCGCCGGCAACCTCAACGACAAACAGGTCCGGCATGCCGACATCATCCATCGGGCCGGGCACGAGCTGCTGCAGCTGATCAACGACGTGCTGGATCTGGCCAAGATCGAATCCGGCCACATGCAGCTCAAGCTGGAACCGCTGAGCCTGCGCGATCTGCTCAGAGACCTGGAAGCTTCGCTTGGCAGCATGGCCGCGCAGAAGGGGCTGAGCCTGACCATGGAGGTCGATCCTGCGGTACCGCTGACACTGAACTCCGATCGCGCTCGCCTGCAACAGATCCTGAACAACCTGCTGACCAATGCGCTGAAGTTCACCGAGAAGGGCCAGGTCCAGCTGACGGCCAGTCTTCTGCCCGCCGATCAGGACGGGCGGCAGATGCTGCAGCTGCAGGTCCGCGACAGCGGCATCGGGATCGCCAAGGATCAGCAGGAGCGCATTTTCCAGGCCTTCCAGCAGATCGATGGCTCGATCAGTCGGCATTACGGCGGCACCGGGCTGGGGCTGGCGATCACGCGGCAACTGGTGGAAGTGCTGGGCGGCCAGGTAATGGTCAACAGCGAGCTGGGACAAGGGGCGACCTTCACCGTGCTGTTGCCGGTCGTCTCGGACGCACCCGCGGCGACCCAGGCCCAGCTGCCTCGCCAGCCGCAACGGCGCGGGCGCGGACCGGGGTTGCTGATCGTCGAGGACGATGCCGATTTCGCCTCGGTGGTGGCCGAGGTCGGGCAGAACCATGGCTTTACCAGCCTGATCTGCAGCACCGGCGAGCAGGGTCTGGAGGCGCTGCGCCGTGAGCATTTCGCCGCCGTGATTCTCGACATCCTGCTGCCGGACATCAGCGGCTGGCAGGTGCACCGTGAGCTGCGTGCCGACGAGCGGCACCAGGGCATGCCGGTAATCATCATCTCCTGCGTGCCGCAGCCGCATGACTGGCACGATGACGGTTCGCGCTATCTGGTCAAACCCGTGGCACAGGCCGAGCTGGAGCGCATCTTCATCGAGCTGGCCCGCCATGAGCACAACCCGCTGCGTCTGCTGCTGGTGGAAACCGATCCGCGCCGCCGCATGCTGATCCGCGACTATTTCGAACGGCTAGGGTACAGCGTGACCCTGGCTGCGACGGCCGAGGCGGCCAGGCTGGCCTATGCCGAACAGACGTTCCCCGTGGTGGTGGTCGACCATGAGCTGAGTGATGACAGCGGCCTCGACCTGCTCGATGCCCTCGAACGCTTGCGCTCGCTGCGTGGCGTCACCGTGCTGCTGAACAGCCGGCAGCCGCTGTCGGACGAGGAAATGCAACGCTTGCGCCGCTATTCGGCGATGACGCTGTCCAAGGAGGAAGATGTGGAACGCATGGGAGCATTGATACGACCGGAGCCGGCGGCGGCGTCGCCGAGCCCGGCCGCCTCGCTACAGGTGGCGTCCGCCGGGCAGCGTGTGCTGCTGGTGGACGAGGATGTGCGGCTGATCTATTCGCTGACGGCCCAGCTCGACGAGCTGGGTTTGCCGGTGGTGCCGGCAACCAGCGCCGACGAGGCGGTCGAACGTTTCGAAGAGGATGCCTTCGATCTGGTACTGCTGGACATGAGCCAACCCGGAGCGGAAGGTCCGGAGTTGGCACGAACACTCAAACAGGACCATGACTGCCAGGCGCCGATCGTAGCCCTGGTAACCGTGGCCGATGCCGAGACGCGCGAGCGCTGCATCGCCGCGGGGGCCGACGACCTGTTGCTCAAACCGGTCGAAACCCCGGCACTGGCGGCGTTGCTGCGTCAATGGTTGGGGCTGGCAGTGGGTGCGGCTGATGCTGGAGAGGAGTGAGCGAGGAGTGCGCGCTGAACATGGCTGTAGTGGAAACGAAGCCCGATCGATATCGCCCGACGCGGTCGATGGCTGGCGAACATGCTTGTTGCCAACCGTTCGGCAAGGTTGGCTCGGAGGTTGGCGATGAGTCAGACGCAGCTTAAGGCCAAGCCACGCAGCCGCACGCTGTTGGTGGTGGACGATCGCGAAGCCAATCTGGTGGCGATGGAGGCTCTGCTCGGCGACGGTGACTGGCAGGTGCATACCGTCAACTCCGGCGAGGCGGCGCTCAAGGCGCTGCTCGAACTGGACGTGGAGCTGGTGCTGCTGGACGTGCAGATGCCCGGCATGGATGGCTTCGAGGTTGCGCGGCTGATGCGCGGCAGCCCGCACACGCGCTACACGCCGATCATCTTCGTCTCGGCCATCGCGCATACCCGCGACTCGGTGCTGCGCGGTTACGCCACCGGGGCGGTGGATTTCATCCTCAAGCCGTTCGACCCTCAGGTGCTCAAGCACAAGATCAACACGCTGCTGGCCCACGAGCACAATCGCCGCGACCTGCAGCTGCTCACCCAGCAACTCGACAGCGCCCGCGCGTTCAATGCCTCGGTGCTGAGCAACGCGGCCGAAGGCATCCTGGTGGTCGCCGAGGATGGCTACATCAGCTTCGCCAATCCGGCGATCGCCGGCATGTTGCACACCCGCGTAGAGGACCTGCAGGGTACGCCGCTGCTGTCGCATCTGGCGGCGCCGGAAATGCCCGACAGCTGGCACGAATCGGACTTCTATCGCTACTGGCGCAGTGGTTCGACCTATCGCCTGCACGAGGCGCAGCTGCACACTGCCAACGGCACGCCCTTGCCGGTGGCGCTGTCCAGCTCGCCGCTGCCACGCCAGCAGCGTTCAATGGTGGTCATTGCGCTGGACATGTCGGTGGTGCGCAATCTCCATACGCAGCTGGAAACCCAGGCGGTAACCGATTCGCTCACCGGACTGCTCAATCGCCGCGGCTTCCATCAGGCGCTCGAGTCGTCGCTGGCACGGGTAGACCGCAACGGCAAGCGGATGGCCATCCTCTATATCGACCTGGACGGCTTCAAGCGCATCAACGACTCCCTCGGCCACGACGCGGGCGATGAAATCCTCTGCAAGGTGGCGCGTCTGCTGGAAACCTGCATGCGCCCCTACGACATCATCGCGCGCATGGGCGGGGACGAATTCACCGCGCTGCTCGATTCGCTCGATCATCCGGAAGACGCGGCACGGGTGGCGGAAAAGCTCATCGAACTGATCTCTGTGCGACACAAGATCGACGGCACCGAGGTGACCCTTGGTGCGAGCATCGGCATTGCCCATTTTCCGGATTGCGGCGTCAGCGTCGACCAACTGCTGCGCTCGGCGGACATGGCCATGTACGAGGCCAAGCGTGCCGGTCGCCGCCAGTACCGCTTCTTCTCCAGCGACATGAACGAGCGTGCCCACGCGCGGCTGATGATGGAGGAGAACCTGCGCAGCGCCACCGAACGCAATGACTTCGAACTGCTCTTCCAGCCGCAGGTGATGCTGGCCAGCGGCAAGCTCCGGGGCTTCGAAGGGCTGCTGCGCTGGCCGCAGGGCGATGCCGGCGAGAACCAGCCGGGCAATTTCATTCCGCTGCTGGAGGAAACCCGGCTGATCGAGCGGGTGGGGGAATGGGTGCTGCGCGAGGGCATGGACCAGTACTGCCGGTGGCTGCCCGCATTCGGCAGCGACCTGATCCTCAGTCTAAACGTCAGCCCGGTTCAGTTCAGCCGCGCGGGACTGTTCGACGTGCTGCGACGGCTGCTCGACGAGTACCAGCTGAACCCTGCGCAGCTGGAACTGGAAGTCACCGAAGGCACCCTGATGCAGGATCTGGAACAGAGCTGCGAGAAGCTCCGCCAGCTGCGCAAGCTCGGCGTGCGGGTGGCGATCGACGACTTCGGCACCGGTTATTCGTCGCTGGCGTATCTGCGCCACTTCGAACTGGATACGCTGAAGATCGATCGGCTGTTCATCGCCAACATGCTGGACTCGCCGCGCGATGCGGCGGTCGTCAGCACCATTATCGACCTGGGGCGCAACCTCGGCCTGGAAGTGGTGGCCGAAGGGGTGGAAACCCTGGCTCAGCGTGACTGGCTGCTGCACAACGGCTGCGACGTCATGCAGGGCTTCCTGGTGTCACCGGCGGTGACCGCCGAGCAGGCCCGGGCGTTTCCGGCCAGCGTGTCCTGGGGCGCGCTCTGAACGGTCAGCGCCGCGTCGGGTAGTCCTGATGCAGCTGGGCCAGTTGTGCGTCCTTCTCGGTCCACAGCTGGTTGACCCACTGCTGGAAGGCCAGGCGGTAGGACTCGTCCTGATCGTAGTTCCGGCGCAGGAACTCGGCAGGGATCGGCTGCGCCTCGACCCGTACCACGACCCGAGGGATATTGCCGGCCAACAGGTCCCAGAAGCTCGGGCGACCGTCCGGGTAGTGGATGGTGATGTTGATCAGCGCGGATAGCTGCTCGCCCATGGCGTCGATGACGAAAGCGATGCCGCCGGCCCTCGGCTTGAGCAGATGTCGATAGGGCGAGGCCTGCTCGGCGTGCTTGTCTTCGGTGAAGCGGGTGCCTTCCAGGAAATTGAACACCGACACCGGGTTGGTCCGATAACGCTCGCAGGCCCGGCGCGTGGTGGCCAGATCCTCGCCGCGCTTTTCCGGGTGCTTGGCCAGGTATTCCTTGCTGAATCGCTTCATGAAGGGAAACTCCAGCGCCCACCAGCACAGGCCGATCACCGGCACCCAGATCAGCTCCTGCTTGAGGAAGAACTTGAGGAACGGCATGCGCCGGTTGAGCTGGTATTGCAGCACGAGAATGTCCGCCCAGCTCTGGTGGTTGCTGGTCACCAGGTAGGAGTGATGCATGTCGACCTGATCCAGGCCCTGCACGTCCCAGCGGATCGGGCGAACCAGATCCATCCAGAAGCTGTTCATCGCGATCCAGGACTCGGCGATCCAGTGCATGCCGAAGCGCAGGCTGCGTTGTACCGCTGGAACGGGAAGCGCCAGCTTGAGCAGCGACAGGGCGAACAGCGGCCAGCACCAGAACAGGGTATTGAGCGCCAGCAGCAGGGCGGCGAGGCTGCCGCGCAGTGGGGCGGGGAGGAAGCTCAGCATGAAATTCTCATCGATACGGCTGATTCGAGGCGCCAAGAGTAGCGATTATGCGCTGAACTGCAACTATCGAGAGTGGTGGCAATGGCTGCCGCCGACGCGCAGGCGCGGCGGCAGCCATCGTCAGAAGGCCGATCAGCCCTTCTGGTTAGCGGCCTGCAGGGCCGTGAGGGCGATGGTGAAGACGATGTCGTCCACCAGGGCGCCGCGCGACAGGTCGTTCACCGGCTTGGCGAGGCCTTGCAGCATCGGACCGACGCTGAGGCAGTTGGCGTTGCGCTGAACGGCCTTGTAGGTGGTGTTACCGGTGTTCAGGTCGGGGAAGATGAACACCGTGGCCTGGCCGGCCACCTTGCTGTTTGGCGCCTTCTGCCGGCCGACGCTGAGCACGGAAGCGGCGTCGTACTGCAGGGGGCCGTCGATCGGCAGGTCCGGTGCACGCTCCTGAGCGATGCGGGTGGCTTCGGCGACCTTCTCGACTTCCGCACCGCTGCCGGAGCTGCCGGTGGAGTAGCTGATCATCGCCACGCGGGGATTGACGCCCAGCGCCACGGCGGACTCGGCGCTCTGCAGAGCGATCTCGGCCAGTTCGGTGGCGCTCGGGTTCGGGTTCACCGCGCAGTCGCCATAGACCAGCACCTGATCCGGCAGCAGCATGAAGAACACCGAAGACACCAGGCTGTAGCCCGGCGCGGTCTTGATCAGCTGCAGGGCCGGGCGAATGGTGTTGGCGGTGGTGTGCACGGCACCGGAAACCAGGCCGTCCACTTCGTCCAGCGCCAGCATCATGGTGCCGAGGACCACGGTGTCCTTCAGCTGCTCGCGGGCATCGTCGGGCGTCAGGCCCTTGGCCTTGCGCATCTCGCACATCGGCTCGACGTAGCGGTTGGCGATGCTGTCCGGATCGAGGATTTCCAGGCTGGCCGGCAGGGTGATGCCCTGCTCGCGGGCGACCTGCTGGACTTCCTCCGGCTTGGCCAGCAGCACGCAGCGGGCAATGCCGCGCTCCTGGCAGATGGCGGCGGCGCGGATGGTGCGCGGCTCGTTGCCTTCCGGCAGAACGATGCGCTTGTTGGCGTCCTGCGCGCGCTTGACCAGCTGATAGCGGAACGCCGCCGGTGACATGCGCAGCTCGCCACGCGGCACGCTGCAGCGGGTGTGGAGAAATTCGGGGTGCAGGTGCTTGGCGATGAAGTCGGTCACGCGGGTGGCGCGTTCGATGTCGTCCGCCGGGGTTTCCTTGTTCAGGCCGAACAGGTTGTTGGCCGTGTCGTAGGAGTTGGTCTCGACGGTCATCACCGGCAGGCCGCCGTCCAGCGCGGCCTTGCACAGCTCGAGGATGCGCGGGTCCGGCGCGAAGTCGCTGCACAGCAGCAGTCCGGCGAGCTTCTCGCCATTGAGCGAGGCCAGGCTGGCGGCGAGGATGATGTCGTCGCGGTCGCCCGGGGTCACCACCAGCACGCCGGAGCGCAGCAGTTGCACGGTGTTGGGCACGGCGCGGGCGCAGAGCACGATCTTGTTCACGCGGCGCTGGTCGGCCTCGCCGGCGTTGAGCACCTGGGCGCCGAGCAGTTCGGCGATGTCACGGGTGCGCAGGGCGTTGAGTTCCTCGGAGAACGGGATGGCGCCGAGCAGCTGGAAGTCGGCGCTGCCCAGCAGCGGCAGGTGCTGCTTGAGGCTGTCGACGAAAGCCGGCAGGCCTTCCTCGGTCTTGACCTTGTTGAGGATCACGCCGAGCACCTTGGGATCCTTGGCGCCGCCGTACAGCTGGGCCTGAATCTCGATGCGTTCGGCCAGACGCTTGAGGCTGTCGCTGCCCTGGGCCGCGATGAGGATGACCTCGGCGTCCAGGCTCTTGGCGAGCTGGGTGTTGATGCGTTGGGTGTAGTTGGACTCGCGGGTCGGCACCATGCCTTCGACGATGACCACGTCCTTGCCCACAGCGACTTGCTGGAAGCGGCTGACCACGTCCTCGAGCAACAGGTCGATCTCGCCATCGGCGAGCTGGCGCTCCACCTGTTCCAGCGGCAGCGGTTCGGGAGAGGTCAGGTTCAGCGTGCGCTCGACGAGGATGCAGGAGCGCTCGCGGCCCTGGTCGACCGGGAAGGGCTGGGCGATCGGCTTGAAGAAACCGACCTTCAGCCCGGCGCTTTCCAGCGCGCGGATCAGGCCGAGGCTGATGGAATTGAGGCCGCCGCCGAAACCGGTAGGGGCAAGGAAGAGTGTGTGCATGGCATCTCCTAGTGGACAGGGTGCTCGGGTAACGGGTGCCGGGCGGCGGCTAGGCTAGGCGACTCGCCCGAGGGCGGAAACTGCCGGATTGCCGCGGCGCTCAAGAGCGGAAACCCGACGGCATGGCCTGTCGGGTTTCGCTATCGCTGCTTGCCTGTTTGCGCTCAGGCGTCCAGCAGGGCCAGCGTGTCGAGGGCAATCTGGCGCTCCTCGTTGGTCGGCACGACCATGACGCGCGGGCTGCCCTGAGCCTGGATTTCGCCGGCGACACCACGAGTGCAGCGGGCGTTGGCTTCGGCATCGAGCTTGAAGCCGAACAGCTTGAGGTGCTCCAGGGTGCGCTCGCGTACGGCCGAGGAGTTCTCGCCGATGCCGCCGGTGAAGACCAGACCGTCCAGCTGCGGCAGGGCGCAGGACATGGCGGCCAGCGACTTGGCCAGGCGATAGCAGAACACCTCGAAGGCCAGCACGGCGCCCGGATGCCCGGCCTGACGCGCTTCGGCCAGGGTGCGCATGTCGTTGGACAGACCGGACAGCCCCTTCAGGCCGCTCTCCTTGTTGAGCATGTTGTCGATCTTGGCGAGGTCCCAGCCCAGGGTCTTGTGCAGGAAGTTGTGCAGGCTCGGGTCGACATCGCCGCTGCGGGTGCCCATCACCAGGCCTTCGAGCGGGGTCAGGCCCATGCTGGTGTCGCGGCTTTCACCATTGACCACGGCACAGGTGGAGCAACCGTTGCCCAGGTGAGCGACCAGCCAGCTGCTGTTGTCGACCGGTACACCGGCCAGCTCGGCGGCGCGCTTGCTGACATAGCGATGGCTGGTGCCGTGGAAACCGTAGCGGCGCACGCCATGGTCCTTGTAGAGCACGTCCGGCACGGCGTAGCGGTAGGCGTGCTCGGGCATGGTCTGGTGGAAGGCGGTGTCGAAGACGCCGACCTGCGGTAGTTCCGGGAAGAGGTTGATGGCGGCGTGGATGCCGCTCAGGTTGGCCGGGTTGTGCAGCGGCGCCAGCTGGATGTTGGCTTCGATTCCGGCCAGGGTTTCGTCGTTGAGCAGCGTCGAGGCGAAGAACTTCTCGCCACCGTGCACCACGCGGTGGCCGATGCCGTCCAGATGGCCACCGGCGGCATCTTCGACGCGCGGCAGGATCTGGGCCAGAGCAGCCTGATGATCGGCGTTGGGCACCTTGACGCTTTCCTTGCCAGCGGCGCTCTCGAAGTGGATGACGGCCTCCGGGCTGCCGATGCACTCGGCCAGGCCTTGTAGCGGGAAGGTCGCTTGCGCTTCGTTGACCAGGGCGAACTTGATCGACGAGCTGCCACAGTTAATCACCAGGATGTTACGAGCCGACATCGGTGCTCCTTGGATCTCTAATGTTATTGAAATGGGTGCCAAAGATACTTTTCGCGGATTCTTGCACATCGTCCATGAAAGCGATGCCATCCAAAGGTTGTAGTCCCACGTTCAATGGGACTACATCCTGGCCGCTGGCGACCAACGGCGCGGGCCCGTTCATCCATGCCCGGTTCGCAATCGGCGCGGTGGATGGTTAAACTTCGATATCCATTCTCTCAAGCAAAGGTTCTGCCCCATGCTGATTGCCGCTAACAAGGCTGTCTCCATCGACTACACACTCACCAACGACGCCGGTGAGGTGATCGACAGCTCGGCCGGCGGCGCGCCGCTGGTCTATCTGCACGGCGCCGGCAACATCATCCCCGGCCTGGAAAAGGCCCTCGAGGGCAAGCAGGGCGGTGACCAGATCCAGGTTTCCATCGAGCCGCAGGACGCTTACGGCGAGTACAGCCCGGAGCTGGTCGCTACGCTGAATCGCGCCATGTTCGAAGGCGTCGACGAACTCGAAGTCGGCATGCAGTTCCACGCCTCCGGTCCGGACGGCGGCATGCAGATCGTCACCATCCGTGACGTCGAAGGCGACGACGTGATCGTCGACGGCAACCACCCGCTGGCCGGCCAGCGCCTGAACTTCGACGTCAAGGTCGTCAGCGTGCGTGACGCCAGCGACGAAGAAGTGGCCCACGGCCATATCCATGGCGAGGGTGGTCACCACCACTGATCCGGCCGCCATAACGGCGACCGCACACACGGCGGCAGGAACGGCTGCCGTGCCGATCGAAAAAGAGAGCGCTCCGGTCGTGTGCCGGGGCGTTTTTTTGTCAGGAGAGATGTCATGAGCGCATTCCATCAATTGGTGTTGCCAGGCCTGGGCGGCGAGGAATTGCCGCTGGCGCAGTTCGGCGATCGGATCACGCTGGTGGTCAATGTCGCCTCCCAGTGCGGACTGACGCCGCAGTACGCCGGCCTCGAGCGGTTGCAGCAGCAGTACGCCGCTCGAGGCTTCAGCGTGCTGGGTGTGCCGTGCAATCAGTTCGCGGCGCAGGAGCCCGGCAGCGACGATGAGATCCGCTCGTTCTGCACGCTGAATTACGGCGTCAGCTTCCCCCTGAGTGGCAAGCTCGAAGTCAATGGACCGCAGCGTCATCCGCTGTATCGGCTGCTGGCGGGTGAGGGCGCCGATTTCCCCGGGGACATCAGCTGGAACTTCGAGAAGTTTCTCGTCGGCAAGGACGGTCGCGTCCTGGCGCGCTTCTCGCCGCGCACCGCGCCGGACGATCCTGCCTTGATCCAGGCGATCGAAAGCGCTCTGGCCTGATCCCGCCTCTCGCGACCGCAGCCGCGGTCGCGCTTCTTTTTCCCGCCTTGCGTGTTGTGCCATCGCTGCCATGGTTGCGGCTGGATAAGCGCCATGGATGATGCTGTGCCGGCGAGACGACCGGTCATATTCTCGGTGCATGAGCAATCCAGCACGCAACGACAAGCGCGACCTGATCCTGTCCAAAGGCGCCCAGGTGATGACCCGCCGCGGCTATCACGGGACCGGGGTGCAGGAAATCGTCCAGGCCGCAGGGATCCCCAAGGGCTCGTTCTATCACTACTTCGCCAGCAAGGAAGATTTCGCCCTGCAGGCGCTGGAGTACATCTATGCGCCGCGGCTGGAGCGCTATCGGCTGGCGTTGAGCAATGCCTCCTTGCCACCCGTGCAACGCATCCTGGATTACTACGCCGATCTCGTAGCGCACTTCGCCCGTCAGGAACGGCCGGAGTATCACTGCTTCATCGGTAGCCTGAGCTTCGAGATGGCGGAACTCTGTCCGCCGATCGCAACCCGGCTCAGCGAGATTCTGACGCGCTCCGTCGAGCTGCTCGCGCACTGCCTGGAGCAGGGGCGCAGCGCTGGTGCGCTTGCACCGGACAGCGACTGTCGGGCCGTTGCCGAGTTCATCAGCAACGCCTGGGAAGGCGCGCTGCTGCGCATGAAAGTGAGCGGCAGCGTCGCCCCGCTACAGGTTTTCCTCCAGCAGCTCGAGCGCCTGTTGGCGCCGGCTGCGCCTCGTTTGCCGAGCCACGAGCGCTCGGTTGCCTTGCCCAGATGAATAAAAAGGAGTCGCATCGATGACCGCTAGCGTACAAGCCCTGTTTGAGCCCTTCGAATTGGGCGCCCTTCGTTTGCCGACCCGTGTGGTCATGGCGCCGATGACCCGGTCGTTCTCGCCCAACGGCGTACCCACCGCCGATGTGGTGGAGTACTACCGTCGGCGTGCTGCTTCCGGGGTCGGGTTGATCATCACCGAGGGCACCACGGTCAATCACGCGGCATCCAACGGCTACCCGCATGTTCCGCGCTTCTATGGCGAGGATGCGTTGGCCGGCTGGAAGGCTGTCGTCGAGGCGGTGCATGGCGCTGGCGGCAAGATCGTCCCGCAGCTCTGGCACGTGGGCAACGTGCGTCGCAAGGGCACTGAGCCGGAGCCGGACGTGCCAGGTTACGGGCCGATGGAAAAGCAAAAGGACGGGCAGGTCGTCGTTCATGGCATGACCAAGCAGGACATTCAGGACGTGATCGAAGCCTTCGCCCAGGCTGCCCGCGACGCGCAGGCGATCGGCATGGACGGCGTGGAGATTCACGGTGCCCATGGCTATCTGATCGACCAGTTCTTCTGGGAAGGCAGCAACCAGCGCACCGACGAGTACGGCGGCAGCCTGGCCAACCGCTCGCGCTTCGCCATCGAGCTGGTGCAGGCCGTACGTGCGGCGGTCGGGCCTGACTTTCCGATCATCTTCCGCTTCTCGCAGTGGAAGCAGCAGGACTACACCGCACGGCTGGTGCAGTCGCCCGAAGCGCTCGGCGAGTTCCTTGCACCGCTGGCCGACGCCGGGGTGGACATCTTCCACTGTTCGACGCGTCGTTTCTGGGAACCGGAGTTCGAGGGCTCGGAACTCAACCTGGCCGGCTGGACCCGCCAGCTGACCGGCAAGCCGACCATCACCGTGGGCAGCGTCGGCCTGGACGGCGAATTCCTGCAGTTCATGGTCAAGACCGACAAGGTGGCGCAGCCGGCCAACATCGAAGGCCTGCTGGAGCGGCTGAACAAGGCCGAGTTCGATCTGGTGGCGGTGGGGCGTGCGCTGATCTGCGATCCGGAATGGGCGGTAAAGGTGCGCGAGGGGCGGATGGAGGAGATTCTGCCGTTCAGCCGCGAGGCGTTGAAGACGCTGGCGTGAATAAGCAGGCAGTCAGAGCCATCTGACTGCCGCTGCCCCCGCCGCGGCGGCGCTCCGGGCCGCCGCGCTATTTAGCCGCCGAACGAGACGCCAAGCGCCTATGCTGGCCGATCGAGCTGCCGATTCGGCCCGCCTTCCCGGACCCAGAACAACGTGGCTCCTGCGACCGCTGCCGGCATGATCAGCAGATTCAGCACCGGTACCAGCAACGCCGCATAGGTCACCGCGCCGAAGCTCAGGCTCTGCCAGCGACGCTGGCGCAGCCAGACCATCATGTCGGCCCAGCTCAGCTTGTTGTTGTCCGCCGGGTAATCGATGTACTGCACCGCCATCATCCATACGCCGAACAGCAGCCATAACGGTGCGGCTGCGAGGTTCAGCACCGGGATGAACGAGAGCACCAGCAGGGCGAGTGCACGCGGTGCGAAGTAGGCCAGCTTGCGCAATTCACGGCCGATGGTGCGGGGCAGCATGGCAAGCAGCTCGGCCCAACTGAAGGGCGGTGCGGCGTCTTCTCCGCGTACCACCACCTCGACCTTCTCTGAGAGAAAGCCGTTGAAGGGCGCGGCGATGATGTTGGCCAGCATGGTGAAGGTAAAGAACACCATCAGCACCACCAGCGCAACGAATAACGGCCAGAGCAGGTATTCGAGAAAGGCCAGCCAGCTCGGCAGGCTCGGCATGAAGGTGTCGACCCAACCGCTGAACTGGCCCACTGCCAGCCAGATCAGGCCGAAGAACAGCAGCACGTTCACGGTCAGGGGCAGGATCACGAACAGGCGCAGCCCCGGGCTGAGCACCAGGCGCAGACCTTCGCGCAGGTACTGCGGGCCGGAAAGAGCGGATACGGGCATGGCATCTCCTGTGAGGCATTGTCGTGACGGGAAGAGGGATAGCCCACGACTATGGGCGGGATGCGAAAGCTGAATTATCCGCCGCGCTGCGGCATGGGTAAGGTAGCGCCCATCGCTTTTCGGGTCATCCGCTCCTTAAGCCTTCCCCAAGTGCTTGGATGACCCTTTTTCTTTGGTCGAGCCGGGCGGGCCGGCTCTTGCCGCAACGCGGCTTACTTGCGGTGGAGTGGCTGACTGTCGAAGCGCACGCCCGGCAGTCCGGTCTCCATCAGCGCGCGGATGTTGCGATGGTCGCTGCCGTTCGGGTTGGCCAGCACCGCCTGGTAGTGTTCGCCGAACGCGAGCAGAGCCTCTTCCGTGCTGAAACCCTCCAGCAGGGCCAGGCCGAGCGTCTTGCAGGAGCCCTCGTTCTCGCCGGCGGCATTCTCCAGCGTGCCATTGACGAAACGGCACGGCTGGTAATCGTAGTTGCTGGCGATGAAGGCGAGGGTGTCACTGAACGCGTGGTTGCAGTTGCGCAGGCTCGCGCGGAAGTCCTTCAGGTCTGTCATTATTTCTGTGCCTTGTCGAAAGCGGCCTGTTGCTCGGCGGTCGCTTCCTTCTGATAGCGTTTTTTCCATTCACTGTACGGCATGCCGTACACCTCTTCGCGCGCCTGGTCGATGGTCAGTTCGACCTCCAGGTCGTCGGCGGCGGCCTTGTACCATTTCGACAGGCAGTTGCGGCAGAAACCGGCCAGATTCATCAGGTCGATATTCTGCGCATCAGGGCGGGTGCGCAGGTGCTGGACCAGGCGACGGAAGGCGGCGGCTTCCAGTTCAGTGCGTTCTTGGTCGTTCATCTCTCGGGTCTCGGCGTTGGCTGAGGTCGGCCGGATCATAACCTCGCCTCGTTGAGCGAACCAGCCTTGTTCCGCGTCAATCCCGATGGGCTGCCAGGGTGATCGATACCGACTCGGCGAAGCGCAGCGCATGAGGCTTGTCGACCTCCACTTCGGCATAGCGCACCTGCGGATAGTGCATCACCAGATCGAGGATTTCCTGGGTCAGCCGTTCGAGCAGGGCGAAACGGTTGTCCTCGACATGCTGGATGATCGCCTTGGTGATGGTGCGGTAGTTCAGCGCCTGTTCGATGTCGTTCTCGCGCACCGCTTCGGCGGCCGGGTAGAGCATGGTCAGGTTGATCAGCACGTCCTGGCGATTGAGGATTTCCTCTTCCTTGATGCCGATGTAGGTGCGCAGCCGCAGGTCCTTGACGCGGATGCGCGCCATCGCGGGTTCCAGTCTGGGCATGTCGTCTCCTTGTCGTGTCAGATCAGATGGCGACCGCCGTTGACGGTCAGTGTGGTGCCGGTGACGTAGGGATTGTCGAGCAGATAGCGCAGGCTCTGGTAGATCACTTCGGCGCCGGGCTCGATACCCAGCGCCGACTTGGCCAATGCCTTGCGGCGATAGTCCTCGTCGTCGTCCGGGTTGAACTGGATCAGCGCCGGCGCAATGCCGTTGACCTTGATCTGCGGGGCCAGGCTGGCGGCGAAGGAAAGCGTCAGGCTGTCCAGGCCGGCCTTGCTCGCGGCGTAGGCGATGTGCTTCTTGCTGCCCTTGCGGGTGACATCGTCGCCGATGTGCACGATATCCGCCGGGCCGCCGTAGTGCAGCAAATCGGCACAGCGCAGGTTGATCAGGTAGGGTGCGAGCATGTGGATCTGAAACAGCTGGCGGAAGGCGTCGGCTTCCTGCCCGGGCGTATCGGCGCGCCATTGCGAGGCGTTGTGCACGATCGCCCGCAGGCTGCCGGTCAGTTGCCGGATGGCAGTGATGAAGGCATGAATGCCGGCTTCATCGCTGAAGTCCGCCTGCACCACCTGCGCTCCGCGGGCACGCAGCCGCGCTACGCTGTCGCGCTCACGACGGTAGCTGATGATGACCGGGTAACCGTCATCCAGCAGGCGTTCGGCGCAATGCAGCCCGATCCGCTGGCTGGCTCCGGTGATGAGAATCGGGGCCTGATGCATGAGTATCCACTGCCGGAAGTGGGCGGACGTCCCGCAGGCGCGGGCCGTCGCTAATGGCGTGGCAGCTTACACCAGATCAGCCGGCAGCTCAGGTTGCAAATCGGGGTGCAGCCGCTGGTGCTGGCGATAGAGGAAGGAGCGGATGCGCTCGGCGTCCTTTTCCCGGGCGAACTCGACTTCATAGGCGGCCCGGCCGCCGTTCAGTTCGCGTACCCGGTGGGCGTCGATTTCCAGCGGCGTATCGTCAGGCAAGGCCAGGCGCAGATGGAAATGCTTGGGGGGCTTGCGATGCTTGCCGGCTTCTACCAGCAGGCCGTGGGGCGAGAGTTCATGCACGCTCAGCGGACTCTCGCCGCCGTCGCTCTCCAGCAACGGCAGCGGTTCGTCCAGATGCAACCGCCAGGCGCGGGTCGTCGGGCCACGCTCGTAGATGACCGGTGGCGCCAGTTGCAGATCAAGGCTGTGCAGCTCGTCTTCGCGCAGCTGCAGAGGGAAGGACATGCGGAAGTCCTCGAACTCGGCCTGCAGCGACAGGTTGGCGCGGGCGGCCAGTTGCATCAGCAGCTCGTTGGAACGCGCGCCACCATCGATCCGGAAACCCGTGGAGCGCTCGTTGCCGCTGCCGCCGTTGCGCTGCATCAGCTGGCGGATGAAGGTCAGCTCGTCTTTGCTGAGTATGGTCTCTTCCGCCATTGCGGATACCCTCGGAAGGCGCCGGCCTTCCCTCGATCTGGCGTCGCGGTCGTGGCCGCTTTCGCCTGCGACCGGTATGGCCGCATTCATTGTGGCAATCGGGCCTTTGATCGCCTGTACGAAGTTTAGTTCCGTATCGCTGGTGCTTCCTGGTTGTGCGTCGCAGTGTGGAGATTGCGGCATAATGCGCGGCTTTGAATTGCCTCGGAGCGCAGCATGAAAGTCGCCATTCTTTCCGGAAGCGTCTACGGCACGGCCGAAGACGTAGCCCGCCATGCCGAACGCCAGTTGAAGGCCGCCGGCTTCGACGCCTGGCACGATCCCCGCGCCCAGCTGCAGCAGATTCTCGACTTTGCGCCCGACGCGCTGCTGGTCGTGACCTCCACCACCGGCATGGGCGAGCTGCCGGATAGCTTCATTCCCCTGTACACCGCCATTCGTGATCGGTTTCCGGCCTGGAGCGGCCTGCCTGGTGCCGTCATCGCGTTGGGCGACGCCAGCTACGGCGACACCTTCTGTGGCGGTGGTGAATTGATCCGCGAGCTGTACGCCGAACTGGGCGTGCGTGAAGTGGTGGAGATGCTGCGTCTCGATGCCAGTGAGACGGTCACCCCGGAAAGCGATGCCGAGCCCTGGCTGGAGGCATTCGCTGCAGCCCTGCGCGGCTGATCCTGGCTCGCCGGGCCAACGGCCTGGCTGCAACGGCAACTGCCGCCCTGTCGGCGGCTGGCTAGAATCGATGGCACCTTCACGACAATAACAAGAGGTGCCCTCGATGACTGCGCTGCACACCCTGCCTTCGCTTCAGCCCCAGGTCAGCCCCGCCGAATGGCAGGCGCGGGTGGACCTCGCCGCCTGCTACCGACTGGTGGCGCTACACGGCTGGGATGACCTCATCTTCACCCATATCTCGGCGAAGATTCCCGAAACCGAGCATTTCCTGATCAATCCGTACGGGTTGATGTTCCATGAAATCACCGCCTCGAGCCTGGTCAAGGTCGACCTGGCCGGCAACAAGGTGATGGACACCCCCTACGAGATCAATCCCGCCGGCTACACCATCCACAGCGCGGTGCATGAGGTTCGCCACGACGTCGCCTGCGTCATGCATACCCATACCGCCGCTGGGGTCGCCGTGTCGGCGCAGCGTCAGGGTTTGCTGCCCATCAGCCAGCAGTCGCTGTTCGTTCTGGCCAGCCTGTCGACGCACGGTTATGAGGGAGTCGCACTGAACCACGAGGAAAAGGCGCGACTGCAAGCCGACCTGGGCGAGACCGGCTTCATGCTGTTGCACAACCACGGCCTGATGACCTGCGGCGGCAGCATCGCCGACACCTTTCTGATGATGTTCATCTTCCAGCGCGCCTGCGAAATCCAGGTCATGGCACAGGCCGGTGGCAGCGAACTGATCGCCATTCCGGAACAGATCCTGGCCGGCGCCAAGGCCATGGCCGCCGGGGTGACCCAAACCCGCTCGGGCATGGGCGGCGCGCTGGCCTGGCCGGCCCTGCTGCGCAAGCTGGATGTGCAAAGCCCCGGTTACGACGCCTGAGGCACAAGCGCCTCAGGCCGTTCTGGCGAATTGCTGAAGCGCTGGATAGAAGTCGCGGAAATCCTGGAGCAGCGGTTCGTACAGCTGCTCCAGCTCGGCCAGTCCGCCGGCCAGGCCATCCGGTCGGCTCAGGCGCCGGCTCATGTTGGCCAGCACCCGTTCCAGTACCTCGAATTCGCGATAACTGCCCAGCCAGTCGTGCGCGGCCATGTGCGGCGCGATCACCGCAAGCTTGCCTGGCAGCTCGGGTTCGGCAGCCAGTACGCGGTAGACGCGCTGGGTAAAGCGCTCGAGGGGCTCGCTCGAATAGTCCGCCCAGTTGGCCGCCAGGCAGTGATCGAAGAACAGGTCTATCAGGATGCCGGCATAGCGGCGTCGTTCGCTGGGGAAGCGGCTTTTGGCCTGCAGGACCAGCGGATGACTGTCGGTGAAGGCGTCGATCTGGCGATGCAGGCGGATGCCGGCTTCGATCTCGGCCGGCCAGCGACCCTGTAGCGGCCCCTTGACGAAGTCGCCGTAGAGGCTGCCGAGCAGGTCCCCCGGCTGCGGGCCGCCGAGGTGAAGGTGTGCGAGATAGTTCATGGGCGAAGCTTAGCGCAGCTTCCGTGTCCTGGGGCGCCTCAGGCTGCCTCGCGCAGCTGCCCGCGCGACTCGGGCCGCAGCGCGTCGGCGATCGCGTGCTGCGCGGCGGTGGCGATGGCCTTGCGGTCGAGCGTGCGCGTATCGATCGGCGGCAGCAGGCGGATTTCCACGTCGCAGCTATCGCTCTTCAGCAGGCGATGTAGATGGTCGGGCAACTCATCGTCGCCGATGAAGGGTGCGATGGTGTCCCGTTCGCCGTTGCGTCGATAACGGATGGCGACCGGCTGCACCGCTCGCCCTGCATCGATGGCGCAGGCGAAGAGCCGAGAATGGAAGGTGCGCACCTCCTCTCCATCGGTCGAGGTGCCTTCGGGGAAGATCAGCAGATGGCGCCCCTGGAGCAGGTGCGTGGTCAGTTGCCGATTGACCAACGCCGCGTCGCCGCTTCCACGGCGAATGAACAGCGTGCCGGCCGCCTGGGCGAGCCAACCCAGCGCGGGCCAGGCGCGGACCTCGGCTTTGGCCAGGAAGGACAGCGGCGCGAGCATCCCCAGCAGTGGGATATCGCACCAGGAGACATGATTGGCCACCCACAGCATCGGCTGCGCCGGCAGCTCGCCCGTGACGCGCACGCGAAAGGGCAGGGCGGCCGCTAGTCGGGCGAGAAACCACCGGGTCAGCCGCTGCTTGCGCAGGGCCGAGACGGGCACCGCGCCGCGTTCGGCAAGCCCCAGCGCGGCCGCCACGATCAGGCCGCTCAGAACCACCCCGGCAACCCGCAGCAGACGCCAGTACAGGCGCATGCGCGGCATCTACACCGCTGCCTTGAAATGTCGTGCGTAGCGCGGACAGAGCTCTTCGCGCTTGAGCAGGATGAATACGTCGGCCACCTGGAATTCCGGATCCCAGCAGGGCTCGCCGCAGATCTTCGCGCCCAGGCGCATGTAGGCCTTGAGCAGCGGCGGCAGCTGGGCGGTGACGTTCTCCGGCAGCTCCTGTGCGGGTAGCGGCGTACGCGGCTCGGCGTGCAGCAGCTCGGTGCTGAGGTGGCTGTCGCGCAGCCGCTGCATGATGGCGTGGGCCTGGATACCGCCGTCGCGCATGGGGATGCTGGCGCAGCCCATCAGGTAGCGGTAACCGCCCCGATTGAGTTCCTCGGCCAGTTCGCTCCAGAGCACGGCGATGGTTGCGCCGTTGCGATAGGCCGGCGCCACGCAGGTGCGGCCGATCTCCAGTACCGGCTCGTCCAGCTGCGCCAGGCCATGCAGGGCGAACTCGCCTTCGCTGTAGAAGCGGCCCAGCTGGCGCGCGGTAAGGTGGTCCAGCAGGCGGGTGGTGGCGACCAGTTCGCCGCTGGCCAGGTCACGCACGCCGATATGCCGGCAGTGGCTATCGAAATCGTCCATGTCCAGGCCCAGTTCGGCGCCCTGCAGCCGAGCCTCGAACTCGCTGCTGAATACGCGATAGCGCAGGGCCTGGGCTTCGCGCAGGGCATCTTCACCTTGCAGGCGTTCGGCTTGAAGTTGACGTGTACTGCGGTCGACGATGGCATTCATGCTCTGTCTCCTTGTCCGCCGTGGCAGTGGCGGGTTGGCGATGCATCGCGAGCGTCTGGTTGTTATCGTTGGGCTCGCCTGGTCTGGCTGGATCAGGCTAGGGGCCGGGCATGTCGCCGCTGTGACGAACGGATGATGGTTGGATGACGGCGTGAAACCTTGGAGATGAGCATGTCTTGGGCAGGATTGATCGGGCCGCTGCAGCCCATCGCGGCTAGCGCCGGGCTAAGCGGCTGGTATGAAGATCTGTGCGCAGCGGCTGGCCGCTCGGGCACGCTGGGCCTGGCGGTACACGGTGGGCGCCTGGCGGCGACGCCCGGCTTGGCCTTTCTTGCCGGCTACCAGGCAGCGCTGCGGGCGCTGTGGCCCGAGGCGCCGGCAGGGCTGGGGGCGCTTTGCACCACCGAACGACGGAGGCTGCGCCCCGCCGACATGACCACGCGCTGGGACGGCGCGCAGCTCAATGGCAGCAAGGACTTCGTGACCACAGGCGATGCGGTGCAGTGGCTGCTGGTCTCGGCCCGCGAGGAGGGCGCCGACGAGTCGCCGCGCCTCGGCCTGTTCGCCGTCGAGCCGACCGCTGCTGGCGTAGCGCTGACCCCGGGCCCGAGTCTGCCGATCGTTCCCGACATCCCTCATGCCCGCCTCCAGCTGGCTGGCGCGCCGGCGAAGCGCCTGGCCGGCGATGGCTGGAGTGACTACGTCAAACCTTTCCGTACCCATGAGGATCTGCACGTGTTGGCCGCGCTGACCGCCTGGCTCTATGGTGTGGCGCTGCGCGAGCAGTGGCCGCGCGACCTGCAGCTTCGCCTGCTGGCAATCCTGGGCGGCGCGGCGGAAGTGGCCCGACTGCCAGCCGACGAGCCCGCCACGCACCTCCTGTTGGCCGCACAGCTCGAGCAGTTCGCTGCGCTGCAAGGGGGACTCGACTCGGTCATGGCTCGCGGCGATGCGGCGGCGCTCTGGCAGCGCGATCGAGGCGTGCTGGCGCTGGCGCGAGATGCACAGGCGCGCCGCCTGGAGCAGGCCTGCCGCGCGCTCGGGCTGGGCTAAAAGCCTGCTGGCGGGAACTCTGTCTGCCCGTGGCGAGCCTATAGGGATCACCCGTTTGCGCCGGCGCCTGCCACGCCAGCCATTGCCTTGCCGAGGCGCGCGGGTAAGCTACCGCGCTGCGTCCGTCTTGCTCAGATCGATGCAGCCTTCTGCGCTTGCTTCGGGATGTCGACCGGAAAAAGGGATTTCATGTCGTATCGTTGTTGCTCTGCCATGTCGCTTCGCCGGGCTGCCGGCGCGTTCAACCCGGGTGATGCCTGGTGATGCTGGCCGGTGCCGTATTTCCCTGGCGCAGCGACAACCGCTTCCGTCTGCTGATCGACGGGCCGCAGTTCTTTCCCGCCATGATCGAAGCGATCGAGGGCGCAGAGCGGCGCATCGATCTCGAGCTGTATCTGGTGGAGGACGGCTATTGCCTGGAACGCATGCTCGAGCCGCTGGTGCGTGCGGCGGAGCGGGGCGTGCGCGTGCGCTGCCTGTTCGACGGTTTCGGGTGCCTGAAGATGAGCCAGGCCAATCGCGACCGCATGACTGCCGCCGGGATCGAGCTGCGGCTGTACAACCCGCTGTCGCTGCGCCTCAAGCTGCGCAACCTCCATCGCGACCATCGCAAGCTGCTGCTGGTGGACGGCGGCGTCGGCTTCGTCGGTGGCACCGGTATCACCGACGAATTCTGGAACCCGCGCAAACCTGCCGTGCACTGGCACGAGGTGATGGTCGAGATGTTCGGCCCACTGCTCCAGGACTGGCAGGAGCTGTTCGACAGCCAGTGGGTGCACTGCCTGAGGCGGCGGATCTGGCAACTGCCCCTGCCGAGCCGTGCACCGCGCATTCCTCAGGTGCCCGAGGGGCCGGGCCTGGGTCGCGTCGCCTATGCCGCAGCGCGTCAGCATCGCGACATTTTGCTCAGCCTGTTGCGCAACCTGCGCCGGGCACAGACGCGTATCTGGCTGGCGACACCCTATTTCCTGCCCACCGGCAAGGTGCGTCGCGCGCTGATCCGGGCGGCACGCCGTGGCGTCGACGTGCGCCTTCTGCTCACCAGTCGCAACACCGATCACCCGCCGGTGCGCTATGCCGGTCAGCGCTTCTACCCACGCCTGCTGCGTGCCGGCGTGCGGATTTATGAATATCAGCCACACTTCTCGCACCTGAAAATGGTGCTGGTCGATGACTGGGTCAGCGTCGGCTCATGCAACTTCGACTATTGGAACCTGCGCTGGAACCTGGAGGCCAACCTCGAAGCGATCGACGCTTCGCTCAGCGCCCAGGTCCAGCGGAGTTTCGAGCGCGACTTTCAGGACAGCAGCGAGATCGACCTGGCCAGCTGGTACGCCAGGCCGCTGCATCTGCGGCTCTATCAGCGCCTGTGGGGCGCGATGGACCGTCTGCTGGTGAACATTTTCAACCGCAACGGCTGACGGTCGTTGTGTACCGGAGCAAAGGCTCCAGACCCGCGCGAAAGAGGACGATGCAATGGCAGCAAAGAACATTTTGATGCTGGTGGGTGACTACGCCGAGGATTACGAAACCATGGTGCCGTTCCAGGCCCTGCAGATGGTTGGCCATCGCGTGCATGCGGTGTGCCCTGATAAGAAGGCCGGCGACACCGTGCGCACCGCGATCCATGATTTCGAGGGCGACCAGACCTACAGCGAGAAGCCGGGCCACAATTTTGCGCTGAACTTCGATTTCACCGCGGTGCGTGCCGAGGACTATGACGCGCTGGTGATTCCTGGCGGCCGCGCGCCGGAGTATCTGCGCCTGAACGAGCAGGTGCTGGCGCTGGTACGGGCCTTCGACGAAGCCGGCAAGCCGATCGCTGCCGTCTGTCACGGCGCACAGCTGCTGGCCGCCGCTGGCGTGCTGAAGGGCCGCGCCTGCAGCGCCTATCCAGCCTGCGCACCGGAGGTGAAGCTGGCCGGCGGCGACTATGTCGACATCCCGGTGGACCAGGCGCACACCGAAGGCAATCTGGTCAGCGCCCCGGCTTGGCCGGCGCATCCCGCCTGGCTGGCGGGCTTTCTCAAGCTGCTCGGCACCGAGATAAAGCTGTAGGATGCCCTGCGTGCCGTCTCGCATTTGCCGGGCGGCACGCATGACGACCCCGCGGCTCGTGCCGCTTCAGCAAGAGCGCCATTCGTGTCTGCCACTCCCAACGATCCCCTTCATGGCATCACCCTTGAAGCCATGCTCACCGAGCTGCATGCCCACTATGGCTGGGACGGCTTGGCCCAGCGCGTCGATATCCGTTGCTTCAAGAGCGAACCGAGCATCAAGTCGAGCCTGAAATTCCTGCGCAAGACGCCATGGGCGCGGCAGAAAGTCGAAGCGCTGTTCGTCCAGTTGCGCCGCCGCGGCTGATCAGGCGGTGTGAAAGCGAAAAGCCCGGCACTAGGCCGGGCTTTTCGTTTCCGCGCAGATGCTTACTGCACCTCGACCGCCAGGCTGTCGGCGATCTTCTTCTGCCAGATCGCCGGACCGGTGATGTGCACGGACTCGCCGTTGGTGTCGACCGCGACGGTGACCGGCATGTCCTTCACTTCGAACTCGTAGATCGCTTCCATACCCAGTTCGGCGAACGCCAGCACCTTGGACTTCTTGATCGCCTGGGCCACCAGATAGGCGGCTCCGCCGACGGCCATCAGGTACACGGCCTTATTGTCCTTGATCGCCTCGATGGCGATCGGGCCACGCTCGGACTTGCCGATCATGCCCAACAGGCCTGTGCTTTCCAGGATCTGCCGGGTGAACTTGTCCATCCGGGTCGCCGTGGTCGGGCCAGCCGGGCCGACCACTTCGTCACCGACCGGATCGACCGGGCCGACGTAGTAGATGAAGCGTCCCTTGAGGTCCACCGGCAGCTCTTCGCCCTTGTTCAGCATGTCGACCATGCGCTTGTGCGCGGCGTCGCGGCCGGTGAGCATCTTGCCGTTGAGCAGGATGGTCTCGCCCGGCTTCCAGCTCTGCACTTCCTCCGGCGTGATGCTGTCCAGATCGACGCGGCGGGCGCTCGGGCCGGCTTCCCAGACGATTTCCGGGTAGGCGTCCAGTGGCGGCGCTTCCAGGCTGGCCGGGCCGGAGCCATCGAGCACGAAGTGGGCGTGACGGGTGGCGGCGCAGTTCGGGATCATGCACACCGGCAGCGAGGCGGCGTGGGTCGGGTAATCCATGATCTTCACGTCGAGTACGGTGGTCAGGCCACCCAGGCCCTGGGCTCCGATACCCAGCTGGTTGACCTTCTCGAACAGCTCCAGGCGCAGCTCCTCGATGCGGTTCTGCGGGCCGCGGGCCTTGAGCTCATGGATGTCGATCGGCTCCATCAGCACTTCCTTGGCCATCACCGCGGCCTTTTCCGCGGTGCCGCCGATGCCGATGCCGAGCATGCCCGGCGGGCACCAGCCGGCGCCCATGGTCGGAACGGTCTTGAGCACCCAGTCGACGATGGAGTCGGACGGGTTGAGCATGGCCATCTTCGACTTGTTTTCCGAACCACCGCCTTTGGCGGCCACATCCACCTCGACTTTGTCACCGGGGACGATGGAGTAATGGATGACAGCCGGGGTATTGTCCTTGGTGTTCTTGCGGGAACCTGCCGGGTCGGCCAGGATCGAAGCACGCAGCACGTTTTCGGGCAGGTTGTAGGCGCGGCGCACGCCCTCGTTGATCATGTCGTCCAGGCTCATGGTGGCGCCATCCCAGCGCACGTCCATGCCGACGCGGACGAAGACGGTGACGATGCCGGTGTCCTGGCAGATCGGGCGGTGACCAGTGGCGCACATGCGCGAGTTGATCAGAATCTGCGCCATGGAGTCGCGGGCGGCCGGGGATTCTTCACGCAGGTAGGCTTCGTGCATCGCCTGGATGAAATCCACGGGATGGTAGTAAGAAATGAACTGCAAAGCGTCGGCGACGCTTTGAATCAGGTCGTCTTGCTTGATCACGGTCATGCAGCGCGTCCTCATGGCGGGGCGGTAAGAGGCGCGTCGGGAGTGGCAGTCGACGCGCCGCGAAAAAATGCGCGGCAGTATAACGCGTCAGACTGCGCGGTACACGGACGGACCAGGAGCGATGGGAATGCCGGCTAGGTTTTTGTTTTCGGTAAGCGTAGAGTGCGGCAAATTGCCACAGTGGGATGGATCCCTATGAGTGCGATGCGTTACGAGACCGATGAGCGATCGCTGCAGCAGTTGGTCACTCGGCGATTCGCAATGGCGTCCGTCACCTATGGCTTGGCCCTGCTGCTGACCTGGGTGGCCGTGGCGAGTGGTTTCTACGAGGCGCCGATCGCCAGCGCGGTGGTGCATTCGGCGCTGATCGTGGTGAGTCAGCTGATGTTCTTCTGGCTGTTCCACCGAGGCATCAATCTGCGCTTCAAGGATCCCAGCCTGACCGAGCCACAGGTGCTGGTGGGACTGATCTGGCTGACCTATTTCCTCTTCAACCTGGGGAGCGCACGGGGCTCACTGCTCGTGCTCTATCTGCTGGTGTTGATGTTCGCGGTCTTTCTGCCGCCCAAGATCTTCATCCGCTACGCCTCCCTGGCATTTCTCAGCTTCGTCGGCCTGGCCGCGCTGGACTATTACCTCGAGCGCCCGATGGACACCACGGCGCTCGCGCTACAGGCCAGCGTGCTGCTGGTGACGCTGATCTGGATGTGCCTGTTCGCCGGTCACGTATATCGCCTGCGCCAGCGCATGCGCCAACGTCGCTATGCGCTGCAGGCGCACCAGGACACCCTGCGCGGCATGATGCGGCAGCTGGAGGACCTGGCCTCCACCGATGAGCTGACTGGGCTGTACAACCGTCGACGTTTCCTGCGCATCGCCGAGGGCGACCTGAGTCGTCTGCGCAAGGGGCATCAATCGGGCCTCGCGCTGATCGACCTCGATCACTTCAAGCGGATCAACGATATCCACGGCCATGCCACTGGCGACCGCGTGCTGCAGACCTTCGCCAAGGTGGCGCGCTCCTGCCTGCGTGACGACGACGTCTTGGCCCGCTACGGCGGCGAAGAGTTCGTCCTGCTGCTGCCGGAAACCGACGCCGAGCAGTTCCGTGCCTGCTGTGAGCGTTTGCGCGAAGCCTTCGCCAGTGCCGAGCCGGAGGATGCCGAGATCGCGGCCGGCCATCTCAGCCTGTCCATCGGCCTGACCCTGTTGAACGCCGGGGATGAGCTGGATGCCGCCCTGCAGCGGGCGGACGAGGCGCTCTATCGAGCCAAGCGGGCCGGGCGCAATCGCTGCGAGGCGGCATGGGATACCTGCGATGCCTGAACTCCGCTGCGCCGGACGTCGTTGGACCGTACCAACCGACAGCAATCTGCTCGACGCGCTGACGCTGGCTGGCGTGACGGTGCCCTCCAGCTGTCGCGCCGGAAGCTGCCATGCCTGCCTGGTGCGATGCGTGGCAGGGGAGCCGCGCGACCTGCAGCCGGAGCTGCTGCGACCCGAGCAGCGCGAGGCCGGCTGGCGGCTCGCCTGCCAGTGCCGGGTCGACGGCGATCTGAGCGTGGAGGTGTTCGATCCTCGTCGCGACGGGCTGGCCACGCGGGTGCAAAGCCTGGAGCGGTTGGGCGCCGATGTGCTGCGGCTGCGTCTGTTGCCGGAGCGGCCGCTGCGCTATCGGGCTGGTCAGCATCTCTTGCTCTGGACGGCGGCAGGGGTGGCCCGGCCATATTCTCTGGCCAGCCTTCCCAACGAGGATCCCTGGCTGGAGTTTCATATCGACAGCAGCCGACCCGGCGCCTTCTGCGACTTCGCGCGTGAATTGCGTCCCGGCGACCTGCTGCGGCTGGGCGAACTGCATGGAGGCGCGTTGCACTACGAGCCGGAATGGTGCGAGCGACCCTTGTTGTTACTGGCGGCCGGAACCGGACTGGCACCCCTCTGGAGTCTGTTGCGCGAGAGCTTGCGCCAGGGCCATCGCGGGCCGATCCGGTTGTTGCATGTCTGCCGTCAGGGGCATTACCTGAAGGAGCCTCTGCAGGCCTTGGTGCGGGCGCATGACAACCTGCAACTGGAATGGATCAGCCATGAAGAGCGGGACCGCATGCTGAGTACGCTGCGGCCCACATCGCGCCGTGACGTCGCGCTGGTCTGCGGCGGTCCATCGTTCGTCGACGTCTGTGCCCGGCGTCTGTATCTCGCTGGTCTGCCGCGCGGGCAGATATTCGGCGATGCCTTTATCAGAGCCAACCAAGCCGGCGTCTCCTAAAAGCACAAAGGCCGGCAAGATGCCGGCCTTTGTGCTGATGCGCTGGCGCGATTACTGATCGCCGACGCGCAGGATCTTCATGGTGTTGGTGCCGCCGGTGCTGTCGTGGTAGCTGTCACCCTTGGTCAGGATCACCCAGTCGCCCGGCTGCACGATGTTGCGCTTGAGCAACTCTTCCACCGCGATCTGGCTGACCTTGTCCGCCGGCAGAGCGGCCGGATCGAACGGAATGGTCTGCACGCCGCGGAACAGCGCAACCCGTGCCTGGGTTTCGCGGTGCGGCGAGAAGGCGAAGATCGGCACCGAGGAGCGGATGCGCGACATGATCAGCGGCGTGTAGCCACTTTCGGTCAGGGCGATGATCGCCTTGACGCCGGGGAAGTGGTTGGCGGTGTACATCGCCGCCAGGGCCGCGCTTTCGTCACAGCGCTCGAATTGCTGGCCGAGGCGGTGACCGGACTTGGTGCTGGTCGGGTGCTTTTCCGCACCGCAGCAGACGCGCGCCATGGCCTTGATCGCTTCGATCGGGTATTCGCCAGCGGCGCTTTCCGCCGACAGCATCACCGCGTCGGTGTAGTCGAGTACCGCGTTGGCTACATCGGACACTTCGGCACGGGTCGGCATCGGGCTGTGAATCATCGACTCCATCATCTGGGTCGCGGTGATCACTACCTTGTTGTGGCGGCGGGCGTGCAGAATGATCTTCTTCTGGATGCCCACGAGTTCGGCATCGCCGATTTCCACGCCGAGGTCGCCGCGGGCGACCATCACGCCGTCGCTGGCGCGAATCAGGCCATCGAGCGCCTCGTCATCGGCGACCGCTTCGGCCCGCTCGATCTTGGCGATCAGCCAGGCGCTGGAGCCGGCTTCGTCGCGCAGGCGGCGGGCCAAGTCCATGTCAGCCGCATCGCGCGGGAAGGAAACGGCCAAGTAATCCAGCTGCAGGTCGGCGGCCAGTTTGATGTCGGCCTTGTCCTTGGCAGTCAGCGCCGGTGCGGTCAGACCGCCGCCGCGACGGTTGATGCCCTTGTTGTCGGACAGCGGGCCGCCGATCAGCACGGTGCAGTGCAGTTCATCGGCCGTGGCGTTGTCCACGCGCATTACCACGCGCCCATCGTCCAGCAGCAGCTCGTCGCCAACACCGCAATCCTTGACCAAATCCGGGTAATCGATACCGACCACTTCCTGGGTGCCGGCGTCGCGCGGGTGGGTGACGGAGAAGCGGAACTGGTCGCCTTCCTTCAGCTCGATGCGCTTGTCGGTGAACTTGGCGATGCGGATCTTCGGGCCCTGCAGGTCGCCCAGCAGTGCGACGAAGCGGCCATGGCGAGCGGCGATCTCACGGACCAGCTCGGCCCGGGCACGGTGCTCGTCGGGGCTGCCGTGGGAGAAGTTCAGGCGGGCGACATCCAGCCCGGCGATGATCATCTTCTCCAGCACATCCGGCGAACTGCTGGCCGGGCCCAGGGTGGCGACGATCTTGGTGCGACGCTGAATCATTCAAATGGCTCCTTCTTCTGGCTGGCAGCGAGGCTACTATGCTCGACCGTTGTAGTCATCGCCCGGCGGCCACTACTCTTTCGGCGCATCTGACGGGCTGTCTGCAGGTTTTTCCGGCGCGGTCGATACAGGAGCATTACGGAGGAACCCATGCGTACCCTGATCATCGTTTTTCTGACCCTGTTCACCGTGGGCTGTAGTGCCCGCCACGCGTCCGATCGCCATCTGGACGAGGCATACCGGCATTACGAGGCTGATAACTGCGAGCGGGTGATGCAGTCGCTGTCGCAGGCGGAGCGTCGCAGCAAACCGCGTAGCCAGGCGCAGCCGGAGATTTCGTTGCTGCGCGGCCAGTGCCTTGAGCGTCAGGGGCTGTTCGTCGACGCGGCGGAAACCTACCGCTTCATCATCGAGCGATTCCCTGCCAGCGAATACGCCTACCGCGCCCGTGCCCGACTGGAGACTCTGCGTCAGCTGGGGCACTATCACAGCGAGGCGCAGCCGGTGGCACAGCCGGCCAGGCGTTGAACACCACACCGTTCATGTGAGGGAACATGCGAGCGCTGCTTCTGACCCTGATACTGATGCCGGCGCTGGCATCCGCGCAGATCTACCGGTGGACCGATGCCGACGGGCGCGTTCATTTCGGTCAGCGTCCGCCCGCTGGCGCCGAGCAGATCGAGGTGCGTCCGCAGGTCGTCGAGCGCGACGACCAGACCCGCGAGCGCGAGGCGCGCAGCGAGCGTTTCTTCGATGCGCGCCGCCAGGAGCAGCAGGCGGCGCGCGAGCAGGCCAGCCAGACACGGGCTGCTCGAGAGCAGGAATGCCAGAGCCTGCGCAGCCAGTTGTCGCAATTGCAGCTCGGCGGACGCTTCTTCCGTAACGATGCAGCCGGAGAGCGCGTCTACTACAGTGACAGTGAACTAGAGGCGGCTCGACAGCGCCTGGCGGCGCGCATCAGCCAGGTCTGCAACTGAACCGAAGGGACTCGATCGCAGGGCTAAGGTAGAAGGCTTGGACGACATGAACATGGCGAACCAGCGTCGTATTCAGCGGCATCAGCTGCCGTACTACCTCAACGTATTTAACCGTTTCACGGAAAAGCCGCTGGGCTTCATCGGCAATCTGTCCGAGGGCGGACTGATGCTGATCAGCCCCTATCCGATGATGCTCGGGGTGCGCTTCGAGATGCGCCTGAAAATCCCCGGCCAGACCGGCCAGCTGCGCCATGTGGATTTCAGCGCCTTCAGCCTGTGGTCAAGCGAAGACGTGACGCCGGGCAGCTACGACACCGGCTTCTCGCTGATCGATCCGCCAGGCGAGATCCGCGAGATGATCGCCGCGTTGCATCACTACTTCAGCTTCCAGCCGATGCTGCATGTGCCGCTGGCGCATCAGACCTGCCCGCCATCGGACCGCTTTACCGACAAGGACTGCTGTCACGGCGTCTAGACCTGTGATGGAGTGCCTTGGCCAGCCTTACAGCGACCCGGTTTTCTTCCACGCCAGATAACGGCCGACCAGCGCCGGCCCGAGGTCGCTGGGCTGGACGTCGAGCACCGGCAGGCCGCTGGCGCTCAGACGACGGTGCAGTTGCTGGCGGGCGTTGAGGTATTCCTGTGCGCCGCAGTAGTCGAGCGCGTCATCCAGACTCTGCACCGGCCGCTGGCGCAGCTGATCCAGCACTTCCTCACGCAGACTCACCAGCAGGACGCGATGCCGACGGGCCAGGCGCTGCAGGGCCGAGTGCAGCTCGACGTCATCCTCGTCACGCAGATTGCTCAGCACGATGACCAGCGCTCGGCGTGACTGGCGTGCCAGCAATTGCTCGACGGCCGCGCTGTAGTCGGCCGGCTGCTGGGTCGGTTGCAGGTCATAGAGGCTATTGAGCAGCAGGCGCAGTTGTTGCTGGCCCTTCGCTGGCGGCACATGGCGCTGCGCGTGGCTGGCGAAGGTGCAGGCACCGACCGCATCGCCTTGCCGCAACGCGGCATAGGCGAGCAGCAGGCTGGCGTTGAGCGCATGGTCGAAATGCGACAGGTCGCCATCCTGGCTGCGCATCCGACGGCCGCAGTCGAGCATCAGCATGATCTGCTGGTCGCGCTCGTCCTGGTACTCGCGGGCGATCGGTGTACGGGCGCGTGCGGTGGCCTTCCAGTCGATCTGGCGCAGGGTGTCGCCTTCGCGAAACTCGCGTAGCTGGTGAAACTCCAGACCGAGCCCGCGACGTGGTTGCTGGCGCACGCCAAGGCGGTTCAGCCACAGGTCGATGGCTTTGAGTCCGGCGCCATGCAGTTGAGCGAAGTCGGGGTAGACGCGCGTCTCGCTGAACAACGTCAGCGGTCGCCGACTGCGCCACAGGCCCAGCGGACTGAGCAGGCGGACATCGCAACGCTGGAACATTACCTGTCCGCGCTGGTTCGGCTGCACGCGGTAGTCGAGACGGCAATGTTCGCCGGATTGCAGACGCACCCGCTGTGGCAGCTGCTCGACGGTCATGCCGGGCGGGACGTGATCGAACAGCTCCAGCTCGAGCGGAGCGGGCTGTCGATTGCTCACCGTAAGCTGCACCGGGCTCCAGTGGCCCAGCGGCAGGCTGCCCGACAGGCTACGTTGCACCTCGGGTGTCGGCAGGCGCCGCAACCTGTAGACATCGAACAGTGCCGTGGCCAGCAATGCCAGCAGCAGCCCCCACCAGACCGGCTGCAGGCTGGTTGCGAGTTCCAGCTGCAGCGCGGCCATTACGCCGATGACCAGGGCCAGCAGCGCCAGGGCGGCCAGCGCAACGAGCAGGCGACGGGATGGACTCATGCGCGCGGCGCCGGGACCTGATCGAGTAGCTGGTGCAGGACCTGATCCACCGAAAGCCCCTCGATATCCAGTTCCGCCGAAAGCCGTACGCGATGGCGAAGCACGGCCCGCGCGCAATCCTTGATGTCATCCGGGGTGACGAACTCGCCGCCGCGCAGCAGCGCCCTGGCACGTCCGCCGCGTACCAGGGCGATCGAGGCACGGGGGCCAGCACCCAGCGCCAGGCCTGGCCAGCTGCGCGTGCTGCGCACCAGGCGCACGGCATAGTCCAGCACCTGCTCATCCAGCGGCAGCTCGCTGGCGATCTTCTGCAGCGCCTGCACGTCGCGTGCCTGCACCAGCTGGCGCAGTGCGCTGACGTCGAGCATGTCGGCGCGTGCCGAACGGCTGACCTGACGGACCAGCTCCAGCTCTTCATCCGCTTGCGGGTAATCCATGCGCAACATGAGCATGAAGCGGTCCAGTTCGGCTTCTGGCAGCGGGTAGGTACCTTCCTGCTCGATGGGGTTCTGCGTCGCCATGACCATGAACGGTTGCGGCACTGCCAATGCCCGGCCTTCGAGGGTCACCTGCCGCTCCTGCATCACTTCGAGCAGTGCCGCCTGAGTCTTGGCTGGTGCGCGGTTGATCTCGTCGGCCAGCAGCAGATTGGTGAATACCGGCCCCTTGCGCAGCTTGAACTGCTCGCTCTGCATGTCGTAGACCGCATGGCCGGTGACGTCGCTGGGCATCAGGTCCGGCGTGAACTGGATGCGCGAGAACTCGCCACCGAAGCAGCGCGCCAAGGCACGCACCAGAAGCGTCTTGCCCAGTCCGGGAACACCTTCGATCAGCACGTGGCCACCGGCGATCAGCGCGGTCAGAACGCCGTCGATGACCTCGTCCTGGCCGATCACCGCCTTGTGCAGTTCATCGCGCAGCGCCTGGGCCAGCTGGGCGGCACGTGCGCGCTGGCTGATGGGGCTGGTGGTCGGGGCGGGGCTGCTCGAATCGGGGATCTGTTCGCTCATAACGCATTCCTGAGGCTTTGCAGGTCGGCGACCTGGCGGGTGAATTCGATGGCCGACAGGCGCTGCGCCGGCACTGGGCGCATGGCCTGCTCGACACGGCCTGGTGGCAGGTTGGTGAGGCGGGCGAGCAGGGGCAGTTGCGCACCGGCCGAGAGCTGTTCGAAGCCGGGGTGATGGCGGCTGGCGCGGCAGCGGATGTCCTGCTGCAGCTGCTGCAGCAGCCGAGCCTGATTGCCGTGACGCATGAGGAACTCCGCCGAGCCGTGCAGGTGCTCTTGCAGCTGCCGGCGCGCCGGGCTGGCGGCAGGCAATATCGGCCCGAAACGCTGACCGGCGTGCCAGAGCCCGAGCACCAGAAGCAGTCCCAGGGCGACCAGCAGTTGCGGGAAATACCGGCGCAGCTGCGTGAACAGCCCGTCGTGCTCGCTGCGGTGCACAAGCGTCACTGCGCTGTCCTGGGTCAGATACCACAGCAGCCAGGCGTGGTCGTAATCGTCGATCTTGCGGTTCTGCCAGATCCAGCTATCGGTCAGGGCAGTGATCAGCCCGTCGCCGTGCTGCAGCTGCAGCATATGCGTGGCACCGGCGCTGTTGGCCCAGGCGTGGGCCCGATTATCGGCGTCGTACAGATGAAAGTCGGTGTCGAAGGCGATGAACGCTGGTGCGCGCTCGTTCTCCAGATAGAGCTTGGTCAGCTGCGGATGCTCTTCGGCGGTTGAGGACTGCGGCGTCTGGCTGCTTTCGTCCAGTTCCTCCGTTGCGTATTGCTGCAGATTGAGCCGGTCGAGCAGCAGGTCGCCACTTTTGCCTGCTTTCTCGTCCCACAGCCGCTCCGCCACCACCACCAGATGGCCGCCGGCGGCCGCCCAATCGAGCAGGCGTTCGGTCTGCCGTGGCGTCAGGTTGCGCCGGTCACCCAGCAGGAGCAGGGTCCGGCCCTCGCTTGGCAGCGTCTCGACGCTGCCGATGCCTTCGTGATGTTCCACCGTGAGGCCGAGGCCGCGCAGGAACAGCTCCGCGGCGAGATAAGGGTTGCTGCGTGCTTCCGGGGCCGGCCCATGTTCGACCACATCCTCGTAAGGTTGCAGCTGGCTGGCCAGCCAGATGATCAACAGGCCGAGCAGCAGCACCGCCACGGCGGCCAGCGCACGCGTATGCAGGCGACTCATGCCTGCACCTGCTGGCCGAACAGTCCGCGCCAATCGGCACACAGCGCATCGCGGGCCTCCGTTTCGGCGGGTCGGTGCCCGTACGCCTGCGCCTGCCAATGTCGGGTGAGGCGCTCGGCGAAGCCGGCCAGGGACTCGTGCTGCAGCTGACGCACCTGCTGCAGCACTTCACCTTCGGTGTGTGCTGCGTTCAAGGGTAGCTGGAAGTCGTGCAGCAGGCGGCTGAGCAGGCCGCGATAGAGCAGTGCCAGTGCCGCACGTGGGTCAGTCTGCCAGAGCCGTTCGGCTTCGCCGGCAATGTCGGCTGGCAGCTTCTCGGGCGCGACATCGAGGCCGAACAGCTGGGTGGGCGCTACGGCGGTACGTCGCTTGGGCATGCGCAGGCGCCCGGCGAAAACCTGCAGCCACTCGCGGTAGCGCCACAACACAATCGCCACCACCGAGGCCAGCAGCGTCCACAGCAGCACTTCCAGGATCTGTGCCAGGCGCTCCAGCCCTTGCCACAGCGAACCGCCCTGCAGTAGGCGTTCGAGCAGGCGTGCCAGGGTGCTCGGTCGCTCGGACGCTTGGCCATCGCCCAAGCGCCAGCGCGTCACGGTTTCGCGATGCTGGAACGGCGGCTGGTCTAGCAGCGCATCGATTCGTTTCCGTGCTGCGTCACTGGTCAGTGGCTGGTTGAGCAGTCGTTCGCTCTCCGGTCCCGGCTGGGTGGTGTCGGCTTGCGCAGCGGGTGCCGCCCAGGCGCTATTGTCCGCCGGCCAGAACAACAGGCTGACGGCGAGCAGAACCGCTGGCATGGTACTGAGCAGGCGCTGACGCAGGCGGCGGAAGGCGAGTTCGATGTCCCAGGCTTCAAGGTGGGTGCGTCGGTTGAGATAGAGGCTGAAGCCGCAGGCGACGTAGATCGGTTCCCAGACGACCAGCACCAGCGCGTAGAGCAGGTTCGACAGATGCTCGAGCCAGAGCCACTCGCCGCTCAGCCCGAGCAGGTCCTCCCAGTTCCAACGCTGAACCAGCTGTGCCGGCAGGAAGAAATACAGCAGGCCCAGCAGGCCGAGCCAGAGCGCGCCTTCCAGATGCACGCCAACCACGGTCAGCCAGCTGGCCGCGCGACCGTTGCGCAGGCTCAATGTCACCAGGCGCTGCTTGCGCGCCCGGCCGTCGAGGCCTTCGAGCTGCTGCACAGGCAAGTCGAAGCTGCGCGTCGTGCTCAGCCGGCGCCAGGTCAGGCTGGCCAGCCATTGCTGGCGCAACAGGCCAGGAAAGGCCTTGAGGCTCTCGCGCAGGGAGGGCGTCTCGCCAAACAGGGCTTTGGACAGGATGTGCAGCGGTAGCCGCTCGAACAACGGCTTGAGCCACCAGAACAGCAGCAGCGCGACGCTCGGGTGCTGCCACAGCAGCAGACTGAACAAGCCGAAAACCGGCAGCGTGACGGCTGCCCAGCTGAGCATCAGCAGTCTGGTGTGGCGCCGGGCCAGATGGATGCCGAGATCCAGCGCCTCCCATGAACTGCGCGGGCGTATCGAGACGCTGGCTTCAGTCAGCTGCATAACGACCCCGCCCGGCGAACATGAAGTAGGCGCCCACCAGCAGCCACAGCGCTGCGCCGACGATGTATTTGATCGTCGGTGTCGTCAGCGTCATGGAGGACCAATAGGCTTCGACGAATGCGGCGATCAGCAGGAAGGCGGTTGCGCCGCAGACCAGCTGGATGCCGTGTTTGGCTGCCAGGCGCAGTGCTTGCGCGCGAGTTCGGCAGCCCGGCGCCAACAGTGCTGCACCGAGCTGCAGCCCGGCCGCGCCGGCGAAGGTGATGGCCGTCAGCTCGAACGCACCATGGCCGATGACGAACGACCAGAATGGCTGGTGGTAGCCGATGCCCGTCAGGTGGCCGGCTACTGCGCCGATGGTCAGGCCGTTGAAGAGCAAGAAGAACAAGGTCCCCAGGCCGAACAGCAGCCCGCTGGCGAACGTCTGGAAGGCGATGCCGATGTTGTTCATCACGTAGTACCCGAACATCAGCCAGTCGTCACCGGCTCCGCGCTCGGCAAAACGGCCCAGGCGACTGGCATCGGGGTCGTACATCTGCTCCATCTGCGCGACCTGGTCGGCCGGCAGCACGCTGTAGACCAGGTCCGGAAAGGCGTATACCAGCGCAGCCATGCCGAGCAGGCTGCCGTAGAACAGCAGGCTGGCCGCCAGCACGTAGCGCCATTGGAGGCGCACGGCGCGGGCGAACCCGCCAGTGATGAAGCCGAGCGTGCGGCCGAGCAACGGGCTGCGGTGGCGATAGAACTGCTGATGGCCACGCAGGACCAGCCGTTGCAGCTGCTCGACCAACTGGCTGCTGTAGCCGCGGGATTCGGCAATGGCGAGCTGCTGGCAGAGCTGGCGGTAGGCGGCAGGGAAGGCATCGGCCTGTTGCGCGCTGGCCTTGCCACGCTCGAGCGCGTCCAGCTGCGCTGCGAATTCGAGCCAGCGCGCCTGATGCAGGCGTTCGAATGCGGCCTGCTTCATGCTGCACCCATCAGCGAACGGGCGATGCCGTGAATTTTCGCCTCGGCCTCCTGGTCCGAGGTCGCCAGCGGTTCGGCCAGGATCGAAGCCAGCTCGAGGCGGCGCTCGGCGGAAAGGCTGGCCTGGCGTTCGGCAAAGGCGATCAGCGCGCGCTGCTCGTCGAGGGTCAGTTTGAACGGAGCCGTGACGGCTTCCGCATCCGGCAGTGCTGGGCGCACAGCGGGTTTTTCCTGATAGACCACCAACGTGCCTGCTGCCAGGTCGCCGAGTCGCTTGAAGGCAGGGTTTGCGAGGCAACTCAATGCGCCCAGGAAATAGCCGAACGGCAGCAGGTCGACGAAACGCAGCAGATTGCGCGTCAGCGAGGACGTCCAGCCCACCGGCGTGCCGTCGTCATGCACGACGCGCAGCCCCAGCCAGTATTTTCCCGGCGTGCGGCCCTGATTCAGAACTTCGAAGAGCACCATGTACCACCACTGGACGAGAAACAGCAGCAGTGCGCCCAGCCCCATGCCGAACTTGCCCAGCAGTCCGAGCGTAAAGAAGAGGATCAGTAGCAGGGCGCCGCGAATACCCAGGTCGATGGTGAAGGCGAGCGCGCGCGGAACGAGACCGGCCGGGCGCAACACCAGGTCGATGCCCTCTGGGGTTTCCACGCGATGGCTGGTGTCGAGCAGGGCTTGGCGGTCGATGTTCGATGGCAAGGGCAAGGTCGTCTAGGGTCAGGCAGAAGCTGATGCTATGCGGCAAGCACGGCTGCGGCAATGCGCGCGATGGTCAGATGACCCGCCGGGCGCCGAAAGTGGGACGGATTATGGCGAAATGCCTGCTTCCTTGCAGGATGCCGTTCGCAGAGCGGGGCACCTTCCTGACTCACCGCGATGGCCATGTCGCAGCTGTTAGACTGCTGTGCTGATCGAGAAGGACTCTCCCGTGACTCCAAGCATCTTTTGGTACGACTTCGAAACCACAGGCATATCGCCCAGCCGCGACCGCCCCTTGCAGGTTGCCGGTATCCGCACCAACGAGGCGCTCGAGGAAATCGGCGAGCCGCTGAACATCTACTGTCGTCCCGGCGACGACATCCTTCCCCATCCCGCCGCGTGCCTGGTCACGGGGATCACGCCTGCAGTTCTGCAGCAGAAGGGGATGTGCGAGGCCCAGTTCGTTCATCATCTGCATCGGGAATTGTCGACTCCCGGAACCTGCGGCGCCGGCTACAACAGCCTGCGTTTCGACGACGAAGTGACCCGCTACAGCCTGTACCGCAATTTCTACGATCCGTATGCACGCGAATGGCAGGGCGGCAACAGCCGTTGGGATCTGATCGATCTGGTGCGTACCGCCTATGCGCTGCGCCCGGAAGGAATTGGCTGGCCGGAAGACGACGGGCGGGTGACGCTCAAGCTCGAGCGTTTGAGTGCCGCCAATGGGCTGGAACATCTGAACGCCCACGACGCGCTGTCCGATGTGCGCGCCACCATTGGCCTCGCCAGGCTCATTCGTGAGCGGCAGCCGCGTCTGTACGAATATCTCTTCAATCTGCGTCGCAAACATGCGGTGCTCGAGCAGGTCACCCTGCTGGAGCCGCTGGTGCACGTGTCCGGACGCTTCTCGGCTGCCCGGCATTTCCTCTCCGTGGTGCTGCCGCTGGCCTGGCATCCGCGCAACCGCAATGCGCTGATCGTTTGCGATCTGCAAGCCGAGGTGCGGCCGTTATGGCTGGAAAGCGCGGAAACGCTGCGACAGCGGCTCTACACGCGTCGCGACGAGCTGGCCGAGGGCGAGTTACCGGTCCCGCTGAAGCTCGTGCACATCAACAAGTGCCCGGTCCTGGCGCCGCTCAAGGTCTTGCGCGAGGCGGATATCCAGCGTCTGGAGCTGGACTTGCTTGCGTGCCACGAACGTGCTGACGCGCTACGCGAACAGCGCCACGTGTGGAGCCCAAAGCTGGACGAGGTGTACCGCGAAGAGGGGTTCATCGGTGTGGACGATCCGGAACAGCAACTCTATGACGGCTTTCTGGGCGAGCGCGATCGGCGGCTGTGCGATCGGATTCGCGAGATGGCGCCGGCAGAGCTCGCTCGGCAACAGTGCCACTTCGATGATGTACGGTTAGAGGAATTGCTGTTCCGTTATCGCGCGCGCAACTTTCCGGAAGCGTTATCGGCTGAAGAGCGGGTGAGGTGGCAACGGTTCTGCCAACAGCGCCTTAGCGGCGAGATAGCCGGCGCGCCCAATACCCTTGCGCAGTTCGAGGCGGATATACAACAGTTCATGCTCACTGCCACCCCGGCGCAGCAGCAGCTATTGCAGCAGTGGCGTGAATACGGGCGCGCCTTGGGTGAGCGTTACGGGTGCAACTAGCGCGTCCGGCCCGGTTAGCTATCGAAAAAGAGCAGCGGCTGTTACGGGTGGGAAGCGCGCAATAAAAAACGCCGCTTGTCGACGTCGATCAATAACGTCGGGAAGCGGCGTTCTTTATAACCCTGGTATTGCTTAGCCCAGAAGAGTGGCCCAGCTTTCCACGGTGTCGGAGCCCCATTGGGCTTTCCATTCTTTCAGCGTCTTGTGGTTGCCACCTTTGGTTTCAATCACTTCACCGCTGTGCGGGTTCTTGTACTGCTTGACGCGACGTGCGCGCTTGCTGGCGGCCGGCGCTTTCGCCGCACGTGGAGTTTTGCTGTTGCGGGAGGCATCCGGATCGAGCAGGGCGATGATGTCGCGCAGCGACTTCTGGTATTCGCCCATGAGTTCGCGCAGCTTGCCTTCGAACTCCAGTTCCTTTTTCAGTTTGTCATCTTCGGAAAGGGACTTCAGTCGCTCCTGAAGTTCCTTGATGGCCTCTTCAGTGGCGCGATACTCGTTGATCAGTGACATGTGACTTCCTTGGATTAGGTTTGAACGCAAGTGTCAGCAATCATAGTCCTGCGTAATGGGCAAGTAAATATAGATGGATAAAAAAGCGGGGCACTTTTTGTAGGGATATTTCATGCGTACCGAAGGGCCAGCGCGGACAGCTTTCGACAAGCTTAAACAAACGTAATTTCTGTTTTATCGGGCAAGTTTTTTCGATTGTTTCCAAGGCGTGTCCAAATAACCGGACAGCTGAATCGTGCCGGCGGGGTTGCGTGGCTTCTCAATCCAACGCCGGCGTTAACGCGATGGCTGTGCTTTTGTCTGCTGGGATAGAATGCCGCGTTTCCTTCGTGTCGGAGTAACCGTTAATGCGCACTTTCAGGCTGGTGATTGCCTGCCCCGATGGCGTTGGCATTGTTGCCAAGGTCAGTAACTTTCTCGCCACCTACAATGGCTGGATCACGGAAGCCAACCACCATTCCGACCACCAGAGCGGCTGGTTCTTCATGCGCCATGAAATCCGCGCTGATTCGCTTCCGTTCGACCTCGACGGGTTCCGTCAGGCCTTTGCCCCGATTGCCCGCGAGTTTTCCATGGAGTGGCGTATCACCGACTCCGAGCGGCGCAAGCGCGTGGTTCTGATGGCGAGCCGTGAATCGCATTGCCTGGCCGACCTGCTGCATCGCTGGCACAGCGGCGAGCTGGATTGCGACATTCCTTGCGTGATTTCCAACCATGACGATCTGCGCAGCATGGTCGAGTGGCACGGGATTCCATACTTCCATGTCCCCGTCGATCCTGCCAACAAGCAGGAGGCCTTCGCTGAAGTGACGCGCCTGGTGCGCGAACAGCGTGCCGACGTGATAGTGCTGGCGCGCTACATGCAGATTCTGCCTGCCGAACTGTGCGACGAATTCGCCCAGCGGGTGATCAACATCCACCACAGCTTCCTGCCGTCTTTCGTCGGCGCCAAGCCGTATCACCAGGCCTCGCTGCGGGGTGTGAAGCTGATCGGGGCGACCTGTCACTATGTCACCGAGGAGCTCGATGCCGGGCCGATCATCGAGCAGGACGTGGTCCGCGTCAGTCATCGCGACAGCATCGAGGACATGGTTCGCCTCGGCAAGGACGTGGAGAAGATGGTGCTTTCCCGCGGCCTGCGCTATCACTTGGAAGATCGCGTGCTGGTACACAGCAACAAGACCCTGGTGTTCAACTGACAGTCCGGAGGCGCCGTGGCAGATCCTTTCGAGCGTGTCGTGGCCAAGGCGCCGCCGGTCATCGGCAGTGGTTGCACCCAGCGCTACGACCCGGAGGCGTTATCGCCCGAGCAGGGCACGGAATTCGCTGGGGCGGTGGAGTTATGGGCACAGCTGCGCCGTGAACAGGCGCCGTGCGATTCAGGCAACACCGAAGATGGCGAAAGCGAACCTGAACAGTAGTTGGCGATTGGGAGCTGACGGATGCACGCATTGATCGATCATCTGCTGCTGGGGGCGGACCCCAACGGCGAACCCAGCGTGCAGTCCCTGCGTCTTGCCAATCGGCATGGCCTGATCGCCGGCGCCACCGGCACCGGAAAGACGGTGACCTTGCAACGGCTGGCCGAGCAGTTCAGTGATGCCGGGGTCGCGGTCTTCGTCGCGGACATCAAGGGTGACCTGTGCGGGCTGGGCGCCGCGGGCTCGCCTCAAGGCAAGATCGCCGAGCGGATCGCCAGCATGCCCTGGCTCGATCATCGTCCGCAGGCGTACCCGGTCACCCTGTGGGACGTACATGGTCGTAGCGGCCATCCCTTGCGTACTACGCTGAGCGAAATGGGGCCGCTGCTGCTCGGCAATCTGCTGCAACTGACCGATAGTCAGCAATCGGCGCTCTTTGCGGCCTTCAAGGTGGCGGATCGCGAAGGGCTGTTGCTGCTCGACCTGAAAGACCTCAAGGCGCTGCTCGCCCACCTCAAGGCTGAACCACAGATGCTGGGCGAGGACAGCGCGCTGTTCACCGCGGCCTCGTCGCAGGCCTTGTTGCGGCGCCTGGCGACGCTGGAGCAGCAGGGTGCTGAAGCCTTGTTCGGCGAACCTGCATTGCAGCTCGAAGATATCCTGCAGCCGGCGCCCGACGGACGCGGTGTCATCCATCTGCTCGATGCAAGCACGCTGGTTCACGAGGCGCCCAAGGTTTACGCGACCTTTCTGCTCTGGTTGCTGGCCGAGCTGTTCGAGCAGCTTCCGGAGCGGGGCGACGCCGATAGACCAGTGCTGGCGCTGTTCTTCGACGAGGCGCACCTGTTGTTCGGTGATACGCCAAAAGCATTGCAGGAACGCCTGGTACAGGTGGTACGGCTGATTCGCTCGAAGGGCGTGGGCGTCTACTTCGTTACGCAGTCTCCGGCCGATCTTCCGGATACGGTGCTGGCTCAGCTGGGGCTGCGCATCCAGCACGGGCTGCGGGCGTTCACGGTCAAGGAGCAAAAGGCGCTGCGCTCGGTGGCGGACGGCTTTCGCGCCAACCCGGAATTCTCGACGCTCGATGTGCTGACCCAGCTTGGAATCGGTGAGGCGCTGGTCGGTGGTCTCGAGGAAAAGGGAACCCCAGCGATGGTGCAGCGCGTCGCGATCGCTCCGCCGCAGTCGCGCATTGGTCCGCTGAGCGAACCCGAACGCGCGGCACTTATCGCGCGCTCCGGTCTTGGCCGTCGCTACGACAAGCCCTTCGATCGGGAGTCGGCCTACGAGATGCTGAGTGCCCGGGCAACGCAGAACGTCGAGCAGGAGCGTGAAACTGCAAACAAGCCTCGTCGCGAGACGAACAAGACTGGCAGTGAATTGAGTGATTTAGCTGGCCGTGTAGTGAAGAGTGCGCTGAGCCAGGCCGCGAACCAGTTGGGGCGGCAGTTGGCCAGAGGTTTGCTGGGCTCTTTATTGGGCGGCAAGCGCTGACGGTTTCGTTCCGGCCGCAATTCACGCACTGCGTATGTTCGTACGCTTGAGATGCTGCGGTTAGGCCGGCGGTGTAATCGCGCCGTCACAATCGGCACGCTTCGCCTGTTCCAGCTTTTGAACTTCCTGTTGAAAAACCTGATCGAGCACGGTGGGCTTCTTTCGCCACGGTTTGCGTTCGGGCTCGCGTTCAGCGGCGTAAGTGGTTATTTCACCACCGTAGATATTGGTAAAACGCTGAGCCTGGCGCTCGAGTTCTGCGCGCAGTTCGTCTTTGGTCACGTAATAAAACCTGTGTTGGATGATTTGAATTGAGACGTGGCAGTCAGCAAATGATTGCATGGCCAGTTTGTAACCACTGTTTGCCGGCTGCATGGCCAGCATATGCCTGCAAGAAATGAGGTCAATTTAAAAGATTTAAACAATTGCGGAGCAAGCGGCAAAAGCGAGGACTGGTTCGAAAAAAAACGTCATGCCGATGAGTTGCGAAGTATGCCTCGCTATCCTTTACCGGGCCAGGAAAAAGAAAACCCGCCGAAGCGGGTTTTCCTCAATGCACCGAGAACAACTATCGCGCCACTTTGGCCTCGTTGCTCTGTTCGGCGCGTCCGTAAACATCGTCGAAGCGCTCGATATCGTCCTCACCCAGATAGCTGCCGGACTGGACTTCGATGATTTCCAGCGGAATCTTGCCCGGGTTGGCGAGGCGATGCACCGAAGTGATCGGAATATAGGTCGACTGATTCTCGGTGAGCAGGAACGTCTTGTCGTTGCAGGTTACCTGAGCGGTGCCGGATACCACGATCCAGTGCTCGGCACGGTGGTGGTGCATCTGCAGCGAGAGGCTGGCGCCCGGATTCACGCAGATGCGCTTGACCTGGAAGCGACCGCCCATGTCCACCGAGTCGTACCAGCCCCAGGGGCGGTACACGGCGCAGTGGTTCTTGGTCTCGCTGCGCTCCTGGGCGTCGAGCTTGCTGACCAGTTTCTTGACGTCCTGCACCTTGTCCTTGTGCGCAACCATCATGGCGTCTTTGGTTTCCACGACCACGATGTCTTCCAGGCCCAGCACCGTGACCAGCTTGCCATTGCCGTGGACCAGGCAATTGCGCGAGTCCTCGGCGATCACGTCGCCTTTGAGCACGTTGCCATTCTGATCCTTCTCGTGCACGTCCCAGATCGACGACCAGGAGCCGACATCGCTCCAGCCGGCGGACATCGGAACCACACAGGCCAACTGAGTCTTTTCCATCACGGCGTAGTCGATGGAGTTGTCCGGGCAGCAGGCGAAGGTGGCCGGATCGATCAGCACTTCGTCGCCGTTCTTCACGCTGCGCTCGAGCGCGACCCAGCAGGTGTCGTAGATGTCCGGGTCGTGCTTCTTCAGTTCATCCAGGAAGACACTGGCGCGGAACAGGAACATGCCGCTGTTCCAGTAATAGTCGCCGGACTCCAGGTAGCTCTGGGCGCGCGCTTCGTCCGGCTTTTCGACGAACTGGGCGACGCGCTTGATGCCATCCGGCAGACCGGTATTGGCGTCCTGGCTGCCACGGATGTAGCCGTAGCCGGTTTCGGGACGGGTCGGCGGCACGCCGAAAAGCACCATTTCACCGTTCTCGGCGGCATTGGTGGCCAGCGCCAGGGAGCGCTGGAAGGCTTTCTGGTCTTCGATCACATGGTCAGCCGGCAGGACCAGCAGCAGCTCGTCGCGGCCTTCCTCGATCAGCTTCATCGCGGCGATGCCGATGGCGGGTGCCGTGTTGCGACCGAAAGGCTCGAGCAGCAGGCCCTGGACGCCCAGCTTGCGAGCCGCCAGCTGCTCCTTGACGATGAAGCGATGGTCCTTGTTGCACACCAGCAAAGGCTGCTGCATTCCGTCGAAGGCCAGGCGCTCGACAGTCTGCTGGAACAATGTCTGTTCGCCAGTCAGTGCAAGGAACTGCTTGGGGAACGACTTGCGGGAGAGGGGCCACAGTCGGGAGCCGCTACCACCTGAAAGAATAACCGGGATCATATTGCTTCTCCTGAATCGTTTCGAAGGTCGTTCTACTTGTTCGATGGGGCAGCCCATCTGGCTGCACCGCTCGTTTCGTGTTCATTCGCGAGGGAATCGCCGGAACGAAATCCGCTCTGTCCCGAAGCGCTGCTCCGGGATTGGAAATCTGTATTCATTGGTTCGCTGAGTTACCGGACCATCGCGCTCAGGCCGTGGCTATCTGTTGCGCGCTGCCAGTGAATGCGTGCCTGTGGCCGACCAATGACGAGTTGACTGACGCCATCGTCGGGAGTGGTGCGTGGCGTATGTTGCGCGTCCAATAGGGGCGGTGCGTTTGCATGGCCGTAACCCTCTGTTCGTGCCTTGCTCGGCGTTTGTCATGCGAGGTGCCGCGCTGGCACTGCTCGACGCCTCGGCCATTGGCCTGATGCCCGGCAGCATCGCTGCTCGAGGTTGCGCTACCGCCGGGGTCGCGGTGCGACCGGGAACGGAGCGGTTTGCAAGTCTGATTACCCTATGCACGTTCATGTGCGACGTCCCTTTCCACCTGGAATTGTCGGTACGCGCTTATGATTGCCAGCTGTGCTCGATAGTTCCCGCGCCGACTACCGTTGATCGGTGAGTTTTTTCGACGGGTTCTCGGTGTGTGGTCGACGGCGGGGCTGGACTCGACGAGCCTGCGAGAGGGGCTGGCTGGGATGCGGGAGCGGAGTGGGAGATGGATGGCGTGACGTCGCGCCATCCACTGAAGCCGGATTACTGGTCGCTGGCGTCGCGCAGGAAAACCAGGTGATCGGCAGAGGAGTCGTTCGCGCTGTAGCGGTAGCCTTCGTAGTCGAATGCCGACAGCTGATCGGGGGTGCTGATGCGCTCCTTGATGATCCAGCGAGCCATCAGGCCTCGTGCCTTCTTCGCATAGAAGGAGATGATCTTGTATTGGCCGTTCTTCATGTCCTTGAAATCGACATTGATGATGCGCGCATTCAACGCATTGCGTTTGACCGCGCTGAAGTATTCGTTGGACGCCAGGTTGAGCAGCACGTCATCGCCCTGATCGGCGAGCGCTTCGGTCAGCCAGTCGCTGATACGTTCGCCCCAGAAAGCGTATAGATCCTTGCCGCGGGGGTTGGTCAGCTTGGTGCCCATCTCCAGGCGATAGGGCTGCATGAGGTCCAGCGGCCGCAGCAGGCCATAGAGTCCAGAGAGCATGCGCAGGTGCTTCTGCGCGAACAGCAGGTCGTCTTCGGTGAAGTCATCGGCGTTGAGTCCGGTATAGACGTCACCCTTGAACGCAAGCAGCGCCTGCTTGGCGTTGCTCGGGGTGAACGCCGGTGTCCAACTGCCGTAGCGAGCAACGTTCAACGCTGCCAGCTTGTCGGAGAGGTGCATCAGTTCGCTGATCTGCGCCGGCGAGTAGCGACGAAGCAATTCGATCAACTGCTGTGAGTGGTCGAGGTACTGGGGCTGGGTGAAGCGTTCGGTTATCGGGGGCGTGTCGTAATCGAGTGTCTTGGCCGGGGAAATCACCATCAGCATGCAAGGTCTCCTTTCTGATGGCGCGATTGTAGGGGCACGGCCGGCGAGTCTCCAGCTATGGGCGTCATAGCCTCTGGTGTTGACCTTGCCCGTGGGGCAAGGCGCAAGCTAGTGCCAGTCGAGTTAGGAGTTCGTATGTCTGACTGCAATCACGCGCAATGGCAACCGCCACATGATTACCGCCCGCTCGAGCGCCGCTCGGAACGGCGGACATGGGCGGTGGTGATTCTCACCGGTCTGACGATGCTGCTGGAGATCGCCGCCGGTTACTGGTTCAACTCCATGGCATTGCTCGCCGATGGCTGGCACATGGCCTCGCACATGGTCGCTATAGGCCTCGCGGCGCTCGCGTATCTGTTGGCGCGGCGCTATGCAGCGGACCATCGTTTCACGTTCGGCACCTGGAAGATCGAGGTGCTGGCCGGTTTCGCCAGCGCGCTGCTGCTGGTGGTGGTGGCCCTGTTCATGATCGGTGAGTCGTTGCTGCGCTTCTGGGCGCCGGCGGCGATCGGCTTCGATGAGGCGCTGGTGGTTGCGGTCGTCGGCCTGCTGGTGAATCTGTTATCGGCCTGGTTGCTGCGGGACCAGCATGATCACGGCCACGGCCACGGCCACGGCCACGGCCACGGCCACGGCCACGGCCACGGCCACGGCCACGGCGATGATGCCCATAGCCATGCTGAGCGGGGTCATGCGCACGCACACGGTGCGCCAGGCAAGGACCTCAACCGCCATGCAGCCTTCATCCATGTGTTGACCGATGCCCTGACCTCGGTGGCGGCCATCATCGCCTTGCTGGGCGGCAAGCTCTTCGGCTGGGGCTGGCTTGACCCGGCGATGGGCATCATCGGCGCCCTGGTGATTCTCGTCTGGGCCCGCGGTCTGTTGAGCGATACGGCCAAGGCGCTGCTGGACCGTGAGATGGATGACCCGCTGGTGGGCAAGGTGCGCGAGGCGCTTGAACGGGTGCCCGACACGGAGGTCACCGACCTGCATCTGTGGCGTGTGGGGCGATCGCAGTACAGCTGCATCCTGAGCGTGGTGACGCATCAGCCCCACACGGCCGACCGCTACAAGGCGGCGCTGCAACCCTTTGCGCAGCTGGTGCACATCACCGCCGAAGTGAATCGCTGCGGCGAAAGCGCGCACCTTGATTCTCGACAATAACGCGCAGGAAAGCCGCGAGCCAAGGCCCTGTGGTCGATTCGTGAAAAAAAGCCGTGTTCAACGGAAAAGTCTTTTGCCTGTCATAAGTTTTACGGTATTACCAAGTTCAGACCGCCGAACCCTGCGACACAGGTGGCGGCTCCTGGGCAGCCCCGAATCCACCGGCTTCCCTCGTCCGCTCATCCCCAATCGCACGGCGGTCACTCTGCGGCGGAGCGCTTATCCGCTTCGCTTCTGACCCTAGAAGAAGGTGATCGGTATGGATGACTACGGCAGATCTCGCGCCACCCAGCCCACGCTCTACGTCCTCGACACGAACGTCCTGATACACGATCCCAACGCCTTGCTGAATTTCCAGGAACACCAGGTCGCCATTCCCATGACCGTGCTGGAGGAGCTCGATCAGCTCAAGACCGGCAAGCACAGCGTGGCGGCCGAGTGCCGCCAGGCGATCCGCCTGATCGACAAGCTGCTGGGCGATGCCACGCCGGAAGAAGTCGAGTTGGGTGTGCCGATCCAACGTGGCAAGAGCGGCCCATCCGGCAGCCTTTCGATCCTGATGAGCAAGGGCGGCGACTCCATCGCACTCCCGGAAGACCTGAACGACAACAAGATCATCAATCAGGTGGTCAGGCTCAGCAAACAGCGGCCCGAGGTCCCCGTGGTGTTGGTGACCAAGGACATCAACATGCGCCTGAAGGCGCGAGCCTGCGGGGTGGCGGCCGAGGATTACCACACCGATCAACTGGTCGACGACATCGGCCAGCTATCGCGGGGCTATCACAGTGTCAGTGGATCCTTCTGGGACCGGGTGAGCAAGGTGGAGACCCACCAGGGCCATGGGCGCACCTGGCATCGCGTCCAGCTGATCGACAACCTGCCGGCGGTGCACATCAACGAATTCATCATCGACGAGCAGGGCTTCGTGGGTTGGATCAAGGGCATCAAGGCCGATGAGCTGCTGCTGCTCGACCTGCATCAGGAGCCATTGCTGCACCAGGAAGCCTGGGGGTTGCGCCCGCGTGATATCCATCAGGCGCTGGCATTGTTCGCCTTGCTCGATCCGGATATCCATCTGGTCAACCTGTCCGGCGCCGCCGGCTCGGGCAAGACCATTCTGGCGCTGGCGGCGGCCATCGAGCAGACCGTGGTCAGCAAGCGCTACCGGCGCATCATTGCCACCCGCAGCGTGCAGGGGCTGGACGAAGACATCGGCTTCTTGCCCGGCACCGAGGCCGAGAAGATGGAGCCCTGGCTGGGGGCGATCACCGACAATCTCGAAGCGCTGCACATGGACGACGAGAACACCCACGGCAGCATCGATTACATCCTGCAGAAGGTGCCGTTGCAGTTCAAATCGCTGAACTACATCCGCGGCCGTAGCTTCCAGCAGAGCCTGATTCTGATCGACGAGTGCCAGAACCTGACGCCGCACCAGATGAAGACCATCATCACCCGTGCGGGCAACGGCTCGAAGGTGGTCTGTCTCGGCAACCTGGCGCAGATCGATACGCCCTATCTGTCCGCGACCAGCTCCGGGTTGACCTACCTCACCGAACGCTTCAAGGACTTCTCCCACGGCGTCCATATCACCCTGCAGGGTGTGCCGCGCTCGGTACTGGCGGAGTACGCCGAAGCGCACATGTAAGCAGCGGCGTGCAGTCAGCGATGCCCGGTCGTACCTCTTATGGGGGCGGGCTCATCGCTGACGGCTGGGGTAGACTCCTGATTTTCAGATCAGGAGCGCCGAATGCTCACCCATCTCGATTCTCAAGGCCGGGCCAGCATGGTCGACGTCACCGACAAGGCCGTGACGGCGCGCGAAGCCGTGGCCGAGGCGCGCGTCCGCATGCTGCCGCAGACGCTTCAGCTGATCCAGCAGGGCGGCCATCCCAAGGGCGACGTGTTCGCCGTCGCACGCATCGCCGGCATCCAGGCGGCGAAGAAAACCCATGAACTGATTCCGCTCTGTCACCCGCTGCTGCTGACCAGCATTAAGGTCGAGCTCCAGGCCGATGGCGAAGACAGCGTCCTGATCCGAGCGGTATGCAAGCTGGCGGGGCAGACGGGCGTGGAAATGGAAGCGCTGACCGCTGCCAGCGTCGCGGCGTTGACCATCTATGACATGTGCAAGGCCGTTGACCGCGGCATGGTGATCGAAGGGGTGCGCCTGCTGGAGAAGCTGGGCGGCAAGAGTGGGCATTGGCAGGTGCAGGCATGATTTCGATTCAGTTCTTTGCCCGTTATCGGGAAACCCTAGGCAGCGATGGCGAGCGCATCCAATGGGATGAATCGTTCGGCAGTGTGGATGATGTACGCCAGTACCTCCTGGCGCGCGGTGGCGTCTGGGAGGTACTCGGCGAGCAGAATCTGATGTGCGCGCGCAATCAGGAGCTGTGTGGCCTCGATGAAGCCGTTGTCGATGGCGACGAGGTGGCCTTCTTTCCTACCGTGACCGGAGGTTGAGCATGGCGGTTCGTGTTCAACAGGGCTCGTTCGATCCCGGCGCGGAGCTGAACGCGCTGCATGCCGCCAATCTGGGAATCGGCGCGGTCGCCGGCTTCGTCGGCTACGTGCGGGACTTCAATGACGGGCAGGATGTGGCCGGCATGTTTCTCGAGCATGCGCCCGGTATGACGGAAAAAGCGCTGGAGAAGATCGTGCAGGAGGCCGAACAGCGCTGGCCGTTGCTGCGCCTGGATGTACTGCACCGGGTCGGCCCGCTGGAGCCGGGCGAGCCGATCGTGTTCGTCGGGGCCGCGAGTGCGCATCGCGACGCCGCCTTCGACGCCTGCCGCTTCGTCATGGACTACCTGAAAACCCGGGCGCCATTCTGGAAGAAGGAAAACACCGCGGCCGGCCCGCGCTGGGTGGAAGGCCGTGCCAGTGATCAGTTGGCGGCCGAGCGTTGGAACGAGAAAAGCTGAGCCTTCAATAGAAGGTGATGTACATCTTAAAGGCCAGCGTGGAAAACATCGTGAGAATGCCGAGGCTCAGCAGTCCGACGCCCCATTGCTTGTCCCGGTAGTTGAAGCCCACGCAGAGCAGAACGAAACCGATGACGATGAGCGTCAGGAGCCAGTGCATGCTGTCCATCGGTGAACCTCCGAATACTGATACCTGGCTACAACTCTAGCCGCTTCGGCTGGGCCCCGGCCTGATTCAGGTCATCTGCGGGCGCGCGTGGTGCCGCAGCGCGGACGGACGCGGCAGCGGCACCGCGTCCATGAAGCACTCGTCAGCGGGAACGCGGCACCGGGGCGAGCAGTTCCGCCGGTGGCATTTCGCACTGAATCTTGCGGCCGATCAGCGCCTCGATGGGTGGCAGGGCGAAGGCATCGTCCTCCCCGGCGAAGCTGATGGAGGTGCCGCTGGTGCCGGCGCGGCCGGTGCGACCGATGCGATGGACGTAATCGTCCGGGTCTTCAGGCAGGGTGAAGTTGATCACATGGCTGATGCCGTCGACGTGAATGCCGCGACCGGCGACGTCGGTGGCGACCAGCACGCGAATCTTGCCCTCGCGAAAGCCCTCCAGCGTGCGGATGCGCTTGTGCTGCGGGACGTCGCCGGACATCTGCGCTGCACTGATGCCATCCTTGGTCAGGCGCTCTTCGATGCGTCGTACTTCGTCCTTGCGATTGGCGAAGACCATTACCCGCGTCCAGTCGTTCTGGGTGATCAGGTTGTACAGCAGCTTGTACTTGTCGCTGCCGGCAACGGCATAGACGTGCTGCTCGACGGTATCGCTGGCCACGTTCTCCGGTTCGATCTCGACCACGGCGGGGTTGGTCGTCCACTGCTGCGCCAGGTTCATCACGTCGTCGGTGAAGGTGGCGGAAAAGAGCAGGGTCTGGCGTTCGCTCTTGGGTGGCGTCTGCCTGATGATCTGGCGGACCTGCGGGATGAAGCCCATGTCGAGCATGCGGTCGGCTTCGTCGAGAACCATCACCTCGACCATGTCCAGATGGACTTCGCCGCGCTGGTTGAAGTCCAGCAACCGGCCAGGGGTAGCCACCAGGATGTCGCAGTAGCGCGACTCCAGCTGCTTGAGCTGCTTGTCGAAATCCATGCCGCCGACAAAGCTCATCACGTTGAGTCCGGTGTACTTGGTCAGGTCCAGCGCATCGTTGGCGATCTGCACCACCAGTTCGCGAGTCGGAGCGATGATCAGGGCACGCGGCTCGCCCATGTAGCGTTCCTTGGGCGGTGGCGTTTCCAGCAGCTGGGTGATGGTCGAGATCAGGAAGGCCGCCGTCTTGCCTGTGCCGGTCTGTGCACGGCCGATGGCATCGCGGCCCTTGAGCGTGTAGCCCAGCACCTGTGCCTGGATCGGTGTGCAATAGGGGAAGCCCAGGTCATGGATCGCGTGCATCAGCTCCGGTGCGAGCTTGAAGTCATGAAAGCGGGTCTTGCCTTCGGCCGGCTCGACTACGAAGTCTTCCAGCTTCCAGGCCGGCGCGGCGGGTTTCGGCGGTTTGCTGCTGCGCTGGCGACGCGGTTTGTCGGCGCTGCGCTGGGAGGGTTGCGGCTTGGACTGGGTTTCGTCCGTCGCGCCCGGCTGCGTCACGGGGTCGGGTTGCCGTTCGGTAGTGGCAGATGGGGCGCCGGTGGGTATGCCGGCCCGCTCGTCCGGGGCCTTGCCAAAGATTTTCTTGAGTGCTTTGAGCACGGTCTTCTCGTCGTCGAATTGGGAAAGAATCGCGCGTCAGTGTAATGCAAGACGCAAACCTGGCGAAGCCTCCCGCCCCGGCGGGGTCGGCCGGCGCGGTGGCACCGGTCGACGAAGGCAGGCGTGGCGCGGCGCGCCGCCTGCCACGATTGCCGCACGCCTGGCTTGCGCTCGATGCGCCGGGTCAGCCAAGGCGTTCGGCGAGCCAGGTGCCGATGTCACGGATTTCCTCCGGCAGTACCTCATGGCCCATCGGGTAATCGCGCCAGGTCGCGGCGACGCCGGCGCCCTGCAGAGCCTGATAGGCCGCATGGCCCATCACCATGGGCACGACATCGTCGCGGCTGCCGTGCAGGCATAGCACCGGATACCGCAGCGCGGTTGGGGAGAACGCCGGGGGCTCGGTAAAGGTAGGCGCATAGGTCGAAAGCGCGATGACGCCACCCAGCGGCCCCTGCCAGCGCAGAAACGCGGTGTGCAGCACAACCGCGCCCCCTTGGGAGAAGCCGGCAAGGAAGATGCGTGCCGGATCGATTCCTGCGTCACGTTGCGCCTCGATCAGCGAGATGACCTGCTGTGCCGAAGCCTCCAGTTGCTCGCGATCGATCGCGCGGGCTGGGCTCATGGTGAGGATGTCGTACCAGCTCGGCATGCTCCATCCGCCGTTGATGGTCACCGGCCGTGTCGGCGCCTGGGGTAGCACAAAGCGTGTGCTGTGCAGGCGCTGTTGCAGGGCCTCGGCCACCGGCAGGAAGTCATAACGGTCTGCGCCCAGGCCATGCAGCCAGATGACGCACGCGTCTGCGCTGGCGGTGGGTTCGAGGATCAGCGGTTCGCTCATGGATCGGCTCCAGTTCAGGGCAAGTCGCCTCGTCTTGGGGCAGGCGGGCGAGGAAATAGCGCGAGGGTACTCGCTCCTGCGACCGGATTGAACCCGCCCTAGAGCGTGGCGGGGCGGCGTCGCATCGAGCTGGTATGCCGCTTGCTTTGGCTGCCTGGCTCTGAACGGAACGGCCCTGGCGAGCGGGGCCGAGGCAGTGGAATAAAGAACATTGCCGATCATAAACGGACGACTAGACTCAGGTCAGGCTGCGGCCGCTTCGCTGGTCAAGGCATCGAAGCGCCAGGCCCGAACCCGAGAATAAGAAAGCAAACTGGAGGTTTCGATGATTAGGGTGAAATCCACACTGGCTGCGCTGGGTGCTGCGTCACTGCTGGGCATCAGCGGGCTGGCGCAGGCAGGGGCGACCCTGGATGCGGTGCAGAAGAAAGGATTCGTGCAGTGCGGTATCAGCGATGGCCTTCCGGGCTTCTCGTTCGCCGATGCCAAGGGGCAATTCCAGGGGATCGACGTGGACGTGTGCCGCGCGGTCGCCGCGGCCGTGTTCGGCGATGCTACCAAGGTCAAGTACAGCCCGCTGACCGCCAAGGAGCGCTTCACCGCGCTGCAGTCGGGGGAAGTGGATGTGCTGTCGCGCAATACCACCTGGACCAGCTCGCGGGACGCCGCGATGGGGCTGAACTTCACCGGCGTGACCTACTACGACGGACAGGGCTTCCTTGTGAACAAGGAGCTTGGGGTGTCCTCGGCCAAGGAGCTGGACGGTGCCACGGTGTGCATCCAGGCCGGCACCACCACGGAGCTGAACCTGTCCGACTATTTCCGCGCCAATGGCCACAAGTACACCCCCATCACCTACGACACCTCGGACGAAAGCGCCAAGTCGCTGGAGTCCGGCCGCTGCGACGTGCTGACCTCGGACCAGTCCCAGCTCTACGCACAGCGCATCAAGCTGGCCAAGCCTGACGACTACGTCGTATTGCCTGAAGTGATTTCCAAGGAGCCGCTCGGCCCGGCCGTTCGCCAGGGTGACGAGGAGTGGTTCGATATCGTGCGCTGGACGCTGTTCGCCATGCTCAATGCCGAAGAGCTCGGCGTGACCTCGGCCAACGTCGAGGAGATGGCTAAGAGCACCAAGAATCCTGACGTGGCGCGTCTGCTGGGTGCCGAAGGCGAATACGGCAAGGATCTCAGACTGCCGAAGGATTGGGCCGTCCAGATCGTCAAGCAGGTAGGCAACTATGGCGAGATCTTCGATCGCAACGTGGGTGCCGGCAGTGAGCTGAAGATCGAGCGTGGCCTCAATGCCCTGTGGAACAAAGGTGGATTGCAGTACGCGCCGCCGGTGCGTTGAGCCTCCGTGGCCGGCCTCGTGCCGGCTCGTTTCATGGATGAGTACGGCCGATCCGCGAGGGTCGGCCGTGCGGTATGAGGATTTTCGATGCGTTCGATCGCCAGAGGCACCGCGCCCCGACGTTCGCTGCTGACCGATCCACGAGTACGCGCCTGGGTCTTCCAGGTGATTGCAGTGTTGGCAGTGGTGGCGTTCGGCTGGTACCTGTTTCATAACACCCAGAACAATCTTGCCCATCGCGGCATCACGTCCGGATTCGGCTTTCTCAACAACGCCGCCGGCTTCGGTATTTCCCAGCATCTGATCGACTACAGCGAAAGCGACAGCTACGGGCGCGTTTTCTGGGTCGGTCTGCTCAACACCCTGCTGGTCAGCGTAATCGGGATCGTCCTGGCCACCATCATGGGCTTCATCCTCGGCGTGGGGCGCCTCTCCAGCAACTGGCTGATCCGCCAGCTGGCGACGCTTTACATCGAGATCTTCCGCAATATCCCGCCGCTGCTGCTGATCTTCTTCGTCTATTTCGCCGTAATCAGCCCGCTGCCGGGGCCGCGCAACAGCCTGAGCCTGTGGGATGCGGTGTTCGTCAACAATCGTGGCGTGCAGATGCCGGCGCCCAGTGCCGCCGATGGCTTCTGGGCGTTCTGGCTGGCGCTGCTGGTCGCGCTGGTCGCCGTGGTAATGCTGCACCGCTGGGCGCGGGCGCGACGGCATGCAACAGGACGCATGTTCCCAGTGTTCTGGACGAGCCTCGGGCTGTTCATCGCCATACCCTGGTTGGTGACGCTCGTTGCCGGGGCACCGTTCAGCTGGGAAGTGCCGGAGCTGCAGCGCTTCAACATCCGCGGCGGCTGGGTGGTGATACCGGAGCTGGTGTCGATCGTGGTGGCGCTTTCGGTCTATACCGCGGCCTTCATCGGAGAGACCGTGCGTTCGGGCATCCAGTCGGTCAGCCATGGCCAGACCGAGGCGGCCGCATCGCTCGGCCTGCGTCCGGGGCAGGTCCTGCGGCTGGTCATCGTGCCGCAGGCTTTGCGAGTGATCGTGCCGCCGCTGACCAGCCAGTACCTGAACCTGGCGAAGAACTCGTCGCTCGCAGCGGCGATCGGTTATCCGGACATGGTTTCGCTGTTCGCCGGTACGGTGCTCAACCAGACCGGGCAAGCCATCGAAACCATGGCCATCACCATGAGTGTCTATCTGGCCATCAGCATCAGCATCTCGCTGCTGATGAACTGGTACAACAAGCGCATTGCGCTGATCGAGCGGTGAGCGCATGACCATTCATACCTTCAAACCCGACCTGCCGCCACCAACGATCAGCATCGGTGCGCTCGGCTGGCTGCGGGCGAATCTGTTTTCCAGCTGGATCAACACGCTGCTGACCCTGGTCGGGCTCTATCTGCTCTGGTTGATCGTGCCGCCGGTACTGGAATGGGCGATCTTCAAGGCTGACTGGACCGGCGACACGCGGGCCGATTGCAGCCGCGAAGGTGCCTGCTGGGTGTTCGTGCAGGTCCGCTTCGGCCAGTTCATGTACGGCTTCTACCCCACGGAGCTGCGCTGGCGGGTCGATGCGGCGGCATGGTTGGCGATCATCGGCGCGGCGCCACTGTTTCTGCGGCAGATGCCGCACAAGCTGCGCTACGGCATCGGTTACCTGCTGGTCTATCCGCTGCTGGCCTACTGGCTGTTGCATGGCGGATTCCTCGGGTTGCAGACGGTGCCGACCAGTCAGTGGGGCGGCTTGATGCTGACGGTGGTGATCGCCGCGGTGGGCATTGCCGGCGCCTTGCCTTTGGGCATCCTGCTGGCGCTCGGACGACGCTCGGACATGCCGGCCATCCGGGTGCTCTGCGTGACCTTCATCGAGTTCTGGCGCGGCGTACCGCTGATCACCGTGCTGTTCATGTCGTCTGTGATGCTGCCGCTGTTCCTGCCCGAAGGCATGAACCTCGACAAGCTGTTGCGGGCGATGCTGATGGTGGTGTTCTTCGAGGCCGCCTACATCGCCGAAGTGGTACGCGGCGGCCTGCAGGCGATCCCCAAAGGGCAGTACGAGGCGGCGGCCGCCATGGGTCTGGGCTACTGGCGCAGCACGCTGCTGGTGATTCTGCCGCAGGCCCTGAAGCTGGTGATTCCGGGCATCGTCAATACCTTTATCGCCCTGTTCAAGGACACCAGCCTGGTGATCATCATCGGCCTGTTCGACTTCCTCAACAGCATCAAGCGCGCTACGGCGGACCCAGCCTGGCTGGGTATGTCCACCGAAGGCTATGTCTTCGCCGCGCTGGTGTACTGGATGTTCTGTTTCGGCATGTCCCGCTATTCCATGCGCCTGGAGCGCAAGCTGGACACCGGCCACAAGCGTTAGGAGTGAGATATGAATGATTCAATCGCGCAGGCCGGGCAGGCAAGCGAGCCGGTCATCCGCATGCAGGGCGTGCACAAGTGGTTCGGGCAGTTCCATGTGCTCAAGGACATCAACCTGTCCGTGCGGCAGGGCGAGCGCATCGTGTTGTGCGGGCCGTCCGGGTCGGGCAAGTCCACCACCATCCGCTGTCTGAACCGCCTGGAGGAGCACCAGCAGGGGCGCATCGTCATCAACGGCGTCGAGCTGACCAGCGACCTCAAGCAGATCGAGGCGATTCGCAGCGAAGTCGGCATGGTCTTTCAGCATTTCAACCTGTTCCCGCACCTGACAGTGCTGCAGAACTGCACGCTGGCGCCCATGTGGGTGCGCAAGCTGCCACGCCGGCAGGCCGAGGAGGTCGCCATGCATTATCTGGAGCGGGTACGCATTCCGGAGCAGGCCAACAAGTATCCCGGGCAGCTTTCCGGTGGCCAGCAGCAGCGCGTGGCGATCGCCCGCGCCCTGTGCATGAAGCCGAAGATCATGCTGTTCGACGAGCCTACCTCGGCCCTCGATCCGGAAATGGTCAAGGAAGTGCTGGACACCATGGTCAGCCTCGCCGAAAGCGGCATGACCATGCTCTGCGTGACCCACGAGATGGGCTTCGCCCGAACGGTGGCCGACCGGGTGATCTTCATGGACAAGGGTGAAATCGTCGAGCAGGCCGAGCCGGAGGTGTTCTTCACCAGCCCGGTGAACGACAGGACCAAGCTGTTCCTCAGTCAGATCCTGCATTGAGCGAGGCCGAAGGGGAGACCGTCGGGGCGGACGGCGTTCGGCTGTCTTCGGCCGGCCGTCATGGGCTAGAATACGCGCCCCGACTGCTCCCCCCTCCGAGGCTGTTCCGACGATGTTGATCCTGCGCGGTGCTCCCGCTCTTTCCGCCTTCCGTCACGGCAAGCTCCTGGCACAACTGACCGAAAAGGTTCCCGCCGTCAGCGGGTTGTATGCCGAGTTCGCCCATTTCGCCGAGGTTTCCGGCACGCTTGGCGCGGATGAGCAGAACGTACTGACCCGTCTGCTGAAGTATGGCCCCAGCGTACCGGTGCAGGAGCCGGCCGGTCGGCTGTTCCTGGTGGTGCCGCGCTTCGGCACCATCTCGCCCTGGTCGAGCAAGGCCAGCGACATCGCGCATAACTGCGGCCTGGAGAAGATCCAGCGGCTGGAGCGGGGTATCGCCTACTACGTGCAGGGCGAGTTGTCCGACAGCGATGCTCAGCTTGTCGCTGCCGCGCTGCATGACCGCATGACGCAGCTGGTGCTGGGCCGGTTCGAGGAAGCCGCCAACCTGTTCAGTCATGCCGAACCGAAGCCGCTCACGGCGGTGGACGTACTCGGCGGCGGTCGCGCCGCGCTGGAGAAGGCCAACGTGGAGCTGGGCCTGGCCCTGGCCGAGGACGAGATCGACTACCTGGTGCAGGCCTTCAGCGGGCTGGGACGCAACCCGCACGACATCGAACTGATGATGTTCGCCCAGGCCAACTCCGAACACTGCCGGCACAAGATCTTCAATGCCAGTTGGGATATCGATGGCGAGAGCCAGGAAAAATCCCTGTTCGGCATGATCAAGAACACCTACCAGCTGCACAGCGAAGGCGTGCTGTCGGCCTACAAGGACAATGCCGCGGTCATCGTAGGCAACGTCGCCGGTCGCTTCTATCCGAATCCCGAGACGCGCGAGTACGCCGCGAGCCAGGAGCCGGTGCACATTCTGATGAAGGTGGAAACCCACAACCACCCGACCGCCATCGCTCCGTTCCCTGGTGCTTCCACCGGCTCGGGCGGCGAGATTCGCGACGAAGGTGCGACCGGGCGCGGCGCCAAGCCGAAGGCTGGCCTGACCGGTTTCACCGTATCCAACCTGAACATTCCCGGCTTCGAGCAGCCCTGGGAGAAGCCTTACGGCAAGCCCGAGCGCATCGTCACGCCGCTGGACATCATGATCGAGGGCCCGCTGGGCGGCGCCGCGTTCAACAACGAATTCGGCCGTCCGGCGCTGACCGGCTACTTCCGTACCTTCGAACAGGCGATCAACACGCCTCGTGGCGAGGAAGTACGGGGCTATCACAAGCCGATCATGCTCGCCGGCGGCATGGGTAACATCCGCGAGGAGCATGTGCAGAAGGGCGAGATCTCGGTCGGCGCCAAGCTGATCGTGCTCGGCGGCCCGGCCATGCTGATCGGTCTGGGTGGTGGCGCGGCATCCTCGATGGCCACCGGCACCAGCTCGGCGGACCTGGACTTCGCCTCGGTGCAGCGCGACAACCCGGAAATGGAACGTCGCTGTCAGGAGGTCATCGACCGCTGCTGGCAGCTGGGCGAGCACAACCCGATCAAGTTCATCCACGACGTCGGTGCCGGCGGCCTGTCCAATGCGTTTCCGGAGCTGGTCAACGATGGTGGCCGTGGCGGTCGTTTCGAACTGCGCAACATCCCCAACGACGAGCCGGGCATGGCGCCGCTGGAGATCTGGTGTAACGAGTCCCAGGAGCGTTACGTGCTCTCCGTCGATGCGGCCGATTTCGAGCGCTTCAAGGCCATCTGCGAGCGTGAGCGCTGCCCGTTCGCGGTGGTCGGCGAGGCCACCGAGGAGCCGCATCTGACCGTTGCCGACAGCCATTTCGGCAACAAGCCGGTGGACATGCCGCTCAACGTGCTGCTCGGCAAGGCGCCGCGCATGCACCGCACTGCCAGCCGCGAAGCCGAGCTGGGTGACGACTTCAGCGCCGCTTCGGTCGATCTGGCCGAGGCCGTGACTCGCGTGCTGCGCCATCCCGCCGTGGCCAGCAAGAGCTTCCTGATCACCATTGGCGATCGCAGCATTACCGGTCAGGTGGCGCGCGATCAGATGGTCGGTCCGTGGCAGGTGCCGGTGGCCGACTGTGCCGTCACCGCGACCAGTTATGACGTCTATACCGGCGAAGCCATGGCGATGGGCGAGCGCACGCCGCTGGCGCTGCTGGACGCCCCGGCGTCGGGCCGCATGGCCATTGGTGAAACGCTGACCAACCTTGCCGCTGCGCGGATCGAGAAGATTTCCGACATCAAGCTGTCGGCCAACTGGATGGCCGCAGCCGGTCATCCGGGCGAGGATGCGCGGCTGTACGACACCGTTCGCGCCGTCGGCATGGAGCTTTGCCCGCAACTGGGCATCACCGTTCCGGTGGGCAAGGACTCGATGTCGATGAAGACGCGCTGGTCGGAGGAGGGGGGCGAGAAGAGCGTCACCTCGCCACTGTCGCTGATCGTCTCCGGTTTCGCTCCGGTCGCCGACATCCGCCAGACCCTGACTCCGCAGCTGCGCCTGGACAAGGGCGCCACCGACCTGATCCTGGTCGATCTGGGCCGTGGTCAGAACCGCATGGGTGCCTCGATCCTCGCTCAGGTGTACGGCCAGATCGGCCGTCAGGCGCCCGACGTCGATGACGCCGAGGATCTGCAGGCCTTCTTCGCCGTGGTCCAGGGCCTGAATGCCGACGGTCTGCTGCTGGCCTATCACGACCGCTCCGACGGTGGTCTGCTGACCACCGTGCTGGAGATGGCCTTCGCCGGTCATTGTGGCTTGAACCTGAATCTCGACGGCCTGCTGGACAGCGCCGACGACATCGCCGCCTTGCTCTTCAACGAGGAACTCGGTGCGGTGCTCCAGGTGCGGCAGGATGACACCGAGATCGTGCTGGCGCAGTTCAGCGCGGCCGGATTGGGCGATTGCGTCGCCGTGATCGGGCAGCCGGTGAACAATGGCCATGTGTCGATCAGGCACGGCGAGAACGAAGTGTTCGCTGGCGAGCGCCGTCTGCTGCAGCGCCAGTGGGCCGAGACCAGTTACCAGATCCAGCGTCTGCGCGACAACGCCGAGTGCGCCGATCAGGAGTTCGATGCACTGCTGGAAGAGGACAACCCAGGCCTGAGCGCCAAGCTCAGCTTCGACGTCAACGAGGACATCGCCGCACCCTTCATCAAGCGCGGCGTGCGCCCCCAGGTGGCGGTGCTGCGCGAGCAGGGCGTCAACGGCCAGGTGGAGATGGCCGCCGCGTTCGATCGCGCCGGCTTCGCAGCGGTCGACGTGCACATGAGCGATATCCTTTCCGGCCGCGTCAGCCTGGACGAATTCAAGGGTATCGTCGCGTGCGGCGGCTTCTCCTACGGCGACGTGCTCGGTGCTGGCGAGGGCTGGGCCAAGTCGATTCTGTTCAATGCCCGCGCGCGGGACGGTTTCCAGGCGTTCTTCGAACGCAAGGACAGCTTCGCCCTCGGCGTGTGCAATGGCTGCCAGATGATGAGCAACCTGCACGAGCTGATCCCGGGGACGGAGAACTGGCCGCACTTCGTGCGTAACCGCTCCGAGCAGTTCGAGGCACGCGTGGCGATGGTGCAGGTGCAAGACTCGCCGTCGGTCTTCCTGCAGGGCATGGCCGGATCACGCCTGCCGATCGCCATCGCCCATGGCGAAGGTCATGCCGAGTTCGAGAGCGAGGAAGCCATGCTACAGGCCGATCTGTCCGGCACCGTGGCGCTGCGTTTCGTGAATAACCACGGCAAGGTCACCGAGCGTTACCCGGCCAACCCGAACGGCTCGCCGCGCGGTATCACCGGTCTGTGCAGTCGTGACGGTCGCGTGACCATCATGATGCCGCACCCGGAGCGTGTTTTCCGCGCCGTGACCAACTCCTGGCGCCCTGACGAGTGGCAGGAAGACGGCGGCTGGATGCGCATGTTCCGCAACGCCCGGGTCTGGGTCGACTGAGCGTCCTGCTGAGCGCTACCAGATAGCCCGCTCGACGCATGCGTCAGCGGGCTTTTTCCTTTGTGAACCCGTTCCATGAACCGCGCGCCTCGGCTGTCGTCTCAGCTATGACGCACCGCACCGTTTGGTAGTTGCGTTGATGGCAAGCTGCCACCTCACTGCCTGGCGCCCGCCGGGTTCACCTGCATGGAGAGTTCGATGTACAAGCTGTGTTTCTATGTTCCGGACAGCCATCTGGAAGCGGTCAAGAAAGCAGTGTTTGCGATTGGCGCTGGCCGGATCGGTGCCTACGACAGCTGCTGCTGGCAGGTGCTGGGGCAGGGGCAGTATCGTCCGCTGGAAGGCAGTCAGCCCTTTCTCGGGCAAACCGGGCAGGTGCAACACGTGCCGGAGTGGAAAGTGGAGATGGTGGTCGCCGACGAGCTGATTCACGACAGCGTCAAGGCGATGAAAAAGGCCCACCCCTACGAAACGCCGGCCTTCGACGTCTGGCGTCTATCGGACATGCAGTTCTGATTCGATTGCCTGCTGGCGTGGCCGGCAGGCGCTTCCCGGCTTAGGGGCGTATCTCGATCAGGGTTCCGTCCTTCACCAATCCCCAGATTTCCCGCATGTCGCTGTTGGTGAGCGCGATGCAGCCCTCCGTCCAGTCGAGGGTGTGGAAGAACCATTCGGGATACTCTTCGTCCACTGGCGTGCCGTGCAGCATGATCATGCTTCCCGGGGCCACACCTTCCTGTTGCGCGCGCGCCAGGTCGCGTGCGTTGGGATAGGAGATGTGCATCGAGAGGTTGTACTTGTCGCTGGTCTTGCGCCAGTCGATCCAGTAGAAGCCTTCCGGCGTGCGCATGTCGCCCTCCCGCTGCTTGGCACCGTTCGGCTGTTTTCCGAGGGAGATGCGATAGCTCTTGAGCGTCTGCCCGGCGCTGACCAGATGGAGCTTGCGCTCGGATTTGATGACCAGCACCTTGTCGATGGGCGAGCCGCCCAGGCTGGGTGTCGCATTGGCGTGGGAGAAGGCGGTAAAGGTGAGGCAGAGCAGAGCGAGCAGCCAACGCATGGGGCTTTCCTGTCGAACTTCATCAGACCTGTGACCCGTTCGCCGACTCAGTCTGCCCGAGCGTTTTGTGGCTGGCGGTTCCGATAGCTCGTCACGGCCTCGGTGCGCACCGGGAAGGTCTGCTGCACCCGGTCGGCGAAGAAGCATTCTAGGGTACGGCCGATGGTCGGAAAAGCCAGCTCGGACCAAGGGATGTCCTGTTGTTCGAAGAGCTTCACCTCCAGGCTCTCGTCACCGGCACAGAACTCCAGATCCACCAGCTGAGCGCGAAAGAACATGTACACCTGATTGATGTGTGGCAGATCGAACAAGGTGTAGAGCTGCAGGTCCGTGACACGGGCGCAGGCTTCTTCGAGCGTCTCGCGTTCCGCTGCCTGCTGCAGGGTTTCGCCGTTCTCCATGAAGCCTGCCGGCAAGGTCCAGTAACCACGACGTGGCTCGATGGCCCGTCGGCAGAGCAGCACCTGGTCGCCCCAGATTGGCACGCACCCGGCGACTATTCGCGGGTTTTCATAGTGCACAGTGTGGCAACTGCCGCAGACGAAGCGCGGGCGGTTGTCCCCGTCCGGGATGCGGATCAGTACCGGGTTGCCACACTGGTTGCAGTAATTCATGGACGAATTCCTGTCGATTCCGGCAAATCTTGGTCCGTTCGCGATGATTCGGCAAGGAAGCCGCGGACCTCAGTGAGACCGACCGCGCATGTCGGTGTTCGTCCGCTTCTCATGGCTTTTCCGAGGTCTTGGGCGACTGCGCCTTTCATGCCATGATGCCGGTCAAAGACGAAACGAGAATATTCATGCTGGACACAATACTCCGACGGGTGCGCGGCCATTGCCCGTATCTCCTGGCGCCGGAGGACCGCCTGCCCGAGGCGGCCGTGTTGATGCCGATCACTCGCAGCGAGTCGCCGGAACTGGTACTCACACTCCGAGCGGCCGGCCTGTCCACCCATGGCGGGGAGGTCGCATTCCCTGGCGGTCGCCGCGATCCGGAAGACCGCGATCTGCTGCAGACTGCGCTGCGAGAGGCCGAGGAGGAGGTCGGGCTGGCGCCTGGCATGGTAGAGGTCGTCGGCCCGCTCAGCAGCCTGGTATCGGTGCATGGCATCCACGTCACGCCCTATGTCGGGCTGGTTCCCGACTACGTGGAGTACCGCGCCAATGACGCCGAGATCGCCTCGGTGTTTTCGGTGCCGCTGGAGTTCTTCTGCCAGGACCCGCGTGAGGTCACCCATCGCATCGACTACCAGGGCCAGAGCTGGTACATCCCGTCTTACCGTTATGGCGAATACCAGATATGGGGGCTGACGGCGATCATGATCGTCGAGCTGGTCAACGTGGTGTACGACGCCGGCATCGAAATGCGCCGTGCACCCGCTGCGTTCGTCGACCTGTCCGGGCGCGGCAAACCCTGAGCCACGCCGGTGACGCCGTCGGCGTCCCGGCGTTCATCATCCGACAACAAGAGGTGTCTGCGTGAAATACCGTCTGGGAGAGTCGCGAGTCGATGCACATCCGCAAAGCTGGGTGGCGCCCAATGCCACGCTGGTCGGCAAGATTCGTCTCGATGCTGGTGCCAGTGTGTGGTTCGGTGCGGTGCTGCGCGGCGACAACGAGCTGATTCATATCGGCGAGAACAGCAATGTGCAGGACGGTAGCGTGATGCACACCGATATGGGCCATCCGCTGACGCTGGGAACTGGCGTGACGGTGGGTCACAACGCCATGCTGCATGGCTGCACGGTGGGTGACTACAGCCTGATCGGCATCAATGCGGTGGTGCTCAACGGGGCGAAGATCGGCAAGCACTGCATCATCGGCGCCAATACGCTGATTGCCGAAGGCAAGGAAATTCCCGATGGCTCGCTGGTGGTGGGCTCGCCCGGCAAGGTGGTCCGCGAGTTGAGCGAGGAGCAGAAGAAAATGCTCGAGGCCAGCGCCGCTCACTACGTGCACAACGCCCAGCGCTACGCGCGTGATCTGGAGCCAGACGAGTGAGTGTCGCGGAAAAACCTGTCGCTTCCCCCTGTGTCAGCCTCTGCGCGCTGGACGAAGACGACCTGTGCGTCGGCTGCCAGCGCAGTGCTGACGAGATTCGCCGCTGGGGCCAGATGAACAACGAGGAGCGTCGCCTGGTACTGCAGCGTTGCGGCGAAAGGGCCCGTCTCGGCGGCCAGCTGATGTAAGACGTAGCCTTACCCGGTTCGTGTTTTCAACCGTAACGAGGAATCCCATGCCAAGAATAGGCACTCCGCTGTCGCCCAGTGCGACCCGTATCCTGCTCTGCGGCTGCGGCGAGTTGGGCAAGGAACTGGTCATCGAGCTGCAGCGCTTCGGCGTCGAAGTGATCGCCGTGGACCGTTATGCCAATGCGCCAGCCATGCAGGTGGCGCACCGCAGCCATGTGCTCGACATGCTCGACGGCGCCGCGCTGCGTGCCGTCATCGAGCAGGAGCGTCCGCACTACATCGTGCCGGAGATCGAGGCGATCGCCACTGCGACCCTCGTCGAGCTGGAGCGTGAAGGCTATACGGTGATCCCGACCGCCAGGGCTGCCCAACTGACCATGAATCGCGAAGGCATCCGCCGCCTGGCTGCTGAGGAGCTGGGGTTGCCGACCTCACCCTATCGCTTTGCCGACACGCTGGACGAGTGCCGCGCCGCCGCCATGGCGCTGGGCTTCCCGTGTCTGGTCAAGCCGGTAATGAGTTCCTCTGGCAAGGGGCAGTCGGTGCTGCGCAGCGACGCGGACATCGATGCGGCCTGGGAATATGCGCAGGCCGGTGGCCGCGCCGGTCGCGGGCGGGTCATCGTCGAAGGCTTCATCGATTTCGATTACGAGATCACTCTGTTGACGGTGCGTCATGCCGGCGGAACCAGCTTCTGCGAGCCGGTAGGGCATCGCCAGGAGAAAGGCGACTATCAGGAGTCCTGGCAGCCGCAGCCCATGGCACCGGCGGCGCTGGCCGAGGCGAAGCGCATCGCGCTGGCGGTCACCGATGCGCTGGGCGGGCGTGGCATCTTCGGGGTCGAACTGTTCGTCAAGGGCGAACAGGTCTGGTTCTGCGAGATATCGCCGCGGCCGCACGACACCGGTCTGGTCACGCTGGTCTCGCAGGATCTGTCGGAATTCGCCTTGCATGCGCGGGCCATCCTTGGCCTGCCGATTCCGGTCATTCGCCAGCTGGGGCCTGCGGCGTCGGCCGTGGTGCTGGTGGAGGGGGAGTCGACTCAGGTGAGCTTTGGCAACCTCGCGGAAGTGCTGGCCGAGCCCGATACCGCGCTGCGCCTGTTCGGCAAGCCTGGCGTCAGCGGTCAGCGGCGCATGGGCGTGGCGCTGGCACGAGACACTTCCATTGATGCTGCGCGGCAGAAGGCGCTACGCGCCGCGGCAGCGGTGAAGATCGAGCTCTGAGTGCAGCGGAGCCGGCTCTGGGTCGGCTCTAGCCCACTTGCTGCTCAGTCGATGGCGTCGCGCTCACGGTCCAGGCACGCACGCTTTTTACCCGATTGTCGGCTGCCTGGAGGATCTCCAGGCGATAGTTGCCGATCTGCAGGCAGATGCCGCTATCGGGGATATGCTCCAAGGCTTCGGTGATCAGCCCGTTGAGCGTCTTGGGCCCGTCGCAGGGGAGGTGCCAGTCCAGCGCACGGTTCACCTCGCGGATATAGGCCGCGCCATCGATGACCAGCGTGCCGTCTTCCTGCGGGTGGATGTCGGGGCTGCGCAGGGTATCCTGATTGCTGAATTCGCCGACGATCTCTTCGAGAATGTCCTCGAGCGTGACGACGCCGCGAACGTCGCCGTACTCGTCCACGACGATGCCGATCCTGCGCTTTTGTTTCTGGAAGTTCAGCAGCTGAGTGGAAAGCGGCGTGTTTTCCGGCACGAAGTACGGCTCGGTACAGGCGGCAAGCAGGCTTTCCTTGGTCAGCTGGTCGTGGCTGAGCAGGCGGGCGATCTGTCGCATGTGGACGATGCCCTCGATCTGGTTGATGTCGTTGCGGAACACCGGCAGACGCGTGTGCGGAGTGGTGCGCAACTGGCTGATGATCGCTTCCAGATCGTCATCGAGGTCGATACCGGCGACCTCGTTGCGCGGAATCATGATGTCGTCGACCGTCACTCGTTCCAGGTCGAGAATGCCCAGCAGCATACTCTGGCGATTGAGGGGCAGGTCGCTGCCCGATTCGCGCACCACGCTGCGCAGTTCCTCGGTGGACAGGCTGTCATTGCCCTTGTTGGACAGGTCGACGCCGAGCAACCCGAGCAGACCGTTGCTCACCCAGCTGAGCATGGCGACCAGGGGGTAGAGCACCTTCTGCAGCATCTTCAGTGGCAGACTGACCGGGTAGGCGATGATCTCCGGGCGCAGCGCCGCCAGCGTCTTGGGTGTGATCTCGCCGAATATCAGCAGGATGATCGTCAGGCCGATGGTTGCGATGGCGATGCCTGCTTCGCCCCACAGCTGCATCGCCAGCACTGTGGCAATGGATGAAGCAAGGATGTTGACGAAGTTGTTGCCGACCAGAATGGTGCCCAGCAGGCGGTCGGGGTGCGCCAGCAGCTCGCTGGCACGGCGGGCGCCACGATGGCCCTCCTTGGCCTGATGTCTGAGGCGGTAGCGATTGAGGCTGAGCATGCCGGTCTCGGAGCTGGAAAAGAACGCCGAGCACAGCAGCAGAAAGACCAGCAGGCCGACGAGAAAGCCGGGGTGTAGATTTTCCACGAGTTAGCCTGTTCGCTTCAGATATGCAGGATGAATTCGCGGACCAGCTTGCTGCCGAAGTACGCCAGCATCAGCAGGCAGAAACCAGCCAGCGTCCAGCGGATGGCCTTGTAACCGCGCCAGCCGAGTTGGTGCCGGCCCCACAGCAGCAAGCCAAATACGACCCAGGCGACCACCGAGAGCAGTGTCTTGTGGACCAGATGCTGGGCGAAAAGGTCATCGAGGAACAGCCAGCCCGACAGCAGCGATGCGGAGAGCAGTGCCCAGCCTGCCCAGAGGAAGCCGAACAGCAGGCTTTCCATGGTCTGCAACGGCGGGAAGTTGCGGATCAGCCCCGAAGGGTGCTTGTGCTTGAGGTGGTGGTCCTGCAGCAACAGCAGCAGCGCCTGGAACACCGCAATGGTTAGCATGCCGTAGGCCAGGATCGACAGCAGGATATGCGCGAGGATGCCCGGCTCCTCGGTGATAGCCGGTGCGGTGCCGGATGGGGCGAATTCTGCGAAGAGCACCGTCAGGCAGCCTAGGGGAAACAGAAGCAGCAGCAGGTTTTCCACGGGCATGCGGTACAGCGCCAGCAGTATCAGTAAGATGACGGCGGCGGCGATCAGGCTCGATGCGTTGAAGAAGTCCAGGTGCAGGCCGCTGGGCGACAGCAGCTGAATGAAGAGGCTGACCCCGTGGGCAAGCAATGCGAGCAGGCCCACGGCCAGCAGCAGGCGTTTGTCCGGCACGGTGCGTTGTGCCAGTCGCAAGCTTTGGTAACCCGTGACGCCGGCGTAGAGAATGGCGGCGGCAAGGCTGGGTAACAGAGGGTGCATAGGTTCCGCTAACGGGCTCGAAAGGTCGTGAGTGTGGCACAAACGCCCGAGGCACAAAAGCTGCGGCAAGGTTACGCGGCTCGTGGTGGGAACTGCTTCGTGTGGGGCCGCTGTCGCCGCACCTTCAGCAGGGCGGATCGGCGGCATGGATCGCGTCTGCTGAGAAAAGCGACGTGTGCGGGGTACCGGCGGGGCGTCCGCACCTTCTATAATCGCGCCCCTCAGCACATCCAGCGTGGAATGGCTCATGTTCGAAAACCTAACCGATCGTCTCTCTCAAACGCTTCGTCATGTCACCGGCAAGGCCAAGCTGACCGAGGACAATATCAAGGACACCCTTCGTGAAGTGCGGATGGCGCTGCTCGAGGCCGACGTCGCGCTGCCGGTGGTGAAGGATTTCGTCAATCGGGTCAAGGAGCGCGCGGTTGGTACCGAGGTGTCGAAGAGCCTGACCCCGGGCCAGGCGTTCGTGAAGATCGTTCGCGCCGAGCTGGAAGAGCTGATGGGCGCCGCCAACGAGGATCTGGCGCTCAATGTCACGCCTCCGGCCGTGGTGCTGATGGCGGGCCTGCAGGGTGCGGGTAAGACCACGACCGTGGGCAAGCTGGCGCGCTTCCTCAAGGAGCGCAAGAAGAAAACGGTGCTGGTAGTGTCTGCCGACGTTTATCGTCCAGCGGCTATCAAGCAGCTCGAGACGCTGGCCGGCGAAGTCGGCGTGACCTTCTTCCCCTCCGACACCAGCCAGAAACCGGTGGATATCGCTCAGGCCGCGATCCGCGAAGCCAAGCTCAAGTTCATTGACGTGGTACTGGTCGATACCGCTGGTCGGCTGGCGATCGACGCCGAGATGATGGCCGAGATTCAGGCTGTTCACGCGGCGATCAAGCCGGCGGAAACGCTGTTCGTGGTCGACGCCATGACCGGTCAGGATGCGGCGAACACCGCCCGTGCGTTCGGCGATGCACTGCCTCTGACCGGCGTGGTGCTGACCAAGGTCGATGGCGACGCCCGGGGTGGTGCGGCGCTTTCGGTGCGGCATGTCACCGGCAAGCCGATCAAGTTCCTCGGCATGGGTGAGAAGAGCGATGCGCTGGAGCCCTTCCATCCGGACCGAATCGCCTCCCGTATCCTTGGTATGGGCGACGTGCTCAGCCTTATCGAGCAGGCCGAACAGACCCTCGACCGTGAAAAGGCCGAGAAGCTCACCAAGAAGCTTAAGAAGGGCAAGGGCTTCGATCTCGAAGACTTCCGCGATCAACTGCAGCAGATGAAGAATATGGGCGGTCTTGGCGGCCTGATGGACAAGCTGCCCTCCATCGGTGGCGTCAACCTGTCGCAGATGGGGCACGCGCAAGGCGCGGCGGAAAAGCAGTTCAAGCAGATGGAAGCGATCATCAATTCGATGACGCCAGCCGAGCGACGCAACCCCGATATCATCAGCGGCTCGCGCAAGCGGCGTATCGCCATGGGCTCAGGCACCCAGGTGCAGGATATCGGGCGGTTGATCAAGCAGCACAAGCAGATGCAGAAGATGATGAAGAAGGTCACCGGCAAGGGTGGCATGGCCAAGATGATGCGCGGTATGGGCGGCATGTTCCCAGGTGGCGGGATGCCCAAGTTCTAGTCCCGCGGCTGCGATTGCACAGGTTTGGCGCCAGGACGGGCGCGCGCCTGTGTCCGGCGCGCTGGACGGCTGCGCGCCTCTAGCAAAAGAGTTTGCAAAATCCCCGGCATTCCTTAAAATGTGCGGCCTTTCGGGCCTAGGCCCATTTTAAGTGTGTGCCTTAAGTTAGCACCGACTACAGGAACGATGTTCACATGGTAACTATTCGTCTCGCCCGTGGCGGCTCCAAGAAGCGCCCTTTCTACCACCTGACCGTGACCAACAGCCGCAATCCGCGTGATGGTCGCTTCGTCGAGCGCATCGGTTTCTTCAATCCGATCGCCACTGGTGCGGAAGTGAAGCTCTCTGTGAATCAGGAGCGCGCTGCTTACTGGCTGAGCCAGGGCGCACAGCCGTCTGAGCGCGTTGCTCAGCTGCTGAAGGAAGCTGCCAAGGCCGCTGCCTGAACCCTATGAGCGCAATGTCCGCCCCGAGCGATGAGCTGGTCGTCATCGGCAAGATCGTTTCGGTGCATGGCGTGCGCGGTGACGTGAAGGTCTATTCCTTCACCGATCCAATCGACAACCTGCTGGACTATCGTCGCTGGACGCTGAGGCGAGGTGATGAGGTCAAGCAGGTCGAGTTGGTCAAAGGGCGCCTCCAGGGCAAGATCCTGGTGGCTTCGCTGAAAGGACTGACCGATCGCGAGGTGGCGCGTACGTACGCCGACTTCGAGATCTGCGTTCCACGCAGCGAACTGCCCGCGCTGGATGACGGCGAATACTACTGGTACCAGCTTCAGGGTTTGAAGGTGCTCAATCAGGCCGGGCAGTTGCTCGGTCAGGTCGATCACCTGCTCGAGACCGGAGCCAATGATGTTCTGGTCGTAAAGCCTTGCGCCGGAAGTCTGGATGATCGCGAGCGACTGCTGCCCTATACGGATCACTGTGTCTTGAAAGTGGACCTGGATTCGGGCGAGATGCAGGTCGACTGGGACGCGGATTTCTGAACGGCATGGCCGGCTTGCGCGTCGAGGTCATCAGCCTGTTCCCGGATATGTTCGCAGCCATCAGCGAATATGGGATTACCAGTCGTGCGGTGAAGCAGGGGTTGCTCCAGTTGAATTGCTGGAATCCCAGGAGCTACACCGAGGACCGTCATCAGACGGTGGATGACCGCCCGTTCGGCGGTGGCCCCGGCATGGTGATGAAGATCAAGCCGCTCGAGCTGGCGCTGGCTGATGCCAAGCGTGCCGCGGGCGGGAAGGCGAAGGTTATCTACCTGTCGCCGCAAGGGCGTCAGCTGAAACAGGCCGACGTTCGCGAACTGGCGAATGAGGAGGCGTTGATCCTCATTGCCGGTCGTTACGAAGGTATCGACGAGCGCTTCATCGAAGCGCACGTGGATGAGGAATGGTCGATCGGTGACTACGTGCTGTCCGGCGGCGAGCTGCCGGCAATGGTGCTGATCGATGCCGTGACCAGGTTGCTTCCGGGCGCCCTGGGGCATGCTGGTTCCGCCGAGGAGGATTCGTTTACCGACGGCCTGCTCGACTGCCCGCATTACACGCGTCCTGAGGTGTATGAGGGTAAATGTGTTCCTGAGGTGCTGCTCAGCGGCAACCATGAACACATCCGGCGTTGGCGCTTGCAGCAGTCCCTTGGGCGGACCTGGGAGCGACGCGCTGATCTTCTGGATAGCCGCTCGCTTTCTGGAGAAGAACAAAAGCTGCTGGCGGAATACATCCGTCAGCGGAACGATAGTTAACGTATCGATGGCAACCCGGCGGGTTGACCTTAGGAGCACACAGCATGACCAACAAGATCATTCAGCAGCTCGAAGCCGAGCAGATGACCAAAGAAATCCCGCCGTTCGCGCCGGGCGATACCGTCATCGTTCAGGTGAAGGTGAAGGAAGGCGACCGTCAGCGTCTGCAGGCCTTCGAGGGCGTGGTAATCGGCAAGCGTAACCGCGGCCTGAACAGCGCTTTCACCGTTCGCAAGATCTCCAACGGCGTTGGCGTCGAGCGTACCTTCCAGAGCTACAGCCCGATGGTTGACAGCATCAGCGTCAAGCGTCGCGGTGACGTGCGCAAGGCCAAGCTGTACTACCTCCGCGCGCTGTCCGGCAAGGCCGCCCGCATCAAGGAAAAGCTGGTCTAAGACCTCCTTTCCGCGAATCGAAAAAGCAGCCCTCGGGCTGCTTTTTTCGTTTCTGCAGCCTCGAAGCATCGCGCTGCGGTGACTACAGGCGGTCGACGCAGGCCGGGTTGCGCTTGCCGAGACCCTGGCCCGCCTCGGCCGGCTGTGGAACACTGTCGGGCCCGATCCGATTCGTACCGCCATGCCCACGCTCGACGACCCCGTAATAGACCGTTACCTCGATGCCCTCTGGCTGGAAAAGGGGCTGGCCGATAACAGTCGGGAGGCCTATCGCAACGACCTCGCCTCATTCAACGGTTGGTTGCAGGAGCGCGGCGTTCGGTTGGCGGCGGCGGGGCGGGAGGTCATTCTCGATCACCTCGCCTGGCGCCTGAACAATGGCTACAAGGCGCGCTCCACGGCGCGCTTTCTTTCCGGGCTGCGCGGCTTCTACCGCTACCTGCTGCGTGAGGGTGAGATTTCGCTCGATCCGACATTGCGTGTCGACTTGCCGCGCCTGGGGCGGCCGCTACCCAAGGCATTGTCCGAAGCGGACGTGGAGGCCTTGCTGGCGGCGCCCGATACGGGTGATCCGCTTGGGTTGCGGGATCGGGCAATGCTCGAGGTGCTTTATGCCTGCGGCTTGCGGGTCACCGAGCTGATCAGTCTGACCCTGGAGCAGGTGAGCATGCGCCAGGGCGTGTTGCGAACCTTCGGCAAGGGCAACAAGGAGCGTCTGGTTCCGCTCGGCGAAGAAGCGCTGCACTGGCTGCAGCGTTACCAGCGGGATGCTCGAGATCAACTGCTGGCAGGTCGGCCCAGTGACGTGCTTTTTCCGAGCCAGCGCGGCGAGCAGATGACCCGCCAGACCTTCTGGCACCGTATCAAGCTGCACGCCCGGGTCGCAGGTATCGCGACTGGCATTTCGCCCCACACCCTGCGCCACGCGTTCGCAACGCACCTGCTAAACCATGGGGCGGACTTGCGTACCGTGCAAATGCTGCTTGGCCACAGCGACCTGTCTACGACACAGATCTACACGCACATCGCACGCGCGCGGCTGCAGGAACTGCATGCGACGCACCATCCACGAGGCTAGCCAGCGGTGATTGGCAGCTCATGATGCCGCGGGAGCAGTCGCATCGAACGATCGGCTGCACAACGTAGTGAAGAGGTCTGTGGCAGTTTGCAGCACTTGGCTATGGTAGGCTTTGCGCCTTTCCTTGATTGTCGCTGCCAGGAGTTCCCATGGGCGTGATTCGTATGTTTGCTGCCGCCACAATTGGTCTGGTCAGCACCGTTGCAATGGCCGCCGATCCGGATCAGGCAATACGTCAATCGCTGCAGAAAATTCAGCCCGACGTGCCGATCGAGGCGGTAGCCGAGAGCCCGATGCCGGGGGTGTATCAGGTTCAGCTGGAAGGCGGGCGGCAGCTGTATGCCAGTGCTGACGGTCAGTTTGTCATTCAGGGTTATCTCTACCAGTTCAAGGATGGGCAGGCGGTCAACCTGACCGAGCAGGCGCAGAGCCGATCGGTGGCCAAGCAGATCAACGCCATTCCGGCGAGTGAGATGGTGGTGTTCGCACCCAAGGCGCCGAGAACCCATATCACCGTGTTCACCGATACCGATTGTGGCTATTGCCAGAAGCTGCACAGCGAAGTGCCTCAGCTCAACCGTCTCGGTGTGGAGGTGCGCTATGTGGCGTTCCCGCGCCAGGGGATGGGCAGCCACGGTGCCAATACCCTGACCAGTGTGTGGTGCGCCAAGGACCGTCAGGATGCCATGAACAAGGCCAAGGCTCGTGAAGAACTGCCGGCAGCCAGTTGCGATACCCCGATCGCCAAGCAATACCAGTTGGGGCAGATGATCGGTGTGCAGGGTACGCCGGCCATCATTCTCGCCAACGGTCAAATGATCCCCGGCTACCAGCCAGCGGCGCAGCTTGCAGAGGTGGCGCTCGCTGCGGCCAAGTAATCGATCCCAGCCCATCGGTCCGGTTGCGCCGGTCTGACGATCGGCAGCGGAACTGAGCAGCTGACCGCGTTCAAACCCTTCGGTACTGAACGAAGGTGGTCGCGATGAAGCTCGAAGGTTCCTGTCACTGTCAGGCTGTGCGGTTCACGCTCGAATCCGCACAGCCCTATCCTTTCATGCGCTGCTATTGCTCGATCTGCCGCAAGACGGCAGGTGGCGGCGGCTTCGCCATCAATCTGGGTGGCGACTATCGCACGCTCCAGATCGATGGGCGTGAACACCTCGGCATCTATCGGGCGAGGCTGACCGATGCGGACGGCGGGACGCGCGTCAGCGAAGGGCGCCGGCATTTCTGCCGCCTTTGTGGTAGCGCACTGTGGTTGTGGGACCCGAGCTGGCCGGACCTGGTGCATCCGTTCGCCTCGGCCATCGACAGCGACTTGCCGGTACCGCCGGAGCATACGCATCTGATGCTCGATTCCAAGGCCGGCTGGGTCGAGCCCCATATACAGGCCGGGGACCGCTGTTTCGCCGAGTACCCGGACGAATCCCTCGCGCAGTGGCATGAGCGGCTGGGGCTTGGACGGCCGTAGCGCTAGCTGTGGCTGATTGACTAAAAGCTGCTCCCTTCGTAATGTGCGACTCTTTTGTCGATCGGCAGGTCCGGTCGTTTCGCTGTGAATGGGGAGTTCAGCTTGAAACCGGTGAAAGTTGGCATCTGTGGGCTGGGAACCGTCGGTGGCGGTACCTTCAATGTGCTCAAACGCAACGCCGAGGAGATTGCCCGCCGTGCCGGGCGTGGAATCGAGGTTGCGCAGATTGCCACTCGTCACCCTAATTCCAAGTGCGACACCGGTTCGACCCCTATCACCGCCGACATCTTCGATATCGTGAACAACCCGGAAATCGACATCGTTGTCGAGCTGATCGGCGGCTACACGGTAGCCAAGCAACTGGTGCTCAAGGCCATCGAGAATGGCAAGCATGTGGTCACTGCGAACAAGGCACTGATCGCTGTGCACGGCAACGAGATCTTCGCCAAGGCGCGCGAAAAGGGCGTCATCGTCGCGTTCGAGGCTTCGGTGGCTGGCGGTATCCCGGTGATCAAGGCGATTCGCGAAGGCCTTGCCGGCAACCGCATCAACTGGCTGGCGGGCATCATCAACGGCACCGGCAATTTCATTCTCACCGAGATGCGAGAGAAGGGCCGCACCTTCGAGGACGTGCTCAAGGAAGCCCAGGAGCTCGGCTATGCCGAGGCCGATCCGACGTTCGACGTGGAAGGCATCGACGCTGCCCACAAACTCACCATCCTGGCATCCATCGCCTTTGGCATTCCGCTGCAGTTCGACAAGGCCTATACCGAGGGCATTGCACGCCTGACCACCGCCGATGTGAACTACGCCGAGGCCCTGGGCTATCGCATCAAGCACCTGGGCGTCGCTCGTCGCACCGAGGCAGGTATCGAGCTGCGCGTGCATCCCACGCTGATTCCGGCCGACCGCCTGATCGCCAATGTCAATGGCGTGATGAACGCCGTGATGGTCAATGGCGATGCCGTCGGCAGTACTCTCTACTATGGCGCCGGAGCCGGTATGGAGCCGACTGCCTCGGCCGTTGTTGCTGACGTCGTCGATGTCACTCGTGCGCTGACCACCGACCCGAACAATCGCGTGCCGCACCTGGCCTTCCAGCCGGACTCGCTGTCCGATCATCCGATCCTGCCGATCACCGCCTGCGAAAGCGCTTATTACCTGCGTATCCAGGCCAAGGATCATCCGGGCGTGCTGGCACAGGTGGCGACCATCCTTTCCGAGCGCGGCATCAATATCGAGTCGATCATGCAGAAGGAAGCCGAGGTCCAGGACGGCCTGGTTCCGGTGATCCTCGTGACCCATCGGGTCGTGGAGCAGCGCATTGACGACGCCATCGCTGCGCTCGAGCGGCTCGATGACGTCGTGGACAAGGTCGTACGCATCCGCGTCGAACAGCTGAATTAACAGGAGCCGAGCGAGCGCCGGGAGGCCCAGTGGCTTCAGGCGTCCAGGCCCAAATCGAAGGTTGAGAAAAATGCGCTACATCAGCACCCGCGGCCAGGCACCGGCCCTGAATTTCGAAGATGTGCTGCTGGCCGGTCTGGCCAGCGACGGCGGCCTCTACGTGCCGGAGAACCTGCCGCGCTTCACCGTAGAGGAAATCGCTTCCTGGGCCGGCCTGCCGTATCACGAACTGGCGTTCCGGGTCATGCGACCATTCGTTGCCGGCAGCATTCCGGATGCCGACTTCAAGAAAATCCTGGAAGAGACCTATGGCGTTTTCGCCCATGGCGCCATTGCCCCGCTGCGCCAGCTGAACGGCAACGAGTGGGTACTCGAGCTGTTCCACGGTCCGACCTTGGCCTTCAAGGATTTCGCCCTGCAGCTGCTCGGCCGTCTGCTCGACTACGTGCTGGCCAAGCGTGGCGAGCGCGTGGTGATCATGGGAGCCACCTCCGGTGACACCGGTTCGGCAGCCATCGAAGGCTGCCGCCGTTGCGAGAACGTCGATATCTTCATCTTGCACCCGCATCAGCGCGTGTCGGAAGTGCAGCGCCGGCAGATGACCACTATCCTCGGCGACAACATCCATAACATCGCCATCGAAGGCAATTTCGATGACTGCCAGGAGATGGTCAAGGCCAGCTTCGCCGACCAGGGGTTCCTCAAGGGCACCCGCCTGGTGGCAGTCAACTCGATCAACTGGGCGCGGATCATGGCCCAGATCGTCTACTACTTCCATGCCGCACTGCAGCTGGGCGGCCCGGCGCGTTCGGTCGCCTTCTCGGTCCCGACCGGCAATTTCGGTGACATCTTCGCCGGCTACCTGGCGCGCAACATGGGGCTGCCGATCAATCAGCTGATCGTTGCCACCAACCGCAACGACATCCTGCACCGTTTCATGTCCGGCAATCACTACGACAAGGACACGCTGCATCCGTCGCTGTCGCCGTCCATGGACATCATGGTGTCCTCCAACTTCGAACGCCTGCTGTTCGACCTGCACGGTCGCAACGGCAAGGCCGTAGCCGATCTGCTGGATGGCTTCCGCGCCAGCGGCAGACTTTCGGTGGAAGAGGATCGCTGGGCCGAAGCGCGTCGACTCTTCGATTCGCTGGCGGTGGACGACGAGCAGACTTGCGCGACCATCGCCCGGGTGTTCAAGGAGACCGGTGAGGTGCTTGATCCGCATACCGCCATCGGCGTGCACGCCGCTCGTGAATGCCGTCGTAGCCTGAGCATCCCGATGGTCACGCTGGGCACCGCGCATCCGGTGAAATTCCCGGATGCGGTGGAGAAGGCCGGTATCGGTCAGGCGCTGGCGCTGCCGGCGCACCTTGCCGACCTGTTCGAGCGCAGCGAGCGGTGCACGGTGTTGCCAAACGAGCTCAAGGCGGTGCAGGCCTTCGTCGGCCAGCACGGCAATCGCGGCAAGCCGCTCTAAGGGACGGTGATGTAAAAAAGGCCAGTCATGTGACTGGCCTTTTTCGTTATGGCGTGGGGCGAGCGACAAACGTCGCCTCGCACATCGGCATCGGGCGGTGCTAGTCGTCGAACTCTTCCCAGCCGCCCATTTCCTTCCAGCGATTGACGATCCCGCAGAACAGCTCGGCGGTCTTCTCGGTGTCGTAGCGGGCCGAATGCGCCTCGCGACCGTCGAAATCGATGCCCGCGGCCTGGCAGGCCTTGGCCAGCACGGTCTGGCCGTAGGCGAGGCCGGCGAGGGTGGCGGTATCGAAGCTGGAGAAGGGGTGGAAGGGGTTGCGCTTGATCTCGCAGCGGGCAATGGCAGCGTTCAGGAAGCCCAGGTCGAAGCTGCTGTTATGCCCGACCAGGATGGCACGCTTGCAGCCGGCGGACTTCACCGCCTTGCGCACGCTGCGGAAGATGTCGGTCAGCGCCTGCTGTTCGGGTACCGCCATGCGCAACGGGTGATCGAGCTTGATGCCGGTGAACTCCAGCGCGGCCGGTTCGATATTGGCGCCGGCGAAGGGCTCGACCCGGTAGAACAGCGTGTCCTGCGGGTAGAGCAGGCCCTGTTCGTCCATACCGATGGTCACTGCGGCGATCTCCAGCAGTGCATCGGTCGCGCAGTTGAATCCACCGCACTCGACATCGATCACCACCGGCAGGAAGCCGCGGAAGCGCCGCGCCATGGGCGAGCGGGGCTTGCCGGGCAGGTGCTCCTCGAGTTCGTCTTCGAAGTGTTCCTCGCTCATGCATTGCTCTCCAGGCGCCAGTGCAGGCGTTCGCCAGCGCGCAACGGGACCACGACCTGTTCGCCGAACGGCAGGCTGGCCGGGACGTCCCACTCCGTGCGCACCAGCGTGATCTCATCCGTATTGCGCGGCAGGCCATAGAAATCAGGACCGAAATGGCTGGCGAAGGGTTCCAGCTTGTCCAGCGCCTGGCGCTGTTCGAAGGCTTCGGCATACAGCTCGATGGCCGCGAAGGCGGTGTAGCAGCCGGCGCAGCCGCAGGCGGCTTCCTTGGCATGCTGCGCATGGGGTGCCGAGTCGGTTCCGAGAAAGAACTTCGGGCTGCCGCTGGTGGCGGCGTCCAGCAGGGCTTCCTGGTGCAGGTTGCGCTTGAGCACCGGCAGACAGAACAGGTGCGGGCGGATTCCGCCCACCAGCATGTGGTTGCGGTTGTAGAGCAGATGGTGCGCGGTGATGGTGGCGCCGACGTTGGCTCCGGCCGCCTGCACGAACTGCACGGCATCACGCGTGGTGATGTGCTCGAAGACCACCTTCAGGGTCGGGAAGCGAGCGGTGACGCGGCTCAGCTGCTCGTCGATGAAGTACTTCTCGCGATCGAAAATGTCGATCTCGCTGCGGGTGACTTCGCCGTGCACCAGCAGCGGCAGACCGACTTCGGCCATGGTTTCCAGCACGCCGAAGATATTGTCGATGGCGGTGACGCCGGAGGCCGAGTTGGTGGTGGCGCCCGCCGGGTAGAGCTTGGCTGCGTGGACGAAGCCGCTGGCCTTGGCGCGGCGGATGTCGTCCGGAGTTGTACTGTCGGTGAGGTAGAGCACCATCAGCGGTTCGAAGCGACTACCCGCGGGGCGGGCCACGAGAATGCGCTGGCGATAGGCCTCTGCCTCGTCGGCATTGCGCACCGGCGGCACCAGGTTCGGCATGATGATGGCGCGGGCGAACTGGCGAGCCGCATCTGCGACGGTATGGGGCAGGGCGGCTCCGTCGCGCAGGTGGATGTGCCAGTCGTCGGGGCGCAGCAGGGTGAGTCGGTCGGACATGCGGGGCTTTCCAGGCGGGTGAAACGTGCGCGAATGCTACCGGAAAAGCCCGGGCGGGGCACCTTGCCTTCGTCTGCGGCGGTCGACCCTCACCGCCCAACGCTCAAGTTTGCTGACCGGGCACCGATACCTAGATGGAACCAGCATCCTCCCGGAGCCCACCGTGCGCCTGCGCCCCCTCGTACTGTTGTGCCTGCTCGCTTCACCGGCCAACGCCCTGACATTCCAGACTCGGCTGGAGCGGGTGCAGTGGCAGGTGGAGGGCGATCAGTTCGAGTGTCGGCTGATCCAGCCCATCGCCGGTTTTGGCAGCGGCCAGTTCGTGCGTCGGGCCGGCGAGCAGGCAATTTTCCGCCTGCATTCCCCGGAACGCTGGCTGAGTACCGGTTCGGCGACGCTGCTGGCCGCTGCCGCGCCGTGGCAGCCTTCACGCAGCGATATCAATCTGGGGGTTGTGTCGGTGGGCGGTGGCGATATCCCGTTCAACAGCACCCAGGCGCAGGCCGGACGGCTGCTCAGCGGGTTGCTCGAAGGTCGTAGCCCGGTGGTGCGCCATCGCACGCTGCATGGCGGCGATGCGCTGGAGATCCGCCTGCTGCCGGCGCGTTTCGCCAAGGCCTACGAAGACTACCGCGCCTGCACGGCGAAATTGCTGCCGGTCAACTTCGATCAGCTGCGCCAATCGCAGATCGGCTTCCCCAGCAGCGACGTAGCGCTCGATGCGCTGGGGCGTGCCAAGCTGGACATCATCCTGCAGTACCTGCGTGCCGATCCCAGCGTGAATCGCATCCAGCTCGACGGCCATTCCGACAACAGCGGCAATCGGCTGGTCAATCGTGATCTGTCGAGACGCCGGGCGCTGGCGGTGCAGGAGTACCTGATCGCCAATGGCGTGCCGGAGCAGCAGATCACCGTGCGCTTCCATGGCGAGCGCTATCCGCTAGTGGCCAACAGCAGCGAAGCCAACCGGGCCAAGAACCGGCGAGTCACCCTGCGTCTGGAGCGCGAGGCAGCGGCCGCGGCGAACTCGACCGAAACAGCGGCGCCATCTTCCTGACCGCGCGACCGCCGCGCCCCTGTAAAAGCAGCCCCGCGACCGGTAGAATCGCAGGTTTTCCGTATAACCCGTGGAGCTGATGGCATGGCGGACGTTAAGAAGGTAGTTCTGGCCTATTCCGGTGGCCTGGACACCTCGGTGATTCTCAAGTGGCTGCAAGACACCTACAACTGCGAAGTGGTGACCTTCACCGCCGACCTCGGCCAGGGCGAGGAGGTCGAGCCGGCCCGCGCCAAGGCTCAAGCCCTGGGCGTCAAGGAAATCTACATCGATGACCTGCGCGAAGAGTTCGTCCGCGATTTCGTCTTCCCGATGTTCCGTGCCAACACCGTCTATGAAGGCGAGTATCTGCTGGGTACCTCCATCGCCCGTCCGTTGATCGCCAAGCGACTGATCGAGATCGCCAACGAGACCGGCGCCGATGCCATCTCCCACGGTGCGACCGGCAAGGGCAACGACCAGGTGCGTTTCGAGCTGGGCGCCTATGCACTCAAGCCCGGCGTAAAGGTAATCGCTCCGTGGCGCGAGTGGGACCTGCTGTCCCGCGAGAAGCTGATGGACTACGCCGAGAAGCACGCCATCCCGATCGAGCGCCACGGCAAGAAGAAGTCGCCGTACTCCATGGACGCCAACCTGCTGCACATCTCCTACGAGGGTGGCGTGCTGGAAGACACCTGGACCGAGCACGAAGAGGACATGTGGCGCTGGACCAAGTCCCCGGAAGCGGCGCCGGACACCCCGACCTACATCGAGCTGACCTACCGCAAGGGTGACATCGTCGCCATCGACGGCAAGGACATGACGCCGGCTCAGGTCCTGGCCGAGCTGAACCGTATCGGTGGCGAGAACGGCATCGGCCGCCTCGACATCGTCGAGAACCGCTATGTCGGCATGAAGTCCCGTGGCTGCTACGAGACCCCTGGCGGCACCATCATGCTCAAGGCCCACCGCGCCATCGAGTCGATCACCCTCGACCGCGAAGTGGCACACCTGAAGGACGAGCTGATGCCCAAGTACGCCAGCCTGATCTACAACGGCTACTGGTGGAGCCCCGAGCGCAGCATGCTGCAGCAGATGATCGACGCCTCCCAGGTCAACGTGAACGGTGTGGTGCGCCTGAAGCTGTACAAGGGCAACGTCATCGTGGTCGGCCGCAAGTCGGACGATTCGCTGTTCGATGCCAACATCGCGACCTTCGAAGAAGACGGCGGCGCCTACAACCAGGCCGACGCTGGCGGCTTCATCAAGCTCAATGCGTTGCGCATGCGCATCGCCGCGGGCAAGGGCCGCACCCAGTTCTGATAAGCTGACGCGCCTGAGCCAACCGACCCCGGCCATGTGCCGGGGTTGTACTTTCTGCACTGCCACAAGCGCTGCCGAACGAGGAGACCTGAATCATGAGACTGCTGCATACCATGCTGCGTGTCGGCGATATGGAGAAGTCCATCGCCTTCTACACCGAAGTGCTGGGCATGACCCTGCTGCGCCGCAAGGATTATCCGGACGGTAAATTCACCCTGGCCTTCGTCGGTTACGGCGACGAGGCGCATAACAGCGTGATCGAGCTGACCCACAACTGGGGCGTGGAAAAGTACGAGCTGGGCGACGGCTACGGGCATATCGCCCTGGAAGTCGAAGATGTCTACAAGGCCTGCGAAGACATCCGCGCACGTGGTGGCAAGATCACCCGTGAGCCTGGGCCGATGAAGCATGGCTCCAGCATCCTGGCCTTCGTCGAAGACCCGGACGGCTACAAGATCGAGCTTCTATCGCCGACGCGGGCCGACTGAGCAGCAGGCATGAAAAAGCCCCTTTCGGGGCTTTTTCTTTTTACAGATCGAAGTCGAAGTCGTTCAACTCTTTCTGCAGACGTCGTTCCTCGAGCAGGTTGTCGATGATCCGGCGCTTGGTCAGATTGGTCTTGGCGACCTCGACAGGGGCTTCGCTGCTCTCGTCGTCATCTTCGGCGATGAAATCGTCTTCGATCTGGATATCTTCTTTCTCGGCCACTTGTTCACTCCAAGGCTACGGGGCGCTCTTGGCGCACCTTATAGCGGCAAATTCGGGGCCGGTAAAAAAGTTTTTTTCAATCATGGGGCGAGCTTTTCTGCTATCCGCTCAATCGTCAGATGTCTTGTGCTTGTACTCGCAGAGGTCTTCGATCCTGCAGCTGCCACACTGTGGTTTGCGCGCCTTGCAGACATAGCGACCATGCAGAATCAGCCAGTGATGCGCGTCCAGCAGATATTCCTTTGGCACGAAGCGGATCAGCTTGCGCTCGACCTCCAGCACGTTCTTGCCGGGCGCGATGCCGGTGCGGTTGCTGACCCGGAAGATATGCGTATCCACCGCCATGGTGAACTGGCGGAAGGCGGTGTTCAGTACCACGTTGGCGGTCTTGCGACCCACCCCTGGCAGCGCTTCCAGTGCCTCGCGGTTGTCCGGTACCTGGCCGCCATGCTGCTCGATCAGGATGCGGCAGGTTTCGATGACATTCTTCGCCTTGCTCGGGTACAGGCCGATGGTGCGGATGTACTCGCACAGGCCATCGTAGCCGAGGGCATAGATGGCTTCCGGGGTATTGGCCACCGGGAACAGCTTGGCGGTGGCCTTGTTCACGCCGACGTCGGTGGCCTGAGCCGAGAGGATCACCGCGATCAGCAGTTCGAAGGGTGTGCTGTAGGCCAGCTCGGTCTTCGGCTCCGGATTATCCTCATGAAAGCGGCGAAAGATTTCCCGGCGTTTCTCGGCATTCATCGCGGTGCACTCACTCGATCACACCGGTCACCCGCACTCGGCGGCTGGCCGCAGGCGCGACTGGCTGCGCGGCGCTGGCGCGTTCGGCGAGGTGCTGGTCGATGCGGTTCTTCAGGGCGATCAGCAGGCCGAGCACAATGAAGGCGCCAGGCGGCAGGATGGCCAGCAGAAAGCCCTTGTAGTCGCTGAACAGGGTGATCTGCCAGTCACTGGCGACCGGCCCGAACAGCAGGTGCATGTTGGCGAACAGCGCGCCGGTGCCGAACAGCTCGCGCAGACCGCCCAGCACCACCAGAACCAGACAGAAGCCGATACCCATCACCAGGCCGTCGAAGCCGGCGATCAGCGGATTGTGCTTCGCAGCGAAGCCGTCGGCGCGGCCGAGGATCACGCAGTTGGTGGTGATCAGCGGGATGAAGATGCCGAGGATCTGGTACAGCTCGTAGGTGAAGGCCTGCATCAGCAGCTCGATGCAGGTGGTCAGCGCGGCGATGATCATCACGAACGCCGGCAGGCGCACCGCGGTGTTGACCACGCCTCGCACCAGCGAGACACCGATATTCGAACAGGTCAGTACCAGCATGGTCGCCAGGCCAAGGCCGAGGGCGTTGACCGCCGAGTTGCTGACGCCGAGCAGCGGGCAGAGACCGAGCAGCTGCACCAGCGCCGGATTGTTCTTCCACAGGCCGTTGACGGTCAGTTCGCGGTAGCTGGGTGTGCTCATGGCTGATCCCCTTGCGGCTTGGCGGCCGGCTCGGTGGTGCGCAATTCGTCGCGCGTGGCGGCGCTGCCGGCCCGCGAATGCACGGTGGCTTCGTCTGGTTCGCTGCGGCCTTCCAGGGCGTTCCCGGCCGCGTCGGCCGTCGCGCCTTCGGCTGCCAGTAGTTCGGCCTTGTGTGCATCGAAGTACTGCAAGGCACGATGCACTGCGCCGACCACCGCGCGCGGTGTGATGGTGGCGCCCGCGAACTGGTCGAACTCACCGCGATCCTTCTTCACCGCCCAGCCATCGGCTGCCGGGTTCGTTAGCGACTTGCCGTCGAAACTTCGAATCCAGGGGCTCTTTGCGAGCTCGATCTTGTCGCCCAGCCCGGGTGTTTCCCGGTGGCCGATGACTCGCACGCCAGCCACCCGGCCGTCGGCATGGATGCCCACCAGCAGATGAATGGCGCCGCTGTAGCCGTCCGGAGCGATGGCCTGGAGGATCACTGCGGAGGGGCGCCCATCCTTGATGGCGATATAGGCGGGCAACGGGCTTCGGTTGCCAAGCAGGCGATCCTGAACCAGCACGCTGTCATCGAGCAGATGGTTGTCATAGCTGCCAGTCGGGAGGATCTCGCCCAGCGCACGTACCTGGGCGGCGCGTTCAGCGGCCTGGATGCGCTCGGCAGTGCCCTGTTGCAGCAGAGTCACCGCGCCCACGGTGACGATGGCGAACAAGCCCAGCACCGTGGCGTTCTTCAGCATCGAACGGCTGATTTCCGGAACTATCATGTCATTCGCCCAGCTTGAAGCCGCGCTCGGCCTTGCGATGGCCGTAGGTGCGCGGGCGGGTGTAGTAATCGATGGTGGGAGCGGCAAGGTTCATCAACAGCACGCCAAAGGCGACACCGTCCGGATAACCGCCCCAGGCGCGGATGACGTATACCAGCACACCGACACCAGCACCGAAGATCAGGCGTCCACGTGGGCTGGTGGCGCTGCTGACGGGGTCGGTGACAATGAAGAAAGCGCCGAGCATGGTGGCGCCGCTGAGCAGATGGAACAGCGGCGAACCGTTGCTATCCGAACCCGAGCCGTTCCAGAACACCAGGCTCATCAGCATCAGCGCGCCGAGCATGCCGACTGGCGCGTGCCAGCTGAACAGCCGCTTATGCAGCAGGAACAGGCCGCCAGCAAGAAACGCCAGGTTCACCACTTCCGAGCCGATGCCGCCGAAGTGGCCGAAGGCCGGATTGCGCCAGAGTTCGTCGATGGTCAGGCTCTTGTTCACCTTGAGCACATCCAGGGCGGTGGCCTGGGTCCAACCGTCGGGAAGCGAAGCGATACCGAGGATATGCTGCAGACCGGCGCTCAGCCCGACACTGTGCGGCACCGGCCAGGTGGTCATTTCCACCGGGAAGGAGATAAGTACCACCACGTAGCCGATCATCGCCGGGTTGAAGGGATTCTGGCCCAGGCCGCCATACAGCTGCTTGCCGAACACCACAGCGCAGCCGGTGGCGATCAGCGTCAGCCACCAGGGCGAATAGGGCGGCAGCGCCAAGGCCAGCAGCACGGCGGTGACCAGCACGCTGCCGTCGCGCAGAAAGAAGCCCACCGGCCGCTGCCGCAGGCGGAGAATCGCCGCTTCGAAGGCAAGTGCAGCGAGCGATGCCCAGGCGAGGTTGATCAGCGTGCCGGCGCCGTAGAGCCAGGTCAGCACGACCACGCCGGGCAGGGTGGCCGCGAGTACCAGCAGCATGACTCGCTGGGTACGGTTGGCGCCCTTGGCGTGGGGCGAGGTGATGCGGGGCAGGGCCATTGGCTCTCCGGTGAAGGCGTTGTCTTGGGGCGTGGCCTGGGCCACTTCCTCGAATCTCTCTGACTTGTCGAGCGACTACACCAGCACACCGGTGCAGCGGTCATTTCTCACGATTGCTGATAGTCCGCCAGCTGCCGTTCGGCTTCGCTGAGTCGCAGGCGAGCGGCCTCCAGTGTCGTTGGCTCGGTCTGTTCGTCTCGCTCCAGCTTGCGCAGATCGGCGCGGGCGAAGGCGACCTCGGTCTTCAGTTCGCGCTGGCGCTCATCGATACCAGGCTTGCTGGTACGCACCAATTCCGGAGCGGGCTTGTGCGATGCGTCTTCGGCCGCATGCAGGGCTTGTTCGGCCGCCTGCAGCGCGTCGCGCAGGCGGCTGAGTTCCGCCTCTTGCGCGCCGGCCTTCTCGGCCTTCTTCAATTCGGCGCGCTTCATCGCCAATTCGATCTTGGCCTTTTTCAGCGCCTCGTCGTCCGCTGGCTTGGCGGCCGGAGCGGGCGCGGCGCACTGGGCGGCTGCCAAGGCCTGTTCGGCTTCGTGCAGCTGCTGACGCAGACGAGCGAGCTCGGCCTGCTGGTCGTCGTCCGGCGCTTCGAGCTTTTCCAGCTTGCGGAGCTGCGCCTTGAGCATGGCGGCTTCGATCTTGGCCTTTTTCAGCGCCTCGTCATTCGCTGGTTTAGCGGCGGGAGCGGGCGCGGCGCTCTGCGCGGCTGCCAAGGTCTGTTCGGCTTCGTGCAGCTGCTGACGCAGACGAGCGAGCTCGGCCTGCTGGTCGTCGTCCGGCGCTTCGAACTTTTCCAGCTTGCGGATCTGCGCCTTGAGCATGGCGGCTTCGATCTTGGCCTTCTTCAGCGCCTCGTCGTCCGCTGGGCTGACGGTAGGTGCTGCGCTGGCATTCTCCTGCATGACGGCATCGAGTGCCTGCTGCGCCGCTTCGGCGGCTTTGCGCAGATCGGCGACCTGGGCTTGCAGTTCGGGCGTGTCGTGTGCGGCGAGCTGCTTTTCGGCCTTCTTCAGTGCGACCTGAGCCATGCTGGCTTCGATCTTCAGTTTCTTCTGGGTCTCCGAGAGCCCCGACTTGGGCGCTGCGCTCGGGGTCGCAGCGGTGGTATCAGAGACCACCTGCGCGCTTTCGCCCTGCGCCGCCTTGGCGCGTGCGGCGCGCTCGGCGCGGGCCTTGCGCTCGGCTTCCTTCTGTTCCTCGGCACGGCGCAGACGCTCCTGGCGCAGTTCGAAGCGCTGCTTGGAATGCTCGGCCTTCTGCTGCTTCTGCTCCAGCTCGCGGATCTCGGCCTTGGCGGCGCGGTAGTACTGCACCAGCGGGATGCTCGACGGGCAGACGTAGGCGCAGGCACCACACTCGATGCAGTCGAACAGATGGTGGGCCTTGAGCTGCTCATGCTCCTGGCCCAGTGCAAAGAAATGCAACTGCTGCGGCAGCAGGCTCACCGGACAGGCCTCGGCGCACTCGCCGCAGCGGATGCAGGGCAGCGCTGGTGGCGGCGGAGGCAGCTCTTCGAGCGTGCTGGCGAGCAGGCAGTTGGTGGTCTTGATCACCGGCACGTCGAGGGACGGCAGGGTAAAGCCCATCATCGGCCCCCCCATGATCAGACGGTTGAGCCTGTTATGCTCGAGTCCGGCGAACGCCAGCAGTTCTCCGGTCGGTGTACCGATCAGCGCCTCGACGTTCATCGGGCGTGCCAATGCTTCGCCGGTGAGGGTGGTGATTCGCGAGATCAGCGGCTTGCCGAGCAGCACCGCGTCATGGATGGCAACGCAGGTGCCGACGTTCTGGCAGAGCATGCCGATGTCCGCCGGCAGGCCACCGCTGGGCACCTCTTCACCCGTGAGGATCTGGATCAGCTGCTTCTCGCCGCCGGAGGGGTACTTGGTCGGAAAGACCTTGAGCACGAAGGGGCGCTCCCCGATGGCGGCGCGCACCGCGGCGATGGCCTCGGGTTTGTTGTCCTCGATGCCGATCAGCACGTCCTGCGGTTGGACCAGGTGCGCGAGGATTTCGATACCCGCCACCAGTTCGGCGGCTTTCTCGCGCATCAGCAGATCGTCGGCGGTGATGTACGGCTCGCACTCGGTACCGTTGATGATCAGCGTGCGGATGCGCTGTGTCGGTGGCGGGGTCAGCTTGACTGCCGTCGGAAAGCCTGCACCGCCGAGGCCGCTGATACCAGCCTGACGAATCAGCTCGAGCAGCGCCGGACGCTCCAGCGCACGATAATCGAGGTGGGGCTCGAGCTCGATCCAGCGGTCCTCGCCATCGCTATCGATGACGATCGCATTGGCGAGCATGCCTGAAACGTGTGGGTAGGGCTGCGGGCCGATGAAGCTGACCACGCCGGATGTCGGCGCATGGAGCGCGGCGCTGACGAAGCCGCTGGCGATCGCGATCTGCTGGCCCTTTAGCACGTGCTCGCCGAGCGTCACACAGGGTTCGGCGGGCGCACCAAGGTGCTGCGCCAGCGGCAGAATCAGGCGCTTGGGCAGTGGCGCCGGCTGGATCGGGGTGCGGTTGGACAGCTCCTTGTGCTCCGGCGGATGGATGCCGCCGTGGATGTCCCATACCTTTAGTGAGGTCATGCCGCCTGCTCCCGGTCAGTCGCGATCAGCTGGCCGGGCGCCAGCGGCCGGTTCCACTTCCAGCTCTGCAGGTTGCTGCCGACCTCGATCATGTCGATGCAATCCACCGGGCAGGGCTCGACGCAGAGGTCGCAGCCGGTGCACTCGGAGATGATGACGGTGTGCATCTGCCGTGCCGCGCCGACGATGGCGTCCACTGGGCAGGCCTGGATGCACTTGGTGCAACCGATGCATTCGGCTTCGCGGATATAGGCGACCATCTGCGGTTTCTCGCCGCCTTCGGCATCCAGCGGTTCCGGCTCGACATCGAGCAGGTCGGCCAGCGCCTGGATGGTCGCTTCGCCGCCTGGCGGGCACTTGTTGATCTTGTCGCCGCCGGCGATGGCCTCGGCGTAGGGCTTGCAGCCCGGGTAGCCGCACTGGCCGCACTGGGTCTGCGGCAGCAAGGCATTGATCTGCTCGGCGATGGGGTCGCCTTCGACGCGAAAGCGCACGGCGGCGAAACCGAGGATGGCACCGCCAAGCAGGCACAGGGCGAGCAGTGCAAGCACTGCGATGAGAACCGCACTCATAGCTTGATCAGTCCGGTGAAGCCCATGAAGGCCAGCGACATGAGGCCGGCGGTGATCATGCCGATCGCCGCGCCCTGGAACGATCTGGGCACATCGGCAATGGCGATGCGCTCACGCATGGCGGCGAACAGCACCAGCACCAGGGAAAAGCCCAGCCCCGCGGCGAAGCCATTCACGGTGGCAGTCAGGAAGGTGAACTCGGCCTTGTTGGCGTTGAGCAGGGCCACGCCTAGGACGATGCAGTTGGTGGTGATCAGCGGCAGGAAGATGCCGAGCACGCGATAGAGCAGCGGGCTGGTCTTGTTTACCACCATCTCGGTGAACTGGACGGTTACGGCGATCACCAGGATGAAGCTGATGGTGCGCAGAAATTCCAGGTCCAGCGGCTTGAGCACGTACTGCTGAACGAGATAGCTGCACATCGCTGCCAGGGTCAACACGAAGGTGGTCGCCAGCGACAGGCCGATGGCCGTCTCGATCTTCTTCGACACGCCCATGAACGGGCACAGACCGAGGAACTGCACCAGCACGAAATTGTTGACCAGAATGGCGCTAACCATGATCAGGGCGAGTTCGGTCATCTAGGGTCTGTTCCCGTTCCGTCGCGCTCTGCGAGAGCCGTGGGGCTAAAGGGCCGCTATTATCGGGAAGCGGCGGCGGGCATACAAGCTGCGGCAGCCGGTCGCGCTGATCCGGCGACATCCGGAGCAGTCCAAGGGCAGGACATGACTGCCGGTTGTCCGCCGTTTCAGCAGCTGGCCGCTGGTTGTGGTCTGATGAGCTGAAGCCCGCGACACCATCGGAGGTGTTCTCATGAGCATTCGATCGTTGTTGGTCCTGCTGTGCCTTGGCCTTGGGACGAGCCTGCAGGCACAGGCGGATCGGCGAGGCGGCGTCTGGGTGTACCAGGCCGAAAGCCCCCGCTATTACAACCAGGGTTACAGTGCGGGTTACGGCCAGGGGTACAGCCGTGGCTATCGGCACGAAAGCCGTCCGCATCAGTACGATCCGCGCAGCCCCTATTCGCACTATCCGCAGTACCCGCGCAACCTGCCGCCGCGCTATCAGAGCCAGCTGCCACCGCAGTATTACGACCGTCATCGCGGCTTCGAGCGCCGCGACCACTGGCGTCAGGAGCATCGCCATCAGCGGCCACACGTCATTCGTGATGGCAGCGACTATCGGCTGCGGCCGCACTACGAGCGGGACGGGCGCTACCAGCAGTATCGGCGCTGAGTGTGCTTCAGGGCAGATCCAGGAGCGGGTGCGCACCGCTCCATGTTGGCTCGAAGTGGGCGTCGACCACTGCCTGCGGTACCTGGTGGACGTCTGGCCAGCGCCAGTGCGGTTGCCGGTCCTTGTCGATCAGGTGCGCCCGAACGCCTTCGGCGAACTCGGGGTGACGGCAGCAGTTGAGGCTGAGTGCATATTCCATTTGCAGCGCCTGGCTCAGCGACAGTTTCCGGGCACGCCGCTGTTGCTGCCAGACAATATGAGCGCTAAGGGGGCAGCCCGTGCTGAGAGCATGGGCGGATTCGGCGAGCAGCTCGTCGGGGTCGCTCTGGAGGGCGGTCAATGCCTGCCACGCATGGGGTAGTTCAGCCACGTCCAGCAGCTCGTCGATCCGTGTGCGCCGTGGCAGCAAACGGGCATCCGGCAGCCGCTCGGCGGCCTGTCGGCCGAGTGCTCGCAGCAGGCTGTGCAGCTGGCTGTCGGCCTGCTCTTGCCAATTGATCTGCACCAGGCCGTCCAGCAGCTCGGTCTGCTGATCTTCGCGCAGACAGCGATCGGCGAGGTCGAGGTCCAGCGCATCGCGCGCGTTGATCTGTGTACCGGTGAGGGCGACAAACAGGCCCAGCCGGCCGGGCAGGCGTGGCAGGAACCAGCTGGCGCCGACATCCGTGTGCAGGCCGATGGAAACCTCCGGCATCGCCAGGCGGCAGTCCGGTGTGACGATGCGTAAGGTGCCGGCCTGTAGCAGGCCCATGCCGCCGCCCATGACATAGCCATGGCCCCAACAGATCAGCGGCTTGGGGTAGTCATGCATTCGATGGATCAGACGGTACTCGTCGGCGAAGAAGCGTTCGGCGAGCGACGGTATCGTGCCGGGCTCGGATCGGCATGCCTCCGCCAGCTTGCGCACATCGCCACCGGCGCAGAACGCTTTCGGGCCGTTGCCACGCAGCAGTACACAGACCACGGCGGGGTCGGTTGCCCAGCGATGGAACTGGTCGAGCAGGGCTTCGATCATCGGCAGACTCAGCGCGTTGAGTTGCCGTGGGGCGTCCAGAGTGGCGATGGCGATCCGCGTTCCGTGCAGCGCCGGGCGATCTTCGAACGTGACCTTCATGGGGATCCTCGTCGCCTGCGGTGTTGCCGTGGATTATCGGTTGCGCCAGCGTGGGTCGCGCTTTTCCAGGAAGGCATTGACGCCCTCAAGCGTGTCCTCGGCTTCGAACAGATCGACGAAGGCTTCCCGCTCGGCGGCGGCGAAGGTGTCCGGGATGCGTTGGCGTGCGCCATTGATCAGAGGCTTGATCGCGCGTACGGCCACCGGACTCTGCCGAGCGACACGGGAGGCGAGCAGCAGGGCGTGGCCGCGTGACTGCCCTTGCTCCACCACCTGTTCCACAAGACCGATGCGCAGTGCGGTGTCCGCAGTGATGCGCTCGCCGCAGAGAATCATGCGTTTGGCCCAGCCTTCGCCCACCAGCCAGGCCAATGCCTGGGTGCCACCGGCACAGGGCAGCAGTCCGACCGAGGCTTCCGGAAGCCCCATCTGCGCTTGCTGTTCGGCGATCCGCAGGTCGCAAGCCAGCGCGCATTCCAGGCCTCCGCCGAGGGCGAAACCGTTGATCGCGGCAATCGACACGCCGCGGAAGTCGCGTAGCGCTTCGAATGCCTCGCCGAAGCGCCGGGCCATTTCGCGGGCCCGGTTGCGATCCCCGTCGGCAAACAGTTTGAGATCCGCCCCCGCGCTGAAGAACTTCTCACCCTGGCCGCAGATCACCAGTGCGTAGATGTCGTCATCATGGTTGAGATGGTCGATGACCTGCTTGAGCCCGATCAGCGACTCGCGGTCCCAGGTATTGGCGGGCGGATGGTTGATGGTGATGAGCGCGGTGTGGCCGTGCTTTTCCACGGTCAGCTTGTGGGTCAGGTCGAAGACGCCAGCCTGGTAGGGCTCTACGGCAGTGCTCATGGTCGAATCCTCGTGGCGGTTCTGGGCTCCGCTGACAGGCGACGGAGTACGTCGCACCTCTTCAGAGTCCTTCAGTGCAGCGAGGTTGCAGCGTTCCGGGCGGTCACGAAGCCGGCACGGTGCGCCTGGGCGGGGCCAATGCGCACCGTGGTTCTCTTACTGTAGCCTAGCTGGCTGGCCGGCCGCGCGGCGCTCTTCCTGCCATTCGGCCAGCGTAGGCGCCGCCTGTTCGCCGGACAGGCGATGGACGATCTCGAAGTAGTCCTGCTTGAAGCGATCCTTGAGTACTTCCTCACGGGGCTTCACGCGCACGGCGTAGACCGTCTGGACGTTCTGATGATCGAACGCTCGCCACTGCTGTTGGCCCTTGAGCAGGCTGTAGCTGTGGTTTTCCAGGGCTGCGATGACCGGCTCGCTGGCGATGGTCTTGGCGCGGCTGACCGCATCCGCCCACTGGTAGACGATGCTGTAGGCCGATGCGGCCGAGCTGGAGGGGTGCGTCTGGTAGCGCTCGCCGAAGTTGCGCACGAAGGCCTTGCCGCGCTCGGAGCCTTCCAGCTCGGGCACTCGCCAGGTCCAGGGCTCGGTGCCGAGCACGCCGCGCATGATGTCCGGGCCGGCCAGTTCGACCATGGACAAGGTCAGGTTGGGGACGGCAATCTGCATCTTCTTGTTCAGGCCGAGTTCGTCGGCGATGCGCATGGCGCGCACCATGTCCTCGCCGAACAGTACCAGCACCAGAACCTCGGCGCCGCTGTTGGCAGCCTTCTCGAGCGCGGCGCGGTAGTCGGACAGGCGTGCGCCTGGGAAGGCGGTACGCACACCCTGGTGCTTGCTGGTGTCGACGGTGCCGGTGGCCTGGCGCAGCGAGCTCTCGCTGGTGTGGCCCCAGGTGTAGTCAGATGTGATGTAGAAGTAGGTCTTGCCCGGCATGTTCTCGTTCAGGTATTGCCCCAGCACCCGTGCACTCATCCAGGCGTTGTTGCACTCGCGGAACATGTAGCGGTGCCCATCCTTGCCGGTGGTGTCGTTGGAGTAGGTCAGCGTGCCGAAATAGAGAAGGCCCCGCTCCTTGGCGCGCTTGCTGGCGGCAATCGCCACCGCGCTGGATACGCCCCCGAACAGCATCGCAACGCCTTCATCAGCCATCTTGTCGACGTTGGCGATGGCCTTGTCCGGGCGCGAGGCAGTGTTTCGGCTGATCAACTGCAGCGGGCGACCCAACACGCCGCCGGCCTGGTTGATCTCGTCGATGGCCAGCAGCGCACCGCGCATCTGCGCCAGGCCTTCTTCCTTGTAGCTTCCGGTACGGGGATAGTTGAGACCAAGCGTGATGGGGTCGGCTGCCTGAGCCGCAAGACAGAACCCCAGCCCTAGTGCCAGAAGGGTAATCCGGTTCATAGCATGTTCCTTGTTATCGCTTTTGTTATTGGTTTATTGGCAGTGGGCTTTTTTACCTTGCGGCTGGGGCTTGCGTCACTCTTTATGTGAGGCTCGAAAGCCATGCCTGCGTCAGTACGTGAGCCAGGCGCGATTATGACTAAAGGAGGGGGGCTGATATTGCGGCAACGCAACGATTGAGCGGTTTTGTCGTTGACAACCCCACCGAGCTTTCTTAGGGTTCGGCGGCTTGGCCAACCGGAAATCGACCATGACTCAAGACGATCGCATCAGGCTCGAGGCAGGCTGGAAGGATGCGCTGCGCGAGGAGTTCGACAAGCCCTACATGGTCGAACTCGGTGCCTTTCTCAGGCGCGAGAAGGCTGCTGGCAAGACGATCTATCCACCGGGGCCGATGATCTTCAACGCGCTCAATTCGACGCCGCTCGAGCAGGTCAAGGTGGTCATCCTGGGTCAGGATCCCTATCACGGGCCGGGGCAGGCGCATGGCCTGTGCTTTTCCGTGCAGCCGGGAGTGGCGCCGCCGCCGTCACTGCAGAACATCTTCAAGGAACTCAAGCGCGACCTGAATCTGGATATTCCGCAGCATGGCTACCTGCAGCGCTGGGCAGAACAGGGTGTGCTGATGCTCAACACCTCGCTCACGGTGGAGCGGGGTTTGGCGGGGTCGCATGCCAAGGCGGGGTGGCAGCAGTTCACTGATCGCATCATCGAGGTAGTCGGCGAACGGCGCCCGCACCTGGTGTTCATGCTTTGGGGAGCGCACGCTCAGTCGAAGGCAAAGCTGATCGATGCGACTCGGCATCTGATGTTGAAATCCGTGCATCCGTCGCCGCTATCGGCGCACCGCGGCTTCATCGGCAACGGTCACTTCAGTCGCGCCAATCAGTTCCTTCGGCAGCAGGGCATGCAGCCTATCGATTGGCAGCTTCCGGCGCAGGTGTGACCCGATGCCTGCACGGCGGGCACCGGGTCTGAGGGGTCAGTTGCGCTCGCCGTGCTTGGCCTGCAGCTCCTTGGCGTGCGTCAGGTGTTCTTCCAGTTTGGGCAGCGTCTGCTGAGCGAACTGTTTCAGATCGGCGTTCTCGCCGCTCTCTACGTAGTCCCGATACAGCTCGATGGTTTGCTCGTGGGCGACGACCTGGTTGTTGGCGTAGGCCTTGTCGAAATTCTCGCCGTCGCGCAGTTTCAGGATCATGGCCTTGGCCTTGTCCATGAGCGTGGCCTCGTCCGACATTTCGAGATCTTTCTGCTGCGCCAGCTGTGCGAGCTGCTGATTGGCTTTGGTGTGGTCGTCGATCATCTTCTGGGCAAACTGCTTCACATCCTCCGATGTGCCTTTTTCCAGCGCCATCTTGGCTGTCTCGATTTCCGCGATGCCTTTGGCAGAGGCTTCATCGACGAAGTTGTCGCCTTCCGCAGCCAGAGCCATGTTGGCTGCCAGCCCGACGAGCAAGGCGAAAGCGCCTGAGAAGATTGTCTTGGTTGTTTTGTTCATTGCCGTTCTCCTACGTCACCTGGCTCATGCCCGCCGGCAGGCGGGGCACAAGGCGCGATGCGGCGAAATTGCCGTCCCTTTTTGTGACTAGGTGCCTAGGGGACGGTTCCTCGCTTTCAGGCGAACGGCGCGGTGAAGAGAGTTACTGCAGCATGGTCATTGCCGCATCCATGGCCGCGGACAGGTCCTCGTCTTCCTGCATCAGCTCGCTTGGGTCGAGCCCCAGCTTGGAAAACGCCGGGACGCTACTCCAGTCCAGCTGCGCATAGGGATGCTGCGTACCCATGTAGCTCTGCAGGGTGGCCACCTGCACGATGTCGACGTAATCGACCTTGTCCGAGTCGCGCTGGAAATTCGTGTACTGGCCGGCGACCGAGGCGATGGCATCCGGAAAATCCCAGGTGCGCAGAATTTTCTCACCGACGATGGGATGGATCTTGTCGATCACATGGTTGAGGCTGAAGGAATCCGCCAGCAGCGCGCTGTGCTCTTCTGCGTAGGTCAGGATGGGCAGGATGCCGATCTGGTGGACAAGGCCGGCGAGCGTCGCCTGGTCTGGCATCAGGCGGGTGTAGTGGCGGCAGAGCACATGGCTGATCGCCGCGACCTCGGTGCTCTTGTTCCAGACTTCGCGCATCTTTCGGTCGACCACGTCGGTGGTGGCCTGGAACATCTGCTCCATCGCCAGGCCCGTGGCGAGGTTGCAGGTGTAGTTAATGCCCAGACGGCTGATGGCCATCTGCAGGTCGTCGATTTCTCGGCTGCTGCGCAGCAGCGGACTGTTGACCACCTTGATGATGCGCGCGGTAACGGCGGCATCGTTCCCGATCACCTTGCTCAGCGCGGGAATGCTGATGTTGGGGTCTTCGGCAGCCTCGCGCACGCGCAACGCCACTTCCGGCAGCGTAGGCAGGACCAGTTCATCGTTCTCGATCGCAAGGGTCAGCTCACGCTGGACTTTCTCGGCAAGGGTGCTCATGTCATTCCTTTATGTGTCGGTCAGTGTCGCTTGGGCGCTTCTGTCTGTCGGCTGGCATGCCGCTATGGTGCGCCTCTTTGGTGAATGCTTTCTGGCTCCGGTTCGCACTAGCGCTGGATTTCCTGGTCGGGATTCAGGCTGTAGGGCAGCTCGAGCAGGCTCAGCGGCAAGCCATCCGGCGAGCCGAGGTAGAGTCGGCCGTCAGCGGCAGCGTCTTCCTGCACCACGGCGAGCAATTCGATGCCATCGGCACTGGTTGCCGCCAGTACCACCTCGCCGACGCTGGAGTTATGGACAGGTGAGAACAGTTCCACACCCGGCGCCGGCAGCTCACCCGGTTCACCTTCGACGGCCAGGTGCTGCAGGCGTCGTTTGAGTTTGCCGAGATACTGCATGCGAGCCACGATTTCCTGGCCCGTATAACAGCCCTTCTTGAAGCTCACGCCGCCGAGTGCCTGCAGATTGATCATTTGCGGGATGAACAGCTCGCGCGTGCTACCGAAGACCTGGCCGATCCCGGCGCGGACCTGATCGAGCAGCCAGCGGTTGACCGGCACCTCGCCAAGCTGCGCGCTCAGGCGGGTGCGAACCTGCTCGGCTTCTGCTTTCGGTGCCCAGAGTTCGGCGCGGCCATCGGGCAGTCGGATAGCGATCAGGCCATTGCCGCGTACGATGCTGTCCGCTGCCTGGGATAGATCCAGCCCCAGGCTGACCAGCGTGCCATCTCCGCCAGCGATGCCGAATCGGCACCAGTCGGCGCTTTCGTCGCTCAGGCGAGACTTGGAAAAAACCGCGTACTTGGCGAGGTCGGCCAGCTGCGGTTGCAGCAGCTCGCCGGCCATCGCCAGCAGGTACCCATCACCCTCCGGCACGATGCGGAAACTCGACTGCATGCGGCCTTTGGGCGTGCAGCGTGCTCCCAGGCTGGAGGTGTGCGCATCGAGGTAGTTGAGATTGCAGGTCAGCTGACCCTGGAGGAACTTGCTGGCATCCGGGCCGCGTACGGCAAGGACGCCTTCATGCGACAGAACGCAGAAATAAGCTGTGTCGGTCATGATCAGTCGTCGTCAGAATCCGGGTGGGCATCATAGCAGGCTGGCGAAAACGGTTGCGTGGGGCGGGTTCGCCGCGGGGCGAAAAAAGCGGCTGATCAGCGCAACGCAGTCGTTATAATGCGCGCCTTCTCAAAAGGAGCCGATGTATGGCCGAGCAATCCGAACTCAATCGTCTGTTCTGGCAAAGTCGTCGCGGCATGCTGGAGCTGGATGTCCTGCTGGTGCCTTTCGTCAAGGAGGTGTATCCGGGCCTCGACGAAGAAGACCAGCGTCGTTATCGCAAGCTGCTCAGCTGCGAGGATCAGGACATGTTCGGCTGGTTCATGCAGCGCGAAGAGCCCGAGGACGAGGATCTGCGCCGCATGGTTCGCATGATCCTCGATCGTGTCCAGCCCAAGTAATCCGCCTTTCGAGTGCCACTGGCGGCCGTCCGGTCTGCTGCTGGCGTTCTATCTAGCCGTTCAGGCATGCGCGCTCACGGCCATTCTGCTGTCTGGCGCGCCGCCTGCGGTACGGCTGGTCTGCCTGCTGCTGTGTCTGACGCATGCCTGGTTCGCGCTGCCGCGCCACATCCTGTTGTCCGACCCGAATGCCTGGCGCGGTCTGCGTCATGATGAGCAAGGCTGGCATCTCTGGAGCGAGCGGCACGGCTGGCAGGCTGTTCAGTTACTGCCCGACAGCCTGGCGCTGCCGTTGGTGGTGGTGTTGCGCTTTCGTTTGCCTGGGCGACGCCTTGCCAGCAGTGTCTGCGTGCCTTGTGATGCACTGCCGCACGAGCAGCATCGCCGCCTGCGGCTGTGTCTGAAATTCAGTCGACGTAGGTGGGCGGCACCAGAATAGTGTCGATGGCTTCGGGAAGCAGGTTGGGGTAGTCGAGGGTGTAATGCAGGCCGCGGCTTTCCTTGCGCTCCATCGCTGAACGGATCATCAGGTCCGCCACCAGCGCCAGGTTGCGCAGCTCGAGCAGGTCGCGGCTGACCTTGTAGTTGCTATAGAACTCGTCGATCTCGCTCAGCAGCAGGCGCACGCGATGCTGGGCACGCATCAGGCGTTTGGTGGTGCGCACGATGCCGACGTAGTCCCACATGAAGCGCCGCAGCTCATCCCAGTTGTGCGCGATGATCACGTCTTCGTCGGAATCGGTGACCTGGCTGGCATCCCAGGCGGGCAGGGTCGCCGTGCTGGTGATCTGGGGCAGCTCGCGCACGATGTCCTGCGCCGCGGCGCGGCCGTAGACGAAGCACTCGAGCAGCGAGTTGCTGGCCATCCGATTGGCGCCATGCAGGCCGGTGAAACTGGTTTCGCCGATCGCGTAGAGCCCGGGAATGTCGGTGCGGCCGGCCTGATCCACGACCACGCCGCCGCAGGTGTAGTGCGCCGCCGGAACGACCGGGATCGGCTGGGTGGTGATGTCGATGCCATATTCCAGGCAACGTTCGTAGACGGTGGGGAAGTGGCTTTTGACGAAGTCGGCGGGCTTGTGGCTGATGTCCAGATAGACGCAGTCGATACCCAGCCGTTTCATCTCGTGGTCGATTGCGCGCGCGACGATGTCGCGCGGAGCCAGTTCCTCGCGGGGGTCGAAGCGGGGCATGAAGCGCTCGCCATTGGGCAGCCTGAGCAGTGCGCCTTCGCCGCGCAGCGCTTCGGTAACCAGAAAGCTCTTGGCCTGCGGGTGATAGAGACAGGTCGGATGGAACTGGTTGAATTCCAGATTGCCTACTCGGCAACCTGCGCGCCAGGCCATGGCGATGCCGTCGCCGCAAGCGCTGTCGGGGTTGCTGGTGTACAGGTAGACCTTCGCGGCACCGCCCGTGGCCAGCACGACGAAGCGAGACTGAAAGGTTTCGACCTCGCCCGTGTTGCGGTTGAGCACATAGGCACCCAGGCAACGCCTGCCTGGCAGGCCCAGCTTGTGCTCGGTAATCAGATCAACCGCGACACGCTGCTGCAGCAGTTCGATGTTGTCCTTCTGCCTGGCCTGGCCGAGCAGGGTGTTGAAGATGGCGGCGCCAGTGGCGTCGGCGGCATGGATGATCCGCCGGTGACTATGGCCACCTTCGCGAGTCAGGTGGAACTCGAAACCGCCATCCTCGCGGTCAGGGCCCTCGTCGCGTGTAAAGGGTACGCCCTGCTCGATCAGCCACTGGATCGCCTCGTTACTGTGTTCGACGGTGAACCGTACGGCGTCTTCACGGCACAGTCCGCCGCCAGCCACCAGCGTATCGGCGACATGGGATTCCACGGTGTCGGTGGTGTCCAGGACCGCAGCGACTCCGCCCTGAGCCCAATAGGTGGAGCCATTGGACAGGTCACCCTTGCTCAGTACCGCAATGCGCAGGTCGGACGGAAGATTGAGCGCGAGGGTAAGGCCGGCGGCACCGCTGCCGATGACCAGCACGTCGTATCGAAGAACCTGGTTCATGTCCATTTCCGCGGAAAAACGAACCCTAGTATATAGACGGGATGTAGCGCCAAAATAGATGACTGTGCAGTTGTCTTCTAACGAACGGAACTTTTTCCTCTGCGGACAGCTCAATAGGCAGTTATGAATGCAAACCAGCTGGCCATCGTGAATGGGCGGTGCGAGTTTGCTATGGACACCAGGACGGCGTCGTCAGCAAATCTGGCGCAACGCTGTGGTGCAATCGCCGTCAGGTATTGCAGGATAGCTTGCTAGGAGGGGGGAGAACTTTTGCGTAAAGCCCGGGTCTATTCTGGCAGGTCGGTTCACTGGTGTGAGCGACGCTGCTCCGACAAGGAGGAGCGTTCATGCTGACTCAGGAGCAGGACCAGCAACTGGTTGAACGAGTGCAGCGTGGGGACAAGCGGGCGTTTGATCTGCTGGTGATGAAGTACCAGCACAAGATCCTTGGGTTGATCGTACGGTTCGTACATGACTCCCACGAAGCTCAGGACGTCGCGCAAGAGGCGTTTATCAAAGCCTATCGCGCACTCGCCAATTTTCGCGGGGACAGCGCCTTTTATACATGGCTGTACCGCATCGCCATCAACACGGCGAAGAATCATCTGGTGGCGCGCGGAAGGCGTCCGCCGGACAGTGATGTGAGCTCTGAGGATGCCGAGTTCTACGAAGGCGATCACGCCCTCAAGGACATCGAGTCACCGGAACGCTCGCTGCTCAGGGATGAGATAGAAGATACCGTTCATCGAACCATTCAACTTTTGCCAGAAGATTTGCGTACGGCTCTAACACTGCGCGAATTTGATGGTCTTAGTTATGAAGACATTGCGAGCGTCATGCAGTGTCCGGTGGGCACAGTACGTTCTCGGATCTTCCGGGCGCGTGAAGCCATAGATAAAGCGTTGCAACCCTTGTTGCATGAATCCTGAGACAGCGGCGACAGCCAAGAGAGGAACCGCCATGAGTCGTGAAGCCCTGCATGAATCGCTGTCCGCGGTGATGGATAACGAAGCGGACGAGTTGGAATTACGTCGCGTACTCGCAGGCGACAACCCCGAGCTGCGTGCCACCTGGTCGCGTTATCAGCTCGCTCGTGCCGCAATGCACAAGGAACTGATCGAGCCGCGCCTGGACATCGCAGCTGCGGTATCGGCTGCGCTGGCCGACGAGGCTGCTCCGGTCAAGGAGCAGCAGCGGACCGGCTGGAGAAGTCTGGGACGTCTCGCGGTAGCGGCTTCGGTCACGGTAGCTGTTCTGGCAGGTGTACGCCTGTACAATCAGAACGAAGTTGCCGGTCCGCAGCTTGCCCAGCAAGCGCCGCAGCCGACCATCTCCGTCCCGCAGGCCAATCAGGGGCCGACGGTGCTGGCTGGTTACAGCGAGCAGGCCGAGCTGCCCGCGCAGACAGCGGAGTCAGCACCGGTAGAGCGTTGGCATGAGGAGCGTCTGCCTTCTTATGTTCGCCAGCATGCACAGCAGGCTGCCTTTGGCACCGGATCGGAGAGCGCGCTGCCGTACGCTCGTGCGGCCAGCATGGAAGAACGTTAGGGAGAAACATGCGCGTATTACCGCTGTATGTGGTGATGGGGGGCTGGCTATCGATGCCGGCCCTCGCTGCTGATGCTGAGTCTTGGATGGGGCGCCTCGCGATAGCCGAGCAGCAGCAGAGTTATGCAGGGACTTTCGTCTACGAGCGTAACGGCAGCTTTTCCAGCCATGCTGTTTGGCAGCAGGTCGACGGAAAGCGGGTGCAGGAGCGCTTCCTCCAGTTGGATGGGGCGCCTGCCGAAGTTCTATTGGTCGATGGACAGATGCAGTGCGCCACCGATGAGCTGGCGGCTCAGGTGCGCGAGGCGCAGGCGTGGCACGGTCAGCGTCTGGACCCCAAGGCACTTTCCGAATGGTACGAATTCCGTGAGATCGGTGACTCTCGTGTCGCCGGCCGTTCTGCGGTGGCGCTTGCCGTCGTTCCGCGTGACCAGCATCGCTACGGATTCGAGCTTCACCTCGATCGCGAAACCGCACTGCCGCTCAAGTCCCTGATGCTCAATGAGAAGGGTCAGCTGCTCGAGCGTTTCCAGTATGCGCAGTTCTCTACCGGTCCGATCGATGCCAAACAACTGAAGCCAAGTGCCGATTGCAAGCCGGTATCGGTCAGCAAGCGTGAAGCCAACCCCTCTTCAGTCTGGCGTTCCGATTGGCTGCCGGCCGGTTTCAAGTTGCTTGATGCCAACCAGCGTCCGAGTCCCGCGTCTTCCGAAACGGTGTCCTGGTTGTCCTATGGCGACGGCCTGGCCAAGTTTTCGGTGTTTCTCGAGCCTTTGCGCGGCGCCTTGGTCGAAGATGCGCGTAGTCAGATGGGCCCCACCGTCGCCGTGTCCAAGCGCATCAGCACCGAGGACGGTGACGTGATGGTTACCGTCGTCGGAGAGATCCCGCTCGGTACGGCCGAACGCGTGGCGCTCTCCATGCGTGCTGGTGCCGAACAGGCGCAGCGATGATCGAAGAGTCGGGGCGGGTCGTTGCGCTGGATGACGGCGCCGTTTGGGTCGAAACTCGGCGCAAAAGCACCTGCTCTGGCTGTTCGGCGAAGAACGGCTGCGGGCAGGGCTTGATGGATACCCTCGGGGTGCGTGAGCAACGAGGGCTGATTCGGGCGCTTAGCGACCTGCAGCTCCAGGTGGGTGACTCGGTCATCGTCGGGGTCCGCGAGGACGTGTTGCTGCGCGGTGCCGTACTTGTCTATCTTCTCCCTCTGCTCATGCTGATGGCGGCAGCAACGCTCGCCGCCCAGTTTTCTGCGCATGAACCGCTCGTCATCCTGGCGGGGTTCGGGGGATTCTTCGTTGCCTGGCTGTTCGTGCGCATGAGAAGCCGAACGGTGGCAAGCGATCCGAATCTGCAGCCGGTGGTTTTGCGCGCTATGCTCGCGGGGCCTGCGAGTCCCTGAGCTTCCTTGTTTTGTCAGTGGGGAGACTTGTAGTCATGCTCAATCGAAACAGCTGCTTTGCCTTCGTGGCAGGCCTGGCCCTGTTCGGGCAGGCCGTGGTGGCGCAAGCGCAAGCGGCTTTGCCTGATTTTACGCCGCTGGTTGAAAATGCCTCGCCAGCGGTCGTCAACATCAGTACCAAGCAGAAAGTGCCCACACGTGGGGCCACCGCGCAGATTCCTGAACTCGAAGGGTTGCCGCCGATCTTTCGCGAATTCTTCGAGCGCAGCATTCCACAAATGCCGGGCGCGCCGGGCCAGGGCCAGCAGCGCGAGGCGCAATCACTGGGCTCCGGATTCATCATCTCCGATGACGGCTATGTGCTGACCAACAACCATGTGGTGGCCGGTGCCGACGAGATCATTGTGCGCCTGCCCGATAGAAGCGAGCTCGAAGCCAAGCTGATCGGCGCCGACCCTCGCTCCGATGTGGCCGTTCTGAAGGTCGAAGGCAAGGGCCTGCCGACTGTGAAGATCGGGCGCTCCGACGAGCTCAAGGCTGGCGAGTGGGTGCTGGCCATCGGCTCGCCGTTCGGCTTCGACCATACCGTGACCGCGGGTATTGTCAGTGCGACTGGCCGCAGCCTGCCCAACGAGAGCTACGTGCCCTTCATCCAGACCGACGTGGCGATCAACCCGGGCAATTCGGGCGGCCCGCTGTTCAACCTCAAGGGCGAGGTGATCGGTATCAACTCGCAGATCTTCACCCGTTCAGGCGGCTTCATGGGCCTGTCCTTCGCAATTCCGATCGATGTAGCGATGGACGTGGCCAATCAGCTGCGCACCGACGGCAAGGTCAATCGCGGCTGGCTCGGCGTGGTGATTCAGGAGGTGAACAAGGACCTGGCCGAGTCCTTCGGGCTGGAGCGCCCGGCCGGAGCCCTGGTGGCCCAGGTAATGGATGGCGGTCCGGCGGCTCGTAGCGGGCTGCGCGTCGGCGACGTGATCCTCAGCCTCAACGGCAAGCCGATCGTCATGTCTGCGGATCTGCCTCATCTGGTCGGTGCGCTGAAGCCCGGCAGCAAGGCGCGCATGGAAGTGGTGCGCGACGGTGATCGCAAGACGCTGGACGTCAGCATCGGCGCTATGCCGGAGGAAGGCGAAGCGGTGGCGGCGTCTGGCGGTGGTCAGGAGCGCAGCGACAATCGCTTGGGCGTGAAGGTCACCGAGCTGACCGAGGAGCAGAAGAAGAGCCTCGATCTGCCGGGCGGCGTGGTGATCACCGAGATCCTCAATGGCCCGGCAGCGATGATCGGCCTGCGCCCCGGGGATGTCATCACTCATCTGAACAACCAGGCGATCAATTCGGCGGCGACGTTCAGCCGGGTTGCCGAGCAGCTGCCCAAGAACCGCTCGGTTTCGATGCGCGTGCTGCGTCAGGGGCGTGCGAGCTTCATTACCTTCAAGCTGGCCGAGTAAGCGCGGGTGCAGCAAACGAAGGGCGGCTCAGGCCGCCCTTCTTCGTTTCTGCCGTTTGGCCACTGGATGCAGCTGATCGTGATGCGGGCGGCTTGTGCGTGGCACTGCAGGGGCTGATCAGTTACACTTCGCGGCTATTTTCGGCGGGCAATCGGCCCGCGACTACCGAGTGTTGAGCTGTGAGTGACCTGAGTCATATCCGCAATTTCTCCATCATTGCCCATATCGATCACGGCAAGTCGACCCTGGCGGACCGTTTCATCCAGATGTGCGGTGGCCTGTCCGAGCGCGAAATGGCCGCTCAGGTACTGGATTCGATGGACCTCGAGCGTGAGCGTGGTATCACCATTAAGGCCCACAGCGTCACGCTGCACTATAAGGCGCGGGACGGAAAGACCTACCAGCTGAACTTCATCGATACCCCCGGACACGTCGACTTCACTTATGAAGTCAGCCGCTCGCTGGCCGCGTGCGAGGGCGCGTTGCTGGTGGTGGATGCCGGTCAGGGGGTGGAGGCACAGTCGGTTGCCAACTGCTACACCGCCATCGAGCAGGGCCTCGAGGTCATGCCGGTGCTCAACAAGATGGACCTGCCGCAGGCAGAACCCGAGCGCGTCAAGGAAGAGATCGAGCACATCATCGGCATTGATGCCACCGATGCGGTCGCCTGCAGTGCCAAGAGCGGAATGGGCGTCGACGAGGTGCTCGAGCGTCTGGTCGCAGTGATTCCTCCGCCCACCGGTGATATCGAGGCGCCGCTGCAGGCGCTGATCATCGACTCCTGGTTCGACAACTACCTGGGTGTGGTGTCGCTGGTGCGGGTACGCCACGGTCGCATCAAGAAGGGCGACAAGGTGCTGGTGAAGTCCACCGGCAAGGTGCATCAGGTGGACAGCGTTGGTGTCTTCACGCCCAAGCACACCGCCACCGCCGATCTCAAGGCCGGCGAAGTGGGCTTCATCATCGCCGGGATCAAGGATATCCATGGTGCGCCGGTGGGCGATACCCTGACGCTCTCCAGCACGCCGGACGTGGAGATGCTGCCCGGCTTCCAGCGCATCAAGCCGCAGGTATATGCCGGCCTGTTCCCGGTCAGCTCCGACGATTTCGAGGACTTCCGCGAAGCCCTGCAGAAACTCACCCTCAACGACGCGGCACTGCAATACGAGCCGGAAAGCTCCGAGGCGCTGGGATTCGGATTTCGTATCGGCTTCCTCGGCATGCTGCACATGGAGATCATCCAGGAGCGCCTGGAGCGCGAGTACGACCTGGACCTGATCACCACGGCGCCGACGGTGGTCTACGAGCTGCTGCTCAAGAACGGCGACACCATCTACGTCGACAACCCGTCGCGCCTGCCGGACCTGTCCTTCATCGAAGACATGCGCGAACCCATCGTGCAGGCCAACATTCTGGTCCCGCAGGATCACCTCGGCAACGTCATCACCCTGTGCATCGAGAAGCGCGGCGTGCAGCGCGACATGCAGTTCCTCGGCTCGCAGGTTCAGGTGCGCTACGACCTGCCGATGAGCGAAGTGGTGCTGGATTTCTTCGATCGTCTGAAGTCGGTGAGCCGTGGTTACGCCTCGCTGGACTACAGCTTCGTGCGTTTCCAGTCGGCGAACCTGGTCAAGCTGGACGTGCTGATCAATGGCGAGAAGGTCGACGCTCTGGCATTGATCGTGCACCGAGACAATGCGCATTACAAAGGCCGTCAGCTGACCGAGAAGATGAAGGAGCTGATCCCGCGGCAGATGTTCGATGTGGCGATTCAGGCGGCCATCGGCGGGCAGATCGTCGCGCGGACGACGGTCAAGGCGTTGCGCAAGAACGTTCTGGCGAAATGTTACGGCGGCGACGTAAGCCGTAAGCGCAAGCTGCTGGAAAAGCAGAAGGCCGGTAAGAAGCGCATGAAGCAGGTAGGCAGCGTGGAAATCCCGCAAGAGGCGTTCCTCGCGGTACTGAAGGTAGATAGCTGATATGTCGATCAATTTCCCGTTGTTGCTGGTTATCGCCGTGGCCGTCTGCGGTCTTTTGGCACTGAGCGATCTGTTGTTCTTCGCACCCCGGCGTCGGGCTGCGATCGCCAACTACGAAGGGCGCACCGGGGAAATCGATCCATCGACGCTGGAGGCGCTGAACAAGGAGCCATTGCTGATCGAGTATGGCAAGTCCTTCTTCCCGGTGCTGGCCATCGTGCTGGTACTGCGCTCGTTTCTTGTCGAACCCTTCCAGATCCCGTCCGGTTCGATGATTCCGACGCTGGAAGTCGGTGACTTCATCCTGGTCAACAAATTCGCCTACGGCATCCGCCTGCCGGTGGTGGACACCAAGGTGATCGAAGTCAGTGATCCGAAGCGCGGCGACGTGATGGTCTTCCGCTATCCCAACGAACCCAGCATCAACTACATCAAGCGGGTCGTCGGTCTGCCGGGTGACACCGTGCGCTATAGCAGCGACCGCCGTCTGTTCGTCAACGATCAGCCGGTGGCCGAAATGCTGGTCGGCGAAGAACCGGGCAGTCTCGGCAGCGCCGTGCTGTATCGGGAAAAACTCGGCGAAGTGGAGCACCTGATCCGCAAGGAAATGGGGCGCTATCGAATCGAACCGAGCCGCCAGTGGACCGTGCCGGCCGAGCATTACTTCATGATGGGCGACAACCGCGACAACTCCAACGACAGCCGCTACTGGCAGGATGACTCGATCCCCGCCGAGCTTGCTGGCATGGTTCCGGACCGCAACATCGTCGGCAAGGCCTTCGCCGTGTGGATGAGCTGGCCCGATCCGAAACTCAGCAATCTGCCGAATTTCTCCCGCGTGGGCCTGATTCACTGAAAGCTGTGAATTGCGGCCCCCGTCGAGCGTAGTGGGCTCGTTATATTTGTCTTGCCCCGATCGGTGGGTATCGTTACGACATAGAGGTCGACATGAGTTTTGCGCGTTCGCAAAAAGGGCTGTCCATGCTGAGCTGGATCATGCTCCTGGCGGTTGTGGCGTTTGTGGCCAGCACCGGGTTCAAGATGTTCCCGCATTATTTCGACTACATGTCCATGGACAAGATCATCCAGTCCGTGGAAACCGACGAAGCGCTTGAGATTCGCAGCGTCGGGGAGTTCTATAGTCATGTCAGCAAGGGGATGCAGGTCAACGGCATCCAGAATATCGATCTGAAGGAAGCGCTGAAGGTCGAGATCCAGAACAATGAATTCAGGGCACACCTGAAGTACGAAAAACGCGAGCCGCTGATCCGCAATCTCGATCTGGTGGCGAACTTCGACAAAGAATATCGCCTAAGGATGCCGTGAGCACTTCGTTAGCCCGCCTCGAGCGCAAGCTCGGCTATCAATTCAAGGACCAGGAGCTGATGCTCCTGGCCCTTACCCATCGCAGCTATGCCGGACGCAACAACGAGCGTCTGGAGTTTCTCGGCGACGCCATCCTCAACTTCGTTGCTGGCGAGGCGCTGTTCAACCATTTTCCGCAGGCCCGTGAAGGCCAGCTGTCGCGGCTGCGGGCCCGGCTGGTCAAGGGCGAGACGCTTGCCGTGCTGGCACGCGGCTTCGAGCTTGGTGATCACCTGCGTCTCGGCTCCGGTGAACTCAAGAGCGGTGGCTACCGCCGCGAATCGATTCTGGCCGATACCCTCGAGGCGCTGATCGGCGCCATTTATCTCGATGCCGGCATGGATGTCGCCCGTGAGCGGGTTATCGCCTGGCTGGCCAACGAGCTGCAGGGCTTGACGCTGGTGGACACCAACAAGGATCCCAAGACCCGCCTGCAGGAGTTTCTCCAGTCGCGTGCCTGTGAGCTGCCGCGCTACGAAGTGGTGGACATCCAGGGCGAACCGCATTGCCGCACGTTCTTCGTCGAATGCCAGGTGGCCTTGCTCAACGACAAAACTCATGGGCAGGGCGCCAGTCGCCGCATTGCCGAACAGGTTGCCGCAGCAGCCGCATTGATCGCCCTGGGCGTGGAGAATGGACATGACTGACGAGCAGCAACAATCCGAAGACGTCAGCCGTTGCGGTTATGTCGCCATCGTCGGCCGGCCGAACGTCGGCAAATCCACCTTGCTCAACCACATCCTCGGGCAGAAGTTGGCGATCACCTCGCGCAAGCCGCAGACGACCCGTCACAACATGCTCGGCATCAAGACCGAGGGCAGCGTGCAGGCGGTCTATGTCGATACCCCGGGTCTGCACAAGAATGGCGAGACCGCGCTCAACCGCTACATGAACCGCACCGCGGCCTCGGCGCTAAAGGATGTCGACGTGGTGATCTTCGTCGTCGACCGCACCCGCTGGACCGATGAAGACCAGGCCGTGCTGGAGCGCGTGCAATACGTCACCGGACCGCTGATCGTCGCCGTCAACAAGACCGACCGCATCGAGGACAAGGCCGAGCTACTGCCGCACCTGCGCTGGCTGGCCGAGCAGCTGCCGAATGCCGAGATCGTGCCGATCTCTGCGCAGCACGGGCAGAATCTGGAAACCCTGGAACAGCTGGTGGCCGAGCGCCTTCCCGAGGGCGAGCACTTTTTCCCGGAAGATCAGATCACCGACCGCAGCAGCCGCTTTCTTGCCGCCGAGCTGGTGCGCGAGAAGATCATGCGTCAGCTTGGCGCCGAGGTGCCGTACCAGATCACCGTCGAGATCGAGGACTTCAAGCAGGAAGGCCACGTGCTGCACATCCACGCGCTGATTCTGGTCGAGCGCGACGGGCAGAAGAAGATCATCATCGGCGACAAGGGCGAGCGCATCAAACGCATCGGCCAGGAAGCGCGCAAGGACATGGAGGTCCTCTTCGACTCCAAGGTCATGCTCAACCTGTGGGTCAAGGTGAAGGGCGGCTGGTCCGACGACGAGCGCGCACTGCATTCGCTGGGCTATCAGTAACAGCCTCTTCGCACTCACCCGTGCGCATTGCGCACCCCCTGGGCCGCCATGCACCAGCCTGCATTCGTTCTGCACAGCCGTCCGTACAAGGAAAGCAGCGCGTTGGTCGACCTGTTCACTCCGCAGGGGCGGCTGCGCGCCGTCATGCGTGCGGCGCGGGGCAAGGCCGGCAGCCTGATCCGCCCGTTCGTATCGCTGGAAGTCGAACTGCGCGGCAAGTCAGAACTGAAGACCGTTGCCCGCCTGGAAAGTGCCGGGCCCGCCCACTGGCTCGATGGCCAGGCGCTGTTCAGCGGCATGTACCTCAACGAGCTGCTGATCCGCCTGCTGCCGGCGGAGGACGCGCACCCTGCACTGTTCGAGCATTACGTCGCGACTCTGCCGGCGCTGGCCGAGCACCGGCCGCTTGAGCCGTTGCTGCGGGCCTTCGAATGGCGACTGCTCGACGAGCTGGGCTATGGTTTTGCCCTCGACATCGATATCGCCGGTCAGCCGATCGACGCGCAGCGGCTGTATCGGCTGGTGCCGGACGCCGGCCTGGAGCCGGTTGTGGGGTTCCAGCCAGGGCTGTTCAATGGCGCGGAACTTCTCGCGATGGCCGAGGCCGACTGGCAGGTGCCGGGCGCGCTGGCCGCCGCCAAGCGGCTGATGCGCCAGGCTCTGGCACCGCATCTGGGCGGCCGACCGCTGGTTAGCCGCGAACTGTTCATGAATCTGAAGGAGTCCCCGCGTGACTGAAGCCAATCGAATCCTGCTCGGTGTCAACGTCGACCATGTCGCTACCCTGCGCCAGGCCCGCGGCACCCGCTATCCGGACCCGGTCAAGGCCGCGCTGGACGCCGAAGAGGCAGGCGCGGACGGCATTACCGTGCACCTGCGCGAGGACCGTCGACATATCCAGGAGCGCGATGTGCTGATGATGAAGGACGCCCTGCAGACGCGCATGAATTTCGAGATGGGTGTCACCGAGGCGATGCTGGCCTTTGCCGAGCAGCTGCGGCCGGAGCATGTCTGCCTGGTGCCGGAAACCCGCCAGGAGCTGACCACAGAGGGTGGTCTGGATGTCGCCGGCCAGGAGGCGCGCATTCGCGAGGCGGTGGAGCGGTTGCGCGGCTGCGGTGCGGAAGTCTCGCTGTTCATCGATGCCGATCCGCTGCAGATCGAGGCGGCGGCCCGGGTCGGTGCGCCGGCCATCGAACTGCACACCGGTCGCTATGCCGATGCTCACAGCGTGGCTGAACGTGCCTGCGAACTGGCGCGGATTCGCGACGGTGTCGAGGTCGGTCTCAGCCACGGGCTGATCGTCAATGCCGGGCATGGTCTGCACTACCACAACGCCGAAGCCATCGCCGCCATCCGTGGTGTCAATGAGCTGAACATCGGTCACGCCATCGTCGCTCATGCGCTGTTCGTCGGCTTCAAGCAGGCGGTCAAGGAAATGAAGCATCTGATCCTCAGCGCCGCAGCGCGAGGGTGAGACAAGCCGTCCGCTGAAGGGTCCATTCGCGGTCCTCTCCGCGGGGACGGCGCTGTTCAGCGGCGGAACAGGTTGATCAGCACGGTCAGGACCAGGCTGAGAATCACCATCGAGGTGATCGGGATGAACACCCGGCTGCGTTCGGACTCGATGCGGATGTCGCCCGGTAGGCGGCCGAACCAGTTCAGCAGCCAGGGGAAGTACTGCCAGGCGACGCCGAGCAGGAGCAGCACCGCCCCGGCGAGGATCATCCAGCGTGCCATGTCGGTTCCTCGCTGGCTTCCGGGCGATGGCCGCCAAAACGGCTGCGGTACTCGGCGAAGGCGGCAATCACCTGGGCGGCCAACACCTCGACCGCATCGCTGCGATTGCTACCACGCAGCAGGTTGATCCGATAGTCGCCCAGTTGCGGTAGCCCGTACTGCCCGTCCAGCCGCTGCAGGGGCGGGCGGACCAGGCTCGCCGGGTAGGGCGCGATTGCCAGATCGGCGATCATCGCCGCTTCCTGGCCGGAGGTCTGCTCGCTCGAGTAGGCGATGCGGTAGCCGCGCCCGATTCGGTCGAGCGCGTCCAGGGCCTGCCGGCGCCAGGCGCAGTCCGGGCTGGCCAGCGCCAGCGGCAATGGCGTGCGCAGCGCGGCGACGCCGCCGCTGCGGCCGGCCCAGACCAGAGGTTCGCTGTGGATCGGCTCGCCCCGCGAATCGTCCTGCCCGAGATTGCCGGTAGTGATCAGCGCCAGATCCAGTTCGCCGGCATCGATACGTTCGATCATGTCGATGCTGCGGGCGACCGAGACGTCGACCTCCACGCCGGGATGGCTGCGGGCGAACAGCGCCAGCAGGCCGGGCAGGATGCGTGTGCCGACATCGGCCGGCGTGCCGAAACGCACACGCCCTTGCAACGCCGGCTGCAGAAAATGGGCGATCGCTTCCTCGTTGAGCTTGAGCAGGCGCCGCGCGTAGCCGAGCAGCGTCTCCCCAGCGGGGGTGAGGCGCACCTGACGAGCCTCACGGACAAACAGCGGGCGGCCCAGGGTATCTTCCAGCCGCTTGATCTGCATGCTGACCGCCGAGGTGCTGCGATAGATCTGTCCGGCCGCGCGAGTAAAGCTGCCGCTCTCGGCGATGGCGACAAAGGTGCGTAGCACGTCGCTTTCCAGCAGCGGGGCAGTCGTACCGGGGTTGGATGGTTCCAGCATGAGCCACCATTCAATAATCTTGAACGCAGGCTTTTATATTAGTCGTTTGTTTGAACAGTGGGCGTCCGCTCATCCTGTTCGTGAACCCGTGGCCGCCATATCCATGACGTGCCCACGGCCAGCGAAACGGAGGTGAGCATGTCTACAGAGCCACGCAAAATCCGATCACGGCGGCCAGTGGAGCCCCAGATTCCTGACGTCTACATGCCGGCCATGTGGCCGCTCGGTCTGCAACGCAGCCTGCATGACTGGTACCGGGCGTGGCGGCAGCGCAGCCGTTATCGGCAGTTGTTGCGACTGGACGACGCCGAGCTGGCCAAGCGCGACCTGAGCCGCCAGCAGTTGCTCGAACGGGCGCGCCTGCCGCTGCGGCAACTCGTGGAGGGGCGGCGCCGCAAGCGTGGCGCCTGACATCATTAGGCCGAGATGCTCAGGGCTTGCGTGCCAGCAGTACGGCGCGCATGGGGGCCGGCAGCCCTTCGACGGTGCGGCCGTGGTCCTGAGGGTCGAGGAAATCCGGTAGCGACTGGTAGCGCATCCAGTCGGTGCTGCGCTGTTCCTCGACGCTGGTCACGCTGACGTCCACACAGCGCACGTCGACGAAGCCGGCCCGCCGCAGCCAGCGCTCCAGCGCCGGCACCGAGGGCAGGAACCAGACGTTGCGCATCTGTGCGTAGCGGTCTTCCGGTACCAGCGCGGTGTTCTCGTCGCCCTCGACCACCAGCGTTTCCAGCACCAGCTCGCCGCCGCGGACCAGGCAGTCCTTCAGATCGAGCAGGTGATCGACGGGCGAACGGCGATGGTAGAGCACGCCCATGGAGAATACCGTTTCGAAGCCTTCGAGCTTGGGTGGCAGGTCTTCCAGGGCGAACGGCAGGTGCCAGGCGGGTAGCTCTGGCAGGTAACGTTTCATCGCATGGAACTGGCAGAAGAACAGCCAGTTCGGGTCGACACCGACCACGCTGTCAGCACCGGCGCCGAGCATGCGCCACATGTAGTAACCATTGCCGCAGCCGACGTCGAGGATGCGCTTGCCGGCAAGGTCGAGATGCGGCGCGACCCGGGCCCATTTCCAGTCCGAGCGCCATTCGGTGTCCACATGCACGCCGAATACCTCGAACGGCCCCTTGCGCCACGGCGACAGCCCCATAAGCGCCTCGCGGGTGGCCTGGCGTGTGGCTTCGTCGCAGGGGGCCGCGAGGCGGAAACATTCGCGCAGCTCGATCTGCGTCGGCATCAGCGCCGGTAGCGCATCGACGGCCCGGCGCCAGCGCGGCAGATCGCCATGACCGATGGCGAGTTTGGCGTCCAGTTGCTGTTGAACGTCGTTGGCCCAGGCAGCGAGTGGTGTGCCGGCCAGGCGCCAGGCGAGGGGAGTGAGGTCGAGATTCATGGCAGGGCGATCAGCGAAGCGAAATTCAGGCATTGGAACCAGGGCACGACCTTGGAAAAGCCGGCCTCGAGCAGGCGTTGGCGATGGGTTTCCAGGCTATCGGGCTTCATCACGTTCTCGATGGCGCTGCGCTTCTGGGCGATCTCCAGTTCGCTGTAGCCATTGGCGCGCTTGAAGGCAATGTGCAGGTCGGTCAGCAGCTGCTGCTCCTCGTCGTCCTCGAAGCGCAGTTTCTCCGACAGGATCAGCGCGCCGCCCGGCACCACTGCCTGACGAATGCGGCCGAGCAGGGCCGGGCGCTGTTCGGGGGCGATGAACTGCAGGGTGAAGTTCAGCGCCACCAGCGAGCTGGACTGGAACTCCAGGGCCAGAATGTCGGCTTCTAGGACCTCCACCGGCAACAGCTCCTGGTACATGGAGTCCTGCGCATGCAGGTATTCGCGGCAGCGCTCGACCATGGCGGTGGAGTTGTCCACGGCAATCACCTGGCAGTTGTCCTGACTCACATGCCGGCGCAGCGCCTGGGTCACCGCACCCAGCGAGCAGCCAAGGTCGTACAGGCGGGTATTGGGCTGAGCGAACTGTGCGGCGATCACGCCCATATTCTCAACGATCGTCGGGTAACCAGGTACCGAACGCTTGATCATGTCGGGGAACACCCGTGCCACGTCCTCGTTGAAGACGAAGTCCTGGACACGGGCTAGGGGCTGGGCGAACAGACGGTCGGGATCGTGACTCACGGTGGCGGCGGCGTGTTGGAAAAATGGGGCGGCATTGTAGCGGAAAGCGGCTGCCTGGCCCTGCCTCAGTGCACCTCGATCCGACAATCGAACAGCCCGGCCGGCTCGCCATCGGCCTCCCAGGGGCGCTGGTAGGTCAGGTAGAGCCGACCGCTGCCGGCCTGCCGCGCTTCGAAACGCCAGGTGGATAGCCCGTCGCCGCCGATCATGTCGTCCTTCGGGTTGCTGAACACTTCAGGCCCAAGACTGCGCAGCTGCTCCGGGGCCGACTCGTGGAGGATCCAGCGATAGCCGGTGGTCGGGTTGCTCGGCAGGCTGACGATCAACTGCTGACCGTTCTGCAGGCTCTGCGGGCAGCGTCGATCGTCGCTGAGTACCACGCTCGAAGGCGGTGCGCTCTCTTGGCCGGCGCAGGCGGTCAGCAGGGCGAGGCTGGTGGGTAGCAGCAGGCGAGGGATGTCGAAAGGCATGATCGGCACCAGTCGGAATGGAACCGGAAGGATAGCCCAAAAGCGTCCGGCTGCAGACGTGTCAGGGGTGCGGCGAGCGCAGGGCGGCTGTGCAAGCGCACCGTCCGCCCCGCGCAGGCTGTTTCTACTCAGAAGAGCACCTTGGCCACATCGGCGAAGCGCCTGGCGAAGTGCACCGTCAGCCCTTCCTTCAGGTAGTCCGGCAGCTCGTCGAAGTCGCCACGATTGGCTTCCGGCAGGATTAGCTCGAAGAGCTTCTGCCGCCGCGCGGCGATGACCTTCTCGCGTACCCCGCCGATGGGCAGCACATGGCCGGTCAGGGTCAGCTCGCCGGTCATCGCCACGCCCTTCTTCGGCGGCTGGTTGCGTGCCAGCGACAGCAGTGCGCTGGCCATGGTGATGCCGGCGCTGGGGCCGTCCTTGGGTGTCGCGCCTTCCGGCACGTGCAGGTGCACGAAGGCCTGGTCGAAGAACTGCGGATCGCCCTTGAACGTCTTCAGGTTCGAGGTCACGAAGCTGTAGGCGATCTCCGCCGATTCCTTCATCACGTCGCCGAGCTTGCCGGTGAGCTTGAAGCCGCGGTTGAGCGTATGGATGCGCGTCGCCTCGATCGGCAGCGTGGCGCCGCCCATGCTGGTCCAGGCGAGGCCGGTGATCACGCCGACGCCGGAGAGCACCTGTTCGCTGCGGAACACCGGTTTGCCGAGGTAGCTTTCGAGATCCTTCGGCGTGATCTTCAGCACCGCTTGCGGATCTTCCAGCAGCTTGACCACCGCCTTGCGCACCAGTTTGCCCAGCTGCTTTTCCAGCTGGCGTACACCGGCCTCGCGGGCATAGCCTTCGATCACCGCCTTCAAGGCGCTGTCGCTGATGGCCAGGCGCTCCTTCGGCACGCCGGTCTTGTCCAGCAGCTTCGGCCACAGGTGGCGCTTGGCGATTGCCAGCTTCTCTTCGGCGATATAGCCGGACAGGCGGATCACCTCCATGCGGTCGAGCAGTGGGCCGGGGATCGAGTCCAGCGTGTTGGCCGTGCAGACGAACAGCACCTTGGACAGGTCCAGGCGCAGGTCCAGGTAATGGTCGAGAAATTCGACGTTCTGCTCCGGGTCGAGGGTCTCCAGCAGCGCCGATGCTGGATCGCCCTGGTAGCTGCTGCTGAGCTTGTCGATCTCGTCGAGCATGATCACCGGGTTCATCACTTCGACATCCTTGAGCGCCTGCACCAGCTTGCCGGGCAGGGCGCCGATGTAGGTACGGCGGTGGCCCTTGATCTCCGCCTCGTCGCGCATGCCGCCGACGCTGAAACGGTAGAACGGTCGGCCGAGGGATTCGGCGATGGACTTGCCGATGCTGGTCTTGCCCACGCCCGGCGGGCCGACCAGCAGCACGATGGAGCCGGCGATCTCGCCCTTGAAGGCGCCGACGGCGAGAAACTCGAGGATGCGGTTCTTGATGTCGTCGAGTCCGGCGTGATGCTTGTCGAGCACCTTGCGCGCGCGCTTGAGGTCGAGCTTGTCCTTGCCGTAGACCCCCCAGGGCAGGGCGGTGGCCCAGTCGAGGTAGTTGCGGGTGACGGCGTATTCCGGCGAGCCGGTCTCGAGGATCGACAGCTTGTTCAGTTCCTCGTCGATGCGCTTCTGCGCGGCCGGTGGCACCACCTTGCCTTCCAGGCGCGCGCGGAACTCGTCGGCGTCGGCGCTTTTGTCGTCCTTGGTGATGCCCAGCTCGCGCTGGATGATCTTCAGCTGTTCCTTGAGAAAGAACTCGCGCTGGCGCTCGCCGATCTTGCGATTGACCTCGCCGGTGAGCTCCTTCTGCAGCTTGCCGACCTCGACTTCCTTGCGCAGCAGCGGCAGCACCTTTTCCATACGCTTCAAGACCGGCACGGTGTCCAGTACTTCCTGCAGTTCGGCGCCCGGCGCGGTGGTCAGCGCGGCGGCGAAGTCGGTCAGCGGCGACGGGTCGTTGGGGCTGAAGCGATTGAGGTAGTTTTTCAGCTCCTCGCTGTACAGCGGATTGAGTGGCAAGAGCTCCTTGATCGCGTTGATCAGCGCCATGCCGTAGGCCTTGACCTCGTCGCGCGGGTCCTCGTCGCTCTTCGGGTAATCGACTTCCACCAGATACGGCGGCTTGCGCCGCAGCCAGCCGCGGATGCGCACCCGCGCCAGGCCCTGGGCGACGAACTGCAGCTTGCCTCCCTCCTGCGAGGCGTGGTGTACGCGGACCATGGTGCCATGTTCCGGCAGGCTATCCGGGTCGAAGGTGGCCATGTCCAGCACCGGCGAGTCGACGAAGAACAACGCCACCCGCTGGTGCGGCGTCTTGGCCACGCGCTCCAGGGTCTCGGCCCAGGGGTCTTCATTGACGATGACCGGCAACACCTGAGCCGGGAAGAACGGCCGGTTGTGCACCGGGATGATGTAGAGCTTGTCCGGCTGCTGCTGGTCAGGCAGCACGAGGCCGTTGGAGATGATTTCCTGATCCTGATTGATGTCGTCGTTCATGCGGCACCCGTTGCGAATACGTGCTCCTTAGATGGGTAGTGCCCCGGATGATTTCAATCCCGGCCGCGGGGTGGGCACCTTCCCCGGCGTTAGGTAGAGTGCGCACTGGCCGGCGTCTTTCATCAACGGCGACGGCTGCCAACCTCAGGTGCCCACATGCTCAATGCCCGTCTGCTTCGCCTGGATGACCAGACTCACCAGCACGCCCACGACTATCACCAGTTGGTGATGTCGCTGGCCGGTCGTGCGGAATTCGAGGTCAACGGCTCGGGCGGGGAGGTGTGCCGGATGCGCGCCTGCCTGGTGCCGGGGGATGCCGATCATGGTTTCGCCGGCATGGGCGACAACCGCATGCTGATCATCGACCTGGACGAGCAGGAAGTCGGCACCGAAGATCCCGAACTGCTGGCGCGCCTGTTCGAGGCGCCGCGCTATCCGGCGCTGGATGCCGACTTCCAGAACCTGTTGGCGTACGCCGGTGCCGAGCTGGCGCGCTACGGCAGCGATCCGCTGCTGGCCCGCGCGCTGGGTGGCGTGTTGTTACGGGCACTGCACCTGCGGCTTTTCGGCGAAGCCCAGCAGCGTCCGGCCGGCCCGCTGGATCTGCAGCGACTGGACAGCCACATCCAGAGCAATCTGGCGCGGCGCATCACGGTCGCCGAGCTGGCCCAGGTGGTCTGCCTGAGCCCCAGCCATTTTCACGCCCAGTTCAAGGACAGCGTCGGCCTCACCCCGCACCAGTACCTGCTCAAGGCCCGCCTCGATCGCGCCGCGCGCCTGCTGCGCGAGACGCCGCTGCCCTTGGTGCGCATCGCCGAGGAGTGCGGCTTCTCCAGTCAGAGCGCATTGACCACGGCCACCCGCCGCTACCTCGGCCTGACCCCTCGCGGGCTGCGCAAGTCGGATCGCTGATCGGTCCTGGATCGCCCTGTTTTCGCGCCGGTCAGAGATTACGCAGATATTCCTGCGCCATCCTGGTGCGCTTTTGTTACCACAGCTTTTCCGCCTTTCCCTATCGGAGTTTTTCGCAAAACTTCCGTAGTTTTGCGTAAGAACGGCTCGACGCGCTGACCCTACATTCCGCTTCCCGACCTGGCTCATCGTCTTGTGCTGCATCATCAGCCCGGCCGTGGACTAGACCTATAAGCAGACACAACTCAAAAGAGGAGCGGCGCATGTTCAAGGCCGGTCACGTGCTGGATGGCGCCTTCGCCAACCAGACAGCAGCAGAATTCTTTCCCGCCATCAGCGCCAACTACAGCGTTGACGAGGCGGCCTATCTCACTGAACTGCTGCAGCTCGCCGATCCAGGCGAGGCAGGCATCGCCGCCATTCGCGAACGAGCGCGCACGCTGATCGAAGCCGTGCGCGCTCGTGACAACGCGGTCGACACCCTTGATGCGCTGCTGCGCCAGTACAGCCTCGATACCCAGGAAGGGCTGATGCTGATGTGCCTGGCCGAAGCGCTGCTGCGCGTACCGGACGCGGCGACCGCCGATGCGCTGATCCGCGACAAGCTCAATGCCGCTGAATGGGAGCGCCACCTGGGCCAGAGCGACAACGTGTTGGTCAACTTCGCTGCCTGGGGCCTGGTGATGACCGGCAAGGTGGTCGATCCGGAGACTGCCGACGGCCGGCCGAAGAACGTCATCGGCCGCCTGCTCAAGCGCTCCGGCGAGCCAGTGATCCGCGCCGCGATGAACCAGGCCATGAAGCTGATGGGCAAGCAGTTCGTGCTCGGTCGCACCATCGCAGAAGCCCTCAAGAACGGCCGACCGGAGCGGGAGAAGGGCTACACCTATTCCTTCGACATGCTCGGCGAGGCCGCGCTGACCGCTGAAGACGCCGCCAAGTACATGGCCGACTACCGCCAGGCCGTGGAAACCGTGGGCGCCGAGCCGCAGGTCGGGCCGGGGCCACGACCTTCGGTGTCGATCAAGCTGTCGGCGCTGCACCCGCGCTACGAAGTCGCTCAGCGCGATCGGGTGCTCAACGAGCTGTTCGCCAGCGTCCGCGAGCTAGCCATCCTGGCCCGCCGCCTGGATGTCGGTATCACTATCGATGCCGAGGAGGCCGACCGCCTGGAGCTGTCGCTCGAACTGTTCGAGAAGCTCATGCGTGATCCGGCTATCGCCGGCTGGGGCGAGTTCGGCCTGGTCATCCAGGCCTATTCCAAGCGCTGCCTGCCGGTGCTTGTCTGGCTGACACTGCTGGGCCGCGAGCTGGACGCGCGCATTCCGCTGCGCCTGGTCAAGGGCGCCTACTGGGACAGCGAGATCAAGCAGTGCCAGGTCCAGGGGCTGGACGGTTACCCGGTCTATACCCGCAAGGAAGGCACCGATACGTCTTACCTCGCCTGCGCCCGCTACCTGCTCTCCGAGCACACCCGCGGCGTGATCTACCCACAGTTCGCCAGCCACAACGCGCATACCGTCAGCTGCATCCTGGACATGGCCGAGCGGGCGGCGCAGCCGCGCGAATTCGAGTTTCAGCGCCTGCACGGCATGGGCGATGCGCTGTACGACACGGTGATCGAGAAGTACCGCAAGCACGTGCGCATCTATGCGCCGGTCGGCGCCCACAAGGACCTGCTGCCCTATCTGGTGCGCCGCCTGCTGGAGAACGGTGCCAACTCGTCCTTCGTCCATCAGCTGGTCGATCCGCGCGTGCCGGTCGAGTCGCTGATCGATCACCCGGTTAGCCAGCTGCGCAGGTTCGCCGCGCTGGGCAACCCGCGCATTCCGCTGCCGCCGGCCTTGTACGGCAATCGCAAGAACTCCCAAGGGATCAACATGAACATCCAACAACAATGGAACGAACTGGCCAGCGCCTATCAACCTTTCCTCGATCGTCAATGGCAGGCCGCGCCGGTGATCGGCGGGCAGACCCTGGCCGGTGCGCCGTCCGAGGTACGCTGCCCCTATGACCTGAACAAGGTCGTCGGCCAGGCCCAGTTCGCCAGCGCCGAGCAGGCACGCCAGGCGGTCGAGCGGCTGGCCGCCTACTGGCCGACCTGGAACGCGACACCCGTGGAGAACCGCGCGGCGGTGCTCGAGCGTCTCGGCGATCTGCTGGAAAAACACCGTGCCGAGCTGATGGCGCTGTGTACGGTGGAAGCCGGCAAGTCGCTGCAGGATGGCATCGACGAGGTGCGCGAGGCGGTGGATTTCTGCCGCTACTACGCCCAGCAGGCACGCCTGAAGCTCGGCCGCGAAGAGCTGAAAGGCCCGACCGGCGAGCGCAACGAGCTGTTCCATGAAGGCCGCGGCGTGTTCGTCTGCATCAGCCCGTGGAACTTCCCGCTGGCGATCTACCTCGGTCAGATCACCGCGGCCCTGGTGGCCGGCAACACTGTGCTGGCCAAGCCGGCCGAGCAGACCAGCCTGATCGCCGCCCGTGCGCTGCAGCTGATGTTCGAAGCCGGCCTGCCGAAGGAGGCAATCGCCTTCCTGCCGGGCGATGGCGCCACCCTGGGTGCTGTGTTCTGTCGCGATCCGCGGGTGGTCGGTGTGTGCTTCACCGGTTCCACCGACACGGCGCGCATCATCAATCGCCAGCTGGCCGAGAAGGAGGGCGCCATCGCCACGCTGATCGCCGAGACCGGCGGGCAGAACGCGATGATCGTCGACTCCACGGCGCTGCCCGAGCAGGTGATCAAGGACGCGGTCGGTTCGGCCTTCACCAGTGCCGGCCAGCGTTGCTCGGCGTTGCGCGTGCTTTACGTGCAGCGTGATATCGCCGACCGCGTTATCGAATTGCTCAAGGGTGCCATGGCCGAGCTGCGGGTGGGGCCGACCCATCTGCGTGAGAACGACATCGGCCCGGTGATCGATCAGGAGGCGCGCGAAGGCCTGCTGGCGCATATCCAGCAGCTCAAGAGCGAAGGGCGCTTGATCGCCGAAGCCCGATTGCCGGAGGGGCTCAACGGCCATTTCGTGGCGCCGGTGGCCTTCGAGATCGACGGCATCCACCAGCTGAAGAAGGAGCATTTCGGCCCCGTGCTGCATGTGGCGCGCTACGACGCGGCGGACCTGGAAAAGGTCGTCGCGGCGATCAATGGCACCGGCTACGGCCTGACGCTCGGTGTGCACAGCCGCAACGAGGAAACCGCCGAACGCATCGAGCGTCTGGCGCGGGTCGGCAACCTTTACGTCAACCGTAACCAGATCGGTGCGGTGGTGGGCGTGCAGCCGTTCGGTGGCTGTGGCCTGTCCGGCACCGGCCCGAAGGCGGGCGGCCCGAGCTACCTGCTGCGCTTCGCCAACGAGCGCACCACCTCGACCAACACCACGGCTGTGGGCGGCAACGCCTCGCTGCTGTCGCTCGGCGACGACTGAGCGGGTTGTTGACGCCCGCAGGGGCGTCGGCGTGTAACCGCGGGGGCTGGCTTCGGCCGCAACCCGCGCATGACATCAACCCGGCTGTCCCAGCAGCCGGCGTACAACAACAAATTGGACAGTTGGCGGACGCTCTTCCGCCACTGACGGGCCCGGTTTGGGCCTGTCGCCGGTGATGGCCGCTTTCGCCATCGCCCTCTGCCAAGGTGGCACGCGGGTTCGCTCGCGCTCCGCCGAACAACAACTAACGAGGGATTCACAATGAGCGTCAGTACACCCACGCTGATCACCTTTCTGATCTACATCGCCGCGATGATCCTGATCGGCTTCATCGCCTACCGCGCCACCAAGAACTTCTCCGACTACATCCTCGGCGGGCGCAGCCTCGGCAGCTTCGTCACCGCGTTGTCGGCGGGCGCCTCGGACATGAGCGGCTGGCTGCTGATGGGCCTGCCCGGCGCGATCTTCGTCGCCGGCCTGTCGGAAAGCTGGATCGCCATCGGCCTGATCATCGGCGCCTGGCTCAACTGGCTGTTCGTTGCCGGTCGCCTGCGCGTGCACACCGAGCACAACCACAACGCGCTGACCCTGCCGGACTATTTCTCGCACCGCTTCGAGGACGAGAGCCGCATGCTGCGGATCTTCTCCGCGCTGGTGATCCTGGTGTTCTTCACCATCTACTGCGCCTCGGGCGTGGTGGCGGGCGCGCGGCTGTTCGAGTCCACCTTCGGCATGCCCTACGAATACGCACTGTGGGTCGGCGCTGCGGCGACCATCCTTTACGTGTTCATCGGCGGCTTCCTGGCGGTGAGCTGGACCGACACCGTGCAGGCCACGCTGATGATCTTCGCGCTGCTGATCACGCCGCTGTTTGTCATCCTCGCCCTTGGTGACATGGGCACCGTGATGGCCACCATCGAGGCGCAGAACCCGGCCAACTTCGACATGTTCCGCGGGCTGTCCTTTGTCGCCATCATCTCGCTGCTGGCCTGGGGCCTGGGCTACTTCGGCCAGCCGCACATCCTGGTGCGCTTCATGGCCGCCGACTCGATCAAGACCATTCCCAACGCCCGTCGCATCGGCATGACCTGGATGATCCTGACGCTGGCCGGTGCCGTGGCGGTGGGTTTCCTCGGCATCGCCTACTTCGCCGATCACCCGGACCAGGCCGGTGCGGTGAGCCAGAACGGCGAGCGGGTGTTCATGGAGCTGGTGAAGATCCTGTTCAACCCCTGGGTGGCCGGCATCATCCTCTCCGGCGTGCTGGCGGCGGTGATGAGCACCCTCAGTGCGCAACTCTTGGTCAGCTCCAGTGCGCTGACCCAGGACTTCTACAAGGCCATGCTGCGCAAGCATGCCTCGCAGACCGAACTGGTGTGGGTCGGCCGCGGCATGGTGCTGCTGATCGCCCTGATTGCCATCGGCATCGCCTCCAACCCGGAGAGCAAGGTGCTGGGCTTGGTGTCCTATGCCTGGGCCGGCTTCGGTGCAGCGTTCGGTCCGGTGGTGCTGATCTCGCTGCTGTGGAAGCGCATGACCCGCAACGGCGCGCTGGCCGGCATGCTGGTGGGCGCGGTCACCGTGGTGGTGTGGAAGGAGTTCATCGGCCTGGGCCTGTACGAAATCATCCCGGGCTTCATCCTCGCCAGTATTGCCATCGTGGTGGTGAGCAAGCTGGGCGCCGACCCGGCGCCGAGCATCGTCAAGCGCTTCGAAGAGGCGGATGCGGATTACCACGCCGGTTGATGACCGGAGTGGGTGCGCGCTCGCTGCGCGAATAGAGGATGGCAAGGCAGGCCCCATTTGAGCCCGCCCGGATGGATCGCCACCGACTCGCAGAAAACCCCGGCTAGCCGGGGTTTTTGTTTTCTGGCCTGGGCCTAGTCGTCTGCCACCAGGTTGGAGCGATCGTCCACCGCGCCGGCGGCGATCAGATGTTCGGCTTCGTCCTCCGGCACATGGATGCTGGTGCCGTCGATGTTCATCACCGACATGCGTGCCTCTGGATCGGTGGTGATGCGCACGTCCATCAGGGCGCTGCGGTGCGTGTTGCCGTTGATGACCACGCAGCAGGTGCCGGTGGTGGTGTCGATGTCGACGGTCATGATCTACCTCCCGAAGCAATCCAGAGCCGCACGCGGCTCGCACGGCCTCTTCGTTTGGACCACGTACGAGTGGCATCGGTTGTGGCTGCCAGGGAAAAACAGACTGAAACGTTACGATATAACATGTTAGATTCTCGCCCCGCATGCCGGTGCTCGTGTCCCGATGCCGGCGCACAGCCTCTTCGGTTGCCTCGGAAGGCAACCGCCACTGTCTGGAGAATCACATGAAACTGAAGCGTCATCCCCTGGCCTGGGCGATCAGCCTGGCTCTGGTTCCGGCTGCCTGGGCCGCCGATCCGGTCGAACTGCAATCCGTCGTGGTCAGCGCCAGCGGCCTGGCCAAGCAGAGCCATGAGATGACCACCCCGGTCGCCGTGATGGAAAACGATGAGCTGGTGCTGCGCCGTGAAGCGACACTGGGCGAAACCCTGGAAAGCTTGCCGGGCGTGCGCTCCAGCAGCTTCGGCGCCGGCGCGGCACGTCCGGTGATCCGCGGGTTGGATGGCGCCCGGGTCAAGGTGCTGAGCGATGGCGTCGAGCTGCTCGACGCTTCCACCATCAGCCCCGACCACGCGGTGACCAGCGAGCCGTTGCTGGCCGAGCGCATCGAGGTGCTCAAGGGGCCGGCGACCCTGCTCTACGGTGGCGGCGCCATCGGCGGGGTAGTCAACGTGATCGACAAGAAGATACCCACCCGCGTCCCGGAGAAGGGCTACGAAGGCGAGCTGGAGCTACGCGCCAACAGCGCCGCCAACGAAGGTGCCGGGGTGTTCGGCATCACTGCCGGCAGCGGCAACTACGCCGTCCGCGCCGAGGGTACCAAGCGTCAGGCCGACCCCTATGAAATCCCCGGCTCGCCGAACAAGCAGGAAGGCTCCTACAACGACACCGACAGCTTCAACCTGGGCGCCAGCTTCATCGGCGAGCGTGGCTACATCGGCGCCGCCTACGGTGAGCAGAACAACCGCTACGGGCTGCTGGCCCACGAGCACGCCGATTGCCACACCCACGGCAGCGACTGGCATTGCGGCGGCCACGATGACGACGACCATGATCACGACCACGAACACGGCAGCGTGCCCTACGTCGACATGCGGCAGAAGCGCTGGGATCTGCGCGGCGAGCTGAGCGATCCGCTGCCGGGCTTTGAACTGGCACGGCTGCGTGTCGGCCACAGCGATTACCAGCACAAGGAGATCGAAGGCGGGGAAGTGGGCACTCGCTTCAACAACGACGCCACCGATGCCCGCCTGGAGCTGACCCATCAGCCGCTGTTCGGCTGGCGTGGCGTGCTCGGTGCACAGACCCTGCGTCGCGACTTCGAAGCCCTCGGCGAGGAGGCCTACGTGCCGCAGACGCTGACCCGCAACCACGGTCTGTTCCTGCTGGAGGAATACACCGCCGGCGCCTGGCGCTACGAACTCGGCCTGCGTCACGAATGGCAGGACATCGATGCCGATGGCCGCCCGGATACCGACCACAGCGGCACTTCGATGTCCGCCGGCGCGGTCTGGACCTTCGCTCCGCAATACTCGCTGGGCTTCTCGCTGACCCGTTCGCAGCGCCTGCCCAGTGCCGAGGAGCTCTACGCCAACGGCCCGCATGCGGCGACCCGCACCGTCGAGCTGGGTAACGTCGATCTGAAAGAGGAAACCTCCCACAACGCCGAGGTCACCCTGCGCAAGTTCGCCGGCCGTACCACCTTCAGCCTCAGCGTTTTCCGCAACGAGGTGGATGACTTCATCTATGCCGCCGACACCGGCAACGACATCGGCGGCGGTTACCGCGAGATCGAATACCGTCAGCAGGACGCCGTGCTCACCGGCGCGGAAGGGGAGGTGCGCTTCCAGGCCACCGACGCCACCGCGTTCACTCTGTTCGGCGACCACGTGCGCGGCAAGCTTCGCGGGGACGGTGGCGACCTGCCGCGCATTCCCGCCGATCGCCTCGGCGTGCGGTTGGACCAGAGCTTTACCCCGGCGCTCAATGGTCAACTGGAGTTCTATCGCGTGCAGCGTCAGGACGACCTGGCCGACTACGAAACCGAAACCGGCGGCTACAACATGCTCGGTGCCAGCCTCGGCTACAGCGGCTCGCTGAGCCAGACCGACTACCTGCTCTATCTCAAGGCGAACAACCTGCTGGACGAGAAGGCCCGTCAGCACACCTCGTTCATCAAGGATGAGGTGCTGTTGCCCGGTCGCAACCTGACCGTAGGCGTGCGCCTGGCGTTCTGACGGCACGGTGATCGCGCCAAAAGGGCTGGCGCCGTTTGCCGGCCCTTTTTCGTTATAGCAGTGGTGCTGGCGCGGCTGAAGAACCTGGCGGTCACGCGCACGCAGGCGGGCGACGCGCTATCCTTGCGCCCCTCGATGGTTCCGCGGCCGGGCTCGGCGGGCGGAGCGTCAGGACACACAAGGAAAACAAGTCCCATGAACGTCAGCACCCCTACTCTGATCACTTTCGTGGTCTACATCGCCGCGATGATCCTGATTGGTTTCATCGCCTACCGTGCCACCAAGAACTTCTCCGATTACATCCTCGGCGGGCGCAGCCTCGGCAGCTTCGTCACCGCGTTGTCGGCGGGCGCCTCGGACATGAGCGGCTGGCTGCTGATGGGCCTGCCCGGCGCGATCTTCGTCGCCGGCCTGTCGGAAAGCTGGATCGCCATCGGCCTAATCATCGGCGCCTGGCTCAACTGGCTGTTCGTCGCCGGTCGCCTGCGCGTGCACACCGAGCACAACCACAACGCGCTGACCCTGCCGGACTATTTCTCGCACCGCTTCGAGGACGAGAGCCGCATGCTGCGGATCTTCTCCGCACTGGTGATCCTGGTGTTCTTCACCATCTACTGCGCCTCGGGTGTGGTGGCCGGCGCGCGGCTGTTCGAGTCCACCTTCGGCATGCCCTACGAATACGCACTGTGGGTCGGCGCTGCGGCGACCATCCTTTACGTGTTCATCGGCGGCTTCCTGGCGGTGAGCTGGACCGACACCGTGCAGGCCACGCTGATGATCTTCGCGCTGCTGATCACGCCGTTGTTCGTCATCCTCGCCCTTGGTGACATGGGCACCGTGATGGCCACCATCGAGGCGCAGAACCCGGCCAACTTCGACATGTTCCGCGGGCTGTCCTTCGTCGCCATCATCTCGCTGCTGGCCTGGGGCCTGGGCTACTTCGGCCAGCCGCACATCCTGGTGCGCTTCATGGCCGCCGACTCGATCAAGACCATTCCCAACGCCCGTCGCATCGGCATGACCTGGATGATCCTGACGCTGGCCGGTGCCGTGGCGGTGGGTTTCCTCGGCATCGCCTACTTCGCCGATCACCCGGACCAGGCCGGTGCGGTGAGCCAGAACGGCGAGCGGGTGTTCATGGAGCTGGTGAAGATCCTGTTCAACCCTTGGGTGGCCGGCATCATCCTCTCCGGCGTGCTGGCGGCGGTGATGAGCACCCTCAGTGCGCAGCTCTTGGTCAGCTCCAGCGCGCTGACCCAGGACTTCTACAAGGCCATGCTGCGCAAGCATGCCTCGCAGACCGAACTGGTGTGGGTCGGCCGCGGCATGGTGCTGCTGATTGCCCTGATCGCCATCGGCATCGCCTCCAACCCGGAGAGCAAGGTGCTGGGTCTGGTGTCCTATGCCTGGGCCGGCTTCGGTGCAGCGTTCGGTCCGGTGGTGCTGATCTCGCTGCTGTGGAAGCGCATGACGCGCAACGGCGCGCTGGCCGGCATGCTGGTGGGCGCGGTCACCGTGGTGGTGTGGAAGGAGTTCATCGGCCTGGGCCTGTACGAAATCATCCCGGGCTTCATCCTCGCCAGTATTGCCATCGTGGTGGTGAGCAAGCTGGGCGCCGAGCCGGCGCCGAGCATCGTCAAGCGCTTCGAGGAAGCGGATGCGGATTACCACGCCGGTTGATGACCGGAGTGGGTGCGCGCGCGTGGTGGGCTGAAGCCCACCCTACAAAAAGCGGACGTGCACAGCCGTCATGCCAATCCTGCGTAGGGTGGGCTTCAGCCCACCGCTACGGTCGATCCGATTCAAGGCGTAATGCATCCCGCCCGGCCCTTCGCCAAATCTGCTCAATCCATCACCTCGGACAAATCGATCCGCCGCCAGCGCGCTTCGGCGAAGCTGTACACGGCGAAGGCCAGCAGGCCGACGCCGATTGCCAGCAGCAGCGCGCCACCGGCGGGCATGCCCTGCAGCGCTTCCAGCGCTTCCTTGAGGCCGGGTGGGTCGGTCGGTTCGTAACGGCTGCCACCCATGAACAGCAGCCCGGCAATGATCAGAAAGGAACAGCCACGTGCAGCCAGGCCGATACGCGAGACGGGCCGAACCAGGCGCATGGTGCCCTCGTCGCACTGGAAGTAGCGCTCGAAATGCGCGCGCCATGCTTTGATCAGGTGGGCGATGCCGACGCCGAGCGGGATCAGCGCGATCGCCCAGATCAGCCAGTGCGAATGTTTCAGGCCCAGCAGCCGCATCAGGCTGTCGGTGCTGTCGCTTCCGGAACCGCCGCCGCCCTCGGCGAAACGGTCCAGGCCGCTCACCAGCAGGCTCAGGGTGAACAGCGCGAGCAACAGATTCACCGCGCCGCTGCTGACCAGCCCCGTGCGTACCAGCAGGCCCTTGGCATCGCGGCCGTGCCGGTCGGTATCGCCGATGCCTTGTGTCAGGCGCCAGGCCACATGGGCCAGCAGGCCGATCACCACCAGCCAGAGCAGCACGGCACCGAAGGGCTGCCCGAGCAGCTGCTGCACGGCGCCGCGGGTGTCCACGGTGTCTCCCGAGCCCAGTGCGGCCATGACGGCGAAGAATCCGACGATCACATACACCAGGCCACGCGCTGCATAGCCGCTGCGCGCCAGCCAGACCACCCCGCGGGTCACGTTCATCGTTGTCCTCCGTAGGCCATCCACCCTTTCAGTAGATGCCCTCTTTGCGTCTCGGTTCGAACCTGCTGCGATATGGATGCACAGCGCCGTGACCCGCTGAGGCTACAATCGACCGGCACCGCCAACGGGGGCTCCGGTGAACATCGATAACCGAATCAAGTACCGTCATCTGCTCTGCTTTCTGGAAATATCCCGGCAGGGCAGTCTGGCGCGCGCCGCCGAAACGCTCGCGGTGAGCCAGCCAGCGATCTCCAAGACCTTGAAGGAACTCGAGGCGCTACTTGGCACCAGCCTGTTCGAGCGCAGCAAGACCGGCGTCAGCCTGACGGCCGCCGGCAGCGCCTTCCTGCGCTACGCCGGGCCGAGCGTGCAGGCGCTGCGTGAAGGCGTGCGCAGCCTGCGAGCGGGCGAGCATGAGGCCGGCATGGTGCGCCTGGGCGTGCTGTCCACGGTGGAAAGCGCGTTACTACCTGATGTGGTGCGTCGGCTGCATGCCCAGCATGCGGCGCTGGTGGTGAGCGTTGCCACGGGGCCGGGCGCATACCTGCTGGGCCAGCTGCGCAGCGGCGAGCTGGACCTGGTGATCGGCCGGGTCACCGACAATCCGCAGATCGAGGGGCTCAGTTTCGAGCACCTCTATAGCGAGTCCATGACGCTGGTGGTGCGCCCGGACCATGCACTGCTAGGCGCCGGCGCCGGCGCCGGGCAGCTGGGCGATTATCCGGTGGTGCTGCCGCTGGCCGGCACCAGCATCCGGCGCTCGGCGGACAGCCTGTTCATGCAGCTGGGCATCGGTGCGCCGCCGCGCCGCCTGGAAACGCTGTCCGTCGCGTTGAGCCGTCGCTACGTGCTCGACAGCGATGCCGTCTGGGTTGCGCCACTGGATGCGGTGCGCCAGGACCTCGCGTGCGGAGAGCTGGTGGAGCTGGATCTGGGTTTGAAGGAGCCCGGCGGCTCGGTGGGCATTTGCAGCAACCCATCGCTACCGCCCACTCTGGCCATGCAGTGGTGCTGCGAGGCGCTGCGTGAAGCAGCGGTAGTTTACCGCAATCCATAACCCCTGGGTTATGGATCGGCCCGTTCTTTTCAATTTCAGCCTGCGGCAGGCTGTCGCACACTGGCTCCGCCTTGAAGGCTTCGTGCCCAACGACAAGAAAGGAGCCCGCCATGTCCGAACCGGACACCCGCCTGTTCGTCGCCCGTGATCGCACCTGGCATCCGGCGGCGCTGACGCCCGACTACAAGACCTCCGTAGCCCGGTCGCCACGTCAGGCGCTGATCAGCATCCCCGCATCGCTGTCCGAAACCACCGGCCCGGATTTCTCGCACCTGAAGTTCGGCGAGCATGACAATGATCTGCTGCTCAACTTCAACCATGGTGGCTTGCCCATCGGCGAGCGGATCATCGTCTCCGGGCGGGTCATGGACCAGTACGGCAAGCCGATTTCCAACACCCTGGTGGAGATGTGGCAGGCCAATGCCGGCGGGCGCTACCGGCACAAGAACGATCGCTATGTGGCGCCGCTCGACCCGAACTTTGGCGGTGTCGGTCGTACGCTGACCGATAGCGAAGGCAACTACATCTTTCGCACGATCAAGCCGGGTCCGTATCCCTGGCGCAACGGGCCGAACGACTGGCGGCCCTCGCACATCCACGTCTCGGTCAGCGGCCCGTCGATCTCCACGCGGTTGATCACCCAGCTGTATTTCGAAGGCGACCCGCTGATTCCGCTGTGCCCGATCGTCAAGACCATCGCCAACCCCGCCGCGGTGCAGACGCTGATCGCCAGGCTCGACATGGGCAACGCCAATCCCATGGATTGCCTGGCCTATCGCTTCGACATCGTGCTGCGCGGGCAGCGCAAGACCCATTTCGAGAACCGCTGAGGAGGCTCTGACATGCCCGTTGAACTGCTGCCGGAGACCCCCTCGCAGACGGCCGGCCCCTATGTGCACATCGGCCTGGCGCCGGCTGCCGCCGGCAACCCGACCCGCGAACAGGAAATCTGGAACGAGATGGCCAGGCCGGACGCGTCAGGTGAGCACATTCTGCTGCTGGGCAGCGTCTACGATGGCAGCGGCCATCTGGTGCGCGATTCGTTTCTCGAGTTCTGGCAGGCCGACAGCACCGGCCGGTATCAGCCGCGTTTCGATCCGGAGCAGTCGTTCAACAGCTTCGGCCGTACCGCCACCACCTTCGATGCCGGCGAGTGGACCCTTCGTACGGTCAAGCCGGGTGTGGTGAAGAGCCGTGCCGGGATACCGATGGCGCCGCACATCAACGTGTCGCTGTTCGCCCGCGGGATCAACATCCACCTGCACACGCGCATCTACTTCGATGATGAGGCGCAGGCCAATGCCACCGATCCGGTGCTGAACCTGATCGAATGGACCCATCGGCGCGAGACCCTGATCGCCCGACGCTGCGAGGTCGACGGCAAACTGGCGTATCGTTTCGACATTCATCTCCAGGGCGAGGCGGAAACGGTTTTCTTTGACTTCTGAGCTCAGCGCCGTCGCGGGCGTAACCAGCGAGCGGGTTGCCCCGCATATCCAGCAACGGTTTGCCGATGCCTTGCAGGCCCGTGGCTACCGCGCCGACCCGGCACAGCAGCGCGCGATCGACCAGCTCGCCGGCTGGCTCGAGCGCTGGCTGCGTGGCCGCGGCAGCTGGTTGCGCGCGCCGTCCTCCGGCGTCTACCTGTGGGGCGGCGTCGGCCGCGGCAAGAGCTTCGTCATGGACGCCTTCTTTGCTGCAGCCCCGGTGACGAGCAAGCGCCGCGTGCATTTCCATGCCTTTCTCCACGAGGTGCAGCTGCGCCTGCAGGAGATCGCCGGCCAGCCCGATCCGCTGCGGCTGATCGCCGCCGAGATCGCCGGGCAGAGCCGGCTGCTGTGCTTCGACGAATTCCATGTACATGACATCGGCGACGCCATGCTGCTCGGTCGGCTGCTGCAGCACCTGGTGCAGGCCGGTGTCGGGCTGGTGTGCACGTCTAACTATCCACCGGCCGGGCTGTGCCCCAATCCGCTGTATCGCGACCGGTTCAAGCCGGCCATCGCGCTGCTCGAGCGGCGCTTCCAGGTGCTGCAACTCGATGGCGGTGAGGATTACCGTCTGCGCGGCGACTACCGATCGGGAGATTACGCGGTCGCGCCGGAGTCGGAGCAGGGCGCCCGGGTCGCCGCGCTGCTGCCCCTGAGCGAGGCTGCCGAGCACGATCTGATGCTGGAGGTGAACCGTCGTCCGCTGCCGCTGCTGGCCCGCGAGGCAGAGCGCGGCTGGCTGCATTTCGACACGCTGTGCCGCGAACCACGCGCCAGCGCCGACTTCCTCTGGCTGGCCGAAGAGTTCCATGCGCTGGCGTTGTCCGGGGTGCCTCCGCTCGACGGACAGGGCATCGACGTGCAACAGCGCTTTCTCAACCTGGTGGACATTCTCTACGACCACGGCAACCGGCTGCTGCTGGTGAGCGACATGCCGTTGTCGGCGCTGCTGAGCGAAAGCGCCCACGTGGATTTCTCCCGCACCCGCAGCCGGTTACAGCAGTTGCGCTTGCTGCCACCGGGCGATGCCCCGACCGCCTGACGAGACTTCCGTGCTCGCGATCCTCGGGATTACCGCGCCCATCTTCATCCTCGTTGGTATCGGCTTTCTCGCCTGTCGCAGCGAGCTGATCAGCCGCGAGCAGGCGGCGGGCATGGGGCGCTTCGTCATCACCTTCGCGCTGCCGGCGCTGGTGATCAAGGCGCTGATCGACCAGCCGCTGGAGCAGGTGCTGAACTGGAACTACCTGTGCGCCTATGGCCTGGGCTCGCTGGCGTCCTTCGCCCTGGGCTACGGCATCTCACGCCGCGTGCGGGGCGACAGCCTGAGCGGCAGCGCGTTGGCGGGACTCGGCAGTTCGGTCTCCAACAGCGGGTTCGTCGGCTATCCGATCGTGGTGATGGTGGTCGGCTCGCCGGCCGCGGTGGCGCTCGCGCTGGGCATGATGATCGAGAACCTGCTGATGATTCCGCTGGCGCTGACGCTGGCCGAACTCGGACGGCAATCGGACGCGAGCGTCTGGCGAGCACTGAGCGGCACGCTGAAAAGCCTGGTACGCCACCCGGTGCTGATCGCGATCACGCTGGGATTGACGCTGGCGGTGCTCGGGCTGCGCCCGCCGGCCGTCATGATGCGGGTCATCGACATGCTGGCGCTGGCCTCCGCACCGGTGGCGCTGTTCGTCATTGGTGCCAGCCTCAACGGCCTGCGCGTCGGCGCACTGTATACCGACATGGCGCAGCTGGCAGTGGGCAAGTTGCTGCTGCATCCGCTGCTGGTGATGGGGTGCTTCCTGCTGTTTCCGGTGAACGATCCGGAGCTACGCCTGGCCGGCATCCTCATGGCGGCGGCGCCGATGCTGAGCATCTACCCGATCCTTGGCGCACGCTACGGCCTGGAAGGACGCTGCGCGGCCGCCGTGGTCAGCGCGACGGTGCTGTCCTTCCTGTCGATCAGCCTGTTTCTCTGGCTGCTGCACTAAAGCCGCATTGGCGATTATCGGTCACCGTGTCGATAATCGCCCTACATCAGCTGTCCGGGGTTTCCGCCATGACCGACGAATCGCGCGTTCACCAACCACCGATGGCACCGCCCATCGTCGCTTCGCCTGCCAAGCGCATCGAGGCACTGACCGGCGATCCCAACTTCATGACGTCGCTGGCCCGTGGCCTGGCGGTGATCCATGCGTTCCAGGAGCGCAAGCGTCACCTGACCATCGCGCAGATCAGCCACCGCACCGAAATCCCCCGCGCCGCCGTGCGCCGCTGCCTGCATACGCTGATGAAGCTCGGCTATGTCACTACCGACGGCCGCACCTATTCGCTGCTGCCGAAGGTGTTGACGCTGGGGCACGCCTACCTGTCCTCCACACCGCTGGCGATGACCGCGCAGCCGATCCTCGACCGCCTCAGTGAACAGCTGCACGAGGCCTGTTCGATGGCCACGCTGGAGGGTGACGAGGTGCTCTATGTCGCCCGTTCCGCCACGCCGCAGCGGCTGATCTCGGTGGATCTGTCGGTGGGCAGCCGGCTGCCGGCGTACTGCACGTCCATGGGCCGTATCCTGCTGGCCGCGCTGGACGATGCAGCCCTCGACGAATACCTCGAACGCGCCGACTTGCAGGTCAAGACCAGCCGTACCCTGCATACGGCCGAGGCCCTGCGGCAGAACATCGCCGAGATTCGCCACCAGGGCTGGGTGATCATCGATCAGGAGCTGGAAGTGGGCCTGCGCTCGCTGGCGGTGCCGCTGAAGGATTCCGCCGGGCAGGTGCTGGCGGCACTCAACGTCGGCACCCATGCCGGCCGCGTTTCGCGCCAGGAACTGGAAACGCGCTTCCTGCCAGTGTTGCTGGAAGCCAGCCGTGAACTGAGCACGCGGCTGTTCCACTGAAGATACGGACCGCCTAGTCGAAATGCCGGGGAAGGAGGCCAGGCGGACGTTGCAGATAAAAACGGGGATGGCATGCTAATCCGTTCGATAATCGAACGCTATGTCGATTATCGGATTGTGGCCCGGGAGTTGGACCGTTACCGTTTTCACAACGCAATCAGCGTACCGAAAACAACACGAGATTCGACTCATGGCTGAACTCCTTACGCTCCGCGAAGCCGTCGAGCGCTTTATCCAGGACGGTGACACGGTTGCCCTGGAAGGCTTTACCCACCTTATTCCCACCGCCGCGGCCCACGAGATCGTGCGTCAGGGCCGCAAGGACCTGACCCTGGTACGCATGACCCCGGACCTGGTCTACGACCTGTTGATCGGCGCCGGCTGCGCGAGGAAGCTGGTCTTCTCCTGGGGCGGCAACCCCGGGGTCGGCTCGCTGCACCGCCTGCGCGACGCGGTGGAGAAGGGCTGGCCGCAGCCGCTGGAGATCGAGGAGCACAGTCACGCGGATCTCGCCAACGCTTACGTCGCCGGTGCTTCCGGCCTGCCATTCGCTGTGCTGCGGGCCTACGCCGGCTCCGACCTGCCCAAGGTCAACCCGCTGATCAAATCGGTTACCTGCCCGTTCACTGGCGAGGTGCTGGCTGCAGTGCCTTCGGTACGCCCGGATGTCACCGTGATCCACGCGCAGAAGGCCGACCGCAAGGGCAACGTGCTGATCCAGGGCATCCTCGGCGTGCAGAAGGAGGCCGCCCTGGCCGCCAAACGCTGCATCGTGACCGTCGAGGAAATCGTCGACGACCTCAATGCGCCGATGAACGCCTGTGTGCTGCCCACCTGGGCGCTGACTGCGGTCTGCCTCGTCCCGGGCGGTGCGCATCCGTCCTATGCCCATGGCTACTACGAGCGCGACAACCGCTTCTATCAGGCCTGGGACCCGATCGCCCGCGACCGCGAGGCGTTCAGCGCCTGGGTCGACACCTACATCCGTGGCACCGAAGACTTCGCCGAATTCCAGCGCAAGCTGGCCCAGCAGCAGGAGGCCAACTGATGAGCGCCTACAGCACCAATGAAATGATGACCGTGGCCGCCGCCCGCCGCCTCGGTAACGGCAGCGTCTGTTTCGTCGGCATCGGCCTGCCATCGAAGGCCGCCAACCTGGCGCGCCTGACCCATGCACCTGAAGTCGTGCTGATCTACGAATCCGGCCCGATCGGTGCCAAGCCGTCCGTGCTGCCGCTGTCCATCGGCGACGGCGAACTGGCCGAGACCGCAGACACTGTGGTGCCCACCGGCGAGATCTTCCGCTACTGGCTGCAGGGAGGACGCATTGATGTGGGCTTTCTCGGCGCGGCACAGGTGGACAAGTACGGCAACATCAACACCACTGTGATCGGTGATTACCACAAGCCCAAGGTACGCCTGCCCGGCGCCGGCGGCGCGCCGGAGATCGCCGGTAGCGCCAAGGAGGTGCTGATCATCCTCAAGCAGTCGCATCGCACCTTCGTCGACAAGCTGGCCTTCATCACCTCCGTCGGCTTCGGCGAGGGCGGCGAGCACCGCAAGCAACTGGGGCTGCCTGGCAAGGGCCCGGTGGCGATCATCACTGACCTGTGCATCATGGAACCGGAGGTCGGCACCCACGAGTTCGTCGTCACCGCGCTGCACCCAGGCGTGACGCGCGAGCAGGTCGTCGAGAACACCGGCTGGGCGATCCGTTTCGCCGAGCAGGTAACCACCACCGAGGCGCCGCGTGCCGAGGAGCTTCAGGCGCTGCGCGCCCTGGAGGCCCGCACCGCCGCCGCCCACGGTCAGCCAGGAGGTGAGGAATGAGCCGCGACGTATTCATCTGCGATGCCGTACGAACGCCCATCGGCCGCTTCGGCGGCGCGCTGGCGGGCGTGCGAGCCGACGACCTGGCGGCGATTCCGCTCAAGGCGTTGCTCGAACGCAACCCCGGTCTCGACCCGGCGGCGGTCGATGAAGTCTTCATGGGTAGCGCCAACCAGGCCGGCGAGGACAACCGCAATGTCGCACGCATGTCCGCGCTGCTTGCCGGGCTGCCGGAGACGGTTCCGGGCGTGACGCTCAACCGTCTCTGCGCCTCGGGTATGGACGCGGTGGGCACCGCTTTTCGCGCCATCGCTTGCGGCGAACTGGAGCTGGCCATCGCCGGCGGCGTCGAGTCCATGTCCCGCGCGCCCTATGTGATGGGCAAGGCCGACAGCGCATTCGGCCGCAGCCAGAAGATCGAGGACACGACCATCGGCTGGCGTTTCATCAACCCGAAGATGAAGGACATGTATGGCGTGGATGCCATGCCGCAGACCGCCGACAACGTCGCCGACGAGTGGGGCATCAGTCGCGAGGATCAGGACGCCTTTGCCCTGCGCAGCCAGCAGCGCACCGCTGCCGCGCAGCAAGCCGGTTTCTTTGCCGAGGAGATCGTCCCGGTGGTGATCAAGGGCAGGAAGGGCGACACGGTGATCGATACCGATGAGCACCCGCGTGCCGATACCACGGCCGAGGCCCTGGCGAGGCTCAAGCCGGTCAATGGCGAAGGCAAGACGGTCACCGCCGGCAACGCCTCGGGCGTCAACGACGGCGCGGCGGCGATGATTCTCGCCAGCGCCGAGGCGGTGCAGAAGTACGGCCTCAAGCCGCGCGCCCGGGTGCTCGGCATGGCCAGTGCCGGCGTTGCCCCGCGCATCATGGGTTATGGTCCGGTGCCGGCGGTGAAGAAGTTGTGCGAGCGGCTGAAGCTGGCCGTCAGCGATTTCGACGTCATCGAACTCAACGAGGCTTTCGCCGCTCAGGGCCTGGCCGTCACGCGTGATCTCGGGTTGGCGGATGACGATGCCCGTGTGAATCCCAACGGTGGCGCCATCGCCCTCGGCCATCCGCTGGGGATGAGCGGCGCGCGGCTGGTACTGACAACGGTCCATCAACTGGAGAAATCCGGCGGCAAGCTGGGCCTGGCGACCATGTGCGTCGGGGTCGGCCAGGGGGTGGCGCTGGTGGTGGAGCGGGTCTGACAGGTCGCGGTAGCTTGGCCTGTGAATGGGCGAGGGTGGATGGGCTGAACTCGCCCTGCGACATGGCAGGTGGCAATCCGGCAGGTTGGGCTGCAGCCCACCAACCCCGGCATCCTCGCCGAGCGACGTTCACACCGGTGCCCGGATATGTTCATCCAGCGGTGGGCGCGAGCAGGCATTTGGACCACACTGATCCGTCGATCGAACAACAAGGAATCGGGTTTTGAACCGGCCGAGCAACCAACTCTTCGATGTCTATTTCACCAGCGCCCCGATGCGTGACGTGTTTTCCGACCGCGGCCGTGTGCAGGGCATGCTGGATTTCGAGGCGGCGCTGGCCCGGGCCGAAGCGCGGACCGGGGTGATCCCCGCCACTGCGGTCGACGCCATCGAGGCGGCCTGCCATGCCGAGCACTACGACCTGTGCGCACTGGCCGAGGCGGTCGCAACGGCCGGCAATTCGGCGATTCCGCTGGTCAAGGCGCTCGGCCGGCAGGTTGCGGCCAACGACCCGGATGCCGAGAAATACGTGCACCTGGGCGCCACCAGCCAGGATGCCATGGACAGCGGGCTGGTCCTGCAGCTGCGTCAGGCCCTCGCGCTGCTCGAGACGGACCTGCGCCGTCTCGGCGACGCGCTGGCCGACCAGGCCGCGCGCCATGCCGAGATCCCGATGGCCGGGCGTACCTGGCTGCAGCATGCCACCCCGGTAACCCTCGGCATGAAGATCGCCGGCTGGCTCGGTGCCGTGACCCGTCATCGCCAGCGGCTCGCCGAACTCAGACCGCGGCTCCTGTGCCTCCAGTTCGGTGGTGCCTCCGGCTCGCTGGCTGCGCTCGGCGAGCAGGCCTGGCCGGTTTCCGAGGCATTGGCCGGTGAACTAGGGCTCAATCTGCCCGACCAGCCCTGGCATACCCAGCGCGATCGCCTGGTGGAGTTCGCCAGCCTGCTTGGCTTGATCGCCGGCAGCCTGGGCAAGCTCGGCCGCGACCTGGCCCTGCTGATGCAGACCGACGTCGGCGAGGTCTTCGAACCCGCCGCGCCGGGCAAGGGCGGTTCCTCGACCATGCCGCACAAACGCAACCCGGTCGGCTGCGCGGTGATAATCGCCGCCGCCACCCGGGCGCCGGGGCTGGTGGCTACCATGCTGTCGGCGCTGCCGCAGGAACACGAGCGCAGCCTCGGTCTCTGGCACGCCGAATGGGAAACCTTGCCGGAACTCTGTTGCCTGGTTTCCGGCGCCCTGAGCCAGGCGCTGATTGCCGTCCCGGCGCTGGAGGTGGACGGCGAACGGCTACGCGGCAACCTGGAGTTGACCCGCGGGCTGGTGCTGGCTGAGGCGATAAGCATCGCCCTGGCGCAGCGCGTCGGTCGCGAGAAAGCCCACGAACTGGTCGAGCAGTGCTGCAAGCAGGCCGTGGCCGAGGGCCGCCACCTGCGCGGTGTGCTGCGCGACAGTCCCGAGGTCAGCAGCCGATTCAACGATGCCGAACTGGATCGCCTGCTCGATCCGGCCAACTATCTGGGCCAGGCGCGCCGCTGGGTCGAGCGCGCCGTGGCCGAACACCATGCCCTGAACGAGTGAGAACGACGATGCCGAGCGTACAACTGGCCGATGTCAGCCTGAACTACCGATTCGACGGCCCGGAAAGCGCGCCTGTGCTGGTGCTTTCCAATTCCCTGGGCACCGACCTGCACATGTGGGACGCGCAGATTCCGGCCTTCGCCGAGCATTTCCGCGTGCTGCGCTACGACACCCGCGGCCATGGCGCTTCGGGCGTCACGCCGGGGCCATACAGCATCGAGCAGCTGGGCCATGACGTGCTCGGTATGCTCGCTGCATTCGGCATCGAGCGCTTCTCCTTCTGCGGGCTGTCCATGGGCGGACTGATCGGCCAGTGGCTGGGTATCCATGCCGCGGACCGCCTCGAGCGCCTGGTGCTGTGCAATACCGGGGCGAAAATCGGTACCGACGAGGTCTGGAACGCGCGCATCGAGGGCGTGCTGACCGGCCGTGAGCAGGCCATGCGCGACATGCGCGATGCCTCCATCGCGCGCTGGTTCACGTCGGCCTTCGCCCAGGCCAACCCGGCGGTGGCGGCGCGTATCACCGAGATGATCGCCAGCACCGCGCCGGATGGCTACGCGGCCAACTGCGCGGCGGTGCGCGATGCCGATTTTCGCGAGCAGCTGGGTGCGATCAAGGCGCCGACCCTGGTGGTCTGCGGCACACAGGACCCGGTCACGACGGTAGAGCATGGCCAGTTCATGGAGCAGCGCATCGCCGGCGCCAAGCGGGTGGATTTCGACGCGGCGCACCTGTCCAACGTTGAGGCGGGCGAGGTCTTCACCCGGGCCGTGCTGGATTTTCTTCGAGGCTGAGCGCTGGTCGTTCAGTCCACCGCAACCTCTAAACACTGCTTATCTCGGCGGACCGGCCTCAGTCGCCGGCTCGCCCTGACAGGAGACGCCCCACAATGGACGAGAAGCAACGCTACGAAGTCGGCATGCAGGTGCGCCGCGCGGTGCTCGGCGATGCCCATGTCGACCGCAGCCTGAGCAACATCAGCGAGTTCAACGCCGAGTTCCAGGAGATGATCACCCGCCATGCCTGGGGTGATATCTGGACCCGCCCCGGCCTGCCACGTCACACCCGCAGCCTGATCACCATCGCCATGCTGATCGGCATGAACCGCGAGGGCGAGCTGAAGCTGCACCTGCGCGCCGCGCGCAATAACGGCGTCACCCGTGAGGAGATCAAGGAAGTGCTGCTGCAGAGCGCCATCTACTGCGGCATCCCGGCGGCCAACGCCAGCTTTCACCTGGCCGAGGAAGTCTACGCCGAGCTGGGCGTCGAATCGCTCGGCAAGTCCTGAACCCACCGCGCCAGCCGCTCTCGCCCCACCCACGCCCCGTACCGCCTTACCGGTGGCCGGGGTGTTTTGCCTGGCGTCCTAGCGCGGGATGCCACATGCCTCGACAACGTAATGCGGCCATGCCGGTGGCGGCGGCGTAGGGCCTGGCGGTGGATAGCTCAGAAGCAAAAGCCAGAAACGAAAAAGCCCTGTAAAAACAGGGCCTTAACGTTAGGTGTCTGGAGCGGGCGAAGGGAATCGAACCCTCGTCATGAGCTTGGGAAGCTCAGGTAATGCCATTATACGACGCCCGCTCAGGGGTGCCTTTTTACCAGAAGGCGGGGGTGAAATGAAGCGTGGCGGCAGGTTTTTCTGGCCGGTGGCTATGGGCGGTCAGATTTGTGCGATCTCGTTGTCCGTCAATGGTCGGTAGCAGCCAGGTGACAGGCTGGCGTCCAGCAGCAGTGGGCCCATGCTCTCGCGGTGCAGGGTGGTGACCTTGTTGCCGAAGTGGCCGAACATGCGTTTGACCTGGTGGTAGCGCCCTTCATGCAGGGTCAGGCGGGCTCGGCGAGGGCTCAGCAGCACCAGTTCGGCCGGTAGGGTGGTGAGATCCTCGAAACGAAAGTACAGGCCTCGGGCGAAGGCCTCGACGCAGCCGGGATCGATCACGTCTTCGGTTTCCACCAGATAGACCTTGCCTTGCAGGCTGGTCGGTTGAGTCAGGCGGCGTGACCACTGGCCGTCGTTGGTCAGCAGCATGAGGCCGGTGGTATTGAAGTCGAGGCGGCCGGCGATATGCAGGTCATCCTTGTCCGGTTCATCGATCAGGTCGATCACCGTGCGATGTGCGGCATCACGGGTGGCGCTGACGCAGCCGGGGGGTTTGTGCAGCATCAGGTAGCGGGCGACCTTGCCCGGTTGCAGAACCTGACCATCAAGTTCGACACAGTCGAATATGCGCACCTCCCGGTCCAGGGTGCGAGTGACTTCGCCGTTTACCCGTGCTCGGCCATCGCTCACCAGCCGGCGGACGTCCTGGCGGCTGAGCTGTGCGCGGCTACCGAGATAGCGATCGAGGCGCATCAGCTTTTGGCTGCGGTTTCACGACGAGCGCAGCGAGGACAGATGCAGGCCCGGTTTCTGAGGGCAGCGGAAATGCCGTCGAGCGTGTCCTGCGGAATGGTGGCGGTAAAGCACCAGCAGGGCTGGTCCGCGGCGGGATCGCACTCGGCGCACTGGTTGGGCTGGCCGCAGAGCGGGCAGCGTGACGGATCTATAGGCTCGCTCATGGCATTTCCGTTTAACGACGAGCTTCGCGTGCCGGCGGGCCGGCACGCGAAGCCGGGTTACATGACGCGCTGGCCGGGCTTGGCGCCGTTATCCGGGCTCAGCAGATAAATCTCGCTGCCGCCAGGGCCTGCCGCCAGCACCATGCCCTCGGACATGCCGAACTTCATCTTGCGCGGCGCCAGGTTGGCGACATACAGGGTCAGCCGGCCTTCGAGCTTGCTCGGGTCGGGATAGGCGCTCTTGATGCCGGAAAAGACATTGCGCGTGGCATCGCCGATATTCAGGGTCAGGCGCAGCAGCTTGTCGGCCCCCTCGACGAACTCGGCCTTCTCGATCAGGGCGATACGCAGGTCCACCGCGGCAAAGGTGTCGAAGTTGATCTCGGCGGCCAACGGTGCCTTGGCCAGTTCGCCATTGCCAGCTGGAACAGCGGCTTCGCTGGCGGCCAGATCTTCCTTGGAGGCTTCGATCATGGCGTCGATCTTTGCCGGCTCGATGCGGGTCATCAGCGGGGTAAACGCGTTGAGCTTGTGGTTGGCCAGCAGCGTGGCATGGTCGTCCCAGCTCAGCGGCGCTACGTTGAGGAACTGCTCGGCAGCGGCCGCCAGGTTCGGCAGCACGGGCTTGAGGAAGATCACCAGCTGGCGGAACAGGTTGACGCCCAGGGCGCAGATTTCCTGCACCTCGGCCTGCTTGCCCTCGACCTTGTTCAGCGCCCAGGGCGCCTTGTCGGCGATCCAGGCGTTGGCGCGGTCGGCCAGGGCCATGATCTCCCGCATGGCGCGAGCGAAATCACGTGCCTCGTAGGCGTCGGCGATGCTCGGCGCGGCGGCTTGGAAGGCTGCCCAGAGTTCCGGCTCTGGGTTGGCCTCGACCATCACGCCGTCGTTGCCCTTGTGGATGAAGCCGGCGCAGCGGCTGGCGATATTCACCACTTTGCCGACCAGGTCGGAGTTGACCTTCTGCACGAAGTCGTCGAGGTTCAGATCGAGGTCGTCGACACCACGGCCGAGCTTGGACGCATAGTAGTAGCGCAGGTATTCGGGATTGAGATGATCGAGGTAGGTGCGCGCCTTGATGAAGGTGCCGCGCGACTTGGACATCTTCTGCCCGTTCACCGTCAGGTAGCCGTGCACGTTGACCGCGGTCGGCTTGCGGAAGCCCGCGCCTTCGAGCATGGCTGGCCAGAACAGGGTGTGGAAATTGATGATGTCCTTGCCGATGAAGTGGTACAGCTCGGCGCTCGATTCCTTGCTCCAGAAGGCATCGAAGGAAAGTTCGGGGCGGCGCTTGCAGAGGTTCTGGAAGCTCGCCATGTAACCGATCGGCGCGTCCAGCCAGACGTAGAAGTACTTGCCCGGCTGGCCGGGGATCTCGAAGCCGAAGTAGGGCGCATCGCGGGAGATATCCCATTCCTGCAGGCCACCGTCGAGCCATTCGGCGATCTTGTTGGCCACCGATTCCTGCAACGCGCCGCCGCGGGTCCACTCCTTGAGCATCGCCTCGAAGTCGGGCAGCTTGAAGAAGAAATGCTTGGAATCCTTGAGCACCGGGGTGGCGCCGGAGATTGCCGAGCGTGGATCCTTCAGCTCGGTGGGCTCGTAGGTGGCGCCGCATTTTTCGCAATTGTCGCCGTACTGATCTTCGGCCGCGCAGCGGGGGCAGGTGCCCTTGATGAAGCGGTCGGCGAGGAACATGCCCTTCTCGGGATCGAAATACTGGGTCACCGAGCGGGTGGCAATGTGCCCGGCATCGCGCAGGCGGGTGTAGATCAGCTCGGCCAGTTCGCGGTTCTCTGGCGAGTGGGTGCTATGGAAGTTGTCGAAATTGACAAGGAAGTCGGCGAAATCGGCGCTGTGCTCGGCCTGGACGTTGGCGATCAGCTGTTCGGGGGTGATGCCTTCCTTTTCCGCCCGCAGCATGATCGCCGAGCCATGGGCGTCGTCGGCGCAGACATAGATGCACTGGTTGCCGCGCAGCTTCTGGAAGCGTACCCACATGTCGGTCTGGATGTACTCGAGCATGTGGCCGAGGTGGATCGAACCGTTGGCGTAGGGCAGGGCGCTGGTAACGAGGATCTGGCGGGCTTCGGACATGGGGACTCGGCAGTCGGAATGGCGAAAGAAAGTCTGCAACTATATAGCTCTGCCACGGTTTTTTCACCCGCGTGACCAAGGTTGGCCGTAGTCCCGGTCGTCGGTGGGCTCGGAACTACAGGGCAGGGTAAGATGCCTGTCTGATTTGCTCGGTCTTTCCAGGAGTAACCATGTCCGTCACCCGCGAAGCTGTGGAAACCGTACTGCGCCAGTACACCGACCCCCATCTGAATCAGGATCCGGTGAGCGCCGGCTGTGTGCGTTCAATCGACATCCAGGGCGACCGGGTCAGCGTGCAGCTGGAGCTGGGCTACGCCGCCGGGCTGTTTCGCAGCGGTTGGGCGCAGATGCTGGCGATGGCCATTGAAGGGGTCGAGGGCGTCAACCGTGCCGATGTGCAGGTGGACTGCGTGATTCGTGCGCACAAGGCGCAGGATCAGGTGCCGGCGCTGGCCAATGTGAAGAACATCATCGCGGTGGCGTCCGGCAAGGGCGGCGTCGGCAAGTCCACCACGGCGGCTAATCTGGCGCTGGCGCTGGCCCGTGAGGGGGCGCGGGTCGGTGTGCTGGATGCCGACATCTACGGGCCGAGCCAGGGCATCATGTTTGGCATCGCCGAGGGCACCCGGCCGGAGATCCGTGACGGCAAGGCGTTCATTCCATTGCAGGCGCATGGCGTGCAGGTCATGTCGATGGCCTTCCTCGCCGATGACAAGACGCCGATGGTCTGGCGCGGGCCCATGGTGTCCGGTGCGCTGCTGCAGCTGATCACCCAGACCGAGTGGAACGATCTCGACTACCTGGTGGTGGACATGCCGCCGGGCACCGGGGATATCCAGCTGACGCTGGCGCAGAAGGTCCCGGTGACCGGCGCGGTGATCGTTACCACGCCACAGGACCTGGCTCTGCTGGATGCCAAGAAAGGCATGGAGATGTTCCGCAAGGTCAATATCCCGGTGCTGGGCGTGGTGGAAAACATGGCCATCCACATCTGCTCCAACTGCGGTCATGCCGAACACCTGTTTGGCGAGGGTGGCGGCGAGAAGCTGGCTTCGCAGTACAACGTCGATCTGCTGGCCTCGCTGCCGCTGTCGATGGCGATCCGCAGCCAGTCGGATGCCGGCAAGCCGACCACCATTGCCGATCCGGACAGCCAGATCGCCATGATCTATCAGCAGATGGCGCGTACCGTCGGCGCTCGCATCGCCCAGAGTGGGCAGATCATCGCCCAGTCGATGCCGAAGATCGTGGTGTCCGAGGACTGAGTCGACAGCCTGCGGGCGGCCTTTGCTCGCCGTCCGCAGGCTGAAGGAAATCGCAGGCACAAAAAAGCCCCGCCGAAGCGGGGCTTTTTCAGAGAAGCCTCAGGTTAGATAACCTGAACTTCCTCAGCTTGCATGCCTTTCTGGCCGCGGGTAGCGACGAAGGAGACTTGCTGGCCTTCTTTCAGGCTCTTGAAGCCGTCACCCTGAATGGCACGGAAGTGTACGAAGAGGTCGTCACCGGATTGCGGAGTGATGAAGCCGAAGCCTTTCTCATCGTTGAACCACTTAACGGTACCGGTTTGGCGATTGGACATTTGATGTCTCCTTGAACCAAGTTTTGAAGAATAAAGTGCGGGCTAAAAGGCCCGAACATCACTGTGTGCAAGGAGATAGGAGTCGTATCGATATTTGGATCGAAATCTAAACATGTAGCGATTCACGGTGACACATGCAGCAGCAGCCCAGTAACAATACCGTTTTTCTGGAGCAAAGCGAGCTTTATTTTGGATTTCTTCGCCGAGTGGCTGCTGCTGGCTGTGACGGCCGTTGCGGCGCGCCAGTAGCCAGGCTTTGAACACCCGCGCCAGGCTCGGTAAGATGCGCCTCTTCGCGGGCCCATTAACCTATTCAGGACGCCAGCCATGAGCATCAAATCGGACAAGTGGATTCGCCGCATGGCCCAGGAACACGGCATGATCGAGCCTTTCGTCGAGCGCCAGGTGCGCAATGAAGGCAATGACCGGCTGATCTCCTACGGTGTCTCCAGCTACGGTTACGATGTGCGCTGCGCTGACGAATTCAAGGTCTTCACCAATATCAACTCGGCAACGGTGGACCCGAAGAATTTCGACGAGAAGAGCTTCGTCGATATCAAGAGCGACGTCTGCATCATCCCGCCGAACTCCTTCGCGCTGGCCCGCACCGTCGAGTACTTCCGCATTCCACGCAACGTGCTGACCATCTGCCTGGGCAAGAGCACCTATGCGCGCTGCGGCATCATCGTCAATGTGACGCCGCTGGAGCCTGAGTGGGAAGGGCATGTGACCCTGGAGTTCTCCAACACCACCACGCTGCCGGCGAAGATCTACGCCAACGAAGGTGTGGCGCAGATGCTGTTCCTCGAATCGGATGAGGAGTGCGAGGTGTCCTACCGCGACCGCGGCGGTAAGTACCAGGGCCAGCGCGGCGTGACGCTGCCGAAGGCCTAAGCTTTTCCGGATATGAAAAAACCTGGCCTGAGCCAGGTTTTTTTTGCGCCGATCTGCCGGTTACCAGCCCGGCACCCCTCGCATGTCCGGCAGTTTGTGGGCGATGCCCTTGTGGCAGTCGATGCAGGTCGCCTCGCCGCTGGCCAGGGCGGTGGAGTGGAACTCCGCTGCGCGCTTGCCCTGCCGGGTAAAGTCCATGTAGTCGAAGTTGTGGCAGTTGCGGCACTCCAGCGAGTCGTTCGCCTTGAGCCGTGCCCATTCGTGCTCGGCCAGCTCGCGGCGTTTCTCGAGGAATTTCTCGCGGGTGCTGATGGTGCCGAAGATCTTGCCCCAGACTTCCTTGGAGGCCTGCATCTTGCGCGCGATCTTGTCGGTCCACTGGTGTGGCACGTGGCAATCCGGGCAGGTCGCACGCACGCCGGAGCGGTTGCTGTAGTGGATGGTGTCCTTGATCTCCATGAACACGTTGTCTTCCATCTCGTGGCAGGAGATGCAGAACGCCTCGGTGTTGGTGGCCTCCAGCGCCGTGTTGAAACCGCCCCAGAAGATGATCCCGGCGATGAACCCGCCAAGCGTCAGCGCGCCGAGGCTGTAGTGGACGCTCGGTCGCCGCAGGACGGCCCAGTAGCGTTTGAAAAACGACTTGATCGACTTCATCCAGGCCCCCTCAGTTTCCGCCGGTGGATGGTGAGGTTTCCCGGTACAGCAGCTCGTCGATGTTCTTGAAGCGGTTTTCCACCAGCGGCTTCACATCCTGCTGCGGCACGTGGCACTGCGTGCAGAAGTACCGTCGTGGCGCCACCGCGGCGAGGGTCTGCTGATCGCGGTCGGTGTAGTGGGTGATGCTGATCATCGGTGCCTGGGCGCGGGCGCTGTTGGCTCGGCTATGGCAGCTCAGGCATTTGTTGGCGTTCTTGTCGACGTGATAGCCGCGGATGCTGTGAGGGATGGTCGGCGGTTGCTCCGGGTAGTTGCGTTCGCGCCGGACATCCTTGTTTTCCTCGTCGTGCAACGGCGGCGGGGTGAATTCCTGGGTGATGGTGCCGCCCGGGCGTCGGCCGTCCGGCGCCGGGGCGTCGAGGGGATAGTTGGTTTCGGCGGCAACAGCCAGACCGAACACCGCGAGCAGGGTCAGCGGCAGTAGGCAGAATTTCATGGCGGCTCTCCTCAGGCGATGCTGACCACTTCGATCTTCACGGCGCATTTTTTGAAATCGGTCTGTTTGGAGATCGGGTCGGTGGCATCGAGCGTGACCTTGTTGATCAGCTTGTTGGCATCGAAGAACGGGACGTACACCAGCCCCATTGGCGGCTTGTTGCGCCCGCGCGTTTCGACCCGGCCCTGCATCTCGCCGCGTCGGCTGACGATCTTGACCACACTGCCGCGGCGCACGTTGAGCTTGCGCGCATCCTCGGGGTGCATGTAGACGAGGGCGTCAGGAACCGCCTTGTGCAGTTCGTCGACACGCTGCGTCATGCTGCCGGTGTGCCAGTGCTCGAGCACCCGACCGGTGCTCAGCCAGAACGGATACTCTTCATCCGGCACCTCGGCGGGCACCTCATAGGGAAGCGCGAAGATGATCGCCTTCTTGTCCGCATTGCCATAGAACTGCACACCGCTGCCGGCTTCGACGTAGGGGTCGTAACCCTCGCGGTAGCGCCACTGGGTCTCCTTCTCGTCGACCACCGGCCAGCGCAGGCCGCGTTCACGATGGTAGACGTCGAACGCCGCCAGATCGTGGGCGTGGCCGCGGCCGAACTCGGCGTACTCCTCGAACAAGCCCTTCTGCAGATAGAAGCCGAATGCCTCCGCCTCATGGTTGGCATAACCCTCGGCGATTTCGTCGTTGGAGAAACGATCGACCTGGCCATTCTTGAACAGTACGTCGAACAGCGTCTTGTCCTTGAACTCCGGCGCCTTGCTCAGCAGCTCCGCCGGCCATACCTCATCGACGCGGAAGCGCTTGGAAAACTCCACCAGTTGCCACAGATCCGAGCGCGCCTCGCCGGGTGCGGTGACCAGCTGGTGCCAGAACTGGGTGCGGCGCTCGGCATTGCCGTAAGCGCCTTCCTTCTCCACCCACATGGCGCTGGGCAGGATGAGGTCGGCGGCCTGGGCGGAGACCGTGGGGTAGACGTCCGACACGATCACGAAGGTTTCCGGGTTGCGCCAGCCTGGCAGGATCTCCTGCATCACGTTGGGACCGGCCTGCATGTTATTGGTCACCTGTGTCCAGTACACCTTCAGCACGCCGTCCTTGAGCTTGCGGCTCTGGTCGACGGCGTGGAACCCGGGCTTTTCCTGGATGGTGCCTTCGGGCAGCTTCCAGATCTTTTCGGTAATGGCGCGATGCTTGGGGTTGGTGACGGCCATGTCCGCTGGCAGGCGGTGGGAGAAGGTCCCGACCTCGCGCGCGGTGCCGCAGGCCGAGGGCTGGCCGGTGAGCGAGAACGGGCTGTTGCCCGGCTCGCTGATCTTTCCGGTGAGCAGATGGATGTTGTAGATCATGTTGTTCGCCCAGACACCGCGGGTGTGCTGGTTGAAGCCCATGGTCCAGAAGGACATCACCTTGACCTTGGGGTCGGCGTACAGCTCGGCCAGGGCCTTCAGGCGCTCGGCCGGTACACCTGATTCCTTGACGGCGTGTTCTAGGGTGTAGGGTTTGAGGAACTCGACGTAGTCCTCGTAGCCAATGTCGGTCCAGGTGTTGGCCACCGCGGCATTCTCGGCCTTCAGCTCCAGTGGATCGGTCGGACGCAGGCCGTAGCCGATGTTCGTGGCACCCTTGGCGAATCGGGTGTGCTTGTCGATGAACTCCTTGTTCACCGCGCCGCTCTGGATGATGTGGTTGGCGATGTAGTTGAGGATCACCAGGTCGGTCTGCGGGTTGAAGATCATCGGGATGTCGGCCAGCTCGAAGCTGCGATGCTCGAAGGTGGACATCACCGCGACCTTGACGTGTGGTGCGCTCAGTCTGCGGTCGGTGAGGCGCGTCCACAGCACCGGGTGCATCTCGGCCATGTTCGAGCCCCACAGCACGAAAGCGTCGGCAGCCTCGATGTCTTCGTAACAGCCCATCGGCTCGTCCATGCCGAAGGTGCGCATGAAGCCGAATGCTGCCGAGGCCATGCAGTGGCGCGCGTTGGGGTCGATGTTGTTGGAACGAAAGCCGGCCTTCATCAGCTTGTTCGCGGCGTAACCTTCCCAGATCGTCCACTGCCCCGAACCGAACATGCCGATGGCTTCCGGGCCGCCAGCCTTGAGTGCCGCCTTGTACTTTTCCTCCATGATGTCGAAGGCCTGATCCCAGGTGACCGGCTGGAACTCGCCCTGCTTGTCGAACTTGCCGTCTTTCATGCGCAGCAGGGGCTGGGTGAGGCGATCGGTGCCGTACATGATCTTCGACAGGAAGTAACCCTTGACGCAGTTGATGCCGCGGTTGACGTCCGCCTTGACGTCGCCGTGCGTGGCGACCACCCGATTCTCTCGCGTCGCCACCATCACGCCGCAGCCCGTGCCGCAGAAACGGCATGGGGCCTTGTCCCACTTGAGGTTAGTGGCGTCCGCTTCGGTGACCAGATTGCTCGCGGTCGAAGCGATGGGCATGCCGGCCACGGTCGCCGCGATGGCGGCGGCATTGGCCTTGGCGAATTGACGTCGGGTAAGGCTCATCAGGCGTCTCCTTCGAGGAGTTCTTCGTGGTAGACCAGGGCGGCGTTAAGGACGCCAGGCAGCTGCTGGATGTGGTCGATCGCAGCGAGGATGCGCGACTCGTGCTCGGCCTCGAGCACCACCACCAGCTTGCCGCTGGGGCTTTCCTGATGCAGCTCGAGACCGGGTAGCAACTGGAGGTTGGTTTTCAGCGCGGCCAGCCACTCGGGGCGGCAGTGCACCAGGAGGCTGGCGATATGCAAAGGGTGTCCCATCACGCGTTTCCGTCTGGCTTGGTGGCAGGGCGTGAGCGCCCCGGTCAATGGTGCGGGAGCTAGGCTGGGCCCGGCGGCCCGAAGATCATCTGCACGATCCAGACGATGAAACCGTAGCCGCTGACCAGCGCGACGCTCAGGATGGGAAACAGAAACACGATCAGGAAGACGAACAGGCGGGTCTCGTCCCGCTTGGTCGAGGCGACAGAGGGGCGGGTGTCATTCGGCGTTACTGTCATTGTTCTACTCCGACTGGCATATAGGGGAGTCTAGTCACTGACCAACATAGGGCAATGTTCGTTTCGATAGTTTTGCAGTCGGCGCGGTCCCATCGATTGGCGACTCACTCGATCGGCGCGCGGCGACGGGGCAACCGTGCTAGCCTGCGCGGCTTTTTTTGCAGCCTGCTGCAGGCGTTGACGATGATCGAAACCTCCCACCTCAAACGCGGTACTGCCGCCTATCGACGCGCCACGCTGGCGCTGTTCTGTGCCGGCTTCGCCACCTTCGCGCTGTTGTATTGCATCCAGCCGTTGCTGCCGTTGCTGGCCGCGCATTTCGCCGTCTCCGCGGCCAATAGCAGCCTGGCGCTGTCGCTGACGACGCTGTCGCTCGCACTCTGCCTACTGATCTCCGGCGCGCTGGCCGAAAGCTGGGGGCGCAAGCCGGTCATGGCTGCAGCGCTCGGGTTGGCGAGCCTGCTCGGCCTGGCATGCGTGCTGGTGGAGTCCTGGCATCTGCTGCTGCTATTGCGCACGCTGTTGGGCCTGGCGCTGAGTGGCCTGCCGGCGCTGGCGATGGCCTATGTCGGTGAAGAGTTCGACCCGGACTCGCTGCCGGCGGCGATGGGGCTGTACATCGGCGGCACTGCTCTGGGTGGGATGCTCGGGCGTTTGCTGTCCGGCCTGTTGAGTGATCTGGGCGGCTGGACGCTGGCGCTCGGCGGTATCGCCGCGCTGGGAATGGTGGCCTTGAGCCTGTTCGTCTGGTTGCTGCCGGCGTCGCGCCACTTCAAGGCGCAGCCGCTCTCGTTGACGGTCCTGCTGGCCAATTTCCGCCTGCACCTGTCGAACCCGGCCCTGCGTAGCCTGTTCCTGCAGGGCTTCCTGCTGATGGGGGGCTTCGTCGCGCTGTTCAATTACATTGGCTTCCGCCTGGCCGGCGCGCCATTCGGCCTGTCTTCCACGTTCATCGGTTTGTTGTTCGTCGTCTATCTCGGCGGCATTTTCAGTGCCGGCTGGGCAGGCCGTCTGGTGCCGCGCTTCGGTGCGCGGCAGGTTCTGCGCGGCGGCGTGGCGCTCATGCTGCTCGGCGTCGGGCTCTGCGCAACGCCCTGGCTGGCCAGCATTGTCGTCGGCCTCGGCGTGTTCACCCTCGGTTTCTTCGCCGCGCATGCAGTGGCGAGCGGCCAGGTCGGCAGTCATGCCCAGGGCGCGCGTGCGCAGGCCTCGGCGCTCTATCTCTGCGCCTATTATCTGGGGTCGAGCGTGGTGGGGTACGGTGCCGGGTATGTCTGGGATCACGCCGGCTGGCAGCCGTTGATGGCCCTGCTGGCGGGGCTGTTCGTCATGGCCGGCTGGCGGGCGCGAGCACTCTGAGCAGCCGCGACGGCTTCATTCGCGGCGCTGTTCGCCAGTGAACGACAGCGTCGTCTTGCAGCGCCGACAGTAGTAGCGTCGACCCTTGGCAACCAGCGCATGACGCTGCGGCGTGAAGGCGAAATCCTGATCGGCGCAGCTGCAGCGATAGACGTAGCGTGTGCCGACGCGGCGGCGTATCGCATAGGTGTGGCAGCGATCCGGTGGCAGCTCGTAGACACCGCGCATGATCAGTTGCCATTCCTCACCGTGGGGCTGAATCCGTGCGCCGAACATCTGATGCGCCACCAGGTGCGCCACCTCATGAGCCACGGTCTGGCGCAGGAAGGGTTCGGTGTTCTCGCGGTAGAGCTGTTCGTTGAAACGCAGCAGATTCTGATGCAGGTGAGCCACGCCGGCCTTCTGGCCGCGCAACTTCAGGCTCACCTCGGGGCGGGGGAAGCGGCGCTTGAAAAATTGCTCGGCCAGCGCGTAGCAGGCTTCGACGCGGGCATTGAGACGCTCGGGCATTGAGACAACTCCTGGGAGCGCCGCATTATGCCAAAGCGCCTCGGGGCCGAGCAGTCTCGTTGGTCACTCGTTCGGTCGTTCGTTGAATCGGCGTTCGTTGTCCAGACCGCCCGGTTCGTCCTGCGGGCGATTCTCCTCGAAGCCGTAGCTCTGGTTTTCCGGCGTATTGCGCTCATAGGTGGGCTCCAGCACCTGCAGCCAGAACAGGATCATCGGCACCTTCAGGTTGACCAGCACCAGCAGCCCGACAGCCCAGGTACAGGCGCCGTAGAGAAAGGTGTTGCGGTTGTCGATACGCATGAATTTCGGCAGGCCGACAAAGAGCAGGTAGGTCGAGTAGACCCCCGCGGCCACGATCACCAGGATGGCGATCCAGCGCGTCGGGTACAGCGCGCCAAGCCCGGCTAGGAAGAATGGCGTGATGACGTAGGCGGTGAAGCCGACGCACTGGTTGAATGTCGGGCGGGCGTCGAAGGTCCGCGACATCCAGCGCAGGAAGAAACCCATGATGAAGGTGCCGAGGATGATCGTCAGATAGATCAGCAGGCTCAGCTGGAACGCGCTGCGGGTGTCGAGCCAGATGCGTTCGTTTTCCACCAGGCTCCAGCCGACGTAGCGGGTGCCGATGAACATGCAGATGGCAGGCAGCAATGCCCAGAGCAGCAGATGGACTAGGTAGTTGGAGCTGTTCTTCTCCTCGTCGCGGCGAATGTCGGTCCACGCCTTGTCGGGGCGGGTAAGCAATGTGAAAAAGTGCGGGATCATACCGAGTCTCCGTCTGCCTTGAGGGCCGCTGCGCTACGAGTCGCCAGCGGCGTTATGGCTTTAGAACGGCAGATGCGGCGAGGGTTTCCCTGTCGTTTCGTCGCGCTCCCTTGGCGAGTACGAAAAAGGCCGCCCGAAGGCGGCCTGATCAAGCACAGCGGCTCAGCGCACGTAGACGGGGCCGATGCCCATGCCCCAGGTAATGACCGACAGCGCGATGATGGCCACAAGCACCACCAGCCCCACGGCGAGCACCGAGCTGGAGAACATGAAACCCTCGTCTTCCGGGATGTTCATGAACTTCGGCAAGCCAACGTAGAGCAGGTAGGCCGTGTAACAGACCGCCGCGGTGCCCACCAGCATCCCGAGCCACAGGTGCGGGTAGAGGCCGGCGAGCCCGCCGATGAACAGCGGCGTCGCGGTGTACGCGGCGAATACGATGCACTGCGTAAGCGTCGGGTTGGCGTCGTAGGTGCGCGCCATCCAGTGGATGAAACCGCCCATTACCGCCACACCGGCCAGCATCGCAAAGTAGGAGAGTATCGCCAGCTGCATGCAACTGGCCTGTGTCAGCTTGACCGGCTCGCCACCTCCGATGCTCCAACCCACCTGGGTCGCGCCGATGTAGGCCGACACAGCCGGGATTGCCGCAAGCAGCAGCACATGGGTCAGATACATGTGGCTGACGGTCTCTTCCTCGCCACGGATTTCGTTCCACTCCTGACCAGGGTGGGTGAACAAACCCCAAACGTGATGGATCATGCCAGCGTCTCCTCTGCTTATGGAGGGTCGCTTCGCCTGGCGGTCGTCATCGAGGACGGCGCGTGCGACCTTATGTCGCAGTATAGGAATGCGGCTCGTAGATGCATCAGCCCGATTAGAGCGTTTCGAAGCTATGCGGTCAGTGGTAATAGCGCGCGAGTATTTCCATGGCCAGATTGATCGACTGCAGACGCTGGGTGCTGCCGCCGCGATCGGGATGATGCAGGCTCACCAGCTGTCGGTAGCGATGCTTGATCAGCTCCAGCGTGAGCGGCTGGGGCGAGCGGTCCAGCTCGAACAGCTCGAGTGCTGCACGCTTCTCGTCGCTGCCCTGCATGCGCGTCCAGAAGCTTGCCAGCAGGCGTTCTACATCGTCCTCGTCGGTGTCGCGCAGGTTGCTGAGGTCCAGGTAGTACTCGCGCAACGCGTCCTGTTCGGCGAGCCCGGCGGCTGCACTGGCATAGGGCAGCAACTGGATGTGCAGGGGGCTGATCTGCAGATGCCCGCTGCCCTCGGCCCAGAGCCGGTCGCGCAGCAGGTACAACGCGTTGAACACCAGGAAATGCGTGCGGAAAAGCACCAGCTTGTCGGTCAGCGGCAAATTGGGCACGTGCGTGCTGTGCCGTCGCTTGAGCTGTTGGATCAGCTCGTATTCGCTGCGGCCCTCGGGCTTTTCCTGCAACAGCAGAAGCAGATGGTCTGGCAGATCCAGTGCGGGGGAGAGGTCGTCCATCGGCCGAGACTAGCACAGGGCCAGCAACGGCGGGTCAGCGCTGGTTCACATCGGTCACACGGCGAACGGGCTGCGGTCGGGTCTGCTTTACGCGTAAAATGCGCGGTTTTCGCATCTCACCCGGACACCTGACATGGGCAACCTCTCGGTCAACCAGAACAAACTGCAGAAGCGCCTGCGCCGCCTCGCCGGCGAGGCCGTCACCGACTTCAACATGATCGAGGATGGCGACAAGGTCATGGTCTGCCTGTCCGGCGGTAAGGACAGCTACACCATGCTCGACGTGCTGCTCTATCTGCAGAAGGTCGCGCCGATCAGGTTCGAAGTGGTCGCGGTGAACATGGACCAGAAGCAGCCGGGGTTCCCCGAGCACGTCCTGCCTGAGTACCTGAAGTCCATCGGCGTCGAGTACCACATCATCGAGAAGGACACCTACTCGGTGGTGAAGGAGAAGATCCCGGAAGGCAAGACCACCTGTTCGCTGTGTTCACGTCTGCGCCGCGGCACGCTGTACACCTTCGCCGACGAGATCGGTGCGACCAAGATGGCGCTCGGGCACCATCGCGACGACATACTGGAAACCTTCTTCCTCAACATGTTCTACGGCGGCACGCTGAAGGCCATGCCGCCCAAGCTGCTCTCTGACGATGGACGCAACGTGGTGATCCGGCCCCTTGCCTACTGCAGCGAGGCAGACATCGAGGCGTATTCGAAGATGAAGGAGTTCCCCATCATCCCGTGCAACCTCTGCGGCTCGCAGGAAAACCTGCAGCGCCAGGTGGTCAAGGAAATGCTGCAGGAGTGGGAACGCAAGTCGCCGGGACGCACCGAAATCATGTTCCGCGCGCTGCAGAATGTGGTGCCCTCGCAACTGGCCGATCGCAATCTCTTCGACTTCAAGAGCCTGCGCATCGACGACAGCGCCACGCCGCGCTTCGTCGATGTGATGAGCCTGTAGGTCGCGCTAGCGGTTTCCGCAGGGCCGGCTTGTTCAGCCCGCCATCGTCATTCACCGCATCGCCTCGGTGGGCTGAACCCACCCAGCGAGCTTTTTCGCCATGCGGGTTGAAAGCCGCACGCCTGGCGGAGTATGGTTCGGTCATCTTCTGGAGATCAGCATGTCCCTGAACCCTGTAGCCCTCAACGTTGTCGATGCCGGTGCCATTCGCACCGTGGTCGTTCGTGGGCAGCAGGTTGCCGCCGCTGGTTATTACTTTGGGTATTGGTTTAGCCACAGGCGCGCCTGATACCCCACAGGCGCCCTAGCAAGCAGGGTCGCCACCAGAGCAGTTTTCGAACCCCCGGTCGGCCACCCGACCGGGGGTTTTGTTTTTTCGGCCATCCGATGGCCATAACGCTACGAGGAACACGCCATGACCACCTACCGCACCGATCGTTACTACCGCTACGACTGGCGATTTAGCCGCTTCGACGTCAAACAGCCCTCACGCGACCGAACACCCGACTAGCGCCGCCGCGGACCACCCGCGCCGGCAGAAGGAACCGCCAGATCATGAATGCATCCGCCACCGTACTTGCCAAACAACCCGCCGCCACCGCCGAAGCCAGCGTCGCTCGCCGCAGCGCACAGCCGCTGCCAAGCCCCGCTGTATTGCGCCAGCGTCTGCCCTTGAGCGACGCCCTTGCCGCACGCATCCGCAACGACCGCGACGCCATCCGCGCTGTACTCGACGGCCACGATCCGCGCCTGTTGGTCGTCGTCGGGCCCTGTTCCCTGCACGATCCCGTCGCCGCGCTGGAATACGCCGAGCGCCTGGCCGCGCTGGTGCACGAAGTCAGCGACCAGCTGCTGCTGGTGATGCGCACCTATGTGGAAAAGCCGCGCACTACCGTTGGCTGGAAAGGGCTGGTCTACGATCCGCATCTGGACGGCAGCGGTAACATGGCCGAGGGGCTGCATCTGTCCCGGCGGCTGATGCTGGATATTCTCGCAACCGGTTTGCCCATCGCCAGCGAACTGCTGCAGCCGCTGGCTGCCGGGTACTTCGACGATCTGCTTGGCTGGGCCGCGATCGGTGCACGCACCAGCGAATCGCAGATCCATCGCGAGCTGGTCAGCGGGCTGGACCTGCCGGTGGGCTTCAAGAACGGTACCGATGGCAGCCTCGGCATCGCCTGCGACGCGATGCGTTCGGCCGAGCACCCGCACCAGCATTTCGGCATCGACGAACTCGGCCATCCGGCCCTGCTGCAGACACACGGCAATCCGGATACGCATCTGGTGCTGCGTGGTGGGCACGGCGCACCCAACTACGATGCCGCCAGCGTCGCCGCCGCACGTGCCGCCCTCGCGCAGCAGGGCATCGCACCGCGAATCATGGTGGATTGCAGCCACGCCAACAGCGGCAAGAACCCGCTGCGCCAGCCGGCAGTGCTGGAGTCGGTCATCACCCAGCGCCTGGCCGGCGATGCGAGCTTGCGCGGCGTGATGCTCGAAAGTCACCTGTTCGATGGTTGCCAGCCGCTCTCCGGCGAGTTGCGCTATGGCGTATCGATCACCGACGGCTGCCTGGGCTGGAGCGGCACCGAGCAGCTGCTGCGCGAGGCAGCCGAGCGATTGCGTGGTTGAGGCATCCGGGGCGGGTGAGGGTGGGCAGGCCGTGGCGTAGCGGTCGCCATCCACGCCTGCGGGCGGTCGGAGTGCCGGCTTGCAGGCAATCGCCAACCTCGGCACCCTTTGCCGTCGCTTGATCAACCGAAAGGCCCATCCATGCACGACTACAAATGGCTGCACGAATACTGCCTCAATCGCTTCGGTTCCGCGGCGGCGCTGGAAGCGCGGTTGCCGCAGCCGCGCAGCACCGATGAGCTGCGAGCCGTCGCGGACGATCGCTACCTTTCGCTGATCAGCCTGCGCATCTTCCGCGCCGGGCTCAAGCACAGCCTGGTGGACGCCAAGTGGCCGGCCTTCGAGCAGGCGTTCTTCGGTTTCGATCCGGAAAAGGTGGTGCTGATGGGCGGCGAGCACATCGAGCGGCTGATGCAGGACGCCCGGTTGATCCGTCATCTGGGCAAGCTCAAAAGCGTACCGCGCAATGCCCAGTTCGTGCTGGACGTGGCCAAGGAGCGGGGCAGCTTCGGCAATCTGCTGGCGGACTGGCCGAGCAGCGACATCGTCGGCCTGTGGCGCTATCTCGCCAGGCACGGCAGCCAGCTCGGCGGCCTGTCAGCGCCGCGTCTGTTGCGCATGGCCGGCAAGGACACCTTCGTGCCCAGTAATGACGTGGTAGCCGCGCTCAAGGCGCAGGAAATCGTCGACAAGGTGCCCAGCAGCCAGCGCGATCAGGCTGCGGTTCAGGCGGCCTTCAATCAATGGCAGGCCGAAAGTGGCCGCCCGCTCTGTCAGCTTTCGGCGATGCTGGCCTTCACCGTGAACCACTGAGAACGCTGCGACGGTTTGGCACAGCGCTGCGTGAATAGGCGCGGTGTAGAGTTCAAACATGACCATCGTCAAAGACAAACGTGCGCAGATCGTATGGGTGCTTCTGGCCTGCATCCTGCTCAATGTCTTTGTCTGCAGCCTGAACCATGCCAGCCATGTGGGTTTCGAGCTGGCCATGGGGCAGGACGCCTTCTGTTTCACCGATGGCACGTCATCCGGCGGCAAGATGCCCGCTGCAGGTGCCCATGACTCCCCCGAACAGGCTTTCGACTGCCCGCTGTGCAGTTCGCTGTTCCTCGCCGTCGTCGTGCTGCTGGCCCTGGGCTGGCTGGGCCGGCGGGCGAGGGTGCCGCTCGCGCGCCCGCGCGATGATCTGCGCGGCCCGCGCCAGCAATGGCCGGCGCTGAATCCGCAGGCTCCCTGAAGCTTTCCTGACTGACGTACCGCCGCCGCTGTTGCGACAGTGCTGCAGTCGGCCGGCCAACTGTCGGAACCCTCCGACGGCACGCTCGCTTCAGGGGATTTCAGCATGACCATGATGGAACGATTCACCCGCGCCGATAGCCGCGTCAGCTATCGGCTGCCTTTTCCCGACTACCCCAGCAACGCCCGCAGCTTTGTGCATCTGGATGCCAAGTTGCTGCCGTACTGGCATGCGCTGTTCGATGTCTGCCCGCGGCTGCTCAAGCTCGACCCACCAGAGGGGCTGGAGATCTTTCGCCAGTTCATGACCTGGGCCTACGGCTGCCAGCTGGCGCTGGACTGGACCTTCCACCTCGGCGTGTGCCGCTGGCTGCTCGCTTCGGACTATCGCGAGCTGATCGAGGCGCAGGACATCGAGGCGATGATGCTCGCCGCCGCGGCGCGCTGGGTAGCCAGCGACGACAGCCCGGCCATCGGCATCGTGCTGGCCTGGCAGGCTGGCGACGAGCCGGTCTTCGACTGGAAGCCGCGGGTTCGCCAGGCCGCGCGGTTGACGGCACAGGCCGAGGAACTGCCGCCGACGCGCTGGGACTTCGCCTGGACTCCGCTCGCCTCCAGCGGCGGTAACGGCTTTCGCCGCTGGCTGCGTGTGCCATGACCGCGACCGGATGCCGCATCCCCAGGTTTTCTGCTGCCTTTGCATGGGACCTGCCGGTCGCGCCGCTACGTTCTGCAAGCGACGCCGCGCGGCGATCACGGCCGGCTCGGCGGGGTGGGGCAGCCTGTCGCAGTTGTCGCCAGATCCGGCGCTTCCGACACTGCGCTCGCCCTGAACCCGAGCAGTGCTTCCACGGGTGGGTTTGGGGCGCGGCGATTGAGTCCGGGCCGCGTGCCCGGGTCCCGGCCCCCACCCCAAGGGGGCCTTCAATCGCAACTGGCGGTGATGGCAGCAGGCGTTGCGGCAGGTTTCTGCCGGGCGTCGGGCGAGCCGGGAGGTAAGCATGTTCAAGTCATCGCTCAAGCGAGACATCGTGCTGGTGTTGCTGGTCAAGGTCGCGATCCTCACAAGCATAAAAACCATCTGGTTCGATGCTCCCAGCATTCCCGAGAACGGTTCGGCGAGGGTCGCCGAGCATTTGCTTGATAAGCGGGATACCAATCCCGAGGGAGGGCCGAGATGATCTCGGAAAGCGTTGTCGATCTGTCCCGTCTGCAATTCGCCATGACGGCGATGTACCACTTTCTCTTCGTGCCGCTGACCCTGGGGCTCGCGTTCCTGCTGGCCATCATGGAGTCGGTCTACGTGATGACCGGCAAGCAGGTCTACAAGGACATGACCCAGTTCTGGGGCAAGCTGTTCGGCATCAACTTTGCGTTGGGCGTCACCACCGGGCTGACCATGGAGTTCCAGTTCGGCACCAACTGGGCCTATTACAGCCACTACGTCGGCGACATCTTCGGCGCGCCGCTGGCCATCGAGGGGCTGATGGCGTTCTTTCTGGAATCGACCTTCATCGGCCTTTTCTTCTTCGGCTGGGATCGCCTCTCCAGGGTGCAACACCTGGCGGTGACCTGGCTGGTGGCGCTGGGCTCGAACCTCTCCGCACTTTGGATTCTCATTGCCAACGGCTGGATGCAGAACCCGGTGGGTTCGGAGTTCAACTTCGAGACCATGCGCATGGAACTGGTGGACTTCGGCGCGCTGCTGTTCAACCCGGTGGCACAGGTCAAGTTCGTCCACACGGTGTCGGCCGGCTATGTCACCGGGGCGATCTTCGTGCTGGCGATCTCGTCGTTCTACCTGTTGAAGAAGCGCGACCTGGGCTTTGCCCGCCGTTCGTTCGCCATCGCCGCGGTGTTCGGCCTGGCTTCGACGATCTCGGTGATCATCCTCGGTGACGAATCCGGTTACGAGATCGGTGACGTGCAGAAGGTCAAGCTGGCGGCCATCGAGGCCGAGTGGGAGACCCACCCGGCGCCGGCCGGCTTCACCCTGTTCGGCCTGCCGAATCAGGCCGAGCAGCGCACCGACTACGCGGTGAAGATCCCTTACGTGCTGGGGCTGATCGCCACCCGCTCGGTGGATGAGGAGGTAAGGGGCATCAAGGACCTGATCGCCGAACACGAGCTGCGCATCCGCAACGGCATGCTCGCCTACGAGCGCCTGCAGGTCCTGCGCAGTGGCGACAAGTCGGCCGCGGCGATTGCCGCCTTCAACGAGGTCAAGCAGGACCTGGGCTACGGCTTGCTGTTGAAGAAGTACACCGCCGATGTGGTGGACGCCAGTGACGAGCAGATCCACCGAGCCGCGCTGGACACCATCCCTGATGTGTTCAGCCTGTTCTGGACCTTCCGCGTGATGGTCGCCGCCGGTTTCCTGATGCTGGTGCTGTTCGCCCTGGCCAGCTGGGCCTCGATCAAGCGCAATGCCGAGCGCAAGCCCTGGCTGCTCAGGTTCGCGCTGTTCAGCCTGCCGCTGCCTTGGATCGCCGCGCAGACCGGCTGGTACGTCGCCGAGCATGGCCGCCAGCCCTGGTCCATCGCCGAGGTGCTGCCGACCCATCTGTCCACCTCGACGCTGGCCGCCGGCGATATCTGGGGGTCGCTGATCGCTCTGGTGGCCTTCTACAGCCTGCTGCTGGTGGTGGAGATGTTCCTGATGATCCGCTTCGCCCGCCTGGGGCCGAGCAGCCTGCACACCGGTCGTTATCACTTCGAGCTGCAGGCCGCCGGCCAGGCGAAGAAGTTGCGCGATGCGGTCGCCGTGCCTGCCGCCAAGGGTGTTCCCACCGAACCGTCCGCCGTGTGAGGGAAAGAAAATGTTCGACTACGAGGTTCTCAAGCTGGTCTGGTGGGTGCTGATCGGTGTGCTGCTGATCGGCTTCGCCCTGACCGATGGCTTCGACATGGGCGCTATGGCACTGATGCCCTTCGTCGGCCAGACCGACAACGAGCGGCGCGTCGCGATCAACACCATCGCGCCGCATTGGGATGGCAACCAGGTGTGGTTCATCACCGCGGGCGGCGCGCTGTTCGCTGCCTGGCCGATGGTCTATGCGGTGGCCTTCTCCGGGCTGTACTGGGCGATGCTGCTGGTGCTGTTCGCGCTGTTCTGCCGGCCGGTGGGCTTCGACTACCGCAGCAAGGTCGAGGACCCGCGTTGGCGCAACGCCTGGGACTGGGCGCTGTTCGTTGGTGGGGCGGTGCCGGCGTTGGTGTTCGGCGTTGCCTTCAGCAACCTGTTTCTCGGTCTGCCGTTCCAGCTCGACGAATTGATGCGCTCGACCTATCACGGCTCGTTCTTCGCACTGCTCAACCCGTTCGCGTTGCTCTGCGGCGTCGTCAGCCTGAGCATGCTCAGCGCCCATGGCGGCGCCTGGCTGATGCTGCGCACCGACGGCGCGCTGGCCGAACGCTCGCGGCAGGCAACACGGCTGTGTGCGCTGGTATTCCTGCTCGGTTTCGCCGCCGCCGGCGCCTGGCTGGTGTTGGGGGTTGAGGGCTTCAGCCAGCTGTCTGTCAGCGATCCGGGCGCGGCACTCAATCCGCTGCTGGACAAGCAGGTAGCGCAGGACAACGCCGGCTGGCTGGCCAACTATGGCCGCTATCCGGTCACTCTGATCGCGCCGGCTGCGGGCATCCTCGGGGCGTTGCTGGCGCTGCTCGGTGCCAGTCGCAACAGCGGTGGAGTGAGCTTTCTCGGCACCAGTCTGATGATCGTCGGCGCCATCTGCACTGCTGGCTTCGCGCTGTTCCCCTTCGTCTTTCCGTCGAGCCTGGACCCGGCCTCGAGCCTGACCATCTGGGATGCGGTTTCGAGCCACAAGACCCTGGGCATCATGTTCGTCGTCGCCTGCCTCTTCGTGCCGCTGATCGTCTGCTACACGCTGTGGAGCTACGTGCGCATGTGGGGCCGGCTCACCCAGAAAACCATCGAAGCCAACCCTCACGGGCTCTACTGATCGAGCGGGCGGGCTTCCGTACTCGCCCGCCAAGGAGACGACTATGTGGTACTTCACCTGGATACTCGGCGTGCTGCTGGCCTGCAGCTTCGGCATCATCAATGCGCTGTGGCTGGAAGCCACCCAGGATCTGGATGCCGAGCCGTGAGCGGCATGGCGCACCGGCTGCTGTACCGGACCCCCGCGCGGCTTCTCTCGCTGCTGCTGGCGTCACCGCTGGCGCTGGTGCTGCTGATCCATCCGGCGGCGATGCTCGACGGGCAAGGCGGCTACAGCCACCCCCAGCTGATGCTGGTGATGTGGGGGATTTCCGCAGGTTTCGTGCACGGCGTCGGCTTCGTTCCGCAGTGGTGGGGCTGGCGCTGGCTGCTCGGGCCACTGCCGGCTTGGCTGTTCTGCGCGCTGGGCTATGCCGTGCTGGCGCACGCGCGGCTGGGCTGAGCGGGCTCGGATGCTCGGGCAGACAGATGCCCTGGTTCGTGGTCTGATGGTGACAACCCCGCGGCGTGGCCGCGGGCCAGTCATCGAACCGGGCTCGCCGTCATCATGGACATCGACAAGGCCGCGCGTGCGCTGGCCGCGGCCGAACGCCTGCTGATCATCACCGGAGCCGGGCTTTCCGCCGACTCCGGGCTGCCCACCTATCGCGGACTGGGCGGGCTATACAACGGGGCGACGGACGACGGCGTGCCGATCGAGGTGGCGCTTTCGGGGCCGACGCTGCAGCGCCAACCGGCGCTGTGCTGGAAATACCTCGCCAAGATCGGCCGCGCCTGCCTGCGCGCCGAGCCCAACGCCGGCCATTTCGCCATTGCCGAGTGGCAGCGGCAGAGGCCTGGCACCTGGCTGCTCACGCAGAATATCGATGGCTTCCATCGCCGGGCCGGCAGTCCGCCCGAGCGCCTGATCGAGATTCACGGCGAGCTGGCACCGCTGTCCTGCATGGCCTGCGGCGAGATTGACAGGCGCCCGTTGGCCTCGCTGCTGGACGAGCCATTGCCGCCACGCTGCGAGGTTTGCACCGGCGTGCTGCGGCCGGCCGTGGTGCTGTTCGAGGAGATGCTTCCGGAGCGCGCCCTGGCTCGCTTGCAGGAACAATCGCGCATTGGTTTCGATGCCGTGCTGGTGGTCGGCACCACCGCTAGCTTCGGCTATATCCTCGAACCGATATGGCGTGCCCGGCAGAGCGGGGGCCTGGTCGTGGAGGTGAACCTGCAACCCACCGACATCAGTCCGCTGGCAAACCTCAGCCTGCAGGGAAGGGCCGCAGACGTTTTGTCGCACTTATTACGTCACATTTCATCCGATTGAATTTGATCATCGAAGCGATAGCGGGCATAGTCGCGGGCACTTTGAAATCACCGACACGGTCGTGCCCATGCGCCAACGCTTCGCACCCCTCGTGCCTCTCGCACTCATCGCCCTGCTGACGGCCTGTGCCGGTCAGCCTGTACAGACCGAGCAGCAGATCGAATCGCCTCGGCTGTCGCAAAACCATCCCCTGGCTGGCTTCGACTTCACGGCCCTCGACAAGAGCGAAGAAGAGTCGCTGGCCGAGCTGACCGACGAGCACGAATACCAGTTGCCGGAACTGGCCGACAGCATCCTCGAACGCGGCTTTACCCTGGTCGGTACGCCTTATCGCTTCGGTGGCAATTCGGTGAAGACCGGGTTCGATTGCAGCGGCTTCGTCGGCTTCCTGTTCCGCAAGGAAGCAGGGCTCGAGCTGCCACGCTCCACCCGCGAGCTGATCAACCTCGACGCGCCGGTCGTCAAACGCAACGAGCTCGAGCCGGGTGATGTGGTGTTCTTCAACAACCGTGGCCGTGGCCGCGTCAGCCATGCCGGCATCTACATCGGCGACGACCAGTTCATCCACGCCTCCAGCAGCCGCAGCGGCGGCGTGCGCGTCGACAGCCTGGACGACAAGTACTGGCGCGCCAGCTATATGGAAGCCAAGCGCGTGCTGGCACTGGCTTCGGAGCTGACCCCGCACACCGCGCACCGCTGACCAGACGATCTGCGGGGGTTGCGTCTTCCCCCGCATGCCGGCAGAGTGATGGCTCGTTTGCCTGGACCGCTCTGCCATGCGCTATCTGGCCCGTTCCACCCTCGTGATTCTTTTCGCCTTGCTGGCTGCCTGTGCCGGCAAGCCGCCGGCGCCGCCAATCGCCGAGGCGCCTAGCACTCCCCACGCCATGCCCGGTATCGCCGAGGATGTGCTGTTCAGCGCACTCGGGCTGGTCGGTACGCCCTATCGCTGGGGTGGCAACACGCCGGACAGCGGCTTCGACTGCAGCGGGCTGATCGGCTACGTCTACCGTGGTGCAGCCGGTATCGATCTTCCTCGTACCACTCAGGAAATGAGCAATCTGCGCGGGCCGAACGTGCGTCGTCACGCGCTGCAACCCGGCGATCTGGTGTTCTTCGCCACCAACGGTGGGCGCCGCGTCAGCCATGCCGGCATCTATGTCGGCCAGGACCGGTTCGTCCACGCGCCTTCGTCCGGCGGCACCGTACGCCTGGACAGCCTGACCGCCAGTTACTGGCAGAAGAGCTACCTCGGCGCCAAGCGTGTGCTCGACCACGAGCAACTGGCACGCAATCCCTGAAATCGGCTGTCGTTTCAACGTGCCGGTTCGTCGCCTTTAGTCCTGTTCATATCCTGCAACAGTCTGCGTTTGACATGCGGTGATATCGCTTCGCCGGCCGTTTGGCTACCATGCGCATCCCCAATTCCTCACGTGCGTCGATCCGTCGCGCACAGACCCTTTTCCCACTTCCTCCTTTAGGTGAGTTATGCCTGTATTGCTGACGTACGTGCTGATCGCACTGGCGGTGGCGGCACTGCTTGGTGTCGTGCTCGAAGAAATTACCCATGTGAACAAGGCCAAGGTCACGCTGTTCTTCGGCACCCTGGCCTGGTTGCTGCTGTTCATGTTCGCCCCGGCAGGCGAGGTGCGCGAAACCGTGCTGGAAAGCCTCAACGAGAACATCGCCGAGATTGCCGGCTTGTGGATATTCCTGGTGGCGGCGATGACCTTCGTCGCCTACCTGAACAAGAAGGGCATGATCGAGAACCTGATCTACCTGGTGTTGCCCAAGCGGATCAGCGAGCGGGCCTTGCTGTTTCTCACGGCGACCTTCTGCTTCGTGTTCTCGTCGCTCGCCGACAACATCACCGCGACGCTGGTCTCCATCACGCTCATCCTGTCGTTGCAGCTGGATAGGGCCAAGACCATCAAGTTCGCCACGCTGGTGGTGTTCGCGGTCAACTCCGGCGGCGTTGCGCTGATCACCGGTGACGTCACCACGCTGATGATCTTCCTCGCCGGCAAGGTGGCGATTCTCCAGCTGCTGGCCCTGGCCGTGCCCGCCTTCGTCGCGGTGATGGTGCTGGCGGCGATGCTGTCGATCGGCATGAAGGGCGAAGTGGTGGTGCAGGGCCATCGCAACGATGTACGCGGCGTGGATGTGGCCATCGCGCTGATCTTCCTCTGCACCATTCTGAGCACCATCATCGGCAACTTCCTGTTCCAGATTCCGCCTGTGCTGACCTTCCTCGCCGGGTTGTCGGTGATGTTCCTGGTGGCGCGCTTCTTCAGTGATGACAACGATTCCGACCCGATCCTCGAGTACGTGCGCCAGGTGGAGTTCGAGACGCTGTTCTTCTTCCTCGGCATCCTGCTGCTGGTGGGCATGCTCAAGGAAATCCGCGTGCTCGACGGGCTGGTGCACATTTATGACCAGGTGCCGGCGGTGATGGCCAACTACCTGATGGGGGTGATGTCGGCGGCGATCGACAACGTGCCGCTGACCGCCGCGCTGCTCAAATCCGGGTTGGAAATGGGCGTTGCCGAATGGATGGTGCTGACCTACGCGGTCGGTGTCGGCGGTTCGCTGCTGGTGATCGGTTCGGCCTCCGGTATCGTCGCGATGAGCAAGGTTCCGGGGCTGACCTTCGGCAGCTACCTGCGGCACATGCTCTATCTGTTCGTCGCCTTCAACATCGGTTTTGCCGGCGTTTACCTGATCGGTCTGTCGATAGGCTGATCACCCCGCGCGAGCGCCGGGATCACCAGCTCAGGTTGAAGTGCGAACCCAGCACGAAACGGCCAGCGGAAAGATCCCAGCGCTCGACGCAGACCTTCTTCTCATCGCCCGGGTGCAGTTTCAGCCGGTTGAAGGAGTTCGGCGAGGTGCCGCGCAGGCGAGTGGAGAGCGTGGTGCCGGCCTGCACCATCCAGATTTCGCGGGCGAGCCCGGGATACTGCCTGGACAGCGGCAGCACGTAGGGCAGGTGGATATGCCCGCCCATGACCAGGTCCAGGCCATGCTCTGCCCAGCGCTGCAGCGCGGGTTCGGCGCCGTGCTGCAGGTTGCTCAGGTCGCTCGGCACCATGGCGCCGAACGGCTGATGCGCCACCACGATGCGAATCTTGCCCGGGTCGCTTTCCTCCAGACGCCGCGCCACGCGCTCGACCTGCCGTGCCGTTACCACGCCGTCCTTGTGCCGGCGGGGATGGGTGGTGTTGAGCCCGATCACCAGCATCTGTTCGTTCTCAAAGACCGGCTCCAGATCGTCACCGAAATGCTGGCGGTAATTGCCGTAGGGTGTGAACAGGCGTGCGAAGACGTTGTACAGCGGGATGTCGTGGTTGCCCGGAATCACCAGCGTATCGCCGACGCCATCGGCCTCCAGGCGGCGGACGAAGGCGGCGGCACTGGCGAACTGGCCGCGGCGGGCGCGCTGGGTGATGTCGCCGGAGAACACCAGCAGGTCTGCTCGATGCTCGCGTACATGATCCTCCAGCGCCTGGACCACGGCGGGTTGCTCGGTGCCGAAATGGGTGTCGGAGATCTGCACGATGCTGGTCATGGGCTTGGCTGATGGTCCTGGCTGATGGCTGGCATTGTTGCATTCGAAGCCTTTCGGCGTCCGCCGTTCCAAGCGGCGAGATGCAAGCGGAAATTGCAGAGGCTGCGCGGCAACCTCATGGTTGCGCGATGTTCGACCTTGGACTAACCTCCGCGTCGCCTCAGGTGCCCCCTGGCCTTGTGCCAGACGGGTGAAACAGGGAAGCCGGTCCATTCTCACGAAGATTCCGGCGCTGCCCCCGCAACGGTAGGCGAGTCGAGAAACCGCAACGGCCACTGTGCATGACGCATGGGAAGGCGCGGTTTCGGGATGCCGCAAGGCATACGCTCGCAAGCCCGGAGACCGGCCTGTCGCATTTCACTGACAGTGCGGCGGGCGCTGGGCGGGTGCGTATCCCTCGCGGTATTCACTTCCTTTTGCGGTTCCTCCGTCTGTCTTCGTCGACTTTCAGTCGTGCGGGTGGGCACGACGGAGACCTGAACCTTGACTGGCAAGCCCCGTTTCAAGCCAGCGGCCTATGTGCTGCTCGGCAGTTTTCCCTTTTCCATCGGCCTACTGGCCGCAGCCCCGCTGGACCTCGAACAGCAGGTGGTGACCGCCACCCGTACCGCGCAAACCGCCCAGCAGAGCCTGGCCGCAGTCACCGTGCTGGACCGCGAGCGCATCGAGCGCAGCCAGGCGGCTTCGTTACCCGAGCTGCTCAAGCAGGTGCCTGGCGTTTCGCTGGCCAACAACGGCGGGCCTGGCAAGTCCACCGCGCTGTTCATGCGCGGCACCGAGTCCGACCACGTGCTGGTGATGATCGACGGTATCAAGATCGGCTCGGTGTCCGCCGGCGGGGCGGCCTTGCAGGATCTGCCACTGGAGTTGATTGAACGTATCGAGGTGGTACGCGGCCCGCGTTCCAGCCTGTACGGCTCGGAAGCCATCGGCGGGGTGATCCAGATCTTCACCCGCAAGGGCCAGGGGCAGGGCGTCAAGCCGTTCTTCTCCGCCGGCTACGGCACTCATGACACCTACACGGGCAGCGCCGGCGTTTCCGGCGGCGACGGCCGTGGCTGGTACAGCCTGGGCGTCAGCGGTTCGGACACCGATGGCATCAATGTGAAGTCGGCAGGCACCAGCGGTTATGAAAACGATGCCGATGGCTATCGCAACCTGTCTGCCACGCTTGCCGCCGGCTACCGCTTCGACAATGGCCTGGAGCTGGACGCCAACCTGCTGCAGGCCAAATCGCACAACGATTACGACAGTGTGAACAGCCGACGCACATCTGGCTTCGGCGCCAATGCCGATGGAGAGTCGAAGGTGTTCGGCACGCGCGCGCGCTTCAGCCCACTGGAGCCCTGGCGGGTAACCCTGCAGGCCGGGCGCAGCGAGGACAAGTCCGATGCCTATCAGGACGGGCGATTCAGCTCGCGTTTCGACAGCCGTCGCGACTCGCTGGCCTGGCAGAACGACATCGACATCGCCGCGGGCCACATGCTGACGGTAGGCGCCGACTACCAGCGCGACGAGATCAACGGCACCACAGCGTACGCCGAGGATTCGCGCGACAACTTCGGGCGCTTCGTCCAATACCTGGGCGAGGCCGGCCGCCATGACTGGCAGCTGTCACTGCGTCGGGACGACAACGAGCAGTTCGGCCTGCACGATACCGGCAACATCGGCTACGGCTATGCGCTGACCGACTGGTTGCGTGCCACCGTCAGCTACGGCACGGCATTCAAGGCGCCAACGTTCAACGAGCTGTACTTCCCGGACTACGGCAACCCGGCGCTGGACGCGGAGACCTCCCGCAGTCTCGAAGCCGGCCTGGCCGGTCAGCACGGTTGGGGACACTGGGCGGTGAACGCCTATCGCACCGTAGTGGATGACCTGATCGCCTATGACGCCAGCCTCTCCGCTCCGGCCAACGTGCAGGAAGCGCGTATCCGAGGCGTCGAGCTGGTGCTCGGCAGCCAATTGCTCGGCTGGGACTGGAACGCCAACTACAGCCTGCTGGAACCGGAGAACCGCTCCGCTGGTGCCAACCGGGGCAACGAACTGGCGCGTCGCGCCAAGCAGCTGTTCAACCTTGACCTCGATCGCCGGCTCGGCGCCTTCAGCATCGGTGCCAGCCTGCATGCTGAGGGACAGCGCTACGACGATCTGGCCAACACCCGCGAGCTGTCCGGCTACGCCACCCTCGATCTGCGCGGCGAATACCGCATCACCCCCGAGTGGCGCCTGCAGGCGCGCGTCGCCAACCTGCTGGATGCCGACTACGAGACCGCGGAGGGTTACAACCAGCCCGGCCAGGCGGCCTACCTGACGGTGCGCTACCAGGCCTTGTAAGACTGCGGCGCGGGCATGTCGCCCGCGCCCAACAAAGGAGACTGCAATGATCAAGCTTGCCCCGAGATACCAGCTGCTGGTGGGCCTTGCGCTCGCTGCGCTGCTGGCCATGACCCGCGGACAGCACTTCGCCAGCGTCAACCTGCCCAGCGCGTCCTGGGCGGTGTTCTTTCTCGCCGGTGTGCTCGTACGGCCGAAGTGGATGTTTCCGGCGCTGTTTCTCGAGGCTTCGCTGCTCGATTTCGCCGCCATCCAGTGGGCGGGTGTGAGCGACTGGTGCATGTCGCCGGCCTACTGGATGCTGGTGCCGGCCTACGGTTCGCTGTGGTTGGGCGGGCGCCTGTATGCCCGCTGGCATCGTGACCAGTTCAGCAGTCTGGCGACCCTGGCCCTGTGCGTGATGGTCAGCGCCTTCGTCTGCTACCTGTTCTCCGGCGGCGGCTTCCTCTATTTCTCCGGGCGCTACCCCGAGCCGAGCCTGATGCTGCTGGTCGACCGAATCGCCACCTACTACCCGCGTTACCTGTCGTCTCTGGCGCTGTATGTCGGCGTCGCCGCGCTGCTGTTCGTCGGCCTGCGCGCCTGGAGCGCCCAGCGCGGCGAGGCGCGGGCATGAGCGAGTCGAGCGAACGCGACGAACGCCACAAGGCGCGCATGCAGCGCAAGAAGGCGCTGATGGACGAGAAGATCGCCGAGGCGCAGGACGAGTACGGCCTGCTGCTGGTGCATACCGGCAACGGCAAGGGCAAGAGCAGCTCGGCCTTCGGCATGCTGGCGCGAGCGCTGGGCCATGGCATGAAGGTCGGCGTGGTGCAGTTCATCAAGGGCGCGGCCAGCACCGGCGAGGAGGCGTTCTTTCGGCGCTTTCCGGACGAGGTGCGCTACCACGTCATGGGTGAAGGCTTTACCTGGGAAACCCAGGATCGCCAGCGCGACATCGCCAAGGCCCGCGAGGCCTGGGCGGTGGCGGCCGAGTTGCTGTCCGATCCCGAAATCGGCCTGGTGGTGCTGGACGAACTGAACATCGCCCTTAAGTACGGCTACCTGGAGCTCGCGCCAGTGCTTGCCGACATCGAATCACGGCCGCTGCTGCAGCACGTGGTGGTCACCGGCCGCGGCGCGCCCGCCGGACTGATCGAGGCGGCGGACACCGTCACCGAAATGGGCCTGATCAAGCACGCGTTCAAGGCCGGAGTAAAGGCGCAGAAAGGCGTTGAATTCTAATGCTCTCGTTCGCCATGCGCCGGGGCTTGCGTCAGCGCCGATTGCCGCACTGGACGTACTGCTGCGCGGCGCTTCCTTGCGCGCACATGGGCGAAACGAGATGAGTCGCGATGAACAGCAGGAGAGACCGCGATGACCAGTAGAAACTGCCCGGCGCTGTTGATTGCCGCCCCTGCATCCGGCCAGGGCAAGACCACCGTCACCGCGGCTCTGGCGCGGTTGCATGCGCGGCAGGGCAAGCGCGTGCGGGTGTTCAAGTGCGGGCCGGACTTTCTCGACCCGATGATCCTCGCGCGTGCCAGCGGCAAGCCGGTCTATCAGCTCGACCTGTGGATGGTCGGCGAAGAGGAGTCGCGGCGCCTGCTCTGGGAAGCGGCGGGCGAGGCCGACCTGATCCTGATCGAAGGGGTGATGGGCCTGTTCGATGGCGCGCCCTCGGCGGCCGATCTGGCGCGGCGCTTCGGCGTGCCGGTGCTGGCGGTCATTGATGGCTCGGCCATGGCGCAGACCTTCGGCGCCATGGCGCACGGGCTGAGCAGCTTCCAGCCGGACCTGCCGTTCGCCGGCGTGCTGGCCAATCGGGTCGGCAGCGCACGGCATGGCGAGATTCTGCGCGACAGCCTGCCGGAATCGATCCGCTGGTACGGCGCCCTGCCGCGCAGCCTCGACGTGGAGCTGCCGAGCCGCCACCTCGGGCTGGTGCAGGCCGAGGAGCTGGCCGATCTCGATGCGCGCCTCGATGCCGCGGCCGATGCACTCGCGCAGAGCGCGGAAACCGAACTGCCCCCGGCCGTCAGCTTTGCGGCGCCGACTCGCGTTTCGCTGGAGCCGCTGCTGGCCGGCGTGCGCATCGGTGTGGCGCGCGATGCCGCCTTCGCCTTTCTCTATCAGGCCAACCTCGACCTGTTGCAGGCGCTGGGTGCCGAACTGCTGTTTTTCTCGCCGCTGCGCTTTGCCCGCCTGCCCGCGGTGGACAGCCTGTACCTGCCGGGGGGCTACCCCGAGCTGCACCTGCGTGCACTGTCGCGCAACGGACCGATGGCCGAGGCGATCCGCGCGCATCATGCAGCCGGCAAACCCATCCTGGCCGAATGCGGGGGGATGCTCTACCTGCTCGACGGGCTGACCGATCGCGGCGACGAGCGAGCCGAGATGCTCGGCCTGCTGCCCGGCGAGGCGCGCATGCAGCAGCGCCTGAGCGCACTGGCGCTGCAGGAAGTGGAACTGCCGGAAGGGCGATTGCGCGGCCACACCTTTCATCATTCGACGCTGGAATCGCCGCTGCAGCCGCTGGCCCGCGGCGAGTGTCCGAACTACAAGCGCACCGCCGAGGCGGTCTATCGAAGCGGGCGGCTGACCGCGTCCTACATCCATTTCTACCTGCCGTCCGATCCGCTGGCGGCCGCGGCGCTGCTCAGGCCATGAGTGCACACGCCTTCAGCGCCGAGGAGCGCGCCGCGGTCTACCGCGCCATTGCCGAGCGCCGTGACATGCGCCATTTCGCGGGCGGCGAGGTAGCACCGGAGTTGCTGTCGAAACTGCTCAACGCTGCGCACCAGGCACCCAGCGTCGGCCTGATGCAGCCGTGGCGTTTCGTTCGCATCACCTGTCCGACACGGCGTCAGGCCATCGCTAATCTGGTGGGCGAGGAGCGCCAGCGCACGGCCGTGGCGCTGGGCGAGCGGTCCGCCGAGTTCCTGCGGCTCAAGGTCGAGGGCATCGAGGACTGCGCCGAACTGCTGGTCGCCGCGTTGATGGATGGCCGCGAGGGGCACCTTTTCGGCCGCCGCACCCTGCCGGAAATGGATCTCGCCTCGCTGGCCTGCGCGATCCAGAACCTGTGGCTGGCCGCTCGCGCGGAAGGCCTGGGGATGGGCTGGGTGTCGCTGTTCGATCCCTTGGCGCTGGCTGCGCTGCTCGGCATGCCGGAAGGCGCCAAGCCGGTGGCGATCCTCTGCCTCGGCCCGGTGCACGAATTCTACCCGGCGCCGATGCTGGCGCTGGAGGGCTGGACGACGCCGAGGCCGCTGCAAGAACTGGTTTTCGAGAACGGATGGGGGGTGACATGAGCAAGGGGCCGCAGCGGATCGTCTGTCTGTCCACCGAGACCTGCGAAACGCTCTACCTGCTGGGCGAGCAGGCGCGCATCGTCGGCATTTCCGGTTTTACCGTGCGCCCGCCGCAGGCGCGCAAGGAAAAGCCCAAGGTCAGCGGCTTCACCAGCGTCAAGCACGAGCAGATCCTGGCCCTGAAACCGGACCTGGTACTGGGCTACTGCGATCTGCAGGCCGACATGCTCGCCGAGCTGGCCCGCGAGGGGCTGGAGGTGCATCTGTTCAACCAGCGCGACATTGCCGGCATCCTGCGCATGATCGAGACGCTCGGCGCACTGGTGCACGCCAGCGAGCGCGCGCGGGCGCTGACCGCCGAGCTCCAGGCCGGGCTGGACGTCATCCGCGCCAGCGCGGCCAGCTTGCCTCGCCGGCCGCGGGTGTATTTCGAGGAGTGGAACGAGCCGCTGATTTCCGGCATCGGCTGGGTCAGCGAACTGATCGAACTGGCCGGCGGCGAGGACTGCTTCGCCGAGCTGGCGCCGTTCAAGCGCGCCAAGCAACGCATCATCGAGGATCCGCAGGACGTGGTGCGGCGCGCGCCGGAGCTGATCGTCGGCTCCTGGTGCGGCCGCCGTTTCCGCCCGGAACAGGTGGCGGCCCGACCGGGCTGGCAGGCGATCCCGGCGGTACGCGATGGCCAGCTGCACGAGATCAAGTCGCCGGACATCCTCAACCCCGGCCCGGCGGTGCTGACCGATGGCGTGCGGCAGCTGCATGCCCTGATTCGCGCGTGCGCGGAGCGCCCGGAGTGAGCGTGTTCCTCAGCGTCATCGCGGCGCTGCTGCTGGATGCGCTGCTGGGTGAGCCGAAGCGGGCCCATCCGCTAGTGGCCTTCGGACGCCTGGCCGACCGCCTGGAACGGCATTTCAACGGTGCTGCGGGCCGTGGCTGGCGCAGCCATGGGGTAACGGCCTGGTGCCTGGCCGTGCTGCCACTGACGCTGCTGGCCTGGCTGCTCAGCCTGTTGCCGGGCATCGGCTGGCTGGCGGAGATCGTGCTGCTCTATCTGGCCCTCGGCCTGCGCAGCCTGGGCGAGCATGCGCTGCCGGTGGCCCAGGCGTTGTGGCGCCACGACCTGCCCGAGGCGCGTCGGCGGGTGGCCTTCATCGTCAGCCGAGACACCAGCCAGCTGGATGAAGAGGGCGTGGCCCGTGCCGCCACCGAGTCGGTGCTGGAGAACGGCAGCGATGCGGTGTTCGCCGCGCTGTTCTGGTTCATCGTCGCGGGTGCGCCGGGTGTGGTGCTGTACCGCCTGAGCAACACGCTGGACGCCATGTGGGGCTATCGCAACGCGCGCTTCGAGCGCTTTGGCTGGGCCGCGGCGCGCATCGACGATCTGCTCAATTACGTGCCGGCACGGCTGGTCGCTCTGACCTATGCCTCGCTCGGCCGGACCCGTCGCGCGCTGCGTTGCTGGCGTACCCAGGCGCCCTTGTGGGACAGCCCCAACGCCGGCCCGGTGATGGCCGCAGGGGCCGGTGCGCTGGGCGTGGTGCTGGGCGGCGCGGCGATCTATCACGGTGAACTGCACGCCCGGCCGGAGCTGGGCCGGGGCGGTGCCCCGCAGGCGCGGCATATCGAACATGCGCTGGATCTGGTCTGGGCCGGTGTCGGCGTCTGGCTGCTGGTGCTGCTGTTCGGAGGCTGGCTCTATGCTTGAGCACGGCGGTCGGCTGCGGCTGGCCGCGCAGCGCCACGGAATCCCATTGTCGGACTGGCTGGACCTGTCCACCGGCGTGGCGCCCTATCACCCGGACCTGCCGACCATCACCAGCGATGCCTGGGCACGCCTGCCGGAGCCCGATGATGGGTTGGACGCGGCGGCGCAGCAGTACTACGGGGCACGCGCGGTGCTGCCGGTGGCCGGCTCGCAAAGCGCCATCCAGGCCTTGCCGCGCCTGCGCGGGCCGGCGCGGGTCGGCATCGTCTCGCCTTGTTACGCCGAACACGCCAAGGCATGGCGGCGTGCCGGTCACCGAGTTGTCGAGCTGTGCGAAGCCAGCGTGCCACGGGCGCTGGATCAGTTGGACGTGCTGCTGGTGGTCAATCCGAACAACCCAACCGGGCAGCTGATCGCAGCGCAGCGCCTGCTGCAATGGCGCAGCGCGCTGGCGACCTACGGGGGCTGGCTGGTGGTGGACGAAGCGTTCATGGACTGCACGCCCGAGCACAGCCTGGCCGCGCACAGCCATCTGCCGGGGCTGGTGGTGCTGCGCTCGTTCGGCAAGTTCTTCGGCCTGGCGGGTGCGCGATTGGGCTTCGTGCTGGCCCATGCCGGTGTCCTGCGTGCGCTCGCCGAACTGCTTGGCCCCTGGACGGTGAACGGCCCGACGCGTCAGCTCGGCCGCCAGCTGCTGGCCGACCAGATCGGGCAGCAACGGCAGCGTGAACGCCTGCACGGCGATGGTCAGCGCCTGGCCGAGCTGCTGCGGCGACATGCGCTGACTCCACTGGGAGGCTGCGCCCTGTTTCAGTGGTGGGTCGCTGCCGAAGCCGCGCAGTTGCACGAATTTCTCGCCCGCCGCGGCATCCTCACTCGGCTGTTCGCGCAGCCATCCAGCCTGCGTTTCGGGCTGCCGACCGACGCCGGTTGGCAACGTCTGGACCATGCACTGCAGGCCTATCGGGAGCAACATTCATGACCACGCTGATGGTGCAGGGCACCACGTCCGACGCCGGCAAGAGCACGCTGGTGACCGCGTTGTGCCGCTGGCTGGCGCGCCAGGGTGTCGCGGTGGTGCCGTTCAAGCCGCAGAACATGGCGCTCAACAGCGCGGTGACCGCCGACGGCGGCGAAATCGGCCGTGCCCAGGCGGTACAGGCGCAGGCCGCCAACCTTGCGCCGCACACCGACATGAACCCGGTGCTCCTGAAGCCCAACAGCGACATCGGGGCCCAGGTGATCGTCCATGGCCGCGCGGTGACCAGCATGGATGCCGCTGCCTACCACGACTACAAACGCGTCGCGTTGCAGGCCGTGCTCGACTCGCACCGGAGGCTTTCTGCGGCGTATCGCGTGGTGATGGTCGAGGGCGCAGGCTCGCCTGCGGAAATCAATCTGCGCGCCGGTGATATCGCCAACATGGGCTTCGCCGAGGCGGTGGACTGCCCGGTGATCCTGATCGCTGATATCGACAAGGGTGGGGTGTTCGCACACCTGGTCGGGACCCTGGCGTTGCTCTCGGAAAGCGAGCAGGCGCGCGTGCAGGGCTTCGTCATCAACCGGTTTCGCGGCGATATCGCGCTGCTGCAACCGGGGCTGGACTGGCTGGAGCAGCGCACCGGCAAGCCGGTACTGGGCGTGCTGCCGTACCTGATGGATCTGCACCTGGAGGCCGAAGATGCCATCGATGTGCGCCAGGCCGGCAAATCCGCCGAGGTCCTGAAGGTGGTGGTGCCGGTGTTGCCGCGGATCAGCAACCATACCGACTTCGATCCGCTGCGCCTGCATCCGCAGGTCGATCTGCAATTCGTCGGACCCGGCCAGCCCGTTCCCTCCGCGGACCTGGTCATCCTGCCCGGTTCGAAAAGCGTGCGTGCCGACCTCGCCTGGCTGCGTGCCAACGGCTGGGAGGCGGCGATCCAGAAGCACCTGCGCTACGGCGGCAAGCTGCTTGGCATCTGCGGTGGCCTGCAGATGCTCGGCACGCGCATTGCCGATCCGCTCGGGCTGGAAGGCCCAGCGGGAGAAAGCGCCGGGCTTGGTCTGCTGGACTTCGCCACCGTGCTCGAAGCCGACAAGCAGCTGCGTACCGTGCAGGGCCGGCTGCTGCCGGAAGCTGTGCCAGTCACCGGCTACGAGATCCATGCCGGCGTCAGCACCGGGTCGGCCCTCGCGCGGCCCGCGGTGCAGCTGGACGACGGCCGCAGCGATGGCGCCATCAGCGCCGATGGGCAGATCCTCGGCACCTACCTGCACGGCCTGTTCGAAAGTCCCGATGCCTGCGCCGCGCTGTTGCGCTGGGCGGGGCTTGAAGCAGTGCAGCAGGTCGACTACCACGCGCTGCGTGAGCGCGACATCGAGCGGCTGGCCGATCTGGTCGAGACGCATCTGGACACCGCGAAGCTGCGCCGATTCTGCGGACTGGGAGGCTGACGATGCTGGAACTGATCCTAGGTGGTGCCCGCTCGGGCAAAAGCCGCTTTGCCGAACGTCTGGCTGCCGAAAGCGGCCTGGCGGTCACCTATATCGCCACCAGCCAGGCGCTGGATGGGGAGATGAGCGCGCGCATCGCCCATCATCGGCAACGGCGCCCGGTGCACTGGTCGCTGGTGGAGGAACCGCTGCAGCTGGCGCGGGTACTGCGCGAGCAGGCCGCGCCGCAGCGCTGCCTGCTGGTCGACTGCCTGACTCTCTGGCTGACCAACCTGCTGATGCTGGACGACGCGGCCCGCCTCGCGGAGGCGCGTGATGCGCTGCTCGAGTGTCTGCCTGAGCTACCGGGGCGGATCATCCTGGTCAGCAACGAGACGGGCCTCGGCGTGGTGCCGCTGGGCGAGCTGACCCGTCGTTACGTGGACGAGGCCGGCTGGCTGCACCAGGCGGTGGCGGATCGGGCGCAGCGGGTGACCTTCATGGTCGCCGGGCTGCCCATGACCCTGAAGGGAGCACAGTGATGCAAGAGTGGTGGAACGAACCCTGCCGGCAGCCGGACGAAGCCGCGCGTATCCGTGCCATGGCGCGCCAGGATCAGCTGACCAAACCGCGCGGCGCGCTGGGCCAGCTCGAGGCGCTGGCGGTGAACCTGGCGGCGCTGCAGGCATGCGACCGGCCCGCCGTCGAGCGGCTGCACCTGTGCGTCTTCGCCGGTGATCACGGCATGGTCGAGGAGGGCGTTTCCGCCTATCCGCAGGCGGTCACCGGGCAGATGTTGCACAACTTCGTCGCCGGTGGCGCGGCACTCTCCGTGCTGGCGCGGCGGCTCGGCGCAGTGCTGGAGGTGATAGACCTCGGCACCGCGGAGCCGCTGGAACTGGCCGGTGTCACTCATCTGCGATTGGGGCCGGGTACGGCTAACTTCACCCGCGAGCCGGCCATGAGCGAGGCACAGCTGGATCAGGCGCTGGCGGCGGGGCGGAGCAGCGTCCAGCGCGCAGCGGCGAATGGCGTGCAGCTGTTCATCGGCGGCGAGATGGGGATCGGCAACACCAGCAGCGCCAGTGCCCTGGCCGCGGTGCTGTTGCCGCGCTCACCGCTGACCCTGGTCGGGCCGGGGACGGGCTTGGATGTACCCGGCGTTCGACACAAGGAACAGGTCATCCAGAGCGCCGTGCGGCTGCATGCCGGGCATTGCGGCGTGCCGCTGGAAGCCCTGCGCCGGCTTGGCGGCTTCGAAGTGGCGGCGTTGACCGGCGCCTATCTCGCCTGTGCTCAGCAGGGTATCCCGGCGCTGGTGGACGGCTACATCTGCAGCGTCGCGGCGCTTTGCGCGGTGCGCCTGAACCCGGCGTGTCGGGCCTGGCTGCTGTTCGCCCATCGCTCCGCCGAACCGGGGCACCTGGCTGTGCTGGAGGCGCTCGAAGCGGCGCCGCTGCTCGATCTGGGTCTGCGTCTGGGGGAGGGCAGCGGTGCGGCGCTGGCGGTACCGCTGCTTCAGCAGGCGTGCGCATTGCACAATGAGATGGCCACCTTCGCCGAGGCGGCGGTGGCGGACCGGCCGGCATGAGCACGCGCATCGACCTGCTGCGTCATGGCGAGACCGAGCGGGGCGGCGGCTTTCGCGGCAGCCTTGACGACGCCCTGACCGCTCACGGCTGGCAACAGATGCGCGATGCGGTGGCGCTTGCCGGCCCCTGGGACGTGCTGGTCAGCTCGCCGCTGCAACGCTGCGCAGCTTTCGCCCGCGAGCTTGCCGCCGAACGTAGGCTGCCGCTCCGCATCGAGCCTGAGTTGCGCGAGCTGCATTTCGGTGCCTGGGAAGGGCGCAGCGCCGCCGAGCTGATGAGCACGGATGCCGAGGCGCTGGGACGCTTCTGGGCCGATCCCTACGGTTTCACGCCGCCTGGTGGCGAGCCGCTGCTGCGGTTCGAAGCGCGCGTGCTGGCGGCCATCGAGCGCGTGCGCCTGCATTTTGCCGGCCGACGCGTGCTGGCCATCGGTCACGCCGGGGTGATGCGCCTGCTGCTGGCGCAGGGGCGGGGATTGCCGCGGGAGCGGCTGCTGGAAGTGAACGTGGCCCACGGTGAATTGCTGCCGCTCAGTCCTTGTCCGGCGGGCGAACCCGCTGCCCTGGACAAATAGGTGTGTCGATGCTGCCGCTGTTGATCGCCCTTCAATTTCTCACCAGCCTGCCAATCCGGTTGCCTGCCATGCCTACGCCGCGGCAGCAGGGCCGTTCGTTGCTGCATTATCCCGCGGTGGGCCTGTTTCTTGGCGCGCTGCTCTGGCTGGCGGTGCTGCTGCTGGAAAGTGCATCGCCACTGCTGCAGGCGGCATTGCTGCTGGCGCTGTGGGTCGCATTGACCGGCGCACTGCACCTCGATGGTCTGGCTGACAGTGCGGACGCCTGGCTCGGCGGCTTCGGCGACCCGGCGCGTACGCTGGAGATCATGAAGGACCCGCGCAGCGGCCCGGTGGCCGTGGTGGTGCTGGTGCTGCTGCTGTTGCTCAAGTTCAGCGCCCTGCTGGTGGTGGTGCAGGCGCAGCAGCCCGCCGCGCTGGTCCTGGCGCCCCTGCTCGGGCGCGCGGCGCTGCTGGCGCTGTTTCTCTGCACCCCTTATGTGCGCCCGAATGGCCTCGGCCAGGCACTGGCGGCGAACCTGCCGCGCAGCGGGGCCTTGATCGTGCTGGCACTGGTCGTTATGGGTTGCGTGCTGCTCGGCGCCACCGGCTTGCTGGCCCTGACGCTGGCCGGCGTGACCTTTCTGCTGGCGCGTCGCGCCATGCTCCGCCGCCTCGGTGGCACCACGGGCGATACCGCCGGTGCGCTGCTGGAGCTGGTGGAATGCGCCGTGCTGGTCGGGTTGGCGTTGCAGCTTTAGCCCTCGACCGTCGCGCGACGGTCGAGCACGGGAGCATGCTGGGCCATCAGCTCGACGACCCAGTCGATGAACACCCGCAGCTTGGCGCTGACATGGCGATTCGGCGGAAACGCCAGGTACAGCGGCATCGCATCGAGTTGCCAGTCCTCCAGCAACGGCACCAGCTCGCCATTGGCCAGATGCGTCTTCACCATGTAATGCGGCAACCAGAGCACGCCCAACCCGGCCAGCCCCGCGGCCAGACAGGCGTTGCCATCGTCCACCGCGAGCACGTAGCGGCCATGTACCCGGATGCGCTCGTGCTGCCGCTGCATGACGTACGGCGTGGGCTTGCCGGTGCGTCCCCAGAGAAAGCCGACCACGCGGTGATGGCTGTTTTCCAGTTCGCTTGGGTGGCCCGGTACCCCGGCACGCGCCAGATAACTCGGCGCCGCGTACACGCCCAGGCTTAGGTCGCCGACGCGGCGGGCGATCAACGACTGGTCGGTGAGTTCGCCGCCGCGCACGACGCAGTCCACGTTCTCGCCGATCAGGTCCACCCGCCGATCGCTGACGCCCATGTCCAGCTGGATGTCCGGGTACCGGGCATGAAACGCCGGTAACTCCGGTATCAGGATCATGCGTGCCAACGGGCTGGGCACGTCGACGCGCAGGCGTCCCCTCGGCAACGCCGCAGCGGCGGACAGGCCGGTCTCGGCGTCGTCCAGGTCCGCCAGCAGGCGCAGCGCCCGTTCGTAAAAGGCGGCGCCATCGGCGGTGACGTTGACCCTGCGCGTGGTGCGGTTGAGCAGGCGGACACGAAGCCGAGCCTCCAGTTGCTGGACCTGCTGGGTCACGCTGGTCTTGCTGATGCGCAACGTTTCCGCAGCCTTGGTGAAGCTGCCGGTTTCCACTACGCGAACGAAGGCCTGCATCGCATCGAAACGGTCCATCGTCACTCCAGGATTGTTTGGTTTGAGCAAACAGTGTTGAGCGCACTCGCGCGTTTATCCAGTGTTCGTCGAGTTCTACAGTGAGTTCTCACTTGAACGGGTCGCCTCGACCCTTGCTGGAGGTTTGCACATGACACAGCGTGACGTTGTTTTTCCGCCGGGACGCCAGGCGCTCTACGAGCACAACCGCTATTCACCGGCCATCCGCGCCAATGGCCTGCTGTTCGTCTCCGGGCAGGTCGGCAGCCGCGAAGACGGCTCGCCAGAGCCTGAGCTGGAGGCACAGGTCCGGCGCGCCTTCGACAACCTGAATGCGATTCTCGAGGCTGCAGGCTGCACCTTTGAGGATGTCATCGACGTCACGGTGTTCATGGTCGATCCGCAGGCGATCTTCGAGCGGGTCTGGAACCTGGTGGTGTCCGAGTACTGGGGGCAGGCACCGCATCCGACGGTTACCGCCGTGGGCGTGACCTGGCTCTATGGCTTTCAGTTCGAGATCAAGGTCATCGCCAGGCTGCCAGATGCGGCCTGAGCGGCCGCGACGTTCAACCCAGCAAGGCGACAGTCTTGATCTGTGCCCACAGCTGCTGGCCAGGGGCGATCGCCAGCTGATCCGCCGACCGCCGGGTGATCCGCGCCAGCAGCGGCGTGCCTCCGGCATCCAGGCGCACCAGCACGTGCGCGGGAGTATCGGCCGCTACCACGGCTGCGACGCGCGCCGGCAGCAGGTTGGTGATGCTGCTGCCTTCGGCGCGCAGCAAGGCCAGGCTTACGTCCCGCGCATGCACACGAAAGCGCAGGCGCTGCCCCGGTGCTTCCGGGCGCTGCGAAACCAGCACTTCGCCACCGGGGAAAGTCAGTCGGGTCAGATGATAGTGGGCGTCGTGCTCAGCGACTTCGGCCTCGACCACCACGCCGGCGTCCTCGCTGAAGGCGGTGGGCAGGTCCAGCCGCGCCAGGGTCTCGCGCAGTTCGCCCTGGGCGATGGCTCGGCCCTGCTCCAGCAGCACCACGTGGTCGGCCAGCCGCGCCACTTCATCCGGGGAGTGGCTGACGTAGAGCACGGGGATATCCAGCTCGTCGTGCAGGCGCTCCAGGTAGGGCAGGATTTCGTTCTTGCGCTTGAGGTCCAGCGCCGCCAGCGGCTCGTCCATCAGCAGCAGGCGCGGGCTGGTCAGCAGCGCGCGGGCGATGCCGACACGCTGGCGCTCGCCGCCGGACAGCCGATCCGGCATGCGTTCGAGCAGGTGAGCGATGCCCAGCAGTTCCACTGCTTGTTCCAGCGCTACACGGCGCTGCGCTGCCGCCACGCGGCACATGCCGAATTCGAGATTGCGCCTCACCGACAAGTGGGCGAACAGGTTCGCTTCCTGAAACACGTAACCGATGGAACGGCGATGCGGTGGCACGAACAGATTCTGCACGCTGTCCTGCCAACGTTCGCCATTGACGGTCAGCTCGCCTTGGCCTGAGCGCTCCAGGCCCGCCACGCAGCGCAGCAGGGTGGTCTTGCCCGAGCCGGAGTGACCGAACAGCGCGGTCACCCCGCGGCCGGGCAGCTGCAGATCGACATCCAGGCTGAAGTCGGCATAGTCGAGGCGAAAACGTGCCTGGATTCCGCTGTTGCTTGCAGCACCGCTCATCCGCGCCACCCTTGCTTCAACCGGCTGCCATAAAGCACCAGCAGCACCAGGAAGGAGAACAGCAGCATGCCGCCGGCCAGCCAATGCGCCTGGGCATACTCCATGGCCTCGACATGATCGTAGATCTGCACCGACACCACGCGCGTCTGGCCCGGAATGTTGCCGCCGATCATTAGCACCACGCCGAACTCGCCGACGGTATGGGCGAAACCGAGGATGCTGGCAGTGATGAAACCGGGGCGGGCGAGTGGCAGCACCACGCTGAAGAAGGTGTCCCAGGGGCCGGCGCGCAGCGTGGCGGCGGCTTCCAGCGGGCGCTCGCCAATGGCTTCGAAGGCGTTCTGCAAGGGCTGCACCACGAACGGCAGCGAGTAGAACACCGAGCCGACCACCAATCCGGCAAAAGTGAAGGGCAGGGTGCCCAGGCCTAGACTCTGGGTGAACTGGCCGATGAAGCCATTGGGCCCCATGGCCACCAGCAGGTAGAAGCCGAGCACCGTCGGCGGCAGCACCAGCGGCAACGCGACCACGGCCCCGATCGGCCCTTTCATGCGCGAAGGGGTGCGTGCCAGCCACCAGGCGATGGGCGTGCCGATCAGCAGCAGGATCAGCGTGGTCACGCTGGCCAGTTTGAAGGTCAGCCAGATTGCTGCCAAGTCGACGCTGTCCAGCGGCATGTTGCTACTCCAGCCCGTAGCCGTAGGACTGGATCAGCTCGCGGATCTGCGGCTGGGCCAGGTAAACCAGCAAAGCCTTGGCAGCCGGATTGTCCTTGCCCTTGGTCAGCAGCACGGCGTCCTGACGAATCGGCGCGTGATAGTCGGTGGGCACGATCCAGCCGGAACCGGTGGTGATCTCGCCATCCTTCGCCACCTGAGACAGCGCAACGAACCCCAGTTGTGCATTGCCGCTGGCGACGAACTGGTAGGTCTGGGCGATGTTTTCACCCTGCACCAATCGACCGCGGAGGGTTTCGGCAAGGCCGAGCTGCTCCAGTGTGGCCAGGGCGGCAGCGCCATAGGGCGCGGTCTTGGGATTGGCCACGGCGAGGTGACGGAAATCGCCATTGCGCAGCAGTTCGGGGCCGTCCTGCACCGCGCCCGCAGTCGGCGACCACAACACCAGCCGACCCACGGCATAGGTGAAGCGGCTACCGGGTATGGCAGCGCCCTCCTGTTCGAGCCGTTGCGGCGTGGTGTCATCCGCTGAAAGCAGCACTTCGAATGGCGCGCCATTGCGAATCTGGGCGTAGAACTTGCCGCTGGCGCCGAAGGCAAGGCGCGCCTGGTGGCCTGTGTCGCGCTCGAAGCGTGCTGCAATCTCCTGCATCGGAGCGGTGAAATTGGAGGCGACGGCAACCTGTACCTGGGCGGCAAAGGCAGTGCTGCCGTGTAGCAGAAGCAGTGCCATGGCGTAGTGGAACAGTCGAGATAGCGTCATACGGCCTCGTTCGGTGCAAAGCGGCTGGCCGCATCATATTGCAGTTTGGCCAGGCTGTGATTGACCGGGCACGCTTCGACGCTCACCGGCATTGTCGCGAGCACGCCGGGGGAGTAGCGTGTTGAATCCGTGATCGGAGAGCTGACCATGAATATCACCCGCTCACTGGTAGTTCTGATGTTGGCCTTCGCCAGCGCCTCGGTGGTTGCCGCCGAATGTCCGGCACTGTTGCAACACGAGCTACCCAAGCTGCGCTCCAAGGACACCGTCGATCTGTGCAGCCAGTTCCAGGGCAAGGCACTGGTAGTGGTCAATACGGCCAGCCATTGCGGATTCACTCCGCAGTTCAAGGGGCTTGAAGCGCTCTACCAGCGTTACAAGGAGGAAGGCCTGGAGGTGCTTGGCGTGCCGTCAGACGATTTTTTTCAGGAGTCAGACGACGAGGCCGAGACGGCTGAGGTCTGTTACGTCAACTACGGCGTGACGTTCACCATGACCCAGACCCAGCCGGTGCGCGGGCGTGACGCTACGCCACTGTTTCGCGAACTGGCAGAGCAGGCCGGGGCAGCGCCGCGCTGGAACTTCTACAAGTACGTCGTCGACCGTGAAGGGCGAGTCGTTGCGCATTTTTCCAGCAAGGTGAAGCCGGATGACCCGCGGGTGATCGCTGCGGTGGAAAAAGCGCTGGCAAGGTAGAAAAGAAAAAGCCCCGGAGAACCGGGGCTTTTTTGTAGCGCTTGAATCAGAAGCGGTAGCTGAGCGAGGCACCGAAACCGTGGGCGCGGTTCTTGAACGTCGCGTCGTAGTTGGCTTCAAGCAGTCCGCCCTGATAGCTGCGGCTGCGGCTGATATCGACTTCTTCCTCTCGCAGGTACGAGTAAGCCAGGTCGACGGTCATGTCGTCGGTGGGATTCCACGCCAGGCCGAAGCTGATCGCGGTGCGGTCGCCCGTCGGGATGCGCGGAGAACGATGGAGGTTGTTGGTCGGGCTCTGGTCGAAGGCCAGACCGGTACGCAGCGTCCATTCGCGGTTCAGCTTGTAGGCGGCACCGATGGCATAGGACCAGGTGTCATGCCAGTCCTGCTCTTCGACGATGGGCGCCAGGTTGCCTTGCAGCGGGCCCGGAATTCCGTCGTTCTCGATGACGATCGCTTCGAAGCGGCTCCAGCGGGTCCACATGGCACCGCCGTACAGCGTCCACTGGTCGTTGAGTTCGTGCGTCAGCGATACATCCACCGACTCTGGCGTGTCCAGGTCCAGGGAGGCATCGTACTTGCCAGATGCGCCGGATACATCGAACCCTGGTCCGGAAAGCTTGGTGTCGCCCTCAAGCTTGTACTTGACCTTGGAGTGGTAGGTGACACCCGCGCGGGTCTGCGGAGTGAATTCATAGAGCACGCCGGCATTGAAGCCGAGCGCCGTATCATTGCCCGTGACCTTCACTCGGCCATCGTTCGAGCCCAGCGGGCCGACAGGGTTCGGCGAGTTGCTTTGCAGCTCACCATCGATGCGGTTGATGGTCGGGCCGAAACCGACAGACAACTTGTCGTTGAAGCGGTAGCTGACGGTGGGCTGTACGGTGATCACGCGCACTTCACTGTAGTTGCCGAAGTAGCGCCCCTGATAGCCGCTCTCGTAGTCGGTGACCAGGCCGAACGGCACATAAACGCCAACGCCTGCAGCCCATTTGTCGTCGATCGGCTTGACGTAGTAGCCCATCGGCACTGCCGTGAAGGGGACCATGTCTCCGTCGTTGCTGCCACTGTATGGCACGGTCGCACCGCCGAGCGCCGGGCCCGAGAACGAACCGGAATTGTTCTTGATATCCGTCTTCGCATGGATCGCTGCCATGCCGAAGCTGACTTCTTCACGCTTGAGGCGGGACATGCCGGCCGGGTTGCCGAAGAGGGTGGTGGCGTCGTCGGCGGAAGATGAGCGGCCTGCGAAGGAGGTGCCCATGCCGCTGATGCTTTGCTCGTTGAGGGCGAAACCGGCTGCCATTGCCTGGCTGGACAAGGCGCCTACGGCTACCGCGAGTGCGGTCTTCAACCATGTTGTTTTCATTGTTGTACTACTCCGGGATAAAAGCGGGTCGGAACCTAGCAACTTTCTCGGACAGGTAGCAAGACAATGAATTGCAATTTTTCGTAAAGATGGCGACTAACGGTTGTGAAAACAAATGTAACTTCGGCAAAACCGCAGAGGCGTATTGTGACTCGTCAGCCACGCCGCGCCTGCTGGCGCCGCGTGGTGGTCGGACTCAGGCGCGAGGCCGCCGGGTGTCGGTGATCCACTCGCTCCAGGAGCCGGGATAGAGCGTCACCAGCGGATAGCCAGCCAGACACAGGGCAAACAGGTTGTGGCAGGCGGTCACGCCGGAGCCACAGTAGGCGACGGTGCGCTGGGGTGGCTTGTTGCCCAGCAGCGGTTCGAAGCGCCTGCGCAGCTGTTCGACCGGGAGAAACCGGCCGTCGCCGCGGAGATTCTCGGTGAACGGAACGCAAGTGGCATTGGGGATATGCCCGGCGATCGGATCGATGGGTTCGACTTCGCCGAGAAAGCGGGGCAGCGCGCGGGCGTCGAGCAGCGCCAGTTGCGGATCGTCGAGGCGCTCCTGAAGCGTGGAGGCATCGATGATCAGGCTGCTGTCGGCGCGCCCGCTGAAGGTGCCTGGCTCAGTATCGGGGATCGCTTCGTCCATCGGTAGACCGGCTTCGCGCCACGCCTTGAGGCCGCCATCGAGAAGGTAGATGCCGTCGCGTTTACCGAGCCAGAGCAGCAGCCACCATGCCCGTGCGGCAAAGGCACCGGGGCCGTCGTCGTACAGCACCACGTCGCTGTCGTCATCGAGGCCCCATTGGCGAAAGCGCGCCGCCAGCCGCTCCGGATCCGGCAGTGGGTGCCGGCCGGTGACACCAGGGGTGACCGGGCCGGATAGGTCCTTCTCCAGGTCGGCGAACCGGGCGCCGGGAACATGGCCCTGGCGGTAGCTGCGCTCGCCGTAGGTGGAATCTTCCAGGGCGAAGCGGCAATCGAGAATGCGCAGCGCGGAATCGTCCAGGCGCCGGGCCAGTTGCTCGGCTGTGATGAGTTGTGCAAGTGGCATCGTACGCCTCCGGGGAAACATCGCTAAACACTACCAGCGTGCGCGCCGGCCATGAATGCCCGGCCGGTCGGATGCTCGATATATACTGCGCGCCTCGTTCGGCCGCGCGCCGGTCGTCAGCCGAAAAGGAGGCCGTGTGGCCATCGAAACTCAATGGGTCGTGGATGATGCACATCTGGCCCGCCTCTGCGCCGAATGGCGCCAACTGCCATTTGTGGCGGTGGACACCGAATTCATGAGGGTGGACACCTTTTATCCCATCGCCGGGCTGGTGCAGGTGGGTGACGGGCGGTGCGCCTATCTGATCGACCCGCTGGCGGTGCGCGATTGGCGTCCGTTTGCCACACTGCTGGACGATGCTGCTGTGGTAAAGGTGCTGCATGCCTGCAGCGAGGACCTCGAAGTATTGCTGCGCCTGACCGGCAGCCTGCCGCAGCCGCTGTTCGATACCCAGTTGGCCGCCGGCTACCTGAACATCGGCTTTTCCATGGGCTATTCGCGGCTGGTCCAGGCCGTGCTTGGCATCGAACTGCCCAAGGGCGAAACGCGCTCGGACTGGCTGCAGCGGCCGCTGAGCGAGATGCAGGTGCGCTACGCCGCCGAGGATGCGCAGCACCTGGCCGAACTCTACGAAGCGCTGCTGCCGAAGCTGTCGGACGACAAGCGAGCCTGGGTGCTGGAGGACGGTGCCGAGCTGGTCGCCAACCTGCAGCGCGAATCCGACCCGGAGGAGGCCTATCGAGAGGTCAAGCAGGCCTGGCGCCTCAAGCCTCAACAGCTGGCCGTGCTCAAGGTGCTGACCGCCTGGCGTGAGCGCCAGGCCCGAGCGCGCAACCAGCCGCGCAATCGCGTGTTGCGCGAGGCCAGTCTGTGGCCGCTGGCGCGTACCCAGCCGCGCGATCTGGTTACGCTGGCGCGCATCGATGAGATGCATCCGCGCACCGTACGCCAGGATGGTGAAGCCTTGCTGGCGATGATCCGCGAGGCCGCCGCGACGCCCGAACAGGATTGGCCGGCGGCGCTGCCGGAGCCGTTGCCGCTGGAAGTTTCCGGCGTGTTGAAGAAGTTGCGGGCGGTCGGCCAGCGCGAGGCGAAGGCGCTGGATATCGCGCCGGAGCTCATGCTGCGCAAGAAGACCCTGGAGGCACTGCTGAAAAGCGGTTACCCCGACGGCCCTTATCAACTGCCCGATTCGCTGCGCGGCTGGCGCCGCGAGCGGATGGGGCAGGCCCTGCTGGATGTTCTGGAAAAACGCTCATGAAACTCATCTGTTCCATTTACAAGAGCCCCCGCAAGGACGGCATGTACCTCTACGTCGACAAGCGCGATGCGCTCAAGCGCGTGCCCGAGGGCTTGCTCGCCGCATTCGGCGCGCCGCAGCTGGCATTCGAGCTGGTGCTCACCCCGGAGCGCCAGCTGGCGCGCGAGGACATCAACAAGGTGCTCGCCAACATAGAGGCGCAGGGCTATCACCTGCAGATGCCGCCGGCCGAGGACGAGTACATCGAGCACCTTCCCGAGGAACTGCTGCGCATGAACGATCCCATGTGAAGGTGCCCGGCCAGGCATGACCGGGGACAAGGTCGTGCCGGCGGATCGGACTATTCTGAAGTCGTCCGCACATGCATAGGGAGACGGCTCATGAAAACGCGTTCCTGGGTACTCGGTTCGATCCTTGCCGGTCTGGCGATGTCTGCCAGCGCGCAGCCGGCGCCGGCCTACGACAACGAAGCCTGGCAGCAGCACTGGCAGAAGATGCAGGAATATCGTCAGGCCTGGCAGGCCGCGAAGACGCCGGAAGAACGGCAGAAGCTGCGGGACGAACACTGGCAGAGCATGCAGTCGACCATGGGCGCCATGGGAGGCTGCCCGATGGGCGGCCCGGGTGCCGGCATGGGCAAACAGGGCGGCAAGCCGATGCAGGGGGCAATGGGCGGCGGCCGCATGATGGCGGCACCGTCCAAGGAAATGCTCGACATGCGCATCCAGCACATGGAACAGATGCTCGAGCAGATGCGCAGCCATCGCGACATGCTCGACAAGCAGTAATCCGCCGCGTGGCTGCCTGCCGCTCCGGCCGGCGGCCACGGGTCAGACCTTGATCCGCCTGCCGGCTATTGGCCGGATATCCTGCAGTGGCTAGACTTGCCGCTTTTTCCCGGTAGTGACAGAGAGATGGCGGCCAAAGTCGAACCCTTCTGGAAGCGCAAGACCCTCGCCGAGCTCGATTCGGCCGAGTGGGAGTCGCTATGCGACGGCTGCGGCCTCTGCTGCCTGCAGAAGCTCGAGGATGAGGAAGATGGCGCCGTGTACTACACGCGCATCGCCTGCCGCTTGCTCGATCTGAAGACCTGTCAATGCAGCGATTACCCCAATCGGCGCGCCAGCGTACCGGACTGCATTCAGCTCAATGCCCAGGACGCCGCACAGTTCAAGTGGCTTCCGCCCACCTGCGCCTACCGCCTGGTGGCCGAGCGCAAGGACCTGCCGCTCTGGCACCATCTGGTCTGTGGTGACCGCGAGGCGGTACACGTCGAGCGCATTTCCCAGGCCGGCAGGATGCTCGCCGAAGGCAGCGTTGCCGAGGAGCATTGGGAAGACCACCTGATTTTCCGTGCTGGTTGAATCTAAGCGCCGATTGCATCGTCTCAAGATCAGCACACCCCTCGCGTTATCCGATCCGTGGAGTTCTCTTCGATGCTTGCTCGACTGCTGTCGCTGTTCGCTCTCGTTCTTTTCGTCGTCGGCCCGGCACAGGCGGCCAAGCGGGTCGATCTTGACTATCACGTGCGCTTCCTCCCGGCGGAAGATCAGGCAGTGGTGCAGCTGATCCTGGAGAAGGGCGAGGCGGTCCGCAGCCTCCAATTCAACCTGGGCGACGAGGGTTACTACAGCGACTTCCAGGCGGACGGCGAATGGCAGCAGGAGTCGCCGGCACTGGGCACCTGGCGACCTGCCCCCGGCAAGGCGACCCTTAGCTATCGCGTTCGCATCAGCCATCCCCGTGACAATGGGCGCTTCGATGCACGGATGACGCCCGATTGGGCGCTGTTCCGCGGCGATGATCTGGTGCCGCCGGCGCGGCTGGATCAGGTCGATGGCGTGAGCTTGGTGTCACGCATCAGCTTCGAGCTGCCGGAAGGCTGGAAGAGCATCGAAACCGGCTGGCCGCGGATCGGCAAGAACCGCTTTCGCGTGGACAACCGCGAGCGTCTGTTCGATCGCCCGACCGGCTGGATGCTGGCCGGCAAACTGGGCACCCGTCGCGCCAAGCTTGGCGAAACCGAGGTCACCGTCGCAGCGCCGGTAGGGGAGGGCGTGCGGCGGATGGACATCCTGACCATGCTTACCTTCGTCTGGCCGCAGGTGCAGAACGTCTTTCCCCGCGATCCGGCAAAGCTGCTGATCGTCGGCGCCGGCGATCCCATGTGGCGCGGTGGGCTGTCCGGACCCAATTCCCTGTACATGCATGCCGACCGCCCGCTGGTCAGCGAGAACGGCACAAGCTCGCTGGTGCATGAGCTGGTGCATGTGTTCAGCCGCATCAAGGACACCGATCGCAGCGACTGGATCAGCGAAGGGCTGGCCGAATACTACGCCATCGAACTGGTGCGCCGTGCCGGAGGGATGAGCGAGGATCGTTACCAGGCAGTTCGGGAGCACCTGATCAAATGGAGTCGCAAGGTCGATAGCCTGCGCACCGAGCATTCCACCGGCCCGATTACCGCGCGCGCCGTGTTGCTGTTGCAGGATCTGGACAAGGAAATCCGCCAGCGCAGCAAGGGGCGGCATTCGCTGGACGATGTCGCGCGCGGCCTGATGCGCATGGATACCGTCAGCACGGACGACTTCATCACCATGACCGAAACGCTGCTTGGCGGCGGCTCGAAGGCGCTCAACACCCGACTGCTGCGCTGATTCCGAATCGCCAGGGTCAGCCCGCCCCATGAGGAGACTTCTGTGACCATCATCGATCTTCGCAGCGACACCGTCACTCAGCCGTCCAGCGCAATGCGTGAAGTGATGTGTTGTGCTGTGACCGGTGATGACGTTTACAGCGAGGACCCGACGGTCAGCCTGCTCGAGAGCCGCCTCGCCGCGAGTCTGGGGTTTGCCGCAGGGCTCTTCGTTCCTTCGGGGACGATGAGCAATCTGCTGGGGCTGATGGCGCACTGCGAGCGGGGTGACGAGTACATCGTTGGCCAGCAGGCGCACACCTACAAATACGAAGGCGGCGGAGCAGCGGTGCTGGGCTCGATTCAGCCGCAGCCGATCGAAATGGAGGCGGACGGGACGCTGGACCTTGCCCGCGTCGAAGCGGCGATCAAGCCGGACAACTTCCACTTCGCCCGTAGCCGTCTGCTGACGCTGGAAAACACCATGCAGGGCAAGGTGCTGCCGCTGGACTATCTTGCCGCGGCTCGCGACCTCATGCGCCGGCACGGCCTGGCGCTGCATCTGGATGGTGCCCGGCTGTTCAATGCGGCGGTAAGGCTCGGTTGCGATGCCCAAGAGATCACCCGGCATTTCGATACGGTTTCGGTGTGTCTGTCCAAGGGGCTCGGTGCGCCGGTGGGGTCGGTGCTCTGCGGTGGCGAGGCATTCATCGGCAAGGCGCGGCGCCTGCGCAAGATGGTCGGCGGTGGCATGCGCCAGGCTGGCGTGCTCGCCGCCGCCGGGCTCTACGCGCTGGAGTACAACGTCGCTCGGCTCGCCGAGGATCATCGTCGCGCCCAGTGGCTCGGAAAGGAGCTGGCCGCGCTTGGCTTCGCGGTCGAGCCCGTGCAAACCAACATGGTTTATGTGACGGTGGGTGACAGGGCTTCGGCATTGGCGGAGTTCTGTTCGACGCGTGGCATCCGGCTGACCCCTTCGGCACGGCTGCGTCTGGTGACCCATCTCGACGTGCACGACGAGCACCTGCCGATGGTGGTACGTGCCTTCGCCGAATTCGCCGGGAACATGAGCGGCAATTGACGTCGAATTGCTTGATTCAATCGCCTTTATCCCCTATACCCGGCGCGCAGGCCCGATATAATGCGGCCCTTTGCCGGCTATCCGTTGGATAGTTGCGAACCGGCTTTCGGTGGTCCCGCCTCGCCGTGTCGTTTTGCAGCCGTTCGGCCGCAGTCCTCTGGAAGAAATCTATGAAAAGCGCAGAAATCCGTGAAGCCTTCCTCCGCTTCTTCGAAGAGAAGGGCCACACTCGCGTGGCCTCCAGTTCGCTGATTCCGGCGAACGACCCGACCCTGCTGTTCACCAACGCCGGCATGAACCAGTTCAAGGACTGCTTCCTCGGCCTGGAGAAGCGCGCCTATACCCGTGCCACCACCAGCCAGAAGTGCGTACGTGCCGGCGGCAAGCACAACGACCTGGAAAACGTCGGCTACACCGCGCGTCACCACACCTTCTTCGAGATGCTCGGCAATTTCAGCTTCGGCGATTATTTCAAGCGCGACGCGATTCACTACGCCTGGGAGTTTCTGACCAGCGACAAGTGGCTGAACCTGCCCAAGGAGAAACTCTGGGTCACGGTCTATGCCACCGATGACGAGGCCTACGACATCTGGACCAAGGAAGTCGGCGTGCCGGCCGAGCGCATGGTGCGCATCGGTGACAACAAGGGCGCGCCCTACGCCTCGGACAACTTCTGGGCGATGGGCGATACCGGCCCTTGCGGTCCCTGCACCGAGATCTTCTTCGACCACGGCGAACACATCTGGGGTGGCCCGCCCGGTTCGCCAGAGGAAGACGGCGACCGCTACATCGAGATCTGGAACAACGTGTTCATGCAGTTCAACCGCACCGCGGACGGTGTGCTGCACCCGTTGCCGGCACCGAGCGTCGACACCGGCATGGGCCTGGAGCGCATCAGCGCCGTGCTCCAGCACGTCAATTCGAACTATGAAATCGACCTGTTCCAGAGCCTGCTGAACGCGGCGGCGGACGCCATCGGCTGCGCCAACGAAGGCCAGGCTTCGCTGAAGGTCGTTGCCGACCATATCCGTTCCTGCGGCTTCCTCATCGCCGATGGCGTGACGCCGTCCAACGAAGGCCGTGGCTACGTGCTGCGCCGCATCATTCGCCGCGCCTGCCGCCATGGCAACAAGCTCGGCGCCAAGGGCAGCTTCTTCCATCGCATCGTCGCCGCGCTGGTAGCGGAGATGGGCGACGCCTTCCCCGAACTCAAGCAACAGCAGGCGCATATCGAGCGCGTGCTGAAGAATGAGGAAGAGCAATTCGCCAAGACCCTGGAGCAGGGGCTGAAGATCCTGGAGCAGGATCTGGCCGGGCTTGCCGGTAGCGTCATTCCCGGCGAGGTGGTGTTCAAGCTGTACGACACTTACGGCTTCCCGGTCGATCTGACCGGTGACATCGCGCGCGAGCGTAATCTGACTCTGGATGAAGAGGGCTTCGAGCGCGAGATGCAGGCCCAGCGCGAGCGTGCCCGCTCGGCGAGCGCCTTCGGCATGGACTACAACAGCCTGGTCAAGGTGGAAGGCGAGACGCGCTTTATCGGTTACCAGGGCACGTCGGGCAGCGGCAAGGTTCTGGCGCTGTTCAAGCAAGGCATGCTGGTCGATAGCCTGAGCGCTGGCGAGGAGGGCGTCGTGGTGCTCGATCAGACGCCGTTCTACGCCGAATCCGGCGGGCAGATCGGTGACTGCGGCTACCTCGAGGCACAGGGTCTGCGCTTCGATGTGCGCGACACCAGCAAGGCTGGTGGCGCATTCCTGCATCACGGAATCGTCGACAGCGGCACGCTGACCACGGGCGCGCAAGTCGAGGCGACGGTCGACGCTTCAGTGCGCCAGGCTACGGCGCTCAACCACTCGGCGACCCACCTGCTGCATGCTGCGTTGCGTGAAATTCTCGGTGAGCACGTGAGCCAGAAGGGCTCCTTGGTGGACAGTCAGCGCCTGCGCTTCGACTTCAGCCACTTCGAAGCGATCAAACCGGAGCAGCTCCGCGCACTGGAGGATCGCGTCAATGCCGAGATCCGCCGCAATTCGGCGGTGGAGATCGAGGAAACCGATATCGATACCGCCAAGGCCAAGGGCGCAATGGCGCTGTTCGGCGAGAAGTATGGCGACACCGTTCGGGTGCTGACCATGGGTGGCGGTTTTTCCGTCGAGCTGTGCGGTGGTACCCACGTGAACCGCACCGGCGACATCGGCCTGTTCAAGATCACCAGCGAAGGCGGCGTGGCCGCTGGCGTGCGGCGGATCGAAGCGGTAACTGGCGCACCGGCGCTCGCCTACCTCAATGACGCCGAGGAACAGCTGAAGGAGGCGGCCAGCCTGGTCAAGGGCAGCCGCGAGAATCTGTTGGACAAGCTCGGTGGCCTCCTGGAGCGCAACCGTCAGCTGGAAAAGGAGCTCGAGCAGCTCAAGGCCAAGGCCGCCAGCGCTGCAGGTAATGACCTGGCGGCATCGGCGGTTGAGGTGAACGGCATCCGCGTGCTGGCGGCACGTCAGGATGGGCTCGACGGCAAGGCGTTGCTGGCGCTGGTCGACCAGCTGAAGAACAAATTGGGCAGTGCGGTCATTCTGCTGGGCGGGGTTCAGGACGATAAGGTCGTCCTGGTTGCCGGCGTGACGCAGGACCTGACCTCGCGCCTGAAGGCCGGGGATCTGATGAGGCAGGCCGCTGCCGCGGTAGGTGGCAAGGGCGGTGGTCGCCCGGATATGGCCCAGGGCGGCGGTACCGATGCCGCCAAGCTGGACGAGGCGTTGGCCTTGGCCCTGCCGTTTGCTCAGCAGGCACTTTGATTACGTTGCCGGAGGCGCCTCCGGCATCTGCAGGTTGTTTGTTTAATGAATGCCCTTTGCGGGCTCTAGGCGGCTAACAATGGCTTTGATCGTACAGAAGTTTGGGGGCACCTCGGTCGGCACCGTCGAGCGAATCGAGCAGGTGGCCGAAAAGGTCAAGAAATTCCGCGACGGTGGCGATGACATTGTCGTGGTCGTCTCGGCAATGAGCGGCGAAACCAACCGTCTGATCGATCTGGCCAAGCAGATCAGCGAGCAGCCGGTTCCGCGCGAGCTGGACGTCATGGTGTCCACGGGCGAGCAGGTGACGATCGCCCTGCTGGCCATGGCGCTGATCAAGCGCGGCGTTCCGGCGGTGTCCTACACTGGCAATCAGGTCCGTATCCTCACCGATAGCGCCCACACGAAGGCGCGCATCCTGCAGATCGATGCGCAGCGCATCCAGCGCGACATCAAGGCGGGGCGTGTCGTCGTTGTGGCTGGCTTCCAGGGTGTGGACGAGAAGGGCAACATCACCACGCTGGGGCGCGGTGGCTCCGACACCACCGGCGTGGCGTTGGCGGCAGCGTTGAAGGCCGATGAATGTCAGATCTACACCGATGTGGATGGCGTCTATACCACCGACCCGCGCGTCGTTGCCAAGGCCCAGCGTCTGGACAAGATCACCTTCGAGGAAATGCTGGAAATGGCCAGCCTTGGCTCCAAGGTGCTGCAAATCCGCGCGGTTGAGTTCGCCGGCAAGTACAGTGTCCCGCTGCGTGTACTGCACAGCTTTCAGGAGGGTCCGGGTACCCTCATTACCCTTGATGAAGAGGAATCCATGGAACAGCCCATCATTTCCGGCATCGCCTTCAATCGTGACGAGGCCAAGCTGACCATCCGTGGGGTGCCGGACACGCCCGGCGTAGCGTTCAAGATTCTCGGGCCGATCAGCGCCGCGAATGTCGAAGTGGACATGATCGTGCAGAACGTCGCGCACGATAACACCACCGATTTCACGTTCACCGTGCACCGCAACGACTACAACAATGCGCTTCAGGTGCTGCAAGGGATTGCCGCCGAGATGGGCGCCCGGGAAGTCATAGGTGACACCAACATCGCCAAGGTGTCTATCGTCGGTGTCGGTATGCGTTCGCACGCGGGCGTCGCCAGCCGGATGTTCGAGGCGCTGGCCAAGGAAAACATCAATATCCAGATGATTTCGACGTCCGAAATCAAAGTTTCGGTTGTCATTGAAGAGAAGTATCTGGAACTTGCAGTACGTGCGTTGCACACCGCATTTGAGTTGGATGCGCCGGCTGGCAATACTGCGGAGTGATTCGCAGAAGGCGCGCTAGTCCGCGCCTTCTGTCGTATTGGGCCGTGCTAAAAGGAACTTTAGGCTCCCGAGCGCGGGTCAATACCTGGTGAAAGGCTCTAGCTTCATGTTTTACGGGACATTTTCCGTATTTATCTTTGCAGACTGTTTACTGAACTGAATCCGTTTAAGGAGAAAGGAATGCTGATTCTGACTCGCCGGGTAGGAGAAACCCTGATGGTGGGTGACGATGTGACTGTCACTGTGTTGGGTGTGAAAGGAAACCAGGTACGTATCGGCGTCAATGCGCCCAAGGAGGTGGCGGTGCATCGCGAGGAGATTTACCAGCGGATCCAGAAAGAGAAGGATCAGGAACCAAGCCACTAATTTTTCTGTAATTTTTGGCTTTGCAAACGGGGTAAAGATGGGTATGATGCGCCCCGTGTTGCGGAGAGGTGGCCGAGTGGCCGAAGGCGCTCCCCTGCTAAGGGAGTACACCTCAAAAGGGTGTCGGGGGTTCGAATCCCCCCTTCTCCGCCATTTTGCGTTCTAGGGTTTTTGATTCTTGCGTCAGCCTGCTTTCAGATGGAAAGCGCCACGGCAAAGTGCTTGACCATCATTGTTTACTCCCTATAATGCGCACGCTCAGCGCACTCATAGCTCAGCTGGATAGAGTACTCGGCTACGAACCGAGCGGTCGGAGGTTCGAATCCTCCTGAGTGCGCCATATTCGAATGACTGGCATCTTGCGAGTCGCTCGGGCAACCAGCAGTGATCTGGTTTATCAAGCACTTACGCACTCATAGCTCAGCTGGATAGAGTACTCGGCTACGAACCGAGCGGTCGGAGGTTCGAATCCTCCTGAGTGCGCCAATCAAGAGAAGGGCCTGCAGCGATGCAGGCCCTTTTTCGTTTTGGCGTCTAGCGCTTGCCCAGCACGCAGCCGTGTTCATCGAAGCTGACCGTGCGCACCTGCCCCTTGCCGTCCCGAAAGCGCAGGCGTCTCTGCCGTTGGTGCTTGTGGTGCTTTCCGGTCGGCCCAGCGCGCTTTCCACGTCGCTGCGTGTCATCCCCGCACGAATGCTCTTGCTGATGATCGCGCTGCGCCGCTCGCTGCCGGTCACCCTGTTGCCGCACCCGTCGTCTTTCTCGGCAACTACCGCCACGTCGTTGCCGACCTTGCGCTCGTGATTCGTACTTCTGGCAGTCGTGGCCATGCGCACGGTCTCGTCGGAGCTGGGCTTCGGGTTGACCGCCTGTTGTCGCTCGCTGCTCTGGTCCGTGGGGCAGCCCTGCTGACTGAAAGTGACGTGCCCCGCGGTATCGATGCAGCGAAACACGCTTGCGGAAAACGCCGGATTCGCCAGCAAAAGCAGGCCAGTGCAGATCACCCACATTTTCATTGTCGTCCTCCTTGACTGAACAAGCGCCTTGCAGGCTACTCAATAAAAGCTGTCCGTACATCCGTGTCTCATTGCGCCGTGAAGGCGTCGACAGAAAAGTCGGCGTCCAGGCTGCTGACGTGTCTGTGTGCAAGTTGCCCGAAAGGGCTGTACTTGAGCACGTCCGGCACGCCGCGGCGATGGTATGATTGCCGCATCTGCCCCTATGGGTCTGTGGAACAACCTTTCCTTATGGACTTACCCAGTAGCCATTCAAGTTTCCCGCTTGCCAATCACGTGAAGATTGATTGATTCCCCCGGCGCGCTCCCGGCCGGGGGTGGAGTGCGCCATGACAGAAGTAGAAGCAAAAAAGCCACAAGAGACCTTGCAGGACCGCCTGGCGCAGGTGGTCGAACTGCTGCAACGCCATCGCCTCGGTGAGGATGGCGAATACCGGCAGGACAATCTGCAGGTCGAGCCCGCCGAGAATTATGATCAGGGGCAGATCCTTGCCGAGCTGCAACGCAAGCTCGACGAGCTGCACCCTGCGGACGTCGCCCACATCCTGGAAGCATTGCCGCTCGAAGAGCGCCTGACCGTCTGGCAGCTGGTCAAGGCCGAGCGCGATGGCGACATTCTGCTCGAGGTCTCCGATGCGGTGCGGGAGACGCTGATCGCCGACATGGACGATCACGAACTGCTCGCCGCGGCCAAGGAGATGGACGCCGACGAGCTGGCCGACCTGGCCCCTGAACTGCCCCGTGATGTCGTTCATGAGCTGATGGAGAGCCTGGACGCCCAGCAGCGCGAGCGTGTGCGCTCGGCTTTGTCGTACGAGGAGGATCAGGTTGGCGCGCTGATGGACTTCGAGATGGTGACCATCCGCGAAGATGTCAGCCTGGAAGTCGTGCTGCGCTACCTGCGGCGGCTCAAGGAGCTACCCGGTCACACCGACAAGCTGTTCGTGGTCGATTACGACGGTGTGCTCAAAGGTGTGCTGCCGATCAAGCGGCTCCTGGTCAACGATCCCGACAAGCAGGTCGCCGAGGTAATGGCCAGCGACCCGGTCACCTTCCATCCTGACGAAGACGCCTACGAGGCGGCTCAGGCGTTCGAGCGCTACGACCTGGTTTCGACACCGGTCGTCGACAAGGGAGGCAAGCTGATCGGGCGCCTGACCATCGACGAGATGGTCGACCTGATCCGCGAGGAGAGCGAAAGCGAAGTCCTCAACATGGCCGGTCTGCGCGAGGAGGAAGATATCTTCGCTTCGGTCTGGAAGTCCGTGCGCAACCGTTGGGCCTGGCTGGCGGTCAACCTGGTCACCGCATTCGTCGCTTCGCGAGTGATCGGTCTGTTCGATGGCTCGATCGAGAAGCTGGTGGCGCTGGCTGCGCTGATGCCAATTGTCGCAGGTATCGGCGGCAACTCCGGCAACCAGACGATCACCATGATCGTACGCGCCATGGCGCTGGATCAGGTGGGCACTGGGAACACCGTACGCCTGTTGCGCAAGGAGGTCGGGGTCGGTCTGGTCAATGGTCTGGTGTGGGGTGGCGTGATAGGCGCGGTGGCCTGGTGGCTTTACGGTAGCTGGTCTCTGGGTGTCGTGATGACGGCTGCGATGACCTTGAATCTGCTGCTCGCGGCGCTGATGGGTGTGCTGATTCCGATGACGCTGGCGCGACTGGGGCGCGATCCGGCGATGGGGGCCAGCGTGATGATCACGGCCATGACCGACAGTGGCGGTTTCTTCATTTTCCTCGGATTGGCGACAATTTTTCTGCTGTAGCGGCGCTTTTCGCGTCGTGTTGGGGTTTGCCTTGTTTCGTTGTTTCGGGCTAAGGTTCGGCCGTTTCGCGTGTCGCGGAACGTGTCCGAACTAACGCAGCGAATAACAAGCAGCTTGAGCTGCTGACAAGGGAACTCCCGATGACCCCCAGCCAACTCCTGCTCGAAGGCGTCGAACTCATGCTGTTCGGCATCGGTTTCGTCTTCGCATTCCTCGTTCTGTTGATCCTTTGCATTCGCCTGATGTCGTATCTGACCGGTCGCTTCGTAAGTGCACCGGCGCCTCAGGCTGCGCCTGCACCGCATGTCGGTGCTGAAACAGACGCGGACATTCTTGCAGCCATCCAGGCCGCGATTCATCAACACCGCGCGCGCCGCGGTTGACTCTGGAAAGGGAGTTCCTTCCATGACAGTTGCTAAAAAGCCGCTCGGTATCACCGATGTGGTGCTGCGTGATGCCCATCAGTCCATTCTGGCCACCCGCGTCCGGCTAGAGGACATGTTGCCGATAGCCGCCAAGCTCGATCAAGTCGGGTTCTGGTCGGTTGAGAGCTGGGGTGGAGCGACGTTCGATGCCTGTATCCGCTACCTCGGCGAGGATCCGTGGGAGCGCATCCGTGAGTTGAAGAAGGCCATGCCCAACACGCGCCAGCAAATGCTGTTGCGTGGGCAGAACCTGCTGGGCTATCGCCACTATGCCGACGATGTGGTGGAGAAGTTTGTCGAGCGCGCTGCGGTCAACGGCGTCGACGTGTTCCGCGTGTTCGATGCGATGAACGATCCGCGTAATCTGGAAACGGCACTGCGTGCGGTGAAACAGCACGGCAAGCACGCCCAGGGCACCATTTCCTACACCACCAGCCCGGTGCACACCCTGGAGATGTGGGTCGATCTGGCGAAGCAGATCGAAGATATGGGCGCCGACTCGGTGGCGATCAAGGACATGGCCGGCATCCTCACCCCCTATACGGCGTTCGAACTGGTCTCGCGCCTGAAGGCCAGCCTGGCTATCCCGATCCATATGCAGTGCCACGCCACTGCTGGTTTGTCCTCGGCGGCTATTCTCAAGGCGGTGGAAGCCGGTATCGATAATGTCGACACTGCCATCTCCTCGCTGTCGATGACTTATGGTCATTCGCCGACCGAGTCGGTGGTGGCCATGTTCCAGGGTACCGAGCGCGACACCGGGCTGGACCTGGAGCTGCTGGAAGAGATTGCCGCCTACTTTCGAGAGGTGCGCAAGAAATACGCGAAGTTCGAGGGCAACCTCAAAGGCGTCGATTCGCGCATCCTGGTCGCCCAGGTGCCGGGCGGCATGCTCACCAACATGGAAAGCCAGCTCAAGGAGCAGGGCGCTCAGGACAAGTTCGATCAGGTGCTGGCTGAGATTCCGCGCGTGCGCGAGGATCTGGGCTTCATCCCGCTGGTAACCCCGACCTCGCAGATCGTTGGCACCCAGGCGGTGATCAACGTGCTCACCGGTGAGCGCTACAAGTCCATCACCAAGGAAACTGCCGGTGTGCTCAAGGGTGAGTACGGCTCAGCGCCTGCTCCCTTCAACGCCGAATTGCAGGCGCGCGTGCTCGACGGCGCAGAGGTCATCACTTGCCGTCCTGCGGACCTTTTGCAGCCGGAGATGCAGCGGTTGACGGCCGAGCTCGAAGGGTTGGCCCGCGAGAAGAACATCAAGCTGGCCGAGGATGCCATCGATGATGTCCTGACCTATGCATTGTTCCCGCAGATTGGTCTTAAGTTCCTCGAGAATCGCGGCAATCCCTCGGCGTTCGAGCCGGCACCCACCGGCAGCGAGCCGGGCAAGCCCGAGGTGTACACCGTCGAGGTCAATGGCAAGTCGTTCGTCGTGCAGGTCAACGAGGGGGGCGACATCGAAGGCATCAAGCCGCTCGGTGCGGATCCTGCGACCAGCGCCGCCAGTGCCGGTTCGACTGCAGCAGCCGTTCCGGCTGGTGGCGAGCCGCAGGCAGCACCGCTGGCCGGCAACATATTCAAGGTGTTGGTGCAGCCTGGGCAGCTCGTTCAGGAGGGCGACCTGGTGGTGATTCTCGAGGCCATGAAAATGGAAACCGAGATCCGTGCGTTCAAGGCCGGTACCGTTGCCTCGGTCAACGTCAAGGTTGGCGACGCGGTTTCGGTCGGCGACAGCTTGTTGAGCATCGCTTAAGGGGAGTCACATGGATAAGTTGCTCAAGCTGTGGCAGGGAACCGGTCTTTATCACCTCGAGCCTGGGCAGGCGCTGATGATCCTCGTCTGCCTGGGGCTGATCTATTTGGCGATCCGCAAGGGTTTTGAGCCGCTGTTGCTGATTCCGATCGGTTTCGGCGGCATCCTGGCGAACATCCCGGTGGCGAACATGGGTGAGGGGGCTGGCATCCTGCACCTGTTCTATGAGGTCGGCCTGCCGACCAGCGTGTTTCCGCTGCTGATCTTCATGGGTGTCGGAGCAATGACCGATTTCGGTCCGATGCTGGCCAATCCGAAGACGCTGTTGCTCGGGGCGGCAGCCCAGTTCGGTATCTTCGCCACCCTGCTCGGTGCGCTGGCGCTGACTGCGCTGGGAATCCCGGGAATGGAGTTCACGCTGCGTGAGGCGGCCTCCATCGCGATCATCGGCGGTGCGGACGGCCCGACGTCGATCTTCGTGACCTCCAAGCTTGCGCCTGAACTGTTGGGGCCGATTGCCGTGGCGGCTTATTCCTACATGGCGCTGGTTCCGCTGATACAACCTCCGATCATGCGTGCGCTGACCACCAAGGAAGAGCGTGCCATCGTCATGATGCAGCTGCGCCATGTCAGCCAGGCGGAGAAAATCGTTTTCCCGTTGGTCCTCTGCATTCTGGTTGGCTTGTTGCTGCCGGATGCGGCGCCCCTGGTGGGCATGTTCGCTTTCGGCAACCTGCTGCGCGAATGCGGCGTTGTGGATCGTCTGGCCGATACGTCGCGCAACGCCCTGATCAATATCGTCACCATTGCGCTGGGCCTGACGGTGGGTTCGAAGCTGTCGTCCGAGGCGTTTCTGCAAATGAAGACGCTGGGGATTCTGGTCTTGGGGATGGTGGCCTTCTGTGGCGGTACGGCGGCGGGCATTTTCATGGCCAAGGTGATGAATCGCTTCAGCCAGAACAAAATCAACCCGCTCATCGGTTCCGCCGGTGTGTCGGCCGTGCCGATGGCGGCGCGCGTTTCGAATAAGGTTGGTCTGGAGGCTAATCCGCAGAACTTTCTGTTGATGCATGCCATGGGGCCAAACGTGGCGGGCGTCATTGGCTCTGCGGTAGCCGCAGGAGTGCTTCTCAACTTCGTCGGCTAGCGCCGCATGTCCTGTCTTCCTCAGGCGGCCTCTTTCTGAGGTGCGTCTGAGGTGACCTTGTTCACCTTTTTCCCTTCCGATCAAGCAAGTCGAATGGTCAGTGTCCGCCCGATGCGCGGTTGCTGATGGCGGCGCCTGCGTCAGTGCTTTTCATCGGGCATTGCCATCATGCAAGTGGTGGCTTCGTGCCAAGCGGCTTGGTTGGCTGGGGGCAGGCAGATAGAAGGGGGGGGGCGGCGGGGAAGGTGCTGGCCAGGTGAGGCCGTGGATGCATGGACAGGGGCCTGTCACGCCCCTGTCCAGCTGCTGTCAGTCCTCCTTGGCGAGCTCGGTATCCTGAGCGATCAGCGCGATCAAGGCGTTCTGCTGTCGGTGAGCCAGCTGACGGAAACGCTGGAGCAGCTCCCGTTCATGCAGTGACAGCTCAGGGCTGTCCAAGCGCATGCTCAGATCGTCGTCCAGAGCGCCTTCCTGCAGCAGGCTTTGCTCCAGGCGGGCGATGATTTCCGAGTTCATGCTGCGGTGATGATTGCGCGCTACCTCAGCGATGCGTTCGCGCATGCCATCGGGAAGCCGAACCACGAATTTGTCAGCCGTGCGGCTGGAATAAACTGCCTGTTTCATAGGGCGCATAATTAACCGGTTAGTCAGGTGGGCGTGCTGGCGTATTGCCGGGGTAGTCACCGGTCTGACAACCACCAGTACTCGCTGTTCCGTCGACCAAGGGAAAAAATAGAAGACGGCTTCATGGCGCCAATTGTACGACGAATCGGTGATTAGTAAAGTGGTTGTGCTATCAAAGTGCCTTTACTGTGATGCAGTCCATTTTCCACAGCGGGGATGAATCAACGCAGTACCGGATCGAACTTTATTTTGCGCCCGATCATCAGGGCTATCAGGAACAGCGTCCCAAAGACTCCGATGCCCGCCTTGCAAGCGGCAGCTAGCGCGCCCGGCTCCTGTATTTCTGCGAATGCACCATACACACAGGCCGCGGTGAGCAGTAGGCAAGTCAATGCGAACTTGGACATGAATATCTCCTTTGCGGAACGATCCGCTCAAAATCCAATCCCTTAAAAGACCCAGCGTTGCGGCTGAGCCAATGTGCTGCCCTGGGCGGCGCTCAGGGTCGTGATCTGGGCCTTTTCAGCGAACTGCACGCGCTGAGTGGAAACTTGCGGGGTGGGCTCGTATTGATGCGCTTGCGGTTCGGCTGCTGGCATTTGCATCGCCGCCAGCGCGGCCAGTGCGAACCCAGTACTCAGGAGGGAAACCGGCTTGATCATGAGCGTCATCCTTCGCGTCACATTTGATTGCCTTTCATATTGCACGCGCTGTGCCAAGCCTGAATTGCTTTTAAGTCCTTTAAAATCAATAACTTAGCTTGGAGCGTGTCAGGGGCGAGCTTGCGCTTTGCACGGATGCACGTCGCGACCAATGCAATTTGCATGATGGCAAATCCCGGCCGAGACAGGGTTCCAGAGATGGCGGGTGAGCAGCGTTGGCCCCACGAACGACATGACAAAGCGCATCTGGCTCGCTAACATGCCGGCCGCGCAATCAGTCCCAGTAGCTCAATTGGATAGAGCATCCCCCTCCTAAGGGGAAGGTTGTGAGTTCGAACCTCGCCTGGGACGCCATCAAAGCCTGCATGACGAGGCAAAGCCGCAGCGGGCGGCTCGCCAGCTGCCAAGCGCTGCAGGGCTAGTTGGTGGGGTAGCTAGGGTGTCGTAGATGATTAGCCGAATGGCGAGTCGGTATTGTCGCGGCGTGCATCGCGCTGTAGCTGGTAGACCAATCGTTCGATCTGCCGTTGGGTCAATCCGCTAAGGCGGTGGAAGCGCAGCCCGCACATGGTCATATCCAGCTTTTCATCGACCACCAGGTGGCGGAGTTCGACTTCCGTCTGAATGGTTCCGATCGGGAGCTTGGCGGCCAGTTCATAAACCTGGCCTGTCTGCAGATTACCCTGATTGCCTTTGATGCTCAGTTTGCAGCCCGTTGCGGAGATATCGAGCAGGCGGCCTTCCAATGCATTTCGTACCGCTGCGCCGCCTAGCTGGGCGGTGACGGCAAGCTCCTTCAGCTGCGCGCGATAAGCGTTGCGGCGCTGATGATAGGTCAGTTCGGCAGGGGTAGGGATCCAGTAGCAACGTGTCCCATCTATTTCTCCAAGATGCACGTCTTGCTGGCTTGTCCAGAAGATGCGTGCGCCTTCGTAGAAGCCTTCGACGTGAAAGGCTTCGCCCTGCAGGAGCAGTCTCTCGCCATCGTTGGGGATAAGCTCGTCGAGGGCGATCCAGCCGGTTTCGCGGTTCATCTCGACCAGATAACTCTGGTATCGCTGGCTGCGCTCGTGGAAGCGCAGTGTCAGGGGAATATTGTTATCCAGCAGGGGACGCAGATTGGCGTAGATCTCTAGCGGTGCCGTCAGTACCTTGGGCGGTTGCGGGCCCTCGTCACCAAAAAATGAGTTAGACACGGTCCGGTGTTCTCCGGCGCATTGTTATCACCATCGCGTGGCGTCCTTGTAGCGGTCTATCGTCAGGCTTGGCTGAGAGGTCGTTGCTGCTTGCTCTTGGACGCTCCGCCTCGATTGTCATACAGGTCGGGAGTATCGTCCTTGCCCTGGAGTATGTGCAGCATGCTACCCAAGGCGCTCTGGTTGGCGCGTATCAGCCGGCCATTGCGCTCGTTGGCGCTACGGCAGCTTTCCAGCTCGGCTTCGAGCGTGCGGGCTTGTTCGAGAATGGTCTCACCGCTCGGTGAGCCACTGACTGCGGCCTGCAGGCCATTGCGATCAGGTGTCAGTTGTTGTCCGGTCAGCCACTGACTGCGCTGGGCGCCATGCTGGCCGAGCAGTGCCAGCAAAGGCTGCTTTTTTGTCAGGATCGCTTCAAGCCCAGCAAGATCACGATTGCCCAGAGCAGCAAACTCCTCATCGATAAGCTCAAGGAGTTGGTGTGCAATGCCGATATCTTCGGTTAGCTGCTCAAGCAGGGCTGTTTCGTGCATTTCGGTCTCTGGGCTTGCTCGCGTTAGTCGGGCTCAGGCTCAGCGTTGCGTCTCGAACGCCAGCAGCTTGGCTGCTACGCGCTGGTTGTCGACTTTATAAGAGCCGTCTGCAATCGCTGCTTTCAGTTTTTCTACGCGCTCTTGGTCTACAGCGGGTTGATCAGCCAATTTGTCGGCCGCTTGCTGCAGGCGTTGAGCTTCAGGGCTCAGTTGAACGGTGTCGCTGGCATTGCCGCTGACGGTGCTGGTTTTCGTTGCCTCGCTTGCCGGCCCTTGCTGCGGGTTGGCTGCGCGTTCGCTACCTTGCACACCGTTGCGCCCGCTGGGGGCATTCAGTGGGCTGTTAGGCCGATTGAAGTCGATGACCATGATGCAAACCTCGAAGGAATCAGGACGCTTGCCATGTGTTCGGCAACAGTGATGGAAACTTTAGCGTTTTTTTCCTGGGTACACATCGGAAAACTGTTGAATCCCGGTTACATCGCGACCTCCACCTGGCCGGGGCCGGTTACTCTGGCCTTGATCGTGCGGCCCGAACGCTGATTCTTGACAGGAATCTGCTTGCCCGGAGCGCCATCAGCCATTGCCTCGCCGGGCATGCGTACGCTGATCGAACCCGTCTTGGCGGTGATGACGACCTGATCCCCCTTGCGGACAACCTTGGCCATCTCCAGTTGATTGGGTGTGATCACCTGATCGGGTTGCACGGGGCGGGTAAGCTTGTTGCCCAGGGCCTCGTCCATTCGGGTCAGATAGCCTTGATTGAGCGCGGACACATCCCGCTCGGCGAGGCTGACATCCGCTTGGCTCAGCACGGTGTCGCGTAGAAGGGATCTGTTTGCGACGATCACCTCGCGATACAGGCGCACCTGCGCCGGTACGAAAACCGACCACGGGCTGCTGCCTTCGCAACTTACCCTTACCGTGACACGTCCAACGGGAGCGGTGGTTCCGCCAAGGCTGGCGGCGAGTGGTTGATCGCAAGGGTTGAGGCGCAGCCTAGGGTCCAATCGATTGACGCTGATCTCATGCCGGGCGGTGATTGCGCTGCGGATCAAATACTCGCCAACCGTGCGCTCAAGAAACTGCTCGGTCACGTCGATAAGCTGTTCAGGATGTGACATGGTTGACGCGTGGGCGAGTGAGCCCGTCGCGCAAAGTACTGGTAGCAGCGCAATCCGGCACAGCGCCAGATCGGCGCGTCGGAAAATGGTCATAAGGACGTTCATATCCCAACCAAAGCAAGGGGCGTGCCGCGTCTGAATCGTTCGGCCCCGTAATCTGCAAGCAGAGAGGAACTGGCATGGCCGGTGTATTGGATTCGGTTAACCAGCGTACCCAATTGGTGGGACAGAACCGTCTGGAGCTGTTGCTGTTTCGCCTCGATGGCGAGCAGCTCTATGGCATCAACGTTTTCAAGGTGCGGGAAGTGCTGCAGTGCCCGCGCCTGACGATCATGCCCAAGTGTGGTCGAGTGGTTCGTGGCGTGGCCAGCATCCGCGGTAGCACGCTGCCGATCCTGGATCTTTCGCTAGCGACCGGTAAGTCGGCGCTGATGAATCTTGAAAATTCGTTCGCAGTAATCACCGAATACAACAACAGGACGCTGGGTTTTCTGGTGAGTTCTGTCGAGCGGATCGTCAATCTGAACTGGGAGGCCATTCTGCCTCCTCCGCGCGGTGCTGGGCGCGATCATTACCTGACCGCTGTGACGCACATCGACAACAAGCTGGTGGAAATCATCGACGTCGAAAAGGTGCTGGCGGAAGTTGCGCCTACCTCGGAAGAGGTTTCGCCGGAAGTGGTGGACGACGATACTCGCGCCAAGGCGCTGTCGTGTCGCGTCCTGGTTGTGGATGACTCGTCGGTGGCGCGCAAGCAGATTACCCGCTGCCTGGAGAATATTGGTATCGAGGTCGTCAAGCTCAACGATGGCCGCGAGGCACTCAATTACCTGAAGCGGATGGCCGACGAGGGCAAGAATCCGGCGGAAGAGTTTCTGATGATGATTTCCGATATTGAAATGCCGGAAATGGATGGCTATACCCTGACTACCGAGGTGCGACACGATCCGCGCATGCATGCAATGCATATACTCCTGCATACTTCCCTTTCCGGTGTGTTCAACCAGAACATGGTGAAGCGAGCGGGGGCGGATGATTTCCTCGCCAAGTTCCAGCCTGATGATCTTGCTGCTCGGGTGGCCGAGCGGATCAGGCAGGCGGATGCAAACTGAGGCTAGCTCCTCTCATGATGGTGAGGCTTTATTGGTGTCAGTCGATCTGGATTTCGAGCAGTTCCGGGTATTTCTTGAAAAGACATGCGGCATCCTGCTGGGCAGCAACAAGCAGTATCTGGTATCCAGCCGCCTGAACAAGCTGATGGAACAGCAGGGCATCAAGACGCTTGGTGATCTGGTCAGAAAGATTCAGGCGCAGCCACGCAGCGGTTTGCGCGAAGCGGTTGTCGACGCGATGACGACCAACGAAACGCTGTGGTTCCGTGATACCTATCCGTTTGAGGTGCTGAAGAGCCGCGTGCTGCCAGAGATGCTCAAGGCCGGTTCCGGGCAGCGTCTGCGTATCTGGTCGGCAGCCTGCTCGTCCGGGCAGGAGCCTTATTCGCTGTCCATGGCGATCGACGAGTACGAGCGCAGCAATCCGAGTCAGCCAAAGACGGGCATTCAGATCGTCGCAACGGAGCTGTCCGGGGCAATGCTGGCAGCGTCCAAAGCGGCGGAGTACGACAGCCTGGCGATTGCCCGTGGGTTGTCCTCGGATCGCCTGCAGCGCTACTTCGATGTCAAGGCGCCGGGTCGGTGGGCGGTCAAGCCCGCCATCCGATCGCGAGTCGAGTTCAGGGTGCAGAACCTGCTGGATAGCTATGCGGCACTGGGCAAGTTCGACATCGTGTTCTGTCGCAACGTGCTGATCTATTTCTCCGCCGATGTGAAGAAGGACATCCTCAAGCGTATTCACGCGACGTTGCGACCAGGTGGCTATCTCTTCCTTGGCGCGTCCGAAGCGCTCAATGGTCTTCCCGAGCTGTACCAGATGATTCAGTGCAGCCCAGGCATCATCTACAAGGCCAAGTGAACCTCACTTGGCGGCAGAAAACCGTCATGCAAGGTGGCGGTCTGCGGCAATAAAGCGGTAATGGCTTGCCGCTTTTGACGCGACCGGCGATACCGCCAGGTTGGAAGTCCTTGAAAATCAGCGATTTGTGTTTGATGGCATGAGCTTTGCTGGAGTATGCGCAAGCAGACTTGTATCCGGCAGAGGGCCAGACATGAGCATCAGTTTCGACAAGGCACTTGGCATCCACGAAAAGGCGCTGGGCTTTCGCTCCCAGCGTGCAGAGGTGCTGGCCAACAACATCGCCAACGCCGATACCCCCAACTACAAGGCCCGCGATCTGGATTTCAGCAGCGTGCTCGCCGAGCAATCTGCTCGTAGCCAGGGCGGCTTCGGCGTCGCCCGGACCAGTGAAAGGCACATTGCCGCCGAGGGGCTGGAGATCGCTGATGCCTCGCTGCGCTTTCGCACGCCGGCGCATCCGTCTCTCGATCAGAACACCGTCGATCTGCAGATCGAGCAATCCAACTACGCGAAGAACGCTGTGGACTTCCAGGCGAGCTTCACCCTGCTCAATAGCAAGTTCAAAGGGCTGATGAGCGCCCTGCGCGGCGAATAAAGGAGTGTCTCATGTCTCTTAGCAGCGTTTTCAACATTGCCGGCAGCGGCATGAGTGCCCAGAGCACTCGGCTGAACACCATTTCCAGCAACATCGCCAACGCCGAGACCGTTTCGTCAAGCGTCGATCAGACCTACCGGGCGCGTCATCCGGTATTCGCCACGGTCTTCCAACAGGCCAACGGTCAGCCCGACCAGTCGCTGTTCGCCGGTCAGGACCAGGCCGGGGTTGGTGTTCAGGTGCTGGGTGTAGTCGAGGACCAGAGCGAGCTGCAGGCCCGCTACGAGCCCAATCATCCGGCTGCCGACGAGGCCGGTTACGTCTATTACCCGAACGTCAACGTGGTGGAAGAGATGGCCGACATGATCTCGGCCAGTCGTGCCTTCCAGACCAACGCCGAGCTGATGAACACGGCCAAGACCATGTTGCAGAAAGTGCTGACGCTGGGTCAGTGATAGTTACGAGAGCGCAATTATGAGCACTACGAACGGCGTCGGTGGAACCGGCTCGATACTGGATCAGTACCAGTTCGGCGAAAAGCGCGAGGCCAAGGGTAACGACCTCGGCAAGAACGAGTTTCTTGAGTTGCTGGTGGCCCAGTTGAACAACCAGAACCCGCTGGAGCCGCAGGAAAACGGCGAGTTCATCGGTCAGCTGGCGCAGTTCAGCACCGTGGAAGGCGTCGAGAAGCTCAACTCGAGCATGCAGACGATCCTGTCCGGCTACCAATCGTCCCAGGCGCTGCAGGCCTCGTCGCTGGTAGGGCGCAAGGTCATCGTGCCGACTGACAAGGCAGTTGTCGATACCAGCGAAACCTTCAAGGCGAGCCTGGTATTGCCGACCTCCAGCAGCAACGTCTTCGTGAATATCTACGACAGCACGGGTGCTTCGGTCGCGCGCGTGAACATGGGCCAGCAGCAAGCCGGCAACGTGTCCTTCATGTGGGATGGCAAAGATGCCAGTGGCAATGTCTTGCCGCCTGGTACCTATCGCTTCGAGGCGCAGGCTACCTATCAGGGCGAAACCAAAGGGCTTTACACCTTGCTGCCGGCGAACGTCGACAGCGTCACGCTTGGGCAGAACGGCGGGGAGCTGATGCTCAACCTTGCCGGTATCGGCAGCATCGGCCTCTCCCAGGTCCAGATCATCGGACAATAACCGCCGGCACCTCGGCAAAGGAGTAATTCCATGTCCTTCAATATCGGTCTGAGCGGCCTGCGTGCCGCGAGCAAGGACCTCAACGTCACTGGTAACAACATCGCCAACGCCGGCACCGTGGGCTTCAAGCAATCGCGCGCGGAGTTTTCCGACGTCTACGCGGCGTCCGTCCTCGGCACGGGCAAGAACCCGCAGGGCAGCGGCGTGCTGATGTCCAACATCTCTCAGCAGTTCAACCAGGGCAATATCAACTACACCCAGAACGCGCTGGACCTGGCCATCAACGGCAACGGCTTTTTCCAGGTTTCCAATAACGGTGCGGTGAGCTACACCCGCGCCGGTTACTTCGGTACGGATCGCGAAGGCTTTCTGGTCGACAACTTTGGCTACAAGCTGCAGGGTTTTCCGGTGGACAACAACGGCAACCTGCAAAATGGCGTCGTTGGCAACCTGCAGGTCCAGACGACCAACCAGGCGCCGAAAGCTACCAGCCAGATCAATACGGCCTTCAACCTGAACTCGACCCAGAAAGCCCCTGCGACCTGGCAGGCATCCTATGATGCCGAGTACCAGAGCTGGATCAGCAACCCGGCAAACGTTGCCGATGTCGCGGCACCGACCGCTGCCGAAAGGGCGCAGGCGGCGGCCTATGCTGCCACGCAGGCTAGTGGCACGTTCAACCCCGCCGATCCAACCACCTACAACAGCTCGACGTCGCTGAATATCTACGACTCCCAAGGCAATGCGCACGTCATGACGCAGTACTTCGTCAAGACCAGTGCCAATACCTGGGACATGAAGGTGCTGATCGACGGTCGCAACCCGGCCGATCCGGCGCAGGAGCCGCCGCAGCCATATGTGATGGGGCTGACTTTCGATGCGTCGGGAGCGCTTACATCCGTTGACAATGGCGGTTCGGCACTCTTCAGCGTTGCGCCGGATCTGAAGGTGACGCTGAACTCCGCGACCGGCAATCCGCCAACCGGAGGCTGGATTCCGGCAATTTCCAACGGTGCCACTCCGGCGACCTGGTCCGCCAATGGAGCATTGGCCAATCCGGGCGGCATCGTGCTGGACTTTTCCAAGTCGTCGCAGTACGCCAGTGCCTTCGCCGTGAACAGCGTCGCGCAGGACGGTTACACCACCGGCGAGCTGGCCGGCCTGGAGATCGACGATACCGGTGTGATCTTCGCGCGGTATACCAACGGCCAGTCGAAAGTGCAGGGGCAGATCATCCTGGCCAACTTCGCCAACGTCCAGGGCCTGACTCCCGTGGGCAAGACCCAGTGGGTACAGTCGTTCGAATCAGGCGAACCGGTAGTGGGTACACCTGGCTCCGGAACGCTCGGTGCGCTCCAGGCTGGAGCGCTGGAAGACTCCAACGTCGAGTTGTCGGACCAGCTGGTCAATCTGATCGTTGCGCAGCGTAACTACCAGGCCAACGCCAAGACCATCGAGACCGAAAGCGCCATCACCCAGACGATCATCAATCTGCGTTGATAGGTACGGCAGCGGAAGATTGCCGCCGACGGCAGTATTCCGCCGCTCTTGCCAGAGAAGGCCCTTCGGGGCCTTCTTGCTTTTCGAAAAACCTATCAGAATCAAGCAGTTGAATGATGCTGTCCGGAGTGGCATGCGCCTTGCATTTTTGCTCATCAACAGAATCGCTAGCGTCAAACTCGCGTCTCGGAGAAGTCGATGGACAAGATGCTCTACGTGGCCATGACCGGTGCCAGCCAGAACGCGCGGGCCCAGCAGGCTCATGCCAACAATCTGGCGAACATTTCCACTACCGGTTTTCGCCGTGACTTCGAGCAGGCCCGCTCGATGCAGGTTTTCGGCGACAGCCATCCGGCGCGCGTCTATGCGATGTCGGAGCGTCCGGGCACCGATTTTACTCCGGGGACCTTGCAGGAGACCGGTCGGGATCTGGATGTGGCCGTCGAAGGGCAGGGCTGGATCGCCGTGCAGGCTCCGGATGGGAGCGAGGCTTATGTCCGTACCGGCAGCCTGAATATTGACGTGCTGGGCATGTTGCGCACCGCCGATGGCATGCCGGTGATGGGCAATGGCGGGCCGATCGCCATTCCGCCGGAGGAAAAGGTGGATGTCGGCCATGACGGCACCATCAGCATCCGCGCCTTGGGTGAGGATCCGAACATCGTGGTTACCGTGGACCGCATCAAGCTGGTCAATCCCGATCCGCAACAGCTGGAAAAGGGAACCGATGGCCTGATCCGGCTCAAGAGTGGCCAGCCGGTAGAGGCGGACGGGAACGTACGGGTCGTGTCGGGCTTTCTCGAAACGAGCAACGTGAACGCGGTTTCCGAAATGACTTCCATCCTGGCGCTGTCCCGCCAGTTCGAACTGCACGTAAAGATGATGCGCACCGCCGAAGATGATGCGGCTGCCATGGCGCGCGTACTGCAACTCAGCTAATAGCGTAGCGCCGGCGGCGCACGAGGAGAAAGCTCATGCTTCCAGCACTTTGGGTCAGCAAGACGGGTCTGTCCGCTCAGGACATGAACCTGACGACCATTTCCAACAACCTGGCCAACGTTTCCACGACCGGCTTCAAGCGCGACCGTGCCGAGTTCCAGGATCTGCTCTATCAGATCCGTCGTCAGCCCGGCGGCCAGTCCAGCCAGGACAGCGAACTGCCGTCCGGCCTGCAACTGGGTACCGGTGTACGCATCACCGGTACGCAGAAAATCTTCACCACCGGCAGCCTGCAAACCACTGAGCAGCCGCTGGATATGGCCATCAATGGGCGTGGTTTCTTCCAGGTGCTGCTGCCGGATGGCACCGTGTCCTACACCCGAGACGGTAGTTTCCATCTGAGTTCCGATGGCCAGCTGGTGACCTCCAACGGCTATGCGCTGGAGCCCGCCATCGTTGTTCCGCCGGAAACCCAGACCTTCACCGTTGGTGAGGACGGCACCGTCTCGGTGACCACCGTGGGCAATCCGCAGCCGCAGATCATCGGCAACATCCAGACCGCCGACTTCATCAACCCGGCCGGTCTGCAAGCCATGGGCAGCAACCTGTTCCTCGAGACCGCTGCCAGCGGCGCGCCGCAGGTCAGCACGCCGGGGCTCAATGGTCTGGGCACCGTGCTGCAGAACACCCTGGAAAACTCCAACGTCAGCGTCGTTGAGGAGCTGGTGAACATGATCACCACTCAGCGCGCCTACGAGATGAATTCCAAGGTCATTTCCACCGCGGACCAGATGCTGTCGTTCGTGACGCAGCAGCTCTGATCGCGGGTTTGCCGTTGTTTGCGGGTAGGCATCACGTCCCCCCGCTGTAGTTTCGATGGCCTGTCATGGCTTGAGGTGTTTATGAGCCGTTTGTTGATTGTTGTTTCGATGTCTTCTGCCTTGGCGCTGGTCGGATGTGTTGCTCCTGCGCCGAAACCGAACGATCCGTACTACGCGCCGGTGCTGCCACGCACGCCGTTGCCGGCTGCGCAGAACAATGGCGCGATCTACCAGGCGGGCTTTGAAACCAACCTCTACGACGACCGCAAGGCTCATCGGGTTGGTGACATCATCACCATTACCCTCAACGAGCGGACCCAGGCCAGCAAGAACGCGACGTCGAAACTCTCGAAGGACAGCAGCGCGAACATAGGTCTCGGCTCGCTGTTTGGCGGCGCGGTGTCCATGGCCAACCCTCTGACCGGCAACTCAATGAACCTGGGAGCCGAGTACGAGGCGTCGCGCGACACCTCCGGCTCTGGCCAGGCAGGGCAGAGCAACAGCCTGTCCGGCTCCATTACTGTCACCGTTTCCGAAGTGCTGCCTAACGGCATCCTTGCCGTGCGCGGCGAGAAGTGGATGACGCTCAATACCGGTGACGAACTGGTGCGTATCGCAGGTCTGGTTCGCGCGGACGATATCTCCACCGACAACACCGTGCCGTCCACCCGTATTGCCGATGCGCGCATCACCTACTCGGGCACCGGCGCCTTTGCCGATGCCAGCCAGCCGGGCTGGCTCGACCGTTTCTTCATGAGCCCGATGTGGCCCTTCTGACCGGAGCTGATGCCATGTGGAAAAAACTGCTTCTGCTCGCGGGTTCACTCATGCTCTGCAGCGCTGCTCAGGCCGAGCGGCTGAAGGATGTCGCGACCATTCACGGTGTGCGCAGCAACCAGCTGATCGGCTATGGCCTGGTCGTTGGCCTGAATGGCAGCGGTGACCAGACCACCCAAACGCCGTTCACCGTGCAAACCTTCAACAACATGCTGGCGCAGTTCGGCATCAAGGTGCCGGCCGGCGGCAATATCCAGTTGAAGAACGTCGCCGCGGTGTCGATTCATGCCGAGCTGCCACCCTTCGCCAAGCCGGGGCAGACCATCGACATCACCGTATCGTCCATCGGTAATGCCAAGAGTCTGCGCGGCGGCAGCCTGCTGATGGCGCCCCTGAAGGGGATCGATGGCAACGTCTATGCCGTTGCTCAGGGCAACCTGGTTGTCGGCGGCTTTGACGCCAGTGGCGCCGATGGATCGCGCATTACCGTCAATTCGCCGTCGGCTGGACGCATCCCCGGTGGTGCCACGGTCGAGCGACCGGTGCCGAGTGGCTTCAATCAGGGCAACACGCTGACGCTGAACCTCAATCGCCCGGATTTCACCACGGCGAAGAACATCGTCGATCAGATCAATGACCTGCTCGGCCCGGGCGTGGCCCAGGCGCTGGATGGCGGTTCGATCAGCGTGACTGCGCCGCTGGATCCGAGTCAGCGGGTGGATTACCTGTCGATTCTGGAGAACCTCGAGGTCGAGGTCGGCCAGGCGGTGGCCAAGGTCATCATCAACTCGCGTACCGGCACCATCGTCATTGGCCAGAACGTGCGGGTTCAGCCGGCCGCGGTTACCCACGGCAGCCTGACGGTCACCATTACCGAAGACCCGCAGGTGAGCCAGCCCGAGCCGTTCTCTGATGGGCAGACCGTGGTAGTGCCCAACTCGAAGGTGAAAGCCGAAGAGGAAGCCAAGCCGATGTTCAAGTTCGGCCCGGGCACCACGCTGGATGAGATCGTCCGGGCGGTGAACCAGGTGGGTGCTGCGCCCAGCGACCTGATGGCCATTCTCGAAGCCCTGAAGCAGGCTGGCGCGCTGCAAGCCGATCTGATCGTGATCTAAGGATTAGCGACATGGAAAACCGACTCGGCAGCGGGGCCCGCGCCCTCGACAGCGGCAGTTACAACGATCTCAATCGACTCAGCCAGCTCAAGGTCGGCAAGGACCGGGATGGCGAGGAGAACGTGCGCAAGGTTGCGCAGGAATTCGAGTCGCTGTTTCTGAACGAGATGCTCAAGTCGATGCGCTCGGCTACCGAGGTGCTGGCCAAGGACAACCCGCTGAACAGCCAGGCGACCAAGCAGTACCAGGACATGTACGACCAGCAACTGTCGGTCAGTCTCTCGAAGGAGGGCGGCGGCATCGGGCTTGCTGACGTACTCGTGCGCCAGCTGAGCAAGCAGACCGAGACGGTGACCCGCAACAACCCGTTCGCTCAGGTCGCACGAACCGAGGGCGCGGCCTGGCCGAGCAAGCCGGCGGCGGCTGCGGTCGAGTCCGGCCGGGATGACTCGCGCCTGCTCAATCAGCGTCGACTGGCTCTGCCGGGCAAGGCGAGCGATCGCCAGCTGGCCAACGTATCGGCTACCGCGCCGACGACAACCGGCGAAGGCGCGCAGCCGCTGGTCAATGTCGACTGGAAGCCCGCCACGGCGTTCGTTCCGCCGAAAGACCGGCCATTGACGGTCAATGGAGTGGAGAAGAGCGCGCCCAATTCACCGAGCAAGACGCGCTTCAGTTCTTCCGAAGAGTTCATTACCACCATGTTGCCGATGGCCGAGAAGGCGGCCGAGCGCCTGGGTATCGAACCGCGATTCCTGGTAGCGCAAGCCGCGCTGGAAACCGGCTGGGGCAAGTCCATGATCCGCCAGGCCGATGGCAGCAACAGCCACAACCTGTTCGGCATCAAGGCAACTGGCTGGAAAGGCGCCTCTGCCACCGTAATGACCACCGAGTACGTCAACGGCAAGGCAACCCGCGAGAAGGCGGGGTTTCGCGCGTACGACTCGTTCGAGCAGAGCTTCGATGATTTTGTCAGCCTGCTGGAGAACAACGACCGCTATCGGACCGCTATCCAGGTCGCGAGCAACACGGGTGATTCGGAGCGTTTCGTCAAGGAACTGCAGAAAGCCGGCTACGCCACCGATCCCCAGTACGCCCGCAAGATCACCCAGATCGCGCGCAAGATGCAGACCTATCAGACCGTTGCCGACGCGAATTCGGTGCCCGCGATGCGGACCAGAGGCTAAATCATGGCTGACCTATTGAGCATTGGCCTTTCCGGCCTGGCCGCCAGCAAGACCCAGCTGTCCATCACCGGCCACAACATCACCAACGTCAACACGCCTGGCTATAGCCGGCAGGACGCAACCCAGGCTACCCGCTCGCCGCAGTTCAGCGGCGCCGGCTATATCGGCTCTGGCACGACGCTGGTCGACGTGCGTCGCACCTACAGCGAATTCCTGACCAGCCAGCTGCGCAGCAGTACATCGCTGAATCGCGACGTCGAGGCTTACAAGAGCCAGATCGATCAACTCGATTCGCTGCTGGCCGGCACCACCACCGGTATCACGCCCTCGCTGCAGAAGTTCTTCTCGGCCTTGCAAACGGCTGCCGAAGATCCGGCGAACATCCCGGCACGCCAACTGGTTCTGGCGGAGGCAGAAGGCCTGGCCAGGCGCTTCAACACGGTCTATGACCGGCTCTCTGAGCAGAACAATTTCACCAACAAGCAGATGGCCGCAGTGACCGACCAGGTCAATCGTCTGGCGGGCAGCATCGGCAGTCTGAACGAAGCGATTGCCATCGCGGCGGCCAACGGTAAGCAGCCGAACGACCTGCTCGATGCCCGCGATGAAGCCGTCCGCCAGCTGTCGGGCTATATCGGCGTGACCGTTGTCCCGCAGGATGACAGCAGCTTCAACGTTTTCATCGGCAGCGGTCAGCCGCTGGTGGTTGGCAGCAAGGTGGCGCGTCTCGAGGTAGTGCCGGGGCAGGGCGATCCCAACCGCCATGAGGTGCAGTTCATTAGCGGCGGTTCACGGCAAGGCATCACTTCGCAGATTACCGGCGGCGAGCTGGGCGGCTTGATTCGCTATCGCGAGGAAGTGCTGGACTCCACCATGAACTCGCTCGGCCGGCTGGCGCTGTCAGTGAGTGATCAGGTCAATGCTCAGCTTGGGCAGGGTCTCGATCTCAAGGGGCAGGTCGGTTCGGCGCTGTTTGGCAACTACAACGATCCGGCGCTGGCCAAGTTGCGTGTCAATGCGTTCGTGGGCAACAGCAACGCGCAGCCGCTGATGAATATCACCGATACCAGCGTGCTCACCACCAGCGACTATCTGATGGAGTATGACGGTAGCAGCTACAAGGTGAGGCGCCTGAGCGACAACCAGTTGATGACCGTGGCGGAAAATCCCGTTGGGACGTTGTCCTTCACGGACAAGAACGGACGGGATCAGGGCTTCCAGGTCGTCTTGGGAAATCCCGCTCCGACAGCGGGGGACAAGTTCAGCCTGCAGCCGACCCGCCGTGGCGCGTCCGATATCAAGGCGACGCTGGATCAGGCCGACCAACTGGCCTTCGCCGCCCCGGTACGAGCGCAGAGCACGCTGCAGAACAGTGGGACAGGGGCCATCGGCCAGCCGAACTTGCTGTCTGCCCCGTCGCCCATCGACCCCGCTGCGTTGGCCGCGGCCTTCGAGGGGCTGACGCTGACCTATGATGGCAGCGGGCTGACGCTTCCGACTCCGGCGCCAGCAGGGTTGGTGCTGTCGCCGTCCACCGTGACTGCCGGCCAGACCAATACACTGAACCTGACGCTGACCACCGGAACGGCACCCAACGAGCAGCAATACAGTTTCGAGTTCACGCTGAGCGGCAGGCCCGCCGCAGGCGACACCTTCACCTTCAACTACAACCAGAGTGGTGTGTCCGACAACCGCAACGCCTTGAAGCTGGTGGATCTGCAAAGCAAGCAGACCGTCGGCGTGACAGCGGGCATTGCCGGCTCGGGTTTCAGCTTCACCGATGGTTACGGTGAGCTGGTCGAACGCGTTGGTACGCTGACGGCGCAGGCCCGGATGGACAGCGAAGCCACCGGGGCCATTCTGAAGCAGGCGACCGACAACCGTGATTCGCTCTCGGCGGTGAACCTGGACGAAGAGGCCGCCAACCTGATCAAGTTCGAGCAGTACTACAACGCCTCGGCTCAGATCATTCAAGTTGCCCGCTCCCTGTTCGATACACTGATCAGCACCTTCAGGTAATAGGCCGCCCCATGCGCATTTCCACCCTGCAAGCATTCAATAACGGCGTCGCCGGACTGCAGCGCAACTACGCCAACGCGACCCGTACCCAGGAACAGATCAGTACCGGCAACCGCATCCTGACACCAGCAGATGACCCGGTAGCGTCGGTGCGTCTGCTGCAGCTGGACCAGCAGCAGAATGTGCTTAGTCAGTACAACGCCAACCTGACCGCGGCTAAGAACAGCCTGACCCAGGAAGAAGTCACTCTCAACTCGGTCAATACCGTGTTGCAGCGTGTACGCGAACTTGCCGTACAGGCGGGCAACGGTGGTTTGAGCGCCGAGGATCGGAAATCCATCGCTGCCGAACTGCGCGAGCGCGAAGATGAACTGCTGTCCTTGATGAACACGCGCAACGCTCGCGGCGAGTACCTTTTTTCGGGCTTTCAGGGCAAGACACAGCCATTCGTGCGGGCCGCGGACGGCAGCTATAGCTATCAGGGTGACGAAGGACAGCGGAAGTTGCAGATCGCCAGTTCGCTGAATATCCCGATCAGTGACAGCGGCAAGTCGATCTTCGAGAACGTAATCAACGCCGGACGTTACGTCAGCGCGCTGGACACTACCGCGCAGCCAGGCTCCACATTGAGTGTGTCGGCGCCGCTGGTGCAGGACGAAGTTGCCGTGAGCGGCAACCCGCCATTTCCAGCGGCTGGGGTCGGTGTGCACTTCACATCCGACACCGAGTACGTGGTCTACGACCTGGCGTCGCCCCCTGACTTTGCCAATCCCCCGATCGATCCCAATCTGGTGCTGGCCTCGGGGGCAGTCGATAAGGAAAGCAAGACCACCGAGAAGCTGGCGTTTCGGGGTGTGGTGATCCAGTTCGATGGCATTCCGGTCGGAGGCGAAACCGTCGAGATTCAGTTGGACCCCAGCGCACAGAAGCAGGGACTTCTCGGAACGGTCTCCAGTTTGCGCATGGCGCTGGAAAGTCCGTCCGGCAATGCCCAGGTTCGTGACGCCGTCGCGGTAGCCCTGACCAATCTCGACCACGGCATGGTCAGCCTCGATGCGGCTCGCGGTAACATCGGTGCTCGCCTCAATGTGATCGAAACGACTCAGACCGACAACGAAGATGTCGCGTTGGTGAACAAGGCCGTCCAAGCCGAGCTGCGTGAGCTGGATTACGCCGAGGCCCTGTCCAGGCTGTCGTTTCAGACCATTCTTCTCGAGGCGGCTCAGCAGAGCTACGTCAAGATCAGCGGCCTGAACCTGTTCAACGCGATGCGCTGAGAGGTTTGACGAGGTTCGCAAAAAAACGACCTCGTTTTGACATCGGTGGGTAGGCGGCTAGATTGGCTGACGCGGAGCAGGATGTCCCGCAGAACTCCCCAATCGCATAAGGAACATGCTCATGCGCAACGCGTTTATTGCCGCAGCGGCTTTTGCCGTACTTTCCAGCTTCTCGTTCGGCAGCTACGCCGCCAGCCAAGCCCAACCGGCTCCGACCGCCCCGGCGGCAGCCGTGGCGCAAGCGCCGGTGAACCTCAATACCGCCGACGCCGCTACGCTTACCCGCGAGTTGAAAGGCATCGGTGCAACCAAGGCCAAGGCCATCATCGACTACCGGGAAGAGCATGGACCGTTCAGTTCGGTCGATGAGCTGCTCGAGGTAAAAGGGATCGGCTCGGCCACTCTGGAAAAATTGCGGAGTCAACTCAGCGTTCAGTGATTGAAAGACCGGGCCGTTCGCAATGGGCGGCCCCGTCGTGGCTTGATCGGCTGCCCAGATAGTCGCCCGCCTGCCACACCGAACACCCTGTGCAATGGCCAGTCAAAGAGCTTGAAAGGCATTGACATTCCGCGGTTATGCACATTCGAAATAGCTCCATTCATTCTGCTCCCTCATTTGTACATTGCTTTTGTGGCCTTTTGTAAATCATTGATTTAAAAGGGAATCATGAGCTGAGTAAAAAAACACCGATCTGTTCGCCACCCCCGTGGCACGGGCGTTAGCGGCGGTCATCCAGAAACTGTTCACAAGGTTATCCACAGGTTCGGTGGATAACGTAGCCGAGGTCACGGATGGCGCTGGCTGGAGGTGTCTGATGAAAGCTCCCTGGAATTTGCTGCGCTATCTGCCGCTGGCGCGGCGTCTGATCAAGCACGGAAAAATCCCCGCTCTGCTTCTCGCCGTGGCCCGCAAGTCATCATCCAAGCGTGGGCTGATAAAGGGGCTTCGCGAGGACCTGTCGCTGCTACAGGCGCTGTGTGTTGCCTGGTGGCGCGGCGAGTATCGGGCCATCAGCCCCAACGCGCTGGTAGCGGTGGTCGCCGGCCTGCTCTATTTCCTCTCACCATTGGATGCGATTCCCGATTGGATTCCCGGGCTGGGATTTGTGGACGATCTCGCTGTTCTGGGCTGGGTGATGCGTAAGTGGTCGGCTGAACTGGATGCGTTCAGAGCCTGGAAGCAGACGCAGACGGCCGAGCGCCAGGCCGCCCTGAAAGAGCTCCCGCAACTTGACGAGCCCCGGGCTGGCGGATGATCAGGCCGATGCAGCGGCTACGGGGGTACGCCCGTTGGTCGGCAGCATTCGGACATTTGCGGTGTCGATCCCGATTCGCTTTTGCCTGCTGCAGGCAGGTGGCTTCAACGAGCCGCGAGGGCTGTTAAGATTCCGCCTCTGATCGAGAAGCCAGGGGAAATAGACGGATGAACGTACAGGTCATCATGCGTGACGGCTCGCCGGAATACGCCGTACTGCCATGGGACGAGTACCAGGCTCTGCTTGCCGCCGTAGGCGCACCATCTTCCTCGGCTACGGTTTCCAGCCCGGACACGCAGCGGCTATCGGCGCTTACCGAATTGTCTTCGCTTCGTGAGGGCAAGGGACTCAGCCAGGACACGCTGGCGCGCTCGGTCGGGATCAGTCCCGCCTATCTCGCACTGATCGAGGCGGGCGAGCGGGTTCCCGATGCGGCCATTCGCCGGGCACTGGCCCGCGCATTAGAGATCGATGGCTGGGAGGGCGACGCTTGACCTCGGTATCCATCAGCCGCCAGCACTGGCAGGCATTGCTCGGCGAACTGGATGATGCGCGGCGGCAGCGGCACCTGGTGACCTACCGAGCGCTAATCGAGCGCCTTCAGCTGCCCACGCCGGCGATGCAAACCCTGACCGCGGCACTGGAATACCTGGCCGCTCTGGACGCCCGCTCGGAGCGCCCATTGCGTAGTGCGTTGGTCATCAGCCAGGGCGCCAGCCGTCTGCCGCGAACCGGTTTCTTCGAATGCGCCGCCCGGCTCGGACGGTTCTCCGGTCCGGTCGATGGCGCCGCAGCCGCATCGTGGCATGCCGGCGAGGTGGCTCGGGTGTTCGAATTCGACTATCCGGAGGATGTCTGATGTTGAGAAGGCTGCGTGCCAGGCTCGGGTACTTCACAGCGCGCAAACTGATGAAGTCGCATCGTGCGGTCCAGCAACCGAAACTCTGGCGCTGGATGGAGGGGCAGTTCGCGCGCATGGCGGCACAAGGCGATGTCGAGGCCCAGTGCTTCTACGGGCATATCCTCTATTTTCGTGGCCTTGGTCATGGCGCCAAGCGTGAAGGGGTTCGCCTGCTGCGGCTCGCGGCAACGGCCGGTGATGTGAAGGCCGCGTACCAGATGGGTGTCATCAGCCTGAGCGAGGATGCCTCCCACGGCCCTGATGGCAGCGAAGCGGCGCGATGGTGGGCTCAGGCCGCCGAAGCGGGGCACCCGCTGGCGGCAGTTCGCCTCGAGCAGCTCTATCGGGCCGGGGGGCATGGTCTGGCTGCCGACACTCGTCAGGCCGACCGCTACAAGGAGAAGGCAGCACAGCTCGGATTGTGAGCATCCTTCGACGTACTGTCCGCATCCAGGACATGCACGCTCGGGCCGAACGTCTGCTTGGCTTGCCGTTTGGCCTCCGATGCCAGGGCGGCAAGCCTTCCAGCGTCCAGCCGGTCGGTGTGTTCCGGTCGTACATCGACGATCCCAATCGACAGCGACAGGAGGGCAAAGCGCTGCTCCCGTCCGTCTCGGTTGGCAGAGACGAAACCTCCCGATTCCAGGTGCTCGCGTTGGTAGAAGGTCTTGCTGCGGCGTAGAAACTCATGTTGCAGCTGATCGATCCGCTGCAGACCGTCCTGTCCACCCAGAACCAGCATGAAGTCATCGCCACCGATATGGCCGACGAAGTCCACCCGCGGATCGACCCGTTCGTTCAGGCATTGCGCCAGGCACAGCAGGACCTCGTCACCCTTGGCATAGCCGTAGAGGTCGTTGAAGGGTTTGAAGTTGTCGATATCCACATAGCAGACCAGCGCCTGGCGCCGTTGCAGCAGCAGGCGCGTCAGGCATTGCTGGATAGGCACATTGCCAGGTAACAAGGTGAGCGGGTTGGCATGACGCGCCTGCTGGATCTTCAGTTCGGTTATCAGCCTCAGCACATCGATGACCCGACCGAGGCCGTGATAGCGCCCAGCCTGGGTGATGACAAAATCCTCCTCGATGCGCTGGCGGGCTCGGCTGGTCAGCAGTCGGCTTACCTGCTGCAGTGACTGGCCGAGCTCAACGGCAAGGAAGTCCGTGCTCATCAGGCGGCTCAGGGGTTTGCGCGCCAGCAGGTCGGTCGCGAACGGCTTGAGCAGCGCCTCCGAGATGAGATTGCGGTGGATAATGCCAACGGGCCTGGCGTCGGTATCGAGAACCGCAATCGAGTTCAGGTTGGGCTGCAGGCGAAACGCTTCCAGCATCTCCGCAACCGGGCGATCGGCCGACATGGCCGGTTGCTGGATGAGCAGGGCGCTGAGGTTGCCGGTTTCCTCGCCGAAGGCAGTCTGCACTTCCGACTGGGGCAGCACTTCGTCGATATCCTGAGGCGGCAGCTCCATCGGACGTCCGAGCAGGTAGCCCTGAACCAGATCGATGCCCATGCTGGCGAGCACGACCAGCTCCTCCTGCAGTTCGATGCCTTCGGCGATGACCTGGGCTCGTGAAGCGCGGGCGATCTTCAGGATCGATTCGACGAACTCGCGCTTCACCGGGTCGAGATGGATGCCGTCTATGAAGTAGCGGTCGATCTTCACATAGTCGGGACGCAGCTCCGACCACAGACGCAGGCTCGAATAGCCGGCGCCGAGATCATCCAGGGCGATGCTGAATCCCATTGAGCGGTAATGGTGAAGCGCTTTGTCGAGCAGCTCGAGGTCATCTGCCGGGGCCTGTTCGGTAAGTTCGATGACGACCTCATCGGCGGAGATGCCATAGGCCTGGAGCAGCTCGAGCGTCCGCCCGGGCTTGTGCGTGGCATCGAGCAGGGTCTCTGGCGAGGCGTTGAGGAAGAGTTTGCCGCGTAGCGCGCCCTGACTGTATCGCCGGCACGCCGTTTCGCGACAGGTCATTTCCAGCTCGTTGAGGCGGCCGGCATGACGGGCCGTGGTAAGCAGGTTGATCGGCGAGTGCAGGGGGCTGTTGGACGGTCCGCGACTGAGCGCTTCGTAACCGAGTATTCGTCGCTCGGAGAGCGACACGATGGGTTGGAACAGGGTGGTGATGTCGCCGTGAGCAAGGATCTGTCCCAGCGTGCTCAACTGCTCGGTGACTGTCATGGGAGGACTCTGGGCTGAAAGAAAAGGGGCCGCATTGCGGCCCCTTCATTTCACGTCACCGTGATGTCAGTTTGATGACATCGCGGGTTGCGCGCCCTTCAGTGCTTGGCCATTGCCGAGCTGAGGCCGAGATAGTCCAGCAGGATGCGACCGCTTTCGGACAGGTAGGCATCGTCCTCTGGTTTCGGTTTGTCCATCTCCTGATGCGGCGTGGTTTCGTCGTCCTTCTCCAGCTTGGCCAGCGGCTGTTCACCCTTAGCCAGCCGCAGCGCGTTCTCCAGCGCTAGCTGACGCTTCTCGATATCCGCCTGCTGAGCACGGCGTTTCTCTTCGTTGAGACTGACGGTGGTTTCGTGCATCAGCTCCTGGGCGAGCGCCAGGCGGTCACGGGTGAAGACGAAGTCCGGGTTCTCGCCGGTGCGCGCCTCATGGCGAGCCTTGAGTTCGGCCAGGAAGGGTTTGAAGGGGTTCATGTCGGGATTGATCGCAGCGCGGATGCTGTCCCACGGCAGCGCTTCGGGTAGGGCGCTTTCGCCAATCTCCTTGGTGTCGACATCGGCCGGGTAAGCGATGTCCGGAATCACGCCCTGGTGCTGCGTGCTCTGCCCGGAAACGCGGTAGAACTTGGCCAGGGTCAGCTTGAGCTCGCCATGATTGAGGGGCTGGATGGTCTGCACGGTACCCTTGCCAAAGGTCTGGCCGCCAAGGATGAGCGCGCGATGATAGTCCTGCATGGCTCCGGCGAAGATTTCCGAGGCGGAGGCCGACAGTCTGTTCACCAGCACCGCCAGCGGGCCTTTGTAGAATGCGCCGGTCTGCTCGTCGGCCAGCACGTCGACACGGCCGTCGCTGTTGCGCACCAGCACCGTCGGGCCCTGGTCGATGAACAGGCCGGTGAGTTCGGTGGCTTCCTGCAGCGAGCCGCCGCCGTTGTTGCGCAAGTCGATGACTACGCCGTCGACCTTTTCCGCTTCCAGTTCGGATAGCAGCTTCTTCACATCGCGGGTGGTGCTCTTGTAGTTCTGGTCGCCGGCACGCAGGGCCTTGAAGTCGAGGTAGAACGCCGGAATCTCGATCACGCCGAGCTTGAAGTTCTGGCCCTGATGCGCGAGGTTCAGCACCGACTTCTTGGCGGCCTGCTCCTCGAGCTTGACCGCCTCACGGGTGATGGCCACCACCTTACTGCTCTGGTCGTTCGGTGCATTGCTCGCCGGGATGACTTCGAGGCGGACCACCGAGCCCTTTGGACCGCGGATGAGCTTGACCACCTCATCCAGGCGCCAGCCGATCACGTCGACCATTTCGTCGTTGGCCTGGCCAACGCCGATGATCTTGTCAGCCGGTGCCAGCTGCTTGCTCTTTTCTGCCGGGCCGGCCGGCACCAGGCGTACGATCTTGACGTGCTCGTTGTCGCTCTGCAGCACCGCGCCGATACCTTCCAGCGACAGGCTCATGTTGATGTCGAAGTTCTCGGCATTGTCCGGCGAGAGGTACTGGGTGTGCGGATCGTAGGACTGGGCGAACGCGTTGATGTAGGTCTGGAACACGTCTTCGCCGCGAGTCTGGTTGAGGCGCGCCAGCTGGTTCTTGTAGCGTTTGGTCAGCAGCTCCTCGATGGCCTTGGGCTCCTTGCCTGCAATCTTCAGGCGCAGGACCTCGTCCTTGACGCGCTTGCGCCAGAGGTCGTCGAGCTCGGCCATGTCCTTGGCCCAGGCGGCTTTCTCGCGATCGACCAGCAGCTCTTCATCGACGGTGAAATCGAAGCTGTCGACGCCCTTGCCGAGCAGGCCCAGGGCAAAGTTGAGACGGTTCTGCAGCCGCTCGAGGTGCCGCTTGTAGATGGCGAAGCCGGGTTCGAGGTTGCCGCCTTTGAGGAAATCATCGAACTGGTTGCGCCACTTGCCGAATTCTTCGATGTCGGATGCCAGGAAGTAGCTGCGCGCAGGGTCGAGCATCTTGATATAGCTGTCGAAGATCTTCGCTGAACGGGCATCGTTCAGCGGCGGCTTGTTGTAGTGATGGCGCTTGAGCAGCTCGACGACGTTGAGGCTGGCGATCACCTGATCACGATCGGGTTGCAGGTAGTCCCAGTTCTCCGGCGTGCTGACCGCTTTGGCCATCGCCAGGGATGCGTGAAGGCCGAACAGGACGGCGAGAACGGTGCAGGTCAGCGTACGTTTCATGGCTTGGGGGCGACGTAAGGCAAGGGAATAACGCATATTAGGCCATCTAAAGTAGGCGCCGGTTCGGTTTTTCCGTCCGGCGGTGGAAAGCACGAGCCCGATGGTACAGGGTGGTCAGAAGAGGCCAGCGAGCGATCAGTTGGGTGGACATAGATAAGAACCACTATGGAGGCAGCATGAAGGCATTGCAAGGTATCGAGGGGCATCTGGAGTGGGCCGAGCGGCCCGCTCCCGCATGTGGCGAAGGGGAGGTCCGCATCCAGGTGGCGGCCGCTGGGCTGAACCGGGCGGATCTGCTGCAGCGCGCCGGCCATTACCCGCCGCCCGCAGGCGTGACCGACATCCTTGGCCTGGAGTGTGCCGGCGTGATCGCCGAGGTGAACGGACGCAGCCGCTGGAAGGTGGGCGACCGCGTCTGCACCTTGCTGGCCGGAGGCGGCATGGCCGAGGAAGTGGTGGTCGATGCCCGCCAGGTGCTGCCGGTGCCGGAAGGCATGTCGCTGCACGAAGCGGCTGCGATTCCCGAGGTATACGCCACCGCCTGGCTCAATCTCTACCGCCTCGGCGCGTTGCTGGCCGGCGACAAGGTGCTGCTGCATGCCGGTGCCAGCGGTGTCGGCTCGGCGGCCATCCAGTTGTGCAAGGCGTTCGGCAATCCCTGCTGGGTCAGCGTCGGCTCGGCCGAGCGTCTGGCTTATTGCGAGTCACTGGGCGCAGAGGGTGGTGTGCTGCGTGGCGACTCGCTGGAAGCGCTGCGTGACTTCGGGCCGTTCGACATGATCCTCGATCCGGTCGGCGCCAAGTACGCCGCGCTCAATCTGCAGCTGCTGGCGATGGACGGGCGCTGGGTGATGATCGGCCTGATGGGCGGCCGCAAGGCCGAGATGGACCTGGCGGGGCTGCTGGCCAAGCGTATCCAGTTGATCGGCTCCACCCTGCGCAGCCGCGACGCCGACTACAAGGCCGGCCTGCTGGCAGAGATGGAGGAGAAGGTCTGGCCGCTGTTCACCCAGGGCAAGCTGTCGCCGCGGCTGGAGCGCACCTTCGCCATCGGCGATGTCGAGGCCGCGTTCGAGGCTCTGGCCAGCAATACCGTGTCCGGCAAGCTGGCCCTGGTGATCGACAGCTCGCTGTCCTGACGCGCCTCCGGCAGGCTCGCGGCGATCGCGGGCCGGCCGGGACAGCTCAGGGCAGCTGGTTGCTCGCGTAGAAGGCGGTCAGCACCTTGACCAGATGGGCCAGGTCCTGGCTGCCGGCCAGCTCGCGAATCGAATGCATGGCGAAGGTCGGCAGGCCGATGTCGACGGTGCGCACGCCCAGCTGGCTGGCGGTGATCGGGCCGATCGTCGAGCCACAGCCCATGTCGCTACGAGTGACGAAGCTCTGCACCGGCACCTCGTTTTCCAGACAGAGATGGCGGAAGAAGCCGGCGGTTTCGCTGCTGGTGGCATAGCGCTGGTTGTTGTTCACCTTGATCACCGGGCCGGCGTTGAGCTTCGGACCGTGGTTACCGTCGTGCTTGTCCGCATAGTTCGGGTGAACGGCGTGGGCGTTGTCCGCGGAGATCAGCAGCGAATGGCTGACCGCACGCTGGAAGTCGTCTTCGTCCGGCAGCAGGCGACGCAGTACCTGCTCCAGGAACGGGCCGTCCGCGCCGCACATGGAGGTAGAGCCGACTTCCTCGTGGTCGGTGCAGACCAGCACGCAGGTATGTTCGCGCTCGGCAGCGAGCAGGGCCTGCAAGCCGGCAAAGCACGACAGCAGGTTGTCCAGCCGAGCCCCTGCGATGAAATCTCCATGCAGGCCGATGACCGCGGCGCTCTGGGTGTCGTAGAAACTCAGTTCGAAATCCAGCACCACATCGGCGACCAGCCCATGCTCACGGCCGAGCTGATCGGCGAGCAGTGCACGGAAGTCCGGGCTTTCCTGGCTGGCAATCTGCGCGAGGATCGGCGGTAGTTCGTTCTGCGCGTTGATCGCCCAACCCTGATTGGCTTCCCGGTTGAGGTGAATCGCCAGGTTGGGGATCGTTGCGATCGGCAGCTTGAAATCGATCAGCTGGCTCTCGATGCGGCCATCCCGGCTGTAGGTCACCCGTCCGGCCAGGGACAGATCGCGGTCGAACCAGGGGGCCAGCAGGGCGCCGCCGTAGACTTCGACTCCTACTTGCCAGAACCCCTGGCGCTGCAGTTCCGGCTGTGGCTTCACACGCAGACAGGGGCTGTCGGTGTGGGCTCCGACCAGACGCAGGCCGTGCTCGACCAGCGATTTGCTGCCCAGCTGAAACGCCACGATGGCCGAATCGTTACGGGTGACGTAGTAGCGTCCACCAGGTTCGGTGTGCCAGACCTCGCGCTCATCCAGCGCACGGTAGCCGGCCGCCTGCAGTGCCTGGGCGAGATTCTGGGTGGCATGGAACGGGGTGGGCGATGCCTGCAGGTACTCGATCAGGCCTTGGTTGAGAGCTTTGCGCATTTCGGACTCCGGACTGCAAGGTCACGAAGTCTATCCCATCGCATGGCATGGCTGCATTCCCACGGCCTCAACTGCGCCGAGCGATGGCCTCGAACAGATGCCAGTGCTTGTCCTGGCCGGTCGCCGTCTTGCCGTCGAACTCGATCTCGTTGAGCTCCAGCAGCTCCCAGTCTTCGAACAACTCCATAAGCTGCTCATAACGGTGACAGGTGAGGTTGCGCCCCGCCCAGCTGTCACGAAGCCCGAAAAAGTGACCGCTGAACAGGCCACCCCTGCGCAGGCACTCCATGATGCGCGTCCAGAGACTCGTGAATGCCTCCGGTTTGCAGAACGGTAAAGCGAAACTGGCATTAACCAGCTCGACGGTGGGAAGGGGAGCACCGTTCTCGAATGGCTCGCAAAGCGTGGTGAGCTTGTGTGCACCGGTGTCCACCTGTGCTCGCAGCGCATCGAGCGCGGCGCTGGACTGATCGAGTGCGACCACGCTCCAGCCATCGCGCAGCAGCGCCAGGCTGTCGCGACCTGCGCCGCAGCCCAGGTCAAGCGCGGTTCCGGGGGGCGCTTTCCAGAGGTTGAGCGCCTTGCGCAGGCTGGGATGTTCGGGGGCGCCGCGGGTCGCCTGAAGAAATCGCTCCATCAGAATGGCGCGGGACACTCGAAGCGCAGGCGCTCGCCTGTCTGCGGATGAGTCAGGGTAAGCATACTGGCGTGCAGGCACAGCCGCTCATGCGCATGCAGCGCCTGTTCATGCGCGTAAAGCCGGTCGCCGAGCAACGGGTGACCGATCGACAGCATGTGCACCCGCAACTGGTGAGAGCGCCCGGTGATGGGGGTCAGTTCGACGCGGCTGTAGTCGCCGCAGCGCTCGAGTACGCGCCAGAAGGTCAGCGCATGCTTGCCCAGTTCGTGATCGACCACATGCCGTGGCTTGGTCGGCGGGTCGTAACGCAGCGGCAGGTTGATGCTGCCACTGTCCTGCTCCGGCTGGCCCCAGCACAGCGCGGTATAGGCCTTTTCCGTTTCGCGGTCATGAAACTGACGGGACAGCTCGCGGTGCGTATCGGCGTCGCGGGCGAGCACGATGAGCCCGGAGGTCTCCCAGTCCAGACGGTGCACGATGCGGGCTTCGGGGTAGCCGTTCTCCTGCAGGCGGGTCACCAGACAGTCACGATTGTCTTCAGCCCGTCCTGGCACGGAGAGCAGCAGGGTCGGCTTGTTGATCACCAGCAGGGCGGCGTCCTGGTGAATGATCTGGATGTTGCTAAGAGGCATTGTTCTTCCCACAAACGAAGACGGCGACCCGTGGGCCGCCGCTTCTGTACGCCGTGCCGCTCAGCGATCCGGCAGGGTGATGTTCAGTTCGAGAATCGAGCAGCTGCCCTGATCCTCGAGGGCGACCTGAACCTGATCGCTGTCGATGTTGACGTACTTGCGGATCACCTCGACCAGCTCCTTCTGCAATGCCGGCAGGTAGTCCGGCTCGGTGCGCTGGCCGCGTTCGTGGGCGACGATGATCTGCAGGCGTTCCTTGGCAATGGCGGCCGGTGTTTCCTTCTTCTTGCGTTCACGGAAGAAGTCGAAGAGGTTCATTCGCGGCCTCCGAAAAGTCGTTGCAGGAAGCCAGGCTTCTTGACGTCGAGGAAGCGGTGCGCCACTTCCTTGCCCAGCAGGCGATCCACCGCGTCGCTGTAGGCCTGACCGGCATCGCTCTGGTCATCGAGGATCACCGGGATGCCCTGGTTGGACGCCTTGAGCACAGCCTGCGACTCGGGGATCACGCCCAGCAGGCGGATGGAGAGGATTTCCTCGACGTCTTCGACGCCGAGCATTTCGCCCTTGGTGACGCGCTCAGGGTTGTAGCGGGTCAGTAGCAGGTGTTCCTTGATCGGCTCTTCGCCGTTTTCGGCGCGACGCGACTTGCTGGCCAGCAGGCCGAGCATGCGGTCGGAGTCGCGTACCGAGGAGACTTCCGGGTTGGTCACGACGATGGCTTCGTCGGCGAAGTACATGGCCAGATGCGCGCCTTTCTCGATGCCCGCCGGGGAGTCGCAGATGACGTATTCGAAGTTCTTGCCCAGCTCGTCGATCACCTTGCCGACGCCTTCCTGGGTGAGGGCGTCCTTGTCGCGCGTCTGGCTGGCAGCCAGCACGTAGAGGTTCTCCAGACGCTTGTCCTTGATCAGGGACTGGGTCAGGGTGGCATCGCCATTGATGACGTTGACGAAGTCGTAAACCACCCGGCGTTCGCAGCCCATGATCAAGTCGAGGTTCCGCAGACCGACGTCGAAGTCGACGATGACAGTCTTGTGGCCGCGCAGAGCGAGGCCGGTACCGATGGCGGCGCTGGTGGTGGTTTTACCAACGCCACCTTTGCCGGAAGTGACTACGATGATCTTGGCCAAGGTGATTCACCCTAAAAATTGAAAAATCGGGACCTTCCGCCCGGTTTTGGCGTCAGGATTGCCCGTTTGGTCCTTGAAAATTCGCGGCAGTATCCGTTAAAGGCGGGTGATGTTCAACACGTCGCCGGAGAGGCTGATGCGTACCGCTTCAGCCCAGAGAGGATCGCGTCGCAGGTCCTCGGCGACCTTGTATTGGCCGGCGATGGAGACCATTTCCGCTGCGAGCTGCTGGCAGAAGATCCGCGCCGAAGTATCGCCCTTGATGCCAGCCAGGGCGCGACCGCGAAGCGGACCGTAGACATGGATGTTGCCATCGGCGAGAAGTTCCGCACCGGGGCTTACCGGCGCCAGCACAATGAGGTCGCCGCCCTGTGCGTAGATCTGCTGGCCGCCGCGGATGGGCGTGGTGACCACGCGGGTCGGGCGGTAGACCGGTTCGGCAGGCTTGGCCGGAGCCTTCGATGCCAGGTCGACCTGGCGCTCGCGAGCCCCCGAAGGCGGCAGCACCGGTAGATCCAGCACCGCCGCTGCTTCGATATGCGCCGGCTCGCTGGCGCGCAGGGCCAGGGTGCGCAACCGATGCTTGCGGCAGAGTGCGACCAATGCCTTGATGTCGATTTCCCGCGCCGCCTCGGGCAACTTGTCCAGCGCCAGGACCAGCGGCGTATTGTTGAAGAAGTCCGGGGCTTGCTCGACCTTGGCCGCGAGCTGCTCGTCGAGACGTTCGATGTCGTTGCTGGCCAGCTCCAGCACGGTGATGGCGAGCATGCTGCCCTTGAGCTGGAAGGCTGGGGACTGGTCGGGGAGGTCGGCTTGGCTCATGGTCTGCCTGCTGCGGTAAATGGCGAGGACTTATAACGAGGTGTGCCGCTGCCTGCAACCCGCCGCGTGTGTCCCGGGCGATCGCTGGTGCGCCGAGGCTCGGTCAACCACGGCTTTTGCCGCTAGAATGCGTCGCTTCATCGGTTGTCGAGCTATTCATGGACCGTCCTCAGTTTCGTGCGTACTTCCTGCATCCGCGCTTCTGGCCGCTGTGGCTGGGGCTTGGCCTGCTCTGGCTGCTGGTGCAGTTGCCGTATCCGCTCTTGCTGCAACTGGGCCGTGGGCTCGGCGCGCTGATGTTCCGATTCGCCGGTTCCCGGCGCTACATCGCGCGACGCAACCTGGAACTGTGCTTTCCCGAACTCAGCCAGGCGCAGCGTGAACGTCTGTTGCGCGAGAACTTCGCGTCCACCGGCATTGCTTTCTTCGAAATGGCGATGAGCTGGTGGTGGCCGCAGGCGCGCCTGCAGCGGCTGGCAAAGATCGAGGGACTGGAGCATCTGCAGCAGGCCCAGGCGGCCGGGCAGGGGGTGATCCTGATGGCGCTGCATTTCACCACGCTGGAAATCGGCGCCGCATTGCTCGGTCAGCGCCACACCATCGATGGCATGTACCGCGAGCACAAGAATCCGCTGTTCGACTATGTACAGCGCCGCGGACGCGAGCGGCACAACCGCGACGCCACCGCCATCGAGCGGGAAGACGTGCGGGCCATGCTCAAGATTCTGCGTGCCGGCCGCGCCATCTGGTACGCGCCGGATCAGGACTATGGCCGCAAGCAGAGTCTGTTCGTACCGCTGTTCGGTATCCAGGCCGCCACGGTGACCGCCACCACCAAGTTCGCTCGGCTAGGCAGGGCCAAGGTCGTACCGTTCACGCAGGAGCGCCTGGCGGATGGTTCGGGTTATCGGTTGGTGATCCATCCGCCGCTGGAGGATTTCCCTGGCGAGAGCGAGGAGGCCGATTGTCTGCGCATCAACCAGTGGGTCGAGGAGGCCGTCAGCGCCCTGCCTGAGCAGTATCTCTGGGCGCACCGGCGCTTCAAGACCCGGCCGGACGGCGAGCCGGGGCTGTACAAGAAAAAGAAGAAGCGCAAGGCGGTGTAATGCGCTTTCCTGCCCGTGCAGCGTGGCGGGCGTGTGGTGCGCTAACGCCACCCCACAGGTGACGGCCGGCTACATCCCGGGCGGCGTCCCGGTGGTTCCGGCCATCCAGTCGACCCAGCCGAATCAGGCCAGCGTTCCATCGCGGAAATCCCGCAGCGCCTGCTCGATCTCCTCCCGGCTGTTCATCACGAAGGGGCCGTACTGCACGATGGGCTCGCCCAGGGGGCGCCCGGCCAACAGCAGCAGGCGGGTTCCCGACTCGCTGTGCAACCGCACCTCACCATGTTCGGACAGGCGCACCAGCTGGCGTTTGCCCAGCGTGTGTTCGCCAAGGCGCAGCGCACCCTCATAGACATAAAGCAACAGCCGATGGCCTTCCGGCACTTGCGGGCTGATGCCGCTACCGGCCGGCAGATGCAGATCGAAAAGCTGCGGCTCGGTATCCGGACGCTGCACGACGCCCGGCTGCTCGATGCCGTCGACCTTCAGCGTGCCGGCGATGACTTTCGCCTGTACCCCGCCTGGCAGCGTCAGCTGTGGAATTTCCGCCGGTGCGAAGTCACGGTAGCCCGGCTCGCCGAGCTTGGCGTAGGCGGGCAGGTTCAGCCACAGCTGGAAGCCGCGCATGAGACCTTGCTCCTGCTCCGGCATTTCGCTGTGGATCACGCCGTGCGCTGCGGTCATCCACTGCACGCCGCCACTTTCCAGCCGCCCGACATTGCCCATGTGATCCTCGTGACGCATGCGCCCCTCGAGAACACCGGGGCAATGATACAATGGCTATCTTAGTTAGCTCGGAATCAGCATCCCATGCCCACTGCATTCTCATACGTCCGTTTTTCTTCAGCCAAGCAAGCGCGGGGGTCGAGCCTTGAACGCCAACAAACAATGGTGGCTCAGTGGCTGGCATCCCATCCTGATTACACTCTCAGCCTCACGAGCTTTGAAGACCTGGGGCGCAGTGGTTGGAAGGGCGAACACCTTGAGAATGGATTCGGCAAACTCTTGGCCGCTGTTGAGGCAGGAGTGATCCAGCCGGGGGACTGCATTCTTGTCGAGGCTATCGACCGGACCGGGCGACTTGAACCATTAGAGATGCTTCCTCTATTAGGAAGGATCGTTCAGGCAGGGGTGATGATTGTCACGCTCGATGATGGGCTGACATACGATCAGAAGTCAGCGAACAGCAATCACTTGTTCCTACTCGTGGCGAAGGTGCAGCAGGCATATAACTATAGTGAGGCGCTGTCCCGTCGAATCAATGCCGCGTATGACCGTAGGAGGCGAGCAGCTAAGGAAGGTAAGGCTGTAAAGCGTCACACGCCGATGTGGATCGACAAGGAAGGAAAGCTAATCGAATCCGTTGCACCGCTTGTAAGGCAGGCATTCGAGGACTATGCGGCAGGGTTGGGCGAGCGGCGTATCTGTCGCCGGTTGCGTGAGTCAGGACACGAGCTGCTGCAAACCATCAATGGCACCACTGTTAAAAGGTGGCTGACGAACACCACGGCCATTGGCAATTGGGGTGAGATTCCAAACGTCTATGAACCAGTTGTACCGAAGGAGCTGTTCTACCGTGTGCAGGAGCAGCTAAGCCGCAACAAGGATCAGAAGCGTAGCGCACCAACAGCGTACCTCCTGACTGGCCTAGTCAAATGTGGACATTGCGGGCGTAACTTCAACGTCAAGAAGCACCCCAACACCGGAGCCACAATGCAATGCACAAGCCGGGCGCGTCTGACGCTGGACGGGTGCAGCAATTCTAAATCCATCCCTAAACAGCTTCTCGAACACATCCGTGTGAAAACTTCTCTGCCGTATGTGGAACGTGCATTGGCAGGCCAGTTGCTCACTGAACACCAGAAACGAAAGATCGAGATAGAAGGCGAGCTTGAAGACCTGTCCAAAAGGATCGGAAACCTTGCTAACACCATCGCAGCAATCGGGCTGGTGCCAGAGATACAAGAACAGCTTGAGCAGCTACAGGCGCAGAGAAAGCAGCTACAAGACGAACGCCTGATCCTTGATCGCTCTACTGATGAAGCCGTGTCCACCAATACGATCATCAACGTGGAGCGTGACTATCTGGCAAACGATCCAATCAAGCTCAACGCATTGCTTCAGCAGGCGGAATATTCCATCACTTGCTTCTCTAATGGGGAAATTTGGGTGAGTGGGGATGAGCACCCTTGGAAATACAAGGGGTATGACCGTTCTGCAAAAAGTTATGTGTATGAAGATTTAGGGCAGGAATATCGACTGCTGATGCTACGTCCAGAGCATCAAGAGCTTCTTGATAGGGTGAACAAGCAGCCTCTGCCAGAGCCGACACCGGAGTTCAATGACCTGCTATCTCTGATTGCTCGGGGCCATCGCAGGCGCGGTGATGATGCATAGGGAAAATATCGTGTGATACCTTTGTGCTACCTACACGAAAAGGGCTAACACAATGGTAAAGGGTATTCGCTACGCCGATGAGCAGAAGCAAGCATTGATCGAGGAATATCAAACAAGTGGTATGAGCCTCAGCCGCTTCTGTTCGCAACAAGGAAAGCCAAGCTATGCGGTGATGTCTAAGTGGATCAAGGCCGAAGGCGAACCTGTACGGCAGATCAGCAGATCGAACAGTGTTGGGGGTGATTCTGGGCTGTTTACTGAGTTTACAAAATCACTAATGCCTGATGACGTACAGACCCGGTACATTGCCTTTCTCGAAAAGCGTGTTCGAGAGCTTGAAGCACAACTAGCACAAAAAGACGAGTAACCCAACCCCCTGTCAGACAGGCCCCCATACTTTGCACAGGTGTGGGGGGATTCTCCCGTAGCAAATATCACATCCCCTGTTTCCTCTCCTATATGCAGAACGTTTGCTGAGATTCCCCGCTCGGAGGTGATAGGGCTTAACTCCCGCCCGCTGATCACTTTTTGACCAGTTACACGAATTTAAAATATCGAGCGTAGGGCTACAGTGAGCGCTGTTGAGCGTTTGAGCTAAGACACACCACGCAAAGGAAACGAAGAGAACGCACGTTCTAGGCTGCTCAGCGACGCTCTAAGGGGCATTCCTGAAGGGAATTGAGGGAATGCAGGAAGCCCCGCCATGTAGCAGGGCTTGAGGGAGGCTGTCAGATAACAAACTCGTGATAGGTGGCGTCAATCTCGGCTTGAGTCAGACCGATATAGGCCATCGTAACGGCGGGGCTGGAGTGGTTGAGCACCCTGCAAATCTTCTCGATGCTTACCCCAGCACTGTGCATGATCCAGCCACGAGTCTTGCGCATAGAGTGGGTGCCGAGCTGGATACCAATCTCATCGCCTACGGCCTTGAATGCATTCGCTACAGCGATACGGGAGACGGGCTTACCCTTGGCCCTGTTCGATTCCACTTCAAACAGATAGATGTGCTGGGGATGCTCAGCGGCTCGTTTAGCCACAATGCCCCGTGCCTTCTCATTCAGGTCGATAGAGCGGGTTTTCCCTGTCTTCTCTTCCTTTAGCACGATGCGGCCTTGCTTGGCCTCTTCCATCGTCACAGAGAGCAGGTCAGAGATTCGGAGCGCTACCTGCAAGCCAAACTCCCAGATATCGGAATACAGGGTGTTGCCCTTGGCGTTCAGCTTGAGCTTACGGCTGATGAAAGCCACATCCTCAACTGTCTTAACGGCGTCTACGCTCTTCATTTCTAGTTTACTCCCTGTTGCCATGCCTCTGATGTGTTAATTAAAGCATCGACTGAGAGAGCTTGTCCAGCATTTACGGGCTTTCTTAGTTAACAAAATACCATTCTGTTAAGTAGAGATGAGCTTTCAGCGTCCTGCCTTCACTTCCAGCATCTGCACCCGGCGATCAATCTTGTTCAGACGTTCCGTCACTCGTGCGTCCAGGGCATTCGTTCGTCCTTCGTTGTAACTGAGATGGTTGGTCACTCTGTCTTCGATCTGGGACACACGGCTATTGGTGGCCTGTAGGTCAGCAGCCGATGGCAAAGACCAGATCACCAGCAAGACGGTGGACAGGGCAAAGATGTTGCAGATTTGAAGGCTATTAGCAAAAGTAATCAATTATCTCTCCTTTATTGGGGATTTATATTCTTGGATTGAAAATGTTTAGCAATTATTTGACTTTGGAGTCAGAAACGGCTTAACACAAAATAGAATGTTATTAAGTAACATCAGGGGTGTAGGCAGGCTATGGGGAATAGCCGGGGAAGGCAGAGCGTGTTTATCCCTGCCTTTTTGTATACAACTTTGTATGTTTACTGGGGTTTTATAGCACGTATGTGTGTGCTACTCCTTCTGGGAATATTCAAGCTTTGTAGAGCTGAGAAGACTCTGCATCTCGTGCCTGAAGATTCCTTGCACCCGTCCTTCTAATTCACCAACAAGCTTTTCCTCTGATACGCCGTGGGCTGTGATGTTGATTGCTCCAGGCTGAACAGTGACGGTGCTATTGATCGAGGCTCCTGACATTTGCTGTAGGAGGTTTCGCGGCATGACGAAGCTATCAGCGGCTTGTTTCCAAGCTGGGGACTCAGGGATGAGGGGGCTAATGAAAGGAGCCTGATTGTCTCTAATGCGGCGAATGTCTGGAACGCTGAGCATTCCCCGTCCCATTGCAGAACTGAAAGGAGCTGTAGCGCGTTGCTCGTTTGACACTTCGTTGTTAAGAGCCGGGGCTGTCTGTAGCCGTGTGCTGAGCCATCCCACCATATCAGCGGCGAGAGATGTACCAGCGGCAGCCACCTTATAGAAACTGTCTCGCAATGGCTCGCTTGCTTCGAAGAGCTTTTGCTGACTCTCTACAAACCGCCTTGCTGCATCCGTCATCGGACCCTTGGAGCGTTCCAGTTCTTCAGCGAATCGAGCGTTAGCTAAGCGGGCCTCTTCACCCTGTACAGTGTTGGCAAGCTCTTTAACGCGGCCTGATGCTTCCTTAGCGGCCAACTCATAGCCTCTCATTACATCGTTGAAGGACACTTGACGCTTGGCCATAGCTGATAGAAAAGCTTCAACACCCTTAGCGCCTGTGCGCTCTTCCCAAGCCTTGATGATGTAAGAGCGGATGGCAGGGTTGCTATCTGCCAGTTGGGTATTACCTGATCTTCAAAGAGGGTCGCTAATCCTCTCCCGCTTTATTCAAGCTGCTCATGCTTTCACATGAGAGGAGGCCATATCTTCACCTTCGGCATTGTCCGGTAAGGTGCTCCCCGTTTCGGGCTGCTTAGCCCTACGCCTTGCGGCTGGTCGTTGAACGTTCCTTCTGACTAGAAGGCTTCGCTGCTGATTGCCCTCGTCTTTACGTTAGGGGTTTCCAGCAATTAAAGGAGTTTATTTTTCTGTGCATTTCGGCACAGCGAGCCTAACCGTTAAGCTCTTCAGCACGTAGGTATCCCAAACCCCCGATCTGGGTTAGGGCCAGACTCTGCCTTTCAATACTCTGTTGGTCGCCACCGTTGCCCCTTGTGGCAATCCCCATATTTGAATACAAGTCAAAAGCTCGCTGAGCTGTAAGGCCCATACTGTTTTGTCCCTGTTTCATAAAGCGTGTGAAGCCATCTACTTGAGACTGAGCTTGAACACCGAGCTTATTACTAAGATCAATCAGAACATCGATTGCGCTTTGTCTGCGCTCCTTAGAACCACCTACGGAGATTTCAAGCTGTAGACGCTCCAATTCTCGCTGTGAGATGAGGCGGCGGGCGTCATTGATCTTTGATACACCATAAGCTCCTGTGCCCACTACAGCAGCAGCGGCAATGCCAGCTGGGCCAAACATGGGAAGCGATGCACCTAGCCCGCCACCAGTGGCAGCAGCCCCAAGAGTATTAAAGCGTGGTACAGCAGGGAATGGGTTGCCCCCGCCACCGGCCCCGGCAATTGTCTTGACGTTCATTCGGGCCTGATTAGCCGCACGCTGGAAGGTTGTCTGCACTTGTGCATTGATCTTTGCTTGGTCTAAACGAATGTTGCCCACCTTCAACTCCAAGAGCCTCCCCATTCTGTTTAGATCACCTTGGATGGAGCGTTGTGCAGAGAGAGGGTCTAACTCTATTTTTTTGATTTTGAGAGAAGGAAGGGCGAAGCTTTTCTCAAAGTTGGCTTTCATGCGCTGTGTCATCAATGCCAGCTTCTTTTCCATCAATCGAATCTGTGTATCGACGACCCTTATACTTCTTTGATTCAGGCTGAAATTAAGCCCGACTGTATACTTTGCAATTTCCATTGTTTAACCTCTATTTATATTTGTTCCAGAAGCCACCACCTTGTGGCGGGGTGATAGCGGGATAGCCTGGGAGATCGGGAAGGAAATTCACTTTCTCGTTTAGAAAGCCTGTTCCGTAAGTGTCCAAGAACTGATCGAAAAGCCACTTATCCTTGATTGCTGGCTGGCTACACAAACAAACAGCACCGGCTTCTGTGTTTTCCCACAAGTCTCGCTCTTTGAAGGGAAGCTGTTCTGCATCTACAGCAACGATTAGCGCAAGCTTGTTCATTCGTGCGTTATGCTGCCACTGCACTGCCTTAACGGATGAGATGTTGTTTAGGTAGGTATCAACTGAGCTTCTTACGTCTTGAGCGCTGCCGTTAGGCAAGGGGCGGATTACGATAATTGAATAGATCATTGTTCTTATCCTTTGAAAAGAAGGGGGGCATTGCGCCCCCTGTCCTTGTTAGTCGTTGGGCTGTAGCCCCATAGCTTCCAGACGTTCACGGATGATTCGGTTAGTGGGATTATTTGGATGACTTGGAGAACGAGCGTTCGCTTCGTGGATGAGGTTGCAATAATACTGGACCTCTTCTTCCGTCAAATTGCTCTTCAGAGCAGGCTCTTCTTCCTTAGGAGCTACAACAGGAGCTTTGACAGCAGGGGAAGTAGTGGAGAGAGACGTTTTCTTCTGGCGTGCAACAGCGCGGTCTAGGCCACGGCGAATATGATCAAGAGACATTATTTACCCTCCTTAATGGAAGCGAAGTAGTCGGCGGCTTCCTTCTTGGCAGCCTCCCGAGCCTTGTGCTCTTTCTCTTCAGCGGCCTTGCGTTCCTTAGCCACTTGAGCCTGATACAACTGCTCGGCAAGGATGGATTCTTGTTCAGCGTTGAATGCTGCGACTTCTGCCTTCAGCTTATCTTCTACTTGAAGCTTGAGAGCTTCCATCTCTTGTTCTTGCATAGCTGCTGGCTTTGTAAAATACGCTGCAAAGGTATTGGGGCCGGAGCGACAGGGGAGCTTTTCATTTAGGCTGTATCCGGCTGCTACAAGCTCCACCACCTTCTTTGTATAAAGGAGAAGGATGGGTTCATCTACTGCTTGGCAAGCTGCGTGAGAGCCTTTGTAACGCTCAATTGCTTTAGCCTGACGTTCTGCCAATACTTCAGGAGAAAGGATCATTGGCTGTTGGACGTGTTGTTTAGTAGTCATATTTGTGTTTCCTCTTTTATGGTTTATATAAATTGCAGACAATAGCTGCCTGCGGCTTTAACTCTTGCGAGTTAAATTCGTTGGTGTTTTAAGGGTTGTTTGTTGCTTGTTTCTGCCACCCTGTGGGGTAGGGTGGGTTTGTAGCAGATCGTTTAAAACAGAGTTGTTTTTCCGTAGTAAATAGCTATTTAGAACGGGCTTTCGAACTCTTCTACCATCTGTTTACGTGCAGGCTTGCTTGAGCACGGAACAAACGTATTGTTATTGAATACGTGTGGGATTCCTTGGATTAGAAACTGCACATCATATTCAGCTTCAAATATCTTTACGTTCTTGCGAGCGCACCATTCAACCATCTCGGCACTAACATCACCATTAGGCTGGAACCGCCGTGTTGGCATATCAGCCAGCGACACACCGTGTATTGTTTCTGGAACATCAGGCTTTGACTGCTTTACCGAAGAACACGGTTCATCTTCCTGTGCGTTGTAAGTGAGCGAGTCGGCACAAGAGCCATCGTCTTCAGGCTCGGGCATGAAGTCGTCGTATGCGTCCATTGGCACAGCCTCAGAGGCCCATTCAGCACCAGCAGGCACGAAGTCATCTATTGTCGGGGCTGCAAGCTCCTGGAGGGCTTGTGTGGGCTGCTCCTTGGCCTGTACAGGGGCTTTCGCCTTGTCTTCCTGCTGCACCAACACCAAGTCACGGACGATCACATAGCTGTTGCTAACACGTGCTCCGCCCATTGGCTTCTTTTGAACGTGCAGCACACCAGAAATAATAAGCTTCTTAATAAACCGTTTGACTGTAGACAGACCCACACCACAATAGGCGGCGATCTCATCTTGGTTATCAAACCAAACACCATTTTGTTCTTTGAAGAACTGGAACCGATCAAGCATCCAGCACCAGATGACTTTCTCTTCACAGGACAAAGGATAAACGATTTCCACAACCTCGCCGGTAGGGACAAGCTTACCTTTGTCGTTCTCTACCATTACTAATTCCAAGCCGTTCCAGCCGGTGGCAGTTAGCAGCTCACGATACACAGCGAAGTAGGGCGACAGTTCTTTTTCAGTTTTTGCAAACAGTTGCGTTGCCATTGTTGTTCTCCTTAAAGGATGGAATTTGAATTAGTTGTTTAAATACAGCAGATACTGCTTTGTTGCAGGAGTGGGTGGGACTCTCATGCCCCCATAGCTCCATAAGCTGCAACAGTTCTTCGCTTGCTTGTTCGCCAAGTGTGATTCTGATTTTCATATTGCACCTCTAAACATTAATTAGATTCCCGTGGTTCTCCCAGACACTCGGGGAATTATTCTTCCTACGATCTTCGATCTTTGCACCAACACAAATGTATAAGAGCCGAAGGCTCATGCACCAACAAATCAAATACAGTCAACACAGAACCAAGCTTTGCTTTATGCTCTTTCTCTTATTACTGTGCCAAGCGTGAGTCGAAGACGAACAGGTTGCACAGGAGTCTTTCTAATGGGGCTACGTGCGAAGGTCGAAGACCTGAGCAAAGTAGAACCATTCAAACAGAGTAAGAAAATTAAGCTTTTAAAGCTTTATTCTTTTTCTTTACATCATTGTTATTACATCATTATTATTACTGGTTCTCCCAGACCCATGGCCGAGTGTCTCACAGACCTACGGGCGAGTGTCTGACAGACCTATGGGATTCTCTGTGGCTTTACCTCGCGTTGAGAGTTTAGGACGATTTGTTTGTAAGCTTGGGTGATGATGACGTTTAACGTGTGGTTGGTGCTGGTGAATCCGAGAGCTTGCATAACTGCAATCAGCTCATCTTTACTGCGGTCGTTCAGATGTGTGCGCATAACTACTGCTCCTTATTGACACGAGCCAATTCTTTTTTCAGTTCGAGGTTTGTAAAATGATCGGCTAAGAGTTTTGCTGCCAAAGCTGCTAAGCCCATACCACAATTGTATTCATCTACCAGCGCATAATATTCAACTGGCACATACACCTTCAGGCGACGGTGGGTTTCTTTGTCAAACATCATTGGTTAAGCTCCTTATGTAGAATTGTGTTTAGGTATTCAGATGGTGATTGGTTGTGTTGTTTCGCTTCTACTTCCAAGCGTGCTAACAGCTCAACCTGTAGCAAGAAAGTTTGTTTCTGATAACACTGAGTGCCAAGGTAAAGTGTGTCTCTCAATTGTTGTTCTCCTTTTGTAGTTGTGCTACAGCTTCAATGTATTCAAGCTGTTCGTAGCTCAGTTGGCGTAGCAGCTTCTTGATTCGCTCTCGTCTAATATATGAACGAGCCACGCAAGTGTTAGAGCAATGGCGGTGTTTCCGATTTGTTGGGGCAAAGGGTTCCCCACATACGCAACATGGTTGCATGTTATGCACCTCATAGATTTGGTTAGAAACGGCCCTAGGTGTTTTTCCTGACACATCTGAAGGCCGCGTATTTACTGGGTTCTATATGTGCAAAAATAGGGGGGTCGGTAGCCCTGTACTGAGTAGGGTGTTTTTGCACATATCAGGCGTGTTCCTTCTGAGCCTGTTTCTTTTCTTGCCGCTTTTTGAGCATATGTTGTATTTCTGGTGACAGTGCTTCAGAGTCTTCACCAAAGTCTTCTGGCTGAAGGCCAGTGAGCTTCAAAGTTTCTCGCTCAGAACACCGGAGTGCATAACACACAAAAGATAGCGACTTACCTTGCTGGACCATACGAAGGGCATCTTCTTTGAAAGTTTGCAGATGCTCAGCAGGTAGACGGTCAAAACCAATTGGGTCTGGTGCAATAATCTTTCGCTTGGCTCGATAAGTTTTTCGAGCGGTTAGCAGATCGGCGAAATCGACACAATCGCCAGCACTAAGCTTTTTATGTAGACGATAGTAAACGGATAGATCGTCATCAGTAGCTCGGAAGAAACGAGTGGTCTTGGTATCAACTGGAGTGTAGTGCGAAGAGATTACGCCAGTGATGAGATTCGATGCGGGGTTTACAGCGATGAAGTTAGCCATTATTGGTCTCCTTTGTATTAGAGACTCTGTTGTTCTACGACTTGAAAGCCTTCGATCTAATTGTGATCCTCTGTGGCATGTGAGCGGTAGTGAACTGAGTCAGGGGTTTTTAGTTTTCTTGATTTTCTTGAGCTTCTAGAAGCTCGTCTTTCAGTAGTGCAATCATCTCTCGTGTACTAAGCCCAAGCTTCGCGCGTTTCTTGTGCATCTTGCTGTGGCATAGATTGGAACAACAATACTTGTTAGCCCGTGAGCAGTGCATCAATTGATGGCAAACGATGCAGGGGCGGTATGTGACAGCCATAAGGCAACCTCCTGTGATTAAGGTGGAATAAGAAAGTATGGGTAAAAAGAAACGGCAACCCTGAAGAATGAGAGTTGCCGCTAAAATAACGTTAGGCTGGTTAACACTCCCCGCAAACCAAGAAAGGGGAAACCTAACGTAGAGGAAGCCTGTCAGCCCTTGGGAAAGGAAATTGCCAAGGTTGATATGTCCGACAGGAGAGGTAACACAAAAACTGCAGAACGCAAAAACCGCCAAAGGGCGGGTATGTTTTCCGGGATATAAAACTTAGACGAGGGAAGTGCTAAGGAAAGTCACATAATAGGGGAAAAAGTTTAAATTTATTCCTTCTGTGCTTGCAATATATTATACACCCTAAGTCCGATTTTGGATATAGCTCTAAAGTGTGATTCAGCAACTTTGGCATAAATAACACATACATTTGCTGATATGCCTTATTGCGGACTTAGTGTATAAAACAATTCTTGAGCTGATGGGATTAGTATATCATGTTTTTCTAAAATTACAATACTATGCGGGGTATAAAAGCAACTATTTTATTAATTATTTCATATCTGGTAGTGCAGGAAGCAATAAACATCGGGTGTGTAGCCTAAACATCGTTATTCATTACCAAATGCTTGTTCAGCAATGACCATCTTCTAACCTGATGCTTGTTAAAGAAGCGTTCGAGGTTGTGCGGTTTCTGAGCTTTGATAACAGATGCCATCCGCTCTAATCGTTGTTGTGTGCAGACACGTCCCAGCACCACCACATCAGCAGAGAATGTTTTGTCGGCAATGTCCTGAATGTCTTCAATGCGTGCAGGAGCCAGGATCGACAGGAAGGCTTGGGGCTTCTTCTCCCGGTTCAGGAGCTGGATGCGTATCAGGAACGGGTGTTGAGGATGGCGACGGCGTAGGAGCTGTTTAAACGCAATCATGTCATCGAGCAGGGCAATGGAGTCTGGTTCATCCGTGTAGAAGACAGAATGCTGATGGTGCCAAGGGTGGGCACGGAGCATCGAGAGATATTTTCTCTTGGTCTTGTCCTCTGAAGCTTCAGTCACCTAGTACATCCTCCTGTGAATCAAAGTCTTTTCCTAAACCTACCCTCGATATGTGATGGTGGGGGCTGTGTGTCATCTGGCTACGCATCAGGCGCAGCAAGGGGTGACACGGAAAAAGAGTGTACTCTGATTTTCAGAAGGTGTGCATTAGTAGTGCGGTGGATTTACGTTGTGTATCTGCACCTATGTTCGAGCATGTAGGTGATGGTTTCGAAGCCGCGGTGCGGATGTGGTGGAAAGCCGGCGATGTACTCGTCGGGATCGTTGGAGCCGAACTCGTCGAGCATCAGGAACGGATCGAAGCGTTCCGGCGCGGCGCCACCAAATACGCGGGTAAGACTGACGCCGGCGCCGTCGGAAGTGGCGCGGCCGGTGGTGATGGAAAGGATTTCACGCTGGGACATGTCGAATGCCTCTGGTCTGGAATGTCACCAGAATAATGGTGCGGCTTCGATCAATGGTTGCGCATTATCGCTCTATCCAATCGACTGATTGGATCATTCCTTCACCATGAGGTCCCTCGCACGGCTGTAGACATAGCGCACCTTCTCGTACTCGAACGGCGAGTTCAGCTGGCCGTAACGGAAGCTGGTGACGTGGCGGGCGTTGATGGCGCGCAACGCGGTCAGGCTCAGCTCGCCACCGGTGGTCTCGGAGTACTGGAGGAAGTCGACCTGTCGCTCGACGGCAAAATCGGTGACGCGGCCGGTGGCATCGCGCAGGTTGGAGGGGCCGAGAGCCGGAATGATCAGGTAGGGCCCCTGGGGAACGCCCCAATATCCGAGCGTCTGGCCAAAGTCTTCGCTCTGGCGCACCAGACCCATGCGCGTGGCCGGGTCCCAGAGTCCGCCCACGCCCAGAATGCTGTTGAACAGGAAGCGGGCGGTGGCATTCGCCGCACGCTGTCCCTTGAGCTGCGCGACGCTGTTGAACAGCGTCGGAATCTCCCCGAGGTTGGCGAAGAAGTTGCTCACACCGGTGCGCACCGGTTGCGGCGTGACATAGCGATAGCCTCGCACCACCGGCAGCATCACCCATTGATCGAGCCGGTAGTTGAAGTGGTAGATGCGCCGGTTGACCGATTCGAACGGGTCGTAGACATCCAGCGCCTGAAAGGTGGCGCGCTCGAACTCACGTTGATCCAGCCCCGGATTGAACTCCAGGTTGCGTAACGGACGGGTGAAACCATCCTCGTCGACCGCCGGTGTGTCGGCGAAGGCCAGGCCGCTGAGCAGCAGCAGCGGCAACAGCATTCCTTTAGCCACGGAAGAACTCCAGCATGTGTTGGGCGTTGACGCGGTAGGTGAGGTTGCCGCAGTGGCCGCCGCGCGGATAGAGCGTCAGGCGGTCGCCGAAGGTGCGGCGTAGAAAGCCGATGTCACCGGCACCGAGGATCACGTCGTCGGCGTTGTGCATGACCGCGATCTTCGGGCTCTGGCGCAGATAATCCTCGAGGGCATAGAGGCTGACCTGCTGGATCAGCTGCGGCAGGCTACCGCCGTCGTACTGCGCCCGCCACATGGGGATCAGCTGCTCGGTGATGTAGCAGTCGAAATCGCAAAGCAGGGCGCGCTTGAAGAATGGCTCCAGGCGTGTGCCCTCGTTGATCGGATAGTCCTGCGGCACGATCAGTCCGCGACGGTTGATCAGGTCCGAGGTGAAGTTGATGTCGGCGGCGGAAAAACGGAACACCGAGCCGATCAGCATGGCCATCTGCTCGTCGCTGAGCTTCAGCGCCGACTGCTGGAAGTCGTAGAGCATCGCCTCGTCGAGGTCGATGTAGCCGCGCTGCCGGTAGTAGCGGGTGAGCTTTTCCAGCACCACCTCATAGAAGGTGGTGTGGTTGTCGATGCCGTCGACGCGGGTCTGCACCAATTTGTCCAGGTTGCCGACCGAGGTGTAGAGGTTCACCGGCGGGTTGAGCAGCAGCACGCGCTTGAAATTGAAGCTGCCGCGGGTTTCGTCCAACTGGCTGACGAACGCGGCGTTCAGCGCGCCGAGGCTGTAGCCGGTGAGGTGGAACTCGGTGACAGGCAGCTTGTGATGCCTGGCGCGAATGGCCTGCATGACCCGATAGAGATCCTTTGCATCGTCGGCACTGATGCCCGGTGTGGCATAGCGCGAGGCAGCGGACATGAAGTCGTAGCTGGTAGGCGAAGACAGCTGCACCACGTGGTAGCCGGCGCCGTAGAACAGCCGCTTGAGGGCCTCGGTCTTGCCCGCCGAGTAATGCGCACCGGTGCCGGAAATGATGAAGATCAGCGGCGCCGGCCCGCGCTGGCGCGCCAGGCGATAGCGCAGCTGTTTGACCGGCCAGAAGTTGTCCGGCAGGGTGAATTCGCGCTCCGGCCGCAGACGCAGGCTGTAGTCAGCCTGGTCGATGGCGTCGTCACTGGGTACCTCGGCGCGCAATGCGCTCGGCGTGCCGGCGATGGTCGCTTCGAAAGGATTGGCCAGGGGGTAGCCATACTCCTCGATGCTGAGATCAGCCGCGTGCAGCGGCGTAACGATAAGGGCGAGCAGGGCGGTCAGGCGCAACAACAGCTGCATGGTGTATCTCCGTTGACAGGCCATCGCGGCCTGTAGCGAGGCGGCAACGGATGTCTCGTGCCGCCTGTCCCATCAGAACTGCATTGGCAGCGCAGTGCAAGCCAACATCTCTATGGCAGCGGCGCGGGGAATTCGATCCCTGCGCGGAGATGGAAATGCCGACGGCTCGACAGTTGCTGTCGAGCCCCGATGGCAAGCGGTACCCGTGCGGGGCAGGCGTCAGGCCTGGTGGTGCAGCCAGGCATGCTTAGGAATCGCTGCGCTGCGTCTACTGCGTTCGAATCGCTGCCAGACCTTCTCGTGGAAGTAGAAACCTACCGAATTGCACAGCGGCTCGATGGCGGCGACCAGTCCACCGATGGCGATGCTGCCGGTCAGCGCGTAGGTCACCGAAAAGGCGATGCAGAAGTGCATCAGGGTGAACGTCACGGTCTTGAGCATGGCCTGTCTCCTTGTGCAGTCGAGAATCGTTCTCGCGACAAGGAGAGTCTGGTCGAGGTCGAGCAATGTCTGAAATCAACGTTCTGCATGTGCGACATAGCGCCACACTATTTGTGTTTGGAATTGTTGCGAAGCGCCGATTCATGCGGCTCGAGGGCTCTATGTCGGGCCTTTTCGCAAGACGCATTCAGACCAAAGTCGGGTGGTGTTCGCTTCGGCCGGGCCTAAAGTGGCCGCCCTGCCTCCATCAGGGGGCAGCGACCGTGGAGACAGATTCCAATGCACAATGAAAATGTTTACCGGCAGATCTATGCCAATCCGCGTTTCCAGGAGCTGGTGGCCAAGCGCGGGCGTTTCGCCTGGATGCTGTCGGCCGTCATGCTCGGCGCCTACCTCGCGTTCATCCTGCTGATCGCCTTCGAGCCAAAGATCCTCGGCATCCCGCTTGCCGCCGATACCGTCACCACCTGGGGCATTCCGGTGGGCGTGGGCGTGATCTTCATGGCTTTCATCCTGACCGGTGTCTATGTGCAGCGTGCCAACGGTGAGTTCGATCGCATCAACCAGGAAATCCTCAACGAGGCCCAGAAATAATGATCCTGCGTTTCCTGATGACTGCCCTGCTGTTGGCAGTCTCGCCCGCGCTGCTCGCCGATGCCATTACCGGCGAAGTTCAGAAGCAGGCCACCAATTACACCGCCATCATCATGTTCGTGGTGTTCATCGTGTTCACCATGGGCATCACCAAGTGGGCGGCCAAGCGCAACACCTCGACCGCTGACTACTACACTGCCGGCGGCAGCATCACCGGCTTCCAGAATGGTCTGGCGATTGCCGGCGACTTCATGTCGGCGGCGTCCTTCCTGGGCATTTCCGCGCTGGTCTACACCAGCGGCTATGACGGCCTGATCTACTCCATCGGCTTCCTCGTCGGTTGGCCGATCATCCTGTTCCTGATGGCTGAACGCCTGCGCAACCTGGGCAAGTTCACCTTCTCCGACGTGGCGTCCTATCGCCTCGGCCAGACGCAGATCCGTCTGCTCTCGGCATTCGGCTCGCTGATCGTGGTGGCCTTCTACCTGATCGCGCAGATGGTCGGTGCCGGCAAGCTGATCCAGCTACTGTTCGGCCTGGACTACTACGTGGCTGTGGTGCTGGTCGGTGTGCTGATGGTCATGTACGTGCTGTTCGGCGGCATGCTGGCGACCACCTGGGTGCAGATCATCAAGGCGGTCCTGCTGCTGTCGGGCGCCAGCTTCATGGCCATCATGGTGATGAAGACCGTCGGCTTCGATTTCGGCAGCCTGTTCGCCGAAGCGGTGAAGATCCACGAGAAAGGCGCGCAGATCATGAGCCCGGGCGGTCTGGTTTCCGACCCGATCTCGGCGATTTCCCTGGGTCTGGCACTGATGTTCGGTACCGCCGGCCTGCCGCACATCCTGATGCGCTTCTTCACCGTGTCCGACGCCAAGGAAGCGCGCAAGAGCGTGTTCTACGCCACCGGCTTCATCGGCTACTTCTACATCCTGACCTTCATCATCGGCTTCGGCGCGATCCTGCTGGTCAGCACCAACCCGGACTTCAAGGACGTGACCGGTGCCATCGTCGGCGGCACCAACATGGTCGCCATCCACCTGGCCAGCGCCGTGGGCGGCAATCTGTTCCTCGGTTTCATCTCCGCGGTCGCCTTCGCCACCATTCTCGCGGTAGTGGCCGGCCTGACCCTCGCCGGTGCCTCGGCGGTTTCCCATGACCTCTATGCCTGCGTGATCAAGCAGGGCAAGGCGCGGGAAGAGGACGAGATGCGTGTGACCAAGCTGACCACCCTGACCCTGGGCGTGGTGGCGATTCTGCTCGGCATCATCTTCGAGAAGCAGAACATCGCCTTCATGGTCGGCCTGGCGTTCTCCATCGCCGCCAGCTGCAACTTCCCCGTGCTGTTCCTTTCCATGTACTGGAAGGGGCTGAGCACGCGCGGTGCGCTGTTCGGCGGCGCGCTGGGCCTGATCACCGCGCTGGTGCTGACCATCATCAGCCCCACCGTGTGGGTCGACGTGTTCGGCTATGCCGAGGCGATCTTCCCCTACAAGTACCCGGCGCTGTTCTCTATGGTCGCCGCCTTCGTCGGTATCTGGTTCTTCTCGGTTACCGACAACTCCAAGCGGGCAGGGGAGGAGCGTGAGCGCTTCTTCGCCCAGTTCGTCCGTTCGCAGACCGGTCTGGGTGCAACCGGCGCCGTCGCTCACTAAGGCGATCAGCCGGCAAGCGAAAGGGCAGCCCACGGGCTGCCCTTTTTCATTGGTGGCGGGCAAATCACCGACCTGCACCGCGCCCATGTTGCCGTCATATTGCCTGCCGGGGACCGGGCGGTCAGCCCCATTGGCCAAGGGTTTGCCAGGGGCATTCATCAATCTGATGGATGCCGGTACGGCTCCGGGCATTCGCTAGACTCGCTGCCACTACCCGAACAACAAAGGCAGCACAACAATGCACAATCGCATGATGATCACCGGCGCCGGTTCCGGACTCGGACGGGAAATCGCCCTGCGCTGGGCGCGCGAGGGCTGGCAACTGGCGCTTTCCGACGTCAATGAGGCCGGGCTGGCGGAAACCCTGAAAATGGTTCGCGAGGCGGGCGGCGATGGCTTCACCATGCGCTGCGACGTGCGTGACTACAGCCAGCTGATCGCCTTCGCCCAGGCCTGCGAAGAGAAGCTCGGCGGCATCGATGTCGTGGTCAACAACGCCGGCGTGGCATCGGGCGGTTTCTTCGACGAGCTGTCGCTGGAAGACTGGGATTGGCAGATCGCGATCAACCTGATGGGGGTGGTCAAGGGCTGCAAGGCGTTTCTGCCGCTGGTTCAGAAGAGCAAGGGCAAGATCATCAACATCGCCTCCATGGCGGCGCTGATGCAGGCGCCCGGCATGAGCAACTACAACGTGGCCAAGGCCGGTGTGGTGGCGCTCTCCGAGAGCCTGATGGTCGAGCTGCGCCAGGCCGAAGTGGGTGTGCACGTGGTCTGTCCGTCGTTCTTCCAGACCAACCTGCTGGATTCCTTCCGCGGGCCGACGCCGAACGTGAAGGCGCAGATCGGCAAGCTGCTGGAGTCATCGCCGATCACCGCGGCGGACATCGCCGACTACATCCACCAGCAGGTCGCCAAGGGCGAGTTCATGATCCTGCCGCACGAGGAGGGGCGCATGGCCTGGAAGGTCAAGCAGCAGAATCCTCAGGCAATCTATGACGAGATGGCGCTGCTCGCCGAAAAGAAGCGGGCCAAGAGCAAGGCCGTCTGAATCCGGCCGGCCGCTGCCTTCAAGCGGCCGGTGCGGTTGCCTCCGGGGAGGCTGGGGAGTAGGGTTGCCTGTCCGGTTTCTTGCCGTAACCCTATGGATCGCTTGTGAATTTCCCTTCCCGCGGACTGTTGATGCTGGCCCTGGTGCTGGCAGCGATCAACCTGCGTCCTGGTATCACGTCCTTCGCCCCGCTGATCGAACGCATCGCCGAAGAGCTTGCCCTGTCCCGTGGCCTGATCAGCCTGACCACAGCCTTGCCGGTATTGCTGATGGGCCTGCTGGCGCCGTTGGCACCGCGGCTGGCGGTGCGCTTCGGTCTGGAGCGCAGCATTGCCCTGTGTCTTGGTCTGATCGCCGCGGCGCTGGTGCTGCGCCTGTTCGGCCACAATGCCGTGCTACTGATCGTCACCGCCGGCCTGGTCGGCGCCGGCATCGCCGTTGCCGGGCCGTTGTTGTCCGGTTTCATCAAACGTTACTTTCTCGAACGCATGGGCAAGGTCGCCGCCTGGTACTCGCTGAGCATGGCGGTGGGCGGGACCCTCGGCGTCGTGCTGACGGCGCCGGCCACCGAAGCGTTGGGCCAGCAGTGGAATGCCGGCCTGGCGGTCTGGGCGCTGCCAGCGGTGATGGCGCTGTTGATCTGGTTGCGGCTGCCCAATCAGCCGGAGGCCGCCAGTGAAAGCGGTGCGGGCTTGCCCTGGAAGGAGCCGCGGGCCTGGCTGTTGAGCATCTACTTCGCGCTGCAGGCCGGGCTGTTCTACGCGCTGGCCACTTGGCTGGTGGCGCGTTATCACGAGGTGGGCTACAGCTTGCTGCAGAGCAATGCGTTCTTCAGTGGCTTCATGCTGATCGGCCTGCCGAGCGCCTTCGCCATGCCCTGGCTGGCGCAGCGCCTGGGCAACCGTCATCGCATCATGGCGACCTGCGGAGTGCTGGCGACCCTGTGCCTGGCGCTGATCGCGCTGCGACCCGGCTGGCAGCCGCTGGTGGTCTGCATGCTGCTGGGTGTTGCGCTCAATGGCACCTTTTCCCTGGCGCTGATTTCGCCGATGTACGAAGCCGGCACGCCGCTGGCCGTCAGCCGACTCACCGCGATGATGCTCTGCACGGGTTACTGCCTGGCCTGCCTGACACCGGTGCTAGCCGGACTCGGTCGCGATCTGGCCGGGGACTATCGCATGCCATTCCTGGTGCTGACCGGCATGGCGGCGTGCATGTCACTGCTGGCGATGCGGCTGCGGCCACGACATGTCGATCGCTGAGCGGTCTGGCTGTGGCCTGCGTCACCGCTTGCCATGCCGCGGATGACCGGCTCGCCGTGCTGTGCTAGAAAGCTCGCCGTCCACGTCCCAACCTAGCGCGCCGGAGTTCTGCTTGGAGTCTGAATCCATCGTTTATGGCTGCATCCGCGATTGGCCATCCGCCGACCTCGAGCAGTGCCGCCAGCGCCGGGCGAACAATCTGGCCGCCGTGCAGGCGTTGCCGCAGGGTGAGGCCTGGCCGCTCATCGGCCGCGAGATGTTTTCCTTCTGCCGTGACGAGGATCTGGGCCTGTATCAGACCCAGGTGATCCACTTCGGCGCCAGTTACCGCGCCGTCGAGTACGAGTGGGCGCTGTGGGTGCAGCGCTTCGAGGCGCTGCTCAAACAGCTGTACTGGACCAGCGCCGTGGTGCACCTGGAGACCGAGCTCAACGGCACCCATACCTTTCGCTGGGAAACCGACTCGGGTAGCCACAGCCCGCAGCAGAGCGACCTGCGCATGCGCTGCGCCTGGGAGCGGGAAAGCGGGTTGTTCGGCTGACCCCGGTGCGGCTCAGTCCAGCCACTCCCTGGGCACGTCGCGCTTGAGCGCGAGCTGGCACTGCTGACTGTCCGCATCGAAGACGATAACGGCTTCGCCTTTGTCCAGGGCGCGGCGTACCCGCGCGACCCGGGTTTCCAGTGGCGTTTCGTCGCCATTGTCGGTGCCGTCACGAGTGACGAAATCCTCGATGAGGCGGGTCAGGGTGTCCGGTTCGAGCTGGTCGTGGGGTATGAGCATGGGGCTTCTTCGATAAGACGGAGGGGCGATGCTAGGTCGCGCCGCCCTGCAGGTAGCTGTCCAGGCAAGCATACAGCTGCCGGCTCTCCAGCGGCTTACCGATGAACTCGTCCATCCCGGCGTCGAGGCCACGCTGGCGGTGCTCGGCCAGCACATGGGCGGTCACCGCGATGATGGGCACGGCCTGCAGCTGCTGTTCCGCTTCCAGTTCACGGATCTGGCGGCTGGCCTCGAAACCGTCCAGCTCGGGCATTTCGCAGTCCATCAGGATCAGCTGAACGGCGTGCGGATCGCGGCGGTAGAGATCCACGGCCTGGCGGCCGTTGTCGGCGAGCTGCACGGCGTAGCCGCGTTTCTTCAGCAGGCCGCGCACCACCATCTGGTTCACCGGATTGTCTTCGGCGACGAGGATGCAGGGTTCGCCCTGCGGCTGCGCCGGTGAGGGGGAACCGCGCTCGCCGGCGGTTGCCGGTTCCTGGGCGTAGAGCATTTGCAATGCCTCGCGCAGCGGCGCGCTCTGCAGCGGCAGCGCCAGACTGACCAGACGCAGCCCCGGCGTGACGGGTGGCGGCTCGTGAATCGGCGAATAGAGCATCAGCACGCGCTGATTGCTCTCCAGATGCGGGCGCAGACGTTCCAGCCACTGGCTCGGACTGCCCGGCCAGGGCGCCAGCAGTACCAGCAATGGCGGGGCGGTGAAGTCGGCAAGGCAATCCGGCAGGCGCTCCGGGTCCTGACAACGCTCGGTACGCATGCCCCAGCGACGCAGCAGATGACTGAGTGCCTCCAGCCCCTGGGCGTCCTGCGAGGCGAGCAGCGCCGGCCGGCCCGCCAGCAGCTGGTTCAGCGGGTCTTCCACATCGCTGGCGGCATGCAAAGGAATCTCGAAGCAGAAACGGCTGCCACGGCCCGGTGCGCTCTGCACCTCGATATGGCCGTTCATCATTTCCACCAGCTCTTTGCTGATGGCCAGGCCCAGCCCGCTGCCGCCATAGCGGCGCGTGGTGCTGGAGTCGCCCTGGGAGAAGGATTCGAACAGCTGAGCCAGAACCTCCTGGCGCATGCCGATGCCGCTGTCGCTGACGCAGAACACCAGGCGCCGCGAGCCGTCCTGAGTCTGCCGGCTGGACACTTCCAGCAGCACATGGCCGTGTTCGGTGAACTTCAGCGCATTACTCAGCAGGTTCATCAGAATCTGCTTGAGGCGGGTGGGATCGCCGCGGATGCGTCGCGGGACGCCGGGCTCCAGGCCGACGTGCAGGCTCAGCTGCTTTTCCAGCGCCTGGGCGGTGAACAGGCGAATGGTCTCGGAGATGAGGATTTCCAGGTCGAAGTCGATGTCTTCGAGGCTCAGCTTGCCGGAGCCGATGCGGGCATAGTCGAGGATGTCGTTGATGACTGCCATCAGCGAATTGCCGGAGCTGGAGATGGTATCCAGGTAAAACTGCTGGCTGCGATCCAGCGGCGTTTCGCGCAGCAGTTGCAGCATGCCGAGCACGCCGTTGAGCGGAGTACGGATCTCGTGGCTCATCTTGGCGAGGAAGCGGCTCTTGGCCTCGTTCTCGCTGGCGGCCCGCTCGGCAGCCTCGCGGGAGCGGTAGCCCTCTTCCTTGAGCAGGTTGATGCGGTCGGCAAGTCCGATGGACAGGGTGATCAGCTCGAAAGCGACGCTGGCTTTCACCACGGCCGCCCCGTATAGCCCCAACAGCTCGATGCCGAGGGAGCCGGCGGTGACCAATATGAAGGATGCCAGCAGCACGCCCCAGGCCAGGGTGTAGTAGACGCCGTAGCGCACGCCTCGGCGCCAGACAAAGGCGCCCGCCAGCAGCAGCCCGGCCGACACGATGATCACCGTGATGCTCGCCAGGATGCTCCAGCTCTGCACGTCCAGCACGAGGCCGGAAATCATGCTGCCGAACGCGGCCAGCAGGGTGCAGCGCAGGAGCAGGTCGAGTCGCGGGAACAGTTCGCGGGTATGCAGGAAGTGCCGGCTGAACTGGATGGCGATCAGGCAATGGCTGAACATCAGCACGTAGATGCCCTGAGCGACCCAGCCGCCATCGTCGGCCAGCCACTTGACCAGGAAACCGTCGAAGGACAGGGCGAACAGGCCGACGTTGAGGGTATAGACCAGGTACCAGAAATAGGCCGGCTCACGCAGCGAGGCGAAGAGGAACAGGTTGTAGCAGAACATCGCGAACAGCACGCCGTAGAAGGCGCCGCTGAGCCCGTTCAGCTCCTCGTGCTGGGACGCGCTGGCATTGTAGGTGCTGAAGTACAGCGGCACGTAGAGCGTGCTGGTGGTCTTGATGCGCAGCAGCAGGGTGGTTTCGCCGGGCGGCAGGTTCACCGGAAACCAGAAATTGCTGACCTTCACCGGGCGCTCGGCAAATGGGTGGAGGTCTCCGGTCAACTGCTGGCTCAGACTGCCATCGGGGTATCGCAGGAACAGCTCGATATGGTCGAGCAGCGGGTAGTTGATCTCGATGAAGCCGCTCAGCGGCTCGGCGAGACGGTTGGACAGACCGGCGCGCAGCCACCAGGTCGAACTGTTCTTGCCTTCGTTGACGTGGCCACCCTCGACGGCACGAAAGCGCTCGGGCGGTAGTGCCAGGACCTCATCGACGTCCAGACGGCCGGTGCGGTCTTCCAGGTAGAAGGTGCCATTGCCGAGGGACTGGCGCGTATCGATCGAGTCGAGCACCACAGGCGTGAATGCCCAGGCTTGAAGCGACAGGCAAAACAGCAGCAGAGCCAGGCATAAACGCGGCAACATTTTTCGATCCGGCAGGTGCGCCCGTTGGGCAGGGCGACACAGATTAGTAGAGCGGTGTGACGGTACCGATTCCTTCGGGCTCTACATGGCGCCTTCAGAGTGCCGCACGTCCTTGTCCGGACAACTTTGCCGAGTTACGCGCCGAGCGGCAAGCCTCGCCTGCGGCAAAGCAGGCGGCTTGTCACGCAATCGGATTTCAGCTGTTGCGCTCCTGCGGATTGGAATGGCGGCCAATCAGGGTATCCACCGGCGGCACGCGGGTATCGTTTTCCATTTGCGCATCGTGCTCCAGTTGATGGCTGAAGCGCTCCAGAGAGTCCTTCGCGTGCTGGGCATCGCTGGCGAATACCGGCTGGCTGAGCATGTAGCCGCAGAGCAGCCGGCTCATGGCGGCGAGGCTGTCGATGTGGGTGCGCTCGTACCCATGGGTGGCGTCGCAGCCGAAGGCCAGCAACGCGGTACGGATATCGTGCCCGGCCTCCACGGCCGATTGCGCATCGCTGTGGTAGTAGCGGAACAGATCGCGGCGTACCGGTATCTCGTGCTCGGTTGCGAGCTTGAGCAGATGGCGCGACAGGTGGAAGTCATAGGGACCGCCGGAATCCTGCATCGCCACGGTGACCGCATGCTCGCTTGAGGCCTGGCCCTTGGCGGCGGGGGCGATGTCGATGCCGACGAACTCGCTGACATCCCAGGGCAGGGCGCCGGCGGCACCGGAGCCGGTTTCCTCGGTGATGGTGAACAGCGGGTGCACGTCGATCGGCGGCTCGCGGCCGCTTTCCACGATGGCCTTGAGCGCGGCCAGCAAAGCCGCGACGCCGGCCTTGTCGTCCAGGTGGCGAGCACTGATGTAGCCGCTCTCGGTGAACTCGGGCATGGGATCGAAGGCGACGAAATCACCAACGTTGACCCCCAGGGCACAGGTCTCGTTGCGGCTGTAGGTGTAGGCGTCCAGGCGCAGTTCGACGTGGTCCCAGCTGACCGGAGCCTCGTCCACCGCGGTGTTGAAAGCGTGCCCGGAGGCCAGCAGCGGCAAGACGCTGCCGCGGATCACCCCGGTATCGGTGAAAACGCTGACGCGGCTGCCCTCGGCGAAGCGGCTCGACCAGCAACCCACCGGCGCCAGGCCCAGGCGGCCGGTATCGTGAATCTCGCGGACGATGGCGCCGATGGTGTCCAAATGAGCGGCGACCGCGCGGTCCGGGCTGTAACGGCGCCCCTTGAGCGTGGCGCGGATGGTGCCGCGGCGGGTCAGCTCGAAGGGGATACCCAGTTCGGTCAGGCGCTCGGCGACATAGCGCACGATGGTGTCGGTGAAGCCGGTGGGGCTGGGGATGGCGAGCATCTCCAGCAGCACCCGTTGCATGTAGTTGAGATCGGGCTCGGGTAGTTGTGCGGTCATGAAAACCTCCCGTTGACGGCGGCCTTGCAGCCACCCGATGAAATGAATGGAGACAGCGTGATGGGCGCCCGTGGGCTGCCCGGCGATGGATGGCCTGCGCCCGGCCGAGGCCGGGCGGGAGGCGATCAGCCAGCGACGCTGAGCGGAAAGAGCAGGTCGATGAAGCGCTCGGCGGTCGGCTGCGGCTCGTGATTGGCCAGGCCGACGCGCTCGTTGGCTTCGATGAAGACGTACTCCGGCTGGTCCGGCGCCGGCACCAGCAGGTCGAGGCCGACCACCGGGATGTCCAGCGCGCGGGCGGCACGCACAGCGGCATCGATCAGCACCGGATGCAGCTGGGCGGTGACGTCCTCCAGCGTACCGCCGGTGTGCAGGTTGGCGGTGCGCCGCACGGACAGGCGCTTGCCCTCGGGCAGTACGCTGTCGAAATCGAAACCGGCATCACGCAGGCAGCGCTGGGTTTCCTCGTCCAGCGGGATCTGGCTCTCCCCACCGGTAGCGGCCTGGCGCCGCCGGCTCTGCTTCTCGATCAGCGCGCCGATGCGGGTGCGGCCGTCACCGATGACTTCGGCCGGGCGGCGGACGGCTGCCGCAACCACCTCGTAGCCGATGACCACGATGCGCAGGTCCAGGCCCGGATGGTAGCTCTCCAGCAGCACCCGGCTGTCGTACTGGCGGGCGCGCTGGATCGCTTCCTCCATCTCGGCACCGTCACGCAGGTCCACCGCCACGCCCATGCCCTGCTCGCCATCCACCGGCTTGACCACCACGCTGCCATGTTCGGCGAGAAAGGCGGCGTTTTCCTCCGCCGTGCCAGCCAGCCGCTGCGCCGGCAGGCAGATCCCGGCGTGGGACAGGGTGCGGTGGGTCAGGCGCTTGTCCTGGCAGAGCGTCATGCTCACGGCCGAGGTGAGATCGGACAGCGACTCCCGGCAACGCACCCGCCGACCACCCTGGGTGAGCGTGAACAGTCCGGCCTCGGCATCGTTGACCTCGATCTCGATGCCGCGCCGGCGGGCTTCGTCGACGATGATCTTGGCGTAGGGGTTGAGCTTGGCTTCCGGCCCCGGGCCGAGGAACAGCGGCTGGTTGAAGCTGTTCTTGCGCTTGACGGTGAAGGTCTGCAGGTCGCGGAAGCCGAGCTTGGCATAGAGCGCCTTGGCCTGCTGGTTGTCGTGCAGCACGGACAGGTCCAGGTAGGCCAGGCCGCGCCCCATGTAGTGCTCGATCAGATGGCGTACCAGTGCCTCGCCGACGCCGGGTCGCGGGCAACTGGGCGAGACTGCCAGGCACCAGAGGCTCGAACCGTTTTCCGGATCATTGAAGGCGCGGTGGTGATCGATGCCCATCACGCTGCCGATGATCTGCCCGGAGGTGTCGTCCTCAGCCAGCCAGTACACCGGCCCGCCTTGCTCGCGTGGCGTGCAGCGCTCCGGGTCGACCGGCATCATGCCGCGCGACTGATAGAGGCCGTTGATCGCATGCCAGTCCGCCTCGCTCTGGGCGCGGCGCACGCAGAATCCGCGAAATGGCTTCTGTGACGGGCGGTAGTCGCTGAACCAGATGCGCAGAGTGTCGGAGGGATCGAGGAACAGCTGCTGTGGTGCGTAGGAGAGGACCTGATGGGGCGCCGCCACGTACAACGCGATATCGCGTTCGCCGGCCTGCTCGTTGAGCAGCTCGGCGGCAAGCTGCGCGGGATCCGAATAGGTGTGGCCGACAAGGATGCGCCCCCAGCCGCAGTGCAGGACCACGGGCCCACAGGGTTCTTCCTGACCATCCTCCGCGAAGCGTGCCTGCAACCGCTGGTAGGTCGGGGCCTGGCCGCGCAGCAGGCGCTGACCGTAGGCTTGGGACTTCTGCATGGTACGTTCCTTGATGCTAAGTCACGAACCGGCTAGCGGCGGGGCGAAACGGTCGCCCCCGTGGCGCGTGCCAGCCGCAGCCGTTCGTGAGCGGGTTATTGGGGCCGTCTAGCCATGGCGCGACCTCATCGATGCCCCTAGAGGCCTTGTTCGCTCAACCATAGGTTGACCGCCGCCAGCTGCCAGAGTTTGGAACCGCGCAGCGGGGTAAGCTCGCCATCCGGATCGGCGAGCAGCTTCTCCAGCATCTGCGGGTTATACAGCCCGCGCTCCTGGCTGGGGTCGAGCAACATCTCGCGCACCCAGTTCAGCGTGGCACCCTGCAGGTGCTTGAGGCCCGGCACCGGGAAGTAGCCTTTGGGCCGGTCGATCACCGCGGCGGGGATCACCTGGCGTGCGGCTTCCTTGAGGACGTACTTGCCGCCTTCGGGCAGCTTGAACTTCGCCGGAATCCGCGCCGACAGTTCAGCCACGCGGTAATCGAGGAACGGCGTGCGCGCCTCCAGGCCCCAGGCCATGGTCATGTTGTCCACGCGCTTGACCGGGTCATCCACCAGCATCACGGTGCTGTCGATGCGCAGCGCCTTGTCCACCGCGGCCTCGGCACCCGGCTGGGCGAAGTGGCGGCGCACGAAATCACCGGAGAAATCGCCCTGCACCCATTGCTGCTGCATGGTCTGGGCATATTCCTCGTAGCTGCGGTCGCGGAACGCGGCGAGGTAGGCCGCCACCGGGTCCTTGGCACCATCGACCAGCGGATACCAGTGGTAACCGGCGAACAGCTCGTCCGCGCCCTGGCCGCTCTGCACCACTTTGCAGTGCTTGGCCACTTCCCGCGAGAGCAGGTAGAAGGCGATGCAGTCGTGGCTGACCATCGGCTCGCTCATGGCCTGGAAGGCGGCCGGCAGCTGCTCGAGGATTTCCTTTTCCTGGATGCGCAGCTGGTGATGGCGGGTGTTGTAGTGCTTGGCGATGATGTCCGAGTACTTGAACTCGTCGCCGCGCTCGCCGCCGGCGTCTTCGAAGCCGATGGAGAAGGTCAGCAGGTTGTCGTCGACACCCGCCTCGCGCAGCAGACCCACCAGCAGGCTGGAGTCGACGCCGCCGGACAGCAGCACGCCGACGTCCACCGCAGCACGCTGACGGATCGCCACCGCTTCGCGCATGGTGTCCAGGGTCAGACGCTTCCAGTCTTCGAAGCTGTAGTCGCGCTCGTCTTCGCGGGCACCGAACTGCAGCTCCCACCAGCGCTCGGTGGTGGTCGTGCCATCGGCGTCGACACGCATCCAGCTGGCCGGGGGTAGCTTCTCGATGCCGGCAATCAGGGTGTCCGGTGCCGGCACCACGGCATGGAAGCTCATGTAATGGTTCAGCGCCACTGGGTTCAGCACACCGGCGATGTCGCCGCCCTTGAGCAGGGCCGGCAGCGAGGAGGCGAAGCGCAGGCGCTGGTCGGTGCGTGACAGGTACAGCGGCTTGACGCCGAGGCGATCACGGGCGATGAACAGCTGCTGGCGGTCGCGCTCCCAGATAGCGAAGGCGAACATGCCGTTAAGGCGTGGCAGCAACGCCTCGCCCCAGGCGTGGTAGCCCTTGAGCAGCACCTCGGTATCGCCTTCGGAGAAGAAGCGGTAGCCGAGGTTTTCCAGCTCTGCGCGCAGTTCGGGGTAGTTGTAGATGGCGCCATTGAAGACCATCGACAGGCCGAGAGCCGAATCGATCATCGGCTGGCCGGACGCCTCACACAGATCCATGATCTTCAGGCGTCGATGGCCGAGGGCCAGCGGCCCCTGGCTGTGGAAACCGCACGCGTCCGGGCCGCGTGCCGTCAGGTGTTGGGTGATGCGTTCAACCGCGGCCAGATCGGCGGGGCGGTTATCGAAACGAAGTTCTCCAGCTATGCCACACATAAGGTCCTTACCGGTTTTGCCGTTGGGGAGTGTGACTGACCCGTCATCGCCTAAGTTCAGCTTTTCGGACCAGCGCAGCGGCGCTGGATCGGCTTGAGGCCGGGTCAGTCATCTTTTTACACCAAAGCAAAAAAATGCTTTGATGTCAAAGTGAGTTGGTCAATGAAAGCGTGATTATGGCTGAACAAACAGTTTCAAATGAAATCAATGCGCTGGAGGTTCAGGCCTTCGAACTGCCGCTGTTCCAGGCCATGCGCCGGCTGCAGCAGGATGCCGAAGTGCATGCCAAGCGTCTGGCGCGTTACGGCGGCCTGAGCCCGGTGCAGCTGATGATCCTGCAGGTGCTGGCCGGTGAAGGGCAGATGACCGCCAGTGCCCTGAGCCGGCGCGTGAGCCTGACCGCCGCGACGCTGTCCGGTCAGCTCGATCGACTGGAGGAACGCGGGTTGCTGCAACGTCAGCGCGACGACCAGGACCGCCGCCGCCAATGGCTGCTGCTCAGCGACAGCGGCCGGGAATTGCTGCATGACGCTCCGGCGTTGCTGCCGCCGGAATTCCGCACACGTTTCGCCGCGCTGCCGCCGTGGGAGCGCCACGCGCTGACGGCGGCCTTGCTGCGTGCCGCCGAGCTCTGTGGCGACATGGAGTGACGTGGCCTAGCGCGTGTTCTCCAGGCTCTTGACCGTCAGTTCCAGGGCCTTGCGCATGTCGAGCCGAGCCGAGCGGCCGACATCGTTGTCATCCAGCCGATAGCCGCGCTCGGACGGCAGGATCGGCGCGGTAAGGTCGTCCGCCTCGGCCGGTTCGAAGTCCGAGTCGCGGCCGATGGTCATGGCGCTGCGGCGCAGCAATTCACGCACCTGATCGGGTTCGAGCTCGGGATTGACCGACAGCATGGCCGCCACCGCGCCGGCCACCAGCGGTGTGGCGTAGGAAGTGCCGCAGTGCACGTCACCGCGCTGCTCCGGATCGAGCGTGGCGGCGCGCGTACAGGCCGCGGCGGTGATGTCCACACGCATGTCGACATTGGATGACTTGCGCTTGCGCACATAGTCCGGGTGTTCCACCGAGACATCCTTCTTGTCGTTGCGCTCATGGCCGCCGACCACCAGCAGCTGCTCGGTGATGAAGGACGACGGCAGGCGATAATCGTCGCGCCCGGAGTGCGCCGACCCGTTGCCCGCGGAGTTGATCACCAGCACGTCGGGATGTTCGCGGCGCAGCCAGAGGAAGAATTCTTCCAGCAGCTCCTCGTAGCCGCTCATGGCGATGCCCGAGCGCAGCAGCGAATCCACCGGTTCACCTTCCACGTCCACCGTGCCGATGCGATGGATGCCCCAGCTCCAGTTGAGAATCCGCGCGCCGTCTTCGACCAGATTCACCGAGGCCGCCACATTGGCGGTGATGCCGGCGTCCGAGTTGCGCTCGACGATCACCTCGAAGCCCGGGCCGGTGCCGTCCAGGGAGGCGAGAAAGCCCTGGTCTCGGGCGTCGCTGGCGTGGGCGGCGAGGATGCCGGCCACGCTACTGCCGTGGTTGTCCGGCTTGTCGGCGTCGCGGGCATAGAGGCAGGTGCGTTGCCGGTGCGGATCGCAGGGCTGGAGGTATTCGGCGAAGTGCGGGGCGTCGAAGTCCACCGCGCGTTCGATGATGCCGATGCGTACCGGCGCGCGGTCGGCGGCGCGCTGGTCATCCGGGATGCGCTCGCGGTAATAGTCGACAGCATCGAGAAAGCGGTTGGCCGCCCATTCGCGATTCTGCCGGCGCGGCCGTTCCTGTTTGTCCTGTTCGTCGCTTTCCGCGGCGGATTCCTCGATCACCACGGCATCTACGCCGACCTCGCTGCCAAGGCGAAGCACCATGGCATCGCGCTCGGTCAGGTCTTTCACCGGCAGGCGCAACTGGTAGGTATTGAGCGGCGGGATGGCACCGACCACCTCGGCGCCGTACTTTTCGGCCAGCTGGCGGGCCTTCTCCAGACCTTCGTGGTCTTCCTCGATGATCAGGCTGACCAGATCGACATAGGTGGTGAGGTCATCCATGTTGCGCGCCACCTCGTCGGGCTTGGCGGCGAGTACCTGGCTGCGACCTGCCGAGAGCCAGACCGGATTGCTGCGCTTGCCGTCGTGCTCGATCCACAGCGGGCCGCTGCGGACCTGGTCGGCGGGCAGGGTCAGACGCAGCTGATTGCCGTCGCGGCTGATCTGCTCGGCGGGCAGCGCCTCGCCGCTCAGCTTCAGCTGCACGTCGGCACGGGGCAGGCCTCGGGCATTCAGGCACCAGCTAAGCGCGTTCTCGGCGAACAGATCGCCGCACCGCGTGAGCTGGGCGATGCGCAGTTCCTCACTGGCAGCCACCGGGCCGGTGGCCATGGCCCCGAACATGGCGAGGCCGAGGGCGAACGAAGCAGGTAATCGACACGTCATGGGTCAACGCCGTTGCAGGTAGTTGACGCTGAACAGCCCGCGCGGATCGGTCCACTGGCCGCGGCAGTCGAAGCCGGCGGAGTCGGCCAGGGCGGCAAAGGAGTCCAGCGTGTACTTGTAGGAGTTTTCCGTATGCAGGCTCTCGCCGGCATCGAAGTGAAAACGTCGGCCCTCGATGGTCACATCCTGCGCCTCGGGGCTGATGAGGTGCATCTCGATGCGCGACTCGCCCTCGTTGAAGAACGCCCGATGGACAAAGCGCGACGGGTCGATGTCACTGTCCAGCTCGTTGCGGATGCGCTGCAGCAGGTTGAGGTTGAACGCAGCGGTGACATGGGCGCGGTCGTTGTAGGCCGCTTCCAGCACCGCCCGATCCTTGACCAGGTCGACGCCGATCACCAGACCGCCGCCGGCCGGCAGCACATCGTGCAGGCGCTGCAGGAATGCCGCGGCCTCGGCGGGTGTGAAGTTGCCGATGCTCGAGCCCGGGAAGAACACCAGCGGGTGCTCGCTGGAGAAATCATCCGGCAGGTTCAGCTCATGAGAGAAATCGGTGCAGGCAGCATGCACCTCCAGCCAGGGGTAATCCGCGGCCAGGCGCTGGGTGCTGCTGAGCAGGAAGTCCTCGGAGATGTCGATGCCCAGGTAGCTGGTGGGGTGCAGCGCTTCCAGCAGGAGGCGAACCTTGCGGCTGGCGCCGCTGCCCAGTTCGATCAGGTCGCTGTGAGGGCCGGCGATGTCGAGGATGTCGTTGGCCGCCTCGGCGAGGATCTGCTCCTCGGTGCGGGTGATGTAATACTCCGGCTGCCGGCAAATCTGCTCGAACAGCTCGGAGCCGCGACGATCGTAGAAGAATTTCGGCGACGCCCACTTGGGCGTGGCGGCGAACCCGGCCAGGGTCTCGTCGCGCAGCGAGGCCTCGTGCGGCTGCTGCAGCTGATCGTGAAAATGTATCGCCAATGCCATGTTCAAAGCCCCCTTGCCAGGCGCAGCCCGGCGAACTGCCAGCGCATCGCCGGCTGGAAGAAGTTGCGGTAGGTCACCCGCACGTGGGATTCCGGTGTGGCGCAGCAGCCGCCGCGCAGCACCATCTGTCCAGACATGAACTTGCCGTTGTATTCGCCGAGGCTGCCTTCCAGCGGGCGAAAGCCGGGGTAGGGCAGGTAGGCGCTGGCGGTCCACTCCCAGACGTCGCCGAACAGCTGCTGCGGGCCGTGGTGACCGGCAGGCGCGGCGACCGGTTGCAGGTAATCGCTTTCCAGGAAGTTGCCACGCAGCGGCTGGTCGGCTGCCGCCACTTCCCACTCGGCTTCGCTGGGTAGCCGTGCGCCGGCCCAGCGCGCATAGGCGTCGGCCTCGTAATAGCTGACATGGCAGACCGGCGCTTCCAGATCCAGCGTGCGCAGCCCGCCGAGGGTCATTTCGTGCCAGGCTCCATCCTCGCGCAGCCAGTACAGCGGGGCATTCCAGCCAGCCTGCTGGATCAGATCCCAGCCGTCCGACAGCCAGAGCTCCGGTCGCGCGTAACCGCCATCGGCGATGAAGGACAGGTACTCGCCATTGCTCACCAGGCGTTCGGCCAGTTGGAAATCTTCGACGAACTGGCGGTGCCGCGGTGTCTCGCAGTCGAAGGCGAACTCACTGCCAGCATGGCCGATATGCTGCACGCCGCCAGCGAACTCGTGCCAGCGCGGGCGCTCCGGGCTGCTTGGCTGCGGCCTGGCGAGGTCGTCGCGATAGACCGGGTGCATGGGGTTCTGCGCAAGAATGTGCTTGATGTCCATGAGCAGCAGCTCCTGGTGCTGTTGCTCGTGCTGCAGGCCCAGGCCGACGCGACGGACGATCTCGGCAGCCTGCTCGCGCGGCGGATTGACCAAGAGCTCGCCCATGGCCTGATCGACATGCCGGCGATAGGCATAAATCTCCTCGACCCCCGGACGCGAGAGCACGCCGCGCCGCGTTCGCGGGAAGGGCAGGCCATGGGTCTGGTAGTAGGAGTTGAACAGGTAGTCGTAGGCCTCGTTCAGGCGCCGGTAGCCAGGCAGGTAGGGCAGCAGCACGAAGGTCTCGAAGAACCAGGTAACGTGTGCCAGATGCCATTTCGGCGGGCTCACCTCCGGTGTGCTCTGGATGACATAGTCCTCCACCTGCAGCGGCGTGCAGATCGCCTCGCTGGCGGCGCGCACCAGGCGGTAGCGCTGCAACAGCTGATCGAGTTCGGCGAGTGCCGGGTGCGGATGTGGCTGCTCTGCCAGGTTGCCCATGGCGTTCCCCCCTGCGGTGTCTGCACGACCGAAACGGCCTCCCATAGCGACCCGACGGGCCGGGCAAAAGTTTCTGCTCGGTCCTGAACTCGCCTGACGCCTGGCCACTCCCTGTAGGAAGCCAAGCAGGAGTTCGATCCATGCGACAGTTTCTGATGCTGTGCTCGGCGCTCGGGCTCGCCGCCTGCGCCCAGCACGACACCGCGTCCTACACCGAGGCCGCGGGCAAGCCGAAAAGCGTCGAGACCCATGCCCTGGAGGCGGGGGCAAGGTTGTTGCAGGGGCAGGCCCCGCTGAATGCGGTGAGCGCCTATCTCAACGGCTTTCATTTCTACAACGGCGACATGAACGGACAGATGGAGGCGCACCACTACGTCACCCGTCTCAACGAGGACGTGATGCAGGCGCTGATCTACGACGGCAACGGCCGCGACGCCAAGCTGATGGGGGTGGAGTACATCATCAGCGCGCGCCTGTTCGAGACCCTGCCGGAAGAGGAGAAGAAGCTCTGGCATAGCCACGACTACGAGGTGAAATCCGGCAGCCTGGTTGCGCCGGGTCTACCGCAGGCAGCGGAAAGGCGGCTGATGGAACAGGTGGTCAGCACCTACGGCAAGACCTGGCATACCTGGCATACCGATCGAGACAAGGAGCTGCCCTACGGCATTCCGGCGCTGATGATGGGCTTTACCGCCGACGGCCAGCTCGACCCGGCGCTGGAAAAGGCCCGTGACGAGCGCCTGGGTGTGGATACCCAGGCCAGGCGCCGTGACCGCGAATCGATCGTGCAACCTGAGGTCGACCCGGCTGCCAATGCCTGGGAGAAGGGCGAGGTCATCCAGTTGCAGCGGGTGCGTGGCGCGGGTGAACACCGGCATGGCGATACGGCCGGACCGGCGGAGATCAACGAGTCGGGCCGCCTGCGGCAACAGCAGCAGCGCAGCGACCCGCACTGAACGCCGCGCCTATTGCTTGTCCTGCAGCGGCGGTGTCGGGCGGATCAGGATTTCGTTGACATCCACATGGGCCGGTTGCGACAGCGCGTAGACCACCGCACGGCTGATGTCCTCCGGTTGCAGGGCATAGGCCGGCGGCTCGTCGAACAGCGGCGTATCGACCATGCCCGGCTCGATCAGCGTGACCCGTACACCGCTGCCGCGCAGCTCCTCGCGCACGCTCAGGCCCATGCCGGTCACCGCCCATTTGCTGGCGCTGTACATCGAACCGGGAATGACGAAGCGCCCTGCCGCCGAGCCGGTGAGCAGCAGATGGCCGCGGCTGGCCTTCAGCGCGGCGAGCGTGCAGCGCAGCGTCAGCCCGACGCCGTAGACGTTGGTCAGCAGCATCTCCTTCCATACCGCCGGGTCGGCCGCGCTGAAGCCGCCTTCGCTGCCCGGTATGCCGGCGTTGGCGTAGACCGCATCGAGCTGGCCGAAGCGCTCCAGCACCTGCTGCACCATTGCCTGCTGTTCGGCGTAGTCGGTGACGTCGCAGCGGATGGCAATGGCGCGCTGCGGGCCGATTTCATCAACCAGCCGCTGCAGCTTGTCCGCCGAACGCGCGGCCAGAGCCAGGCGATAGCCGGCCTTGGCGGCCTGTCGTGCGGTGGCCGCACCGATCCCGGACGAGGCGCCGGTGATCAACAGAACGGGATCGCTCATGCCGCCTCCTCAGTAGTTCGGAGTGGTTTCCGGAATGGCGCTGGCGTCGGTGATGAAGGGCATCGTCCAGGGCTCCAGGGTGCAGCCCTTGTCGATCAGCTCCTGGCGGGTCTGCTCGATGACCTGGGCCATGCGCAGCGGGTCGGCGTAGTCGCGCACCTGCGCCACCCGGACGAGTTCTTCGCCGCTGCCGTTCATCACGGTGAAACCGAAGCTGTCGTCTTCGGGGTTGGCGCTGGTCACGCAGCCACAGGGCAAAAAGGCTTCCGAGGCCAGTTGCATCGCGTTGTCCAGGCTCAGGGGCGTTGTGGTCATGATCGTCTCCGTTGCGTTGCCGTTGTCTGGAGTTGACCGCCATATGCCGGTGCCGTTTCCCCACAGCCGACCGGCTGTCGCTTGTGCAATGGCAGGCGCGGCACCATATTCATCCGCATGAGCATGCCTGCCCCCGATCCGCTGTGCCGCTTCCATCCCGCCGTGGCGGGCTGGTTTTCCCGCAGCTTTCCCGCCCCGACACCGGCTCAGGCAGCAGCCTGGCCGTTGGTACGCGCCGGTCGCTCGACCCTGGTCGCCGCGCCGACCGGTTCGGGCAAGACGCTGACCGCCTTTCTCGCTGCCATCGACGCGCTGGTGCAGCAGGGCCTGACCGAGGGCGGGCTGGTCGACGGCACCCAGGTGCTATACGTCTCGCCGCTCAAGGCGCTGTCCAACGATATCCATATCAACCTCGAGCAACCGCTGGCCGGCATCGGCGCCGAGCTGCAACGGCTCGGCCTGCCGCCGGTGGACATTCGCACCGCTGTGCGCACCGGCGACACGCCGCAGGCCGAGCGCAACGCGATGCGCAAGCGGGTGCCGCATATCCTGGTCACCACGCCGGAATCGCTCTACGTGCTGCTCGGCTCCGAGTCCGGGCGGCAGATGCTGCGCGATGTGCGCAGCGTGATCGTCGACGAGATCCACGCCATCGCCGGCAACAAGCGCGGCAGCCACCTGGCGTTGTCGCTGGAGCGGCTGGAGGCGCTCTGCGAACGACCGCTGGTGCGCGTCGGGTTGTCCGCCACACAGAAGCCCATAGACGCGGTTGCGCGCTTTCTGGTCGGAACCGAGCGCCCTTGCGAGATCGTCGATATCGGCCATGGCCGCGCCCGCGACCTGGCGCTGGAAGTCCCGCCGGTGCCGCTGGAAGCGGTAATGAGCAACGATGCCTGGGCGCTGGTCTACGACCGTCTGGCCGCGCTGGCCGGCGAGCATCGGACCACCCTGGTGTTCGTCAACACGCGCCGCATGGCCGAGCGCACCACCCGCCATCTGGCCGAACGGCTGGGCGGCGCGGTGGTGGCGGCGCACCACGGTAGCCTGGCGCGCGAGCAGCGGCTGACGGCCGAGCAGAAGCTCAAACGCGGCGAACTGCGGGTGCTGGTGGCCACCGCCTCGCTGGAACTGGGCATCGACATCGGCGACGTGGAACTGGTCTGCCAGCTCGGCTCGCCGCGCTCGATCGCCGCCTTCCTGCAACGAGTAGGGCGCGCCGGCCACCAAGTGGCGGGCGTATCCAAGGGGCGCCTGTTTCCCAGCTCGCGTGATGACCTGATCGAATGCGCCGCGCTGCTCGATGCCGTACGCCGCGGCGAACTGGACACGCTGAGAATTCCCCCGGCCCCGCTGGACGTGCTGGCCCAGCAGATCGTCGCCGAGGTATCCAGCCGTGAATGGCAGGAGGACGCACTGCTGGCGCTGCTGCGCCGGGCGATGCCCTATGCGGTGCTGGATGACGCCACTTATCAGGCGCTGCTGAGGATGCTCGCCGAAGGCTATACCACTCGCCATGGCGCGCGCGGCGCCTATCTGCATCGCGACCTGGCGACCCGCAGCCTGCGCGGCCGCCGCGGCGGGCGGCTGACCGCGCTGACCTCCGGCGGCACCATCGCCGACAACTCCGACTACGCCGTGCTGCTGGAGCCGCAGGGGCTGAACATCGGCACGGTGAACGAGGATTTCGCCGTGGAGAGCCTGGCCGGGGACGTGTTCCAGCTCGGCAACACCTCCTACCGCATCCTCAAGATCGAGGCGGGGCGGGTGCGCGTGGAGGACGCCCAGGGCATGCCGCCAAGCATCCCGTTCTGGCTCGGCGAAGCGCCAGGGCGCAGCGACGAGCTGTCCTTCGCGGTCGCCCGCCTGCGCGGGGAAATCGACCAGCGCCTGGCCAGCGCCGAGTCGCAAGCGGCCGAACGCCTGCAGCCGGTGATCGATTGGCTCGCCGATACCCCGGGCATCCCACGCGAAGCCGCGCAGCAGATCGTCGAATACCTGTCCCGAGCGCGTTCGGCGCTGGGCGCGTTGCCGACCCAGCGGCGGCTGATCATGGAGCGCTTCTTCGATGAGTCCGGCGGCACCCAGCTGGTGATCCACTCGCCCTATGGCAGCCGCATCAACCGTGCCTGGGGCCTGGCGCTGCGCAAGCGCTTCTGCCGCACCTTCAACTTCGAGCTGCAGGCGGCAGCCACCGAGGACGCGATCATCCTCTCGCTGTCGACCAGTCACAGCTTCGCGCTGGATGAGGTCTGGCGCTACCTGCATTCGGCCAGTGCCGAACAGGTGCTGATCCAGGCGCTGCTCGACGCGCCGCTGTTCGGCGTGCGCTGGCGCTGGATCGCCACTACCGCGCTGGCCCTGCCGCGCATGGCCGGCGGGCGCAAGGTGGCGCCGCAGCTGCAGCGGATGAAAAGCGAAGACCTGCTGGCCACGGTGTTCCCCGATCAGGTGGCCTGCCTGGAGAACATCGTGGGTGAACGGGAGATTCCCGACCACCCGCTGGTGCGCCAGACCCTCGACGACTGCCTGCACGAGGCCATGGACAGCGAGGGTTGGCTGGCGCTGCTGCGGCGCATGGAGAGCGGAGAAGTCGAGCTGCTGACACGTGACCTGCCGGCGCCGTCGCCACTGGCCATGGAAATCCTCGGCGCGCGCCCCTACGCCTTTCTCGACGACGCCCCGTTGGAAGAGCGACGCACCCAGGCGGTGCTCGCCCGTCGCTGGAGCGATCCGGAATCGGCCGACGACCTTGGCGCGCTGGACCCCGAGGCGATAGCGGCGGTGGGGGCGGAGGCCTGGCCGGAGGCGCGCAACAGCGACGAGCTGCACGAGGCGCTGACGGCGCTGGGCTGCATCGCCGAGGCCGAGGCGGCGGGGCAGCCGCACTGGCTGCAATGGCTCGCCGAGCTGGCCCGCGCGGGGCGGGCGACACGCCTGCAGGTGGCTCACGACCGCGCGCTCTGGACCCCGCTGGAGCGCCTGGCCTGGCTGCGTTCGATCTATCCGCAGGCGGCCTGCGAGCCGTGTCTGCCATTGCCGGCCGGCTATGACCAGCTGCTCGACGAAGAGGAGGCGCTGGTGGAACTGATCCGCGCCCGTCTGAGCGGTTTCGCGCCGCTGCCGGTACCGCTGATCGCTAGACCGCTGGCCCTGCCGGCCTCGGCGGTGGCGCTGGCGCTGACCCGTCTGGAGGCCCAGGGCTATGTGTTGCGCGGGCGCTTCAGCCCGGGAGCGAGCGAGGACGAGTGGTGCGAGCGGCACCTGTTGGCGCGTATCCATCGCTACACGGTCAAGCGCCTGCGCCGCGAGATCGAGCCGGTGGAGCTTGCCGACTGCATGCGCTTTCTCGCCGACTGGCAGCATCTGTCGGCGGGCACCCGCATGCAGGGGCGCGAGTCGCTGGGCAGACTGGTCGAGCAGCTGGAAGGCTTCCAGGCGGCCGCGACGGCCTGGGAAAGCGATTTGCTGCCGGCCCGTCTGAAGGATTACGGCAGCACCTGGCTGGATGAGCTGTGCCGCTCCGGTCGCATTGTCTGGACGCGGCTGTCCGGGCGCCTCAAGGCCAGCGGCGGGCCGGTACGTGGCACGCCTATCGTACTGTTGCCGCGGCGCCAGCTCGGTGCCTGGCATGCATTGGCCAGCGACGCACCCGCGCCGGAACTGTCATCACGGGCGCAGCGCGTGTTCGATTGCCTGCAGACCCATGGCGCGCTGTTCTTCGACGAACTGCAGCACGATGCCCATCTGCTGCGCAGCGAACTGGAGGACGCCCTGGGCGAACTGGTGGCGGTCGGGCTGGTGAACGCCGACAGCTTCGCCGGCCTGCGTGCGCTGCTGACGCCGGCCAGCAAGCGTTCGCGCACGGCGCGGCGAACCCGCGGAGGCGCCTTTATCGGCGGTATGGCCGACGCGGGGCGCTGGGCGCTGGTGCGCAAGCCGGTGGCAGGGGATGTCGCCGGGCACGCCGTTCTTCCGATCGAGGCGCTGGAGCATATTGCCCGCGTGCTGCTGCGCCGTTACGGCGTGGTGTTCTGGCGACTGCTGGCGCGCGAGGCGGACTGGCTGCCGCCCTGGCGCGAGCTGTTGCGGGTCTACCACCGGCTGGAAGCGCGTGGCGAGATCCGCGGCGGGCGTTTCGTCGCAGGCGTGGCGGGCGAGCAGTTCGCCCTGCCGGAAGCGCTGGCGCTGTTGCGCGAGGTGCGCAAGCGGCCATTGGCGGGCGAGCTGCTGGCGGTCTCGGCGGTCGATCCGCTGAATCAGTTGGGGACGCTGTTGCCGAGCAGCAAGGTGCCGGCGCTGCCGGGCAACCGCATCCTCTACCGCGATGGCGTGCCGCTGGCGGCGCTGGTGGCGGGCAAGCCGCAGTGGTTGCTCGACCTCGACGAGCCGGCGCAGCGTGAGGCCCTGCGCCGGCTGACCTCGACGGGGCGCTGAGGCCCGGTCGTCAGCCGGCCTGGGCCAGGCACTTCAGACTGCCGAAGTCGCTCTGCAGCTGCGTCAGCCGTCCGCTCAGATGGGCGCGCTGGCCGTCGTCGGCCAGACGATGGAGGTCGGCCACCAGTTCCAGACCGGCCTGTTCTGCGCGTTGCAGCGCCGCGCGGTCATCTTCGTTCAGCAGCGCTTCGCGATCCTGCAAGAGCCGGGCGATACGCTTATCGAAATCGGCGCCGTGGCGCTGCTCGACGGCGGCCAGCAGCATCGCCTGCCATTGCTCGCGGTTGCGCAGCCAGCGGCTGTTCTGCTCGCTCAGGGTGTGCGCCCAGCGCAGCACGCGCTGGCGCTGCTGCGCGTTCAGCGGGCCGAACCAGTACTGCAGGCGCTCCTGCATGCGCTCGGCGCGTTCGCGGATCTGCTGCTCCAGGGGCGGCTCAAGGTATTTCTCCCGATGTTCACGGCGGTTCTCGTCCAGCGCCTTGCGCAGTTCCTCGACTTGCGCGTCGTTCAATGCCCGCAGCAGATCGGTGGCGGTCGGGGTGACCTCCACCGCGATGCTGTGCATGGCGTCGCGTACGCCGCGGTAGTGTGGCTCCAGATCGCTCGGCTCGAGTTGGCCGTCGGCACTGCTTCGCTCCAGCCGGTCAAGCCTGGCAAGGAGTTCCGGCAACTGGGTGCTGCAGTGCCAGGCCAGGTGTTCACGCAGCCGTTGGCGCAGTTCGCGCTGCTGGGTGCGGTCCAGGTCCAGGTAATCGTTGAGTGTCCAGGGAATCAGCGTGTCGAGATTGCGGTAGACCAGGGTTGCGCGGCTGCAGCCGACCAGAAGGAAGGTGCAGAGCAACATCAGCAGAAACAGGCGGCTGGTGGAGCGCATCGTCTTTCCTCAGCGGGCGGCACCTGTGTGTGTAGAGCCCAGCTGCCGCCAAGGGTTCTGGCTCGGTCCGTTTCGTCGATCGGGACGAGCAAAGCGTGCCGGCTTGTGGTCTGCATTGCATGGGGCCGGCTCCGCGGCGCGGACGGCCGTCTTGTCTCAGTAGCAATGGAGAAACGCCATGACCTCGCAGATCAAGCACCTCAGCGGCGAAGACGTACCCAAAGCCTGGCGCCCGACCTGGGCCGTATGCTGGGTGGTGGAACTGAACGGCACCATCGTCGGCGGCCCTTACGCCACCGAAGCGGAAGCGCGCGCGGTCGCAGACGGCGAAGAGGAACCGCGGATTTCGCAGACCCCTGCGCCCTGATCGCTCCTCGCCAGCCCGCGATGCTAGCGTGACTGCTCCAGGCAGTGTTGCGGGCATGGTGCCTGGTACGGCACAGAGGGTGGCGGTGGCGCAACCAGCTGATCGACCAGTTCCAGCGATTTGTCGAACGATGGGTAGCCGCTGCGCGCGACGTCCAGTTCGCCGTAGGCCTGTCGATAGCCCTCGGCCCTGATCGGGTCCGCCTGCTCGATCAGATAGGGCTCCTGGTAGATCTTGTAGAGCAGCGCCACCGCGTGCGGATGGCCCTTGCGCTTGGCCTTTTCCAGCAATTGCAGCACTTCGGAGGGCTCCGGGCCCTGGCGGATCAGCAGCAGCGCCTGGTAGAACTCGGTCTCACCGCGCCGATCCAGCCGCGCGCTGCGATCGAGCAGGGCCTGGGCCAGTTCGTAGCTGTCTTCATCACCGACCGATATCAGAATCTTGGCCTGCATCAGATCGTTCTGGTACAGCAGACGCTCGGCGCGACAGCCGTCGTCGTCCCAGGCGCGATCGCAGGATTGGCTGGCGCAACCGCCGAGAGTCAACAGCAGGCCGAAGAGCAATGCCTTTTTCATGGCTGAATTGGTACTCCGTTCTCTTTTCGCCAGTATGGGGCGTGCCTGCTTCGATTCGCCAGTGCGGCTTACGTTCGCTTAGAAATTGGGGCAGGGCGCGTTCATCTGTTGCAGGCCATAGCGTCGCAGCAACGTCTGCCAGCGGGCACTGTGCGGCAGGTCGGCGACAAGCTGCTGGATGTACTGCGTGGTCGCGGCGGGCAGGCTGGCAGTCATGAGCACGTGGCGGTCGAACACGTACAGGGGGCTCGGTGAAACGTGCAGCTGCGCTTCCGGCACCTCGGTCAGGCTGTAGAACAGGCGTGACGAGCGCGGGATGAGGGCGACATCGATGCGCCCTGAGAGCAGCTTGTTCAGATTCTGCAGGTCCGTATGCACGTCTTCGCGGCGGATCAGCCCCTTGTCGATATCCGCCTGCAGCGTGCGATAGCGATGCCCGAGGATTCCGCCCAGGCGCAGGCCGTGCAGCGAGCGCGGGCCGTCATAGTCGACCGGAGCCGCCCGTCGCGAGACGAAATCCTGAATGTCGCAGAGCAGCGGTCGCGTCCAGCTGGCCCGAGCGGTTAACCGTTCGGGAAAGAACTCCGGTGTGGCCCATAAAAGAATGCCCGGTTCGTTGGCGGCGAGCCGGGCATCGAGTCGCTTTCGCGGCAGCTGCGTCAGGCGGAATTCGTAACGACCCTGGTTGGTCGGGTGCTCGTTGAGCAGCTGTACCAGGGTTTCGGACAGGCCGGGGCTCTGGCCGGAGGCGAACGGCGGAGAAGGTTGATAGGCCCAGACAGTGACAGGCTCGGCCGCCTGGGTATGCAGCGATAGAAGAATCAGCAACAAGAGCAGCAGTTTCTGCATCGCGGTCCTGTCTTGGAGGGTGGGCCGTCGTGGCGAATTGCCCCGGCCCAGCGCTCAAGACTGATTCAGCGCGGCGGGCAAGGCAAGCGCGCTCCGCCGACTGGTGCAGGCGGCAGCGTCAGAAACGCTCGTGTTCGCCGAGAAAGCGCCAGTGCCCCACCGGCAGCTTGGCCATCGACAGCCGGCCGATGCGTATACGCTTGCTGGCGACGACGCGCAGGCCGATGGCCTCGCAGAGCATGCGAACCTCGCCTGGTGCGGGTTCCTTGACCACCACGCGCAGGCGGTTTTCGCTCTGCCAGCTGACCTTGGCCTTGGGCAGGATCCTGCCACGATGCCCGATTCCCTTGGCCAGCAGCGCCAGGCCACCTTCTTCGGCTTCGCCACTAACCTCGACGACGTACTCCTGCTCGAGCTTGTTGCGCGTGTCGCCGAGCAGGCGGATCACTTCACGCTGCTGGCTGAGCACACTCAGGCCGCTGGCATCGGCATCCAGGGGCAGCAGCAAGGTATGGCGCAGCAGGTGACGCTGCAGTGGTTCGGTGCGGGACGGATCATCGGCCCAGTGCTCGCTGGCCTGCAGCGCACGGCGGGGGCCATCGTTATCGCTGTCGATCGGGAGTTCGGCTGGCTTGTGCAGCAGCAGCGTCACCGGGGCGATTTCCTTCGCCGTGGCGCCGGGCTGCAGTTCGATACGTTGCTGCGGACCTACCTTGAGGAAGGACGCTTCGACCAGCTCGCCGTCGACAGTGACCCAGCCGCCCTCGATGTACAGCTCGGCCTCGCGCCGGGAACAGCCGAATTGCTCGGCGACGCGTTTGGCAAGGCGCACGGGATCGGTCATGGGATGCTCGGAGAAATCAGGAAGGAGGTGGAACGCGGCGAGCCTGTACAGAGCGGCTCGCCGAAAGCGGTTCGTGTCAGCGCATCACTTCTTGCTGATGGTGATCTGCCGGGACGGGCCCTGGGTCTGGCCACTCACGCCGTTGGGGATGGTCTGGATCTCACCGCCGGCCTTGAGGAACGCGGCCATCTGCTCTGCCAGGGACTGGCTGGTTTCGGTCGCGGGTTCGGGTTTGCGCTTGGCGCTGGTGGTTTTGGTGGCCATGGATCGCTTTTCCTTCAATCAGTCGAACCGGGCATTATACAGATTTGATCAAATTTTGTTCAGCTTTTTACGGTCGGTCATTTCTTGAAGCGTTTTCGCAACCACCGAGCCGACGCTCTGGTCTTCAATGAAGCGGCGTATCTGGGAATCACAACGCCCCATCACCGGAGGACCTTCATGCTGCGTCAAGCCATTCGCACCACGCTCTGCGGTTTCCTCATTGCCGCTTCGTTCCAGGTTGCCGCTGAAACGCAACGCTTTCCCTGCGAGGCGGGGCAGGTAACCGTCAAGGAGATCGCCGCGGGGCTGGAGAACCCGTGGGGGCTGGCCTTTCTTCCGGATGGCGAGCACATGCTGGTGACCGAGCGGCCCGGTCGGCTGCGGCTGGTGGGGCTCGATGGCAGCCGATCGGAACCGCTGGCTGGCGTGCCGGACGTATTCGCCCGCGCGCAGGGTGGCCTGCTCGATGTCCGGCTGTCGCCGGCGTTCGAGCAGGACCGCCTGGTCTATCTGAGCTACGCCGAGGTTGGCGAGGACGGCAAGGCCGGGACGGCCGTCGGCCGCGGCCGGCTCAGTGATGATCGATCCCGGCTGGAAAACTTCGAGGTGATCTTCCGCCAGCTGCCCAAGCTGTCCAGCGGCATTCATTTCGGCTCGCGGCTGGTATTCGATGGCAACGGCCATCTGTTCGTGGCGCTGGGCGAGAACAACCAGCGCTCCACCTCGCAGGACCTCGACAAGCATCAGGGCAAGGTGGTGCGCATCGGCCTGGACGGCAGCGTGCCCGACGACAATCCCTTCGTGGGGCGCGACGGCGCGCGTCCGGAAATCTGGTCCTACGGCCACCGCAATCAGCAGGGGGCCGCGCTCAACCCCTGGAGCGGCGTGCTCTGGACGCACGAACATGGCCCGCGTGGTGGCGACGAGATCAACATCCCTCAGGCCGGCAAGAACTATGGCTGGCCGCTGGCGACCCATGGCATCAACTACAGCATGCTGCCGATCCCGGAGGCCCAGGGCAAAACCGTGAAGGGCACCGAGCCGCCTCATCACGTCTGGGACAAATCGCCGGGTATCAGCGGCATGGCGTTCTACGATGCCGAGCGTTTCCCGGCCTGGCAGCGCAGCCTGTTCATCGGTGCCCTGGTGGACCTGTCGCTGATCCGGCTGCAGCTGGATGGCGATCGGATCGTCGGCGAGGAGCGTCTGCTCAAGGACCTGAATGCGCGTATCCGTGACGTGCGTGTGGGGCCGGACGGCTTCCTTTACCTGCTCACCGATGCCGCTGACGGCAAGCTGCTGCAGGTAGGGCTGGACAGCAACTAAGCGCCGGGGCAGCGGCGGGCAGGCGGCCTGCTCCGCCGCACTGCCGTTTCCACGGAGCATTCCCGCTCATCGCCTGTCCCATTCCAGTGATGGCCGTCCGTGCCGGTCATCTGGAATGTGTGCAGGTCGAATAACAAGAGCGAGGAGTTGGCGCCGTGGCAGTAGTCATCAGCGGATTGTTCTGCATCATCGTCGGGCTGGCGCTTGGCGTCGGCGGTGCAAAGGTCATCAGCCTCGGCGGAACCTGGTACTTCGCCATCCTGGCGGCCGGCTTTCTGCTGACCGGTGTCCTGCTGCTGATGCGCCGCCGCACGGCGCTGTGGGTGTACGCCCTGCTCATGCTCGGTGCGCTCGGCTGGGCGTTGTACGAAGTCGGCCTGGACTGGTGGCAACTGGCGCCACGCGGCAGCATCATCGCGCCGCTCGGCCTGTGGCTGCTCACACCATGGATCGCGCGTCGCCTGGGGTGGCAGCATTTCGGCTTCCGTGCCTGGGGTGGTGCAGCGCTTCCGCTGATGCTGGCGGTGTTGCTCTGGGGTGTGGCGGCTATCTATGCGGTGGGGCGCGACAGTCATGACATCAAAGGCATGCTGCCGCCGCCATTGGCCGAGGCGCCTGCCGTCGACGACAGCGTGCCGGAGGGCGACTGGCATGCCTACGGGCGTACCCAGCATGGCCAGCGCTATTCGCCGTTGGCGCAGATCACTCCGCAGAACGTCGAGCGCCTGGAGCCGGTCTGGCACTACCAGACCGGCGATCTGCGCGGTCCGGACGACCCGGACGAGACCACCTACGAGGTCACTCCGCTGAAGGTCGACGACAGCCTCTACCTGTGCACGCCGCACAACCTGGTGATCGCCCTGGATGCCGAGACCGGCGAAGAGCGCTGGCGCTTCGATCCCAAGGTGCCGCATTCGGTCAACCGCCAGCACCTGACCTGTCGCGGGCTTTCCTATCATGCCGCTCCCGCCTCCAGCCAGGCGCAGAGCTGTCGCCAGCGGCTGTTCATGCCCACTGCCGACGCCCGGTTGATCGCGCTGGATGCCAGAACCGGCGAGATATGCCCCGGCTTCGGCGACAACGGCGAAGTGGACCTGCGGGCCAACATGCCCCACGTAAAAGAGGGTTTCTACTACTCGACCTCTCCGCCGGTGGTCGCGCGCGACCGGGTGATCATCGGCGGCGCGGTGAACGACAACGTGCGCGCCAACGAGCCGTCCGGGGTCATCCGCGCCTATGACGTCTATACCGGCAAGCTGCTGTGGAACTGGGACCCGGGCAACCCCGACGAGACCGCGCCCATCGCTGCCGGGCAGACATACAGCGCCAGCAGCCCGAACAGCTGGAGCATTTCCAGCGCGGACGAGACGCTGGGGCTGGTCTACATTCCGCTCGGCAACCAGGTGCCGGATCAGTGGGGCGGGCGGCGCAGCGAGAACAGCGAGCGTTTTTCCTCCTCCATCGTGGCGCTCGACCTGGATAGCGGCCAGCTGCGCTGGGTTTTCCAGACCGTGCGGCACGACCTCTGGGACATGGACGTGCCGGCACAGCCTAGCCTGATCGACATCCAGACGGAGGAGGGGCCGGTGCCGGCGCTGGTGGCGCCGACCAAGCAGGGCGACATCTATGTGCTGGACCGCCGCACCGGCGAGCCGATCCTGCCGGTGCGCGAGGTGCCCGCGCCACAAGGTGCGGCCGAAGGCGACTGGGTCGCCAGGACGCAACCTGCGTCGGCACTGTCCTACGAACCGCCGAAGCTGCAGGGCAAGGACCTCTGGGGTGCCACGCTGATCGACCAGATGATGTGCCATATCCAGTTCCATTCGCTGCGCTACGAGGGACGCTACACGCCACCCTCCACTCAGGGCACGCTGGTTCATCCGGGTAACTTCGGCGTCTTCAACTGGGGTGGGGTGGCGGTCGATCCGGTACGCCAGATGGTATTCAGCACACCGGCGTACCTGGCCTTCACTTCGCGGCTGATCCCGCGTGAGGACGACGAGACGACCTATGTCTCGGACAAGGAGCCGTTTCTCAACGAGAACTTCGGCTCGCCATTCGCGGTGGAACTGGAGGCCTTCGTATCGCCGATCGGCTTGCCGTGCACCGCGCCGCCGTGGGGCTATGTGGCGGGCGCCGACCTGCGCACCGGCAAGACCCACTGGCTGCGCAAGAACGGCACCGTGCGGGATCGCTCGCCGATTCCGCTGCCGTTCAAGATGGGGGTGCCGAGCCTGGGCGGGCCGATGGTCACCGCCGGTGGCGTGGCGTTTCTCAGCGGCACGCTGGACTACTATCTGCGTGCGTACGACGTCAGTACCGGTCGCGAGCTGTGGAAGGCGCGCCTGCCGGCTGGCGGCCAGGCGACGCCGATGACCTACCAGAGCCGTTCCGGGCGGCAGATGGTGGTGGTGGTCGCCGGCGGGCATGGCTCGCTGGGCACCAAGGCAGGGGATTCAGTCATCGCTTATGCCTTGCCGCGCCGCTAGAATCGCCGCCTTCATCACTGGGACACCCGCCATGGCCGCCATCGGACGTTACAACAGCCTGCAGATCGTCAAGCACACCGGTTTCGGCCTCTACCTCGACGGCGGGCCGGATGGCGAGATTCTGCTGCCCAACCGCTACATCCCCAAGGATGTGCCGACCGAGGTGGACGACTGGCTGAACGTGTTCGTCTACCTCGACAGCGAGGACAAGCTGATCGCGACCACGGAAAAGCCCAGGGTGCAGGTCGGCGAGTTTGCCAGTCTCAAGGTGGCGGAAATCAACCGCGTCGGGCTTTTCCTCGACTGGGGGCTGCCCAAGGATCTGCTACTGCCGCACTCGGAGGAGAAGCGGCCGCTGCAAGTCGGCGACTACTGTGTGGTCTACGTGTACATCGACCAGCGCACCCGTCGCATCACCGCCACCGCACGGCTGGATCGCCATCTGGACAAGACGCCGGCGCGCTACCGGGTGGGCGACGCGGTGGACCTGCTGATCGTCGAACCGACCGATCTCGGCTACAAGGCGATCATCAACGGCCAGCACTGGGGATTGATCCACAAGAACGAGGTGTTCAAGTTCCTGCGCGGCGGCATGCATGAGCGGGGTTACATCCGCGAGCTGCGCGCCGACGGCAAGATCAGCCTGAGCCTGCAGCCGATCGGCAGCGAGGCGACCGATGCGCTGCAGGCGCTGATCCTCCAGCAACTGGAGGAAAACCAGGGCGTACTGGCCGTGAGCGACAAGAGCCCGGCCGAAGAGATCGCGCGGCGGTTCGGTGTCAGCAAGGGCAACTTCAAGAAGGCCATCGGCGGGCTCTACAAGCAGGGTCGCATCGTCATCCACCCGGACCGCATCGAGCGCCCCTGATGCGCATCATGGGCTAAAGATCCAGGTCGATCTGTCTGCCAGCTTCCTTCCTCAGCGGCACGCCCTTGCCTGCGGCATAGCTCAGCTGGCCGTCGACCAGCCGTGCCGGGGCAGTGAAAGGGTGGGCGGCGGGCGGCTTCTCGTCCTGGATGTGCAGCACCTCGATACCTCGGGTCTTCAGCACATCCGATACCAGTGAGCGGTGGCAGCGCCACCAGAGCACCTCGGCGCACATCATCGCGGTGCGTTGCCGGCCCGCCCTTTCCAACAAACGGTTGAGCCCGCGGTTGAATTCGTCGCTCTGCAAATGATCGGCGTAGCCGCGAAAGGAGCTGTTGCGCCAGGCCAGGTTGGGCGAATCCGCAAGCGGCCGTCGGCGACCGCCAAGCTCCTCGAACCAGGCATAGCCGATACCCGCCTCACCCAATGCACCCCGCAGCGCCTCGCTGCCGAACTGTGGCAGCCGCCGCGAACCGGGGAAGCGGCGCACGTCGGCGATGGCTTCGATGCCGTGCAGCTGCAGCAGCTCGACAAAGGCCTCCAGCGAGCGGTTCGAATGGCCAATGGTCCAGACGGTCAGCGTGTCAGTCATGCAATCAGTCCAGCTTGGTCAGCGCCGACTCTTTATGCATCGCCACGTGATCGGTCTTGTCGCTCTTGATCTCGTACTGCGGTGCTTCGGGGCTGGCACGCCGGGTCCGGCCCATGAACTCGGTGTCGGCCGTGTGCACCCGAGTGATGCGACCGCGGACTCGTCCTGCTTCCGAGTTCCAGCTCACGTGATCGCCGACCTTGAACTTATGGCTCATCGCTAACCTCCGCCTGCGTCTGTTGATCCTCATGTTGGACCTCGAAAGCGCGCCGACGGTTGCCCGAGCGTCAGCGTTATATAGGGATTAATCCCTGCCGTTTCGCGCAATTATGCGGTGCCGTTCGTCGGGACAAAATCATAGGATTTAATGCCGTTTGAAAGTTGGCGAATTCAAAAAACCGTCGCAAGCGGAACGACAAATTCTTCTAGCAAGGGGGCTAAGCGTCATATCAAATCGATATCTGCACCCATTTATATAATGGCAACATAATATCGGTGACAGATATATGGCGGCTTATTGGCGATCTTTTTCCGCCACAAAGATTTCCATTATTTTTTCGAACCTATTATAAAGCCGCCACGCAAGACGATTTACCGGTTTGTTCAGGGGGTGGACGGCGGGAAATTTCTTGTAGAACGGTTCGTTTGTTGTGACACCGCGGTTCCTTCCAGTATCGCCCCACGACTTATCGACCTCCCGTCACTTTTCGAAGGCTGGGCCTTTGAAGTAGTAAGTTCCGGAGAGACTCAATGTCCACCAACCTGTTTACCGGTGCCCGTAAGGCACTCGTCGCTTCCATCGCCATGGCTGCCCTCATGGGTGGCGTAACCGTAGCAACTGTTCCTTACGCTGCTGCAGCTACCACTGTCGCTGCAGCCTCCGTTTCCACCAAGGTCAACGCCTTTACCAATACCGACTGGCTTAATGGTGTCTGGCGCACTGGCGCAGGCTTCTCCATTCCGGCCACGGCCGCCAACCAGGCGGCTTTCAAGGCGGGCGCCTCGGTTCGCCTGGCTGACGGCCAAGTGCGCACCATCAGCCGCGCGCAGGTCGTCGGCAGCAACATGAGCGTGTTCCTTGATGGCGCCAAGCTCGATGGCAACAAGGTGGGTGCACCGCAGTCGGTCGCAACCGTGGCTGCCGCAACTTCGGCTCCCGCTACCGCGGCGCCTGCAGTAACCGCGCCGTCGACGGCGACTGCTTACTCCACCAGCATTAATGCCTTTACCAACACCGATTGGCTCAATGGTGTCTGGCGCAAGTCGCCGGGCTTCTCCATTCCGGCCAACGATGGCAATAAGGCCAACTTCAAAGTCGGTGCTTCGGTAAAACTGGCCGATGGCCAGGTTCGCAAGATTACCCAGGCACAAGTCGTCGGTAGCAACATGAGCGTCTTCCTCGAAGGCGCCGCGGTTAACGGAAGTGTAGTGGGCGCGCCCAACAAGCTGACCCTCGCCGGTACTACCGCAACTGCTCCGGCACCGACCGCACCTTCGTCTTCGGTCGTTGCCACCAGCAACTTGAACAGCTTCACCAACAATGAGTGGCTGAACGGTGTGTTCCGTGCGTCCGCCGGGTTCTCCATCCAGGCAACCAGCGCCAACGTCGCCGCTTTCAAGACCGGCGCATCGGTAAAACTGGCTGACGGCCAGGTGCGCAAGGTTCTGCGTACCCAGGTGGTCGGCAGCAACATGAGCGTGTTCCTGGAAGGCGCGGCCATCAACGGCGCTGCCGTCGGTTATCCGAAGACGGTCTCCGTGGTCAGCACCTCCGCCACGCCTTCGGCTCCCTCGGTCACCACGCCGCCTGCTGCTGTAGCGCCGGCCCCGAGCCCAGCGCCGTCAGCGCCGAGCACCACCAATGGCAAACCGCTGCTGGTTGGCGTCAACCTGTCCGGTGCAGGCTTCGGCCCGTCGGTGGTTCCCGGTACGCACGGCACCAACTACACCTATCCGGCCGAGTCGTACTACAAGAAGTACGCCGACCTCGGCATGCCGCTGGTACGCCTGCCGTTCCTCTGGGAGCGTATCCAGCCCAAGCTGAACACGCCGCTGAATGCCACAGAACTTGCGCGCCTGAAGCAGTCGCTGGATTTCGCGCAGAAGCACAACGTCAAGGTGATCCTCGACCTGCACAACTACTACCGCTATTTCAACAAGCTGATCGGCTCGAACGAAGTACCCATCAGCTCATTCGCGGCGGTGTGGAAGCAGATTGCGCAGGAAGTGGTCAACCACCCGGCGGTGGAAGGTTACGGGCTGATGAACGAGCCATACTCCACCAATGGTCTCTGGCCGCAGGCCGCCCTGGCTGCTGCTCAGGCGATCCGCACCGTGGATTCCAAGCGCTGGATCTACGTGGCCGGTGACCGCTGGTCCAGTGCCTTCCACTGGCCGCACTACAACACTCAGCTGATCAGCAACCCGTGGATGCGCGATCCGAAGAACAACCTGGTGTACGAAGCACACATGTACATCGACAAGGATTTCTCCGGTAACTACTTCGACAAGAACGAGAAGTTCGACCCGATGATCGGTGTCAATCGCGTCAAGCCTTTCGTCGACTGGCTGAAGCAGAACAAGCTGCGTGGCTACATCGGTGAGCACGGTATTCCGGACTTCTCGCCGTCCGCCCTGGTGGCCACTGACAACCTGCTGTCTTACCTGCGTCAGAACTGCATCCCCAGCACTTACTGGGCAGCAGGTCCCTGGTGGGGCGAGTACGCACTGTCGCTGGACGTGACCAGTGGCAAGCACCGCCCGCAGCTGCCGATTCTGCAGAAGCACGCCAAGACCGCGCACAGCTGCACCAGCATCGGTCCGCTGTAAGGACTTCACCCCTCAAGCAAGAACGGGCCTTCGGGCCCGTTTTTGCGTTTCAGCGCCCAGCCTGTCTGCTACAGCTCGTCGGCTCGCTCGAGGCAGGCCGGCGCCAGCTACCTTCGACCATTCGGTCACAAACGTGCCGTCACGCGCCGTTTCGCTTGTTTTCGTACGCCGATCCGTAGCCCAGTCGCGATGCCGCCTGCAGGCCCATCGTGGGCAGAGCGCCAGCAAACCAGCGCTGTTCGGCTCGCTCGTCCACTACCGGCGCCGCCGCGATAGCCCGCCAGCGAACGCCGGAACCGTCTGGCCCGAGCCACGGAACTCGAAAAATGGGGTCCGGTCACCATTTATGTGCGCACTTACATTGCACGGCCGCGGCGATCCGCATCGCTGTGCTTCAACGGACCGTGGTCATCCGGCCAATCCATAACCCTATAAAGGTGGACAAAATGACGACACCCGATGAAGAAATCACAGGTTACGGCGGCCAAGCCGGCACCGGCACGCCGCAGACGGCCGCCTCCAGCGGACAGTCGAGCAATTCGTCGGCCGGCAATGGCGCGGCCCCGATGAGTGGTTCCGGGGCCAGTCAGGGTGCGACCAGCGAGGACATCAAGGCCAAGGCGGCCGAAGCCGGCGAACAGCTGAAAAATCAGGGCAAGGCACAGCTGGACAGCTATCGCGGCACCGCTGCCGACGAACTGGAAAAGGTCGCGCAAAGCGCCAAGGCCGCCGCCGCAGAGCTGGAAAATCAGGACAGCACCGGGTTGTCCCACTACGTGTCCGACATTGCTCAGAGCATGGTCGACCTGGCCGACAACCTGCGTGGCAAGAGCGTCGACGAGCTGGTCGGCGAGGTGAACCGCCTGGCGCGCAACAATCCGGGCCTGTTCATTGCCGGCAGCGTCGCCCTCGGCTTCGGCCTGACCCGCTTTGCGCGGGCTTCGAGTAATCGCACCCATACGACGGCACGCGAGCTCACCACCGATTACGGCCATTCCGATGCTGCTCGACCGCATCCCACTTCGCCGCTGGGCGTTCCGGCTGACGTAACAGCTGAAACCCTGCCGAGCCAGGCCGAACTCGATTCGCGCATTTCAAGCGGCGCATCGGGCGGTACGGTCGGCAGCGTCAGCAATGCGGGCATGACCTCGACGCCGGGCAGCACCAACGGCATCGGCGCCAACGGCAGAGGCACAAACGGAGGGCTGAATCGATGAACGAGCAACGTAACCTGAACACGCCTTACGAACCGGCGGCGAACCCCGAGCACGACACTTCCGTGGGTGGCCTGTTGCGGCAGCTGACGCGTGAAGTGCCGTCACTGTTCACCAAGGAGCTGGCTCTGGCCAAGGCCGAGTTGAGCGAATCCATCCGTGCCACCAAAGCCGGCGCCGCGAGCGTGGCCACCGGTGGTGCCGTGCTGCTGGCTGGCTTCATCGTGCTGCTGATGTCGGCCGTGTACTTCCTCGGAACGATGATGGAGCTGTGGCTCGCTGCGCTGGTCGTCGGCGTGGTCGTGGTGGTGGTAGGCCTGATCATGGTCTCGGCGGGCAAGAAGAAGTTCGAAGCGTCTTCGTTGAAGCCTGACCGCACCATCCATTCTCTGCAGAAGGACAAAGAAATCGTCAGGGGGCACGCATGAGTACGCACAATCAGATAGATCTGGAAGCGCAGAAAGACCCGAGCACGCTCGAACGCGAGATCGATCAGCAGCGTGCCGAGATCGGCAACATCGTCCACGCTCTGGAGAGCAAATTGTCGCCGGGGCAGATGATCGACACCGCACTGGGCTACGCCAAGGGTGGTGGCGGTGAGTTCCTGCACAATCTCAGCGATACGGTGAAGGCTAACCCCGTGCCCACCTTGCTTACCGGCATCGGATTGGTCTGGCTGATGGCCGGGCAGAATCGTCGCCCGGATTACAGTGCCCACGCTTCCAGCGGCCCGTCGATGACCGACAAGCTCGCGGCCAAGGCCTCTGGCCTGAAGCAGCAGGGCACCGGCATTAAGGACAAGGCGGCTCAGATGAGTCATGACGCCTCCAGTAGTCTGGGCAGCGCCCGCCATCGGGTCAGCGACTCCAGCCGTCAGGCGGCGGAAAGCCTGAAGCACACCGCCGATCGCGCTCGTGGTGGTTTCAGCCAGTTGCTCAACGAGCAGCCGCTCGCCCTTGGCGCCATGGGTATTGCCCTGGGAGCTCTGCTGGCTGCTACCGTTCCACCGACCCGTCGTGAAGACGAACTGATGGGTCAGAAGAGCGACGAGCTGACCGGCAAGCTCAAGCACAAGGCCCGTGAAGGCTACGAAATGGCCAGTGCCGAAGGTGAGCATCTGGCCAGCCAGGTAAAGCACGACTTGGAGCGCGATCACGGCCAACCGGCCTCACGGCCGCACTGACGGAGCGTCGGCGGGTTGCCGTTCGCGAGGCGCGCGGTGGGCTTGAGTCCGATCGCATAACCTCCGATAATCCGCCGCCTGGCGCCGGTGTAGCTCAGTAGGTAGAGCAGCGCATTCGTAATGCGAAGGTCGCAGGTTCGACTCCTGTCTCCGGCACCACAGAACTCAAAGCCCGCAGCGATGCGGGCTTTTTCGTTTATGAGCGCTGTTGGCGTGGCGGCTGGGCTACCGAGCCCTTCGGGCGGTCAGGGCGATGCCGAGTGCGGCCATTGTCAGCAGGGCGGCGACCAGGATCATGACCGTCACGAATGCGCTGTCGAACGCACTTTGTGCCACGCCGATGAGCTGAGCAGCGACGCTGTCGGGCAGGGACTCGGCGGCGATCAGCGCGCCGTCCAGGCTGTCACGGGCCAGTGCCGGGGCGTCCACACTGGCAGGGGCAGCGAAGGCGCGGGTGTAAACCGCCGACATCACGCTGCCCAGCACGGCGATGCCGAATGCGCCGCCGAGTTCGTACGAAACCTCCTCGATCGAAGCGGCCATGCCGGCGCGGTCTGGCGGAGCATGCAGCAGCATGGCGCTGGAGGCGGCCGTCATTGCCGCACCGACGCCGAAACCGAGCAGGGCGAACGAGACCAGCTGAATCCAGTACGCGGCGCTGTAGCCCAGCAGGTAGAGCAGGGCTCCGGCTGCGGCGAGGCCCAGTGATGCACTGAGAATGCGTTCGGCGCCCAGGCGCGGCAGTGCCAGCCCCGCCAGCGGGCCGGCAATGAAGGCGCCGAGGGGGATTGGCAGGATGGTCAGACCCGCCTGCAGGGGCGACAGGCCTACCACCAGTTGCAGACGCTGGCTGACCACCAGTTCCATACCCATCAGTGCAGCGGAAGCGATGAGCGCGGTGGCCACACCGGCAGAAAAACTGCGGTCGCGGAACAGGGTGAAGTCGATCATGGGAGTCGTCGCTCGCCGCTGACGTCGCAGGAACGCCAGGCTGCAGATCACTGCCGCGATTGCCGCCACACCGGCTTGCAGGAGCGAGAAGTCGGCCTTGCCGGCTTCCTTGATGGCCAGCGTCAGGCCGACCAGGACGCCCATGATCCACAGCGAGGCGAGCAGGTCGAACGGCCGCTCGGGATTGCCGGGCCTGGTTGGCACCCAGCGCAAGGCGAGAACCAAAGCGAACAGGACGATGGGCACATTGATGATGAACACCGAGCCCCACCAGAAGTGTTCGAGCAGCACACCGCCGACCACCGGCCCGAAGGCTGCACCACCGGAGGCGATCGCCGCCCAGATGCCGAACGCCAGGGCGCGCTCGCGATCATCGTCGAAAACATGGCGGATGATCGCCAGGGTCGCCGGCATCATCATTGCCGCCCCAACCGCGAGTGTAACGCGTGCCGCGATCAACAGCGCTGGGCTGGGCGAGAAGGCGGCGCCGAGGGAGGCCAGGCCGAACACCACCAGCCCGGCGACGAACATCCGCTTGTGGCCGAAACGGTCACCCAGCGCTCCCATGCCCGGCAGCAGGCCGGCAACGGTGAGAGCGTAGGCGTTTACGATCCACAGTTTTTCGTTGGCCGTGGCACGCAGCTCGTAGGTCAGACTGGGCAGGGCGAGGTAGATTACCGTCATGTCGATGACGATCAGCAGCAGCGCGCTGGACAGGATGCCCAGCACCAGCCAGCGAAGAGGCGATTTCACGAGTCGATCCTTCAGGTTGCGGGTGGCAGCGCGATTGGTTGGAGCATGGTTGTTCCGGCAGAATATAAATACATACGTATTGAATTAAAAGGGGCGTCGGTGGGCAGAAAGAAGACAATCGATCGCGAAGCGTTGCTGGATGTGGCCGAGGGCATCGTCAATCGGCAGGGCGCTGCCGCGCTGACCATTGACGCAGTCGCCAAGGCGGCGGGCATTACCAAGGGCGGCGTGCAGTACAGCTTCGGCAGCAAGGACGACCTGATCAATGCCATGTTCGAGCGTTGGGGCAAGGGCTATACGGAACAGTTTCAGCGCATCGCCGGAGACGATCCCGACCCGCTGACGGCGGTGCGCGCCCATGTCGAGGCGACCCGCGCCTCGGATTCGGACGCCGATGCCAAGGCTGCGAGCCTGATGGCGGCATTGCTGCAGACGCCCGAGCACCTGGCTTCGACCCGCGCCTGGTATCAGGCGCGCCTGGCCGGTCTCGATACGTCCAGCGAGGCGGGCCGGCGGGCGCGGCTGGCGTTTTTCGCCACGGAAGGAATCTTCACGCTGCGCTTCTTTCGCCTGATGGAGATCAGCGAAGAGGAGTGGCGCGACGTGCTTGGTGACATCGCCGCGCTGGTGCGCGCCGACAGCTGATGCTCAAGCGCCGCTGGGGTGCTGGCGGAAGTCATTCGGCGATCGCCCGGTCATTCGCTTGAAGAATCGGGAAAAGTACGCAGGCTCGGAAAATCCAAGTTGATCCGAGATCTGGCTGATGGTCATGGCCGTGTAGATCAGCTCCCGCTTGGCCTCCAGCAACAATCGCTGGTGCAGCAACCCCAGGGCGGTGTGACCGGCGAAGCGCCGGGCCAGCGTGTTGAGGTAGGCCGGGCTGATGTCGAGCTGCATGGCATAGGCTTCTACCGAGCGCTGCTGGCGGAAGTCTTGCTCCACCAGGCGTGTGAAACGTGCCAGCAGTCCTGTCCCCGACTTGGCCGTTGCTCCCGACGCACTAGCAACTGCCGGGCCACCCATACGGCGAGTACCCCCACCAGCGACTGCAGCAACAGCTCCCGGGCCGGTGCGGCGTTGCGGTATTCACTGTCGATCGCCTCGAACAGGGTGTTCAGATAGCGCCGATCGGCACCCGCCAGATGCAAGGCCGGGCTGCGCAACGCGTCCTGCTGGCCATCCAGCGCGGTCTCCAGCTGCCTTAGCAGCGGGCTGGCCAGTGTCAGCACATAGCCTTCTACACGCTCGGAAAAGCGAAAACCATGCACGCACAGCGGCGGCACCACCTGGATCGCCGCCTGCTCGATCCGCGTGCGCTCCCCCTCGATCTCCACTTCAGCCCAACCGCGACGGATATAAAGCAGCTGAGTCAGGTCTGCATGGCGATGCGCGCCGATCTCCCAATCGTGCAGGCGACTGCGCGCGGCGATGGACTCGCAGTGCAGCAGGTCGGGCGTCGGCCAGTCGGCGCCGTCTCCATAGAGCTTGAAGACGGGAATGGTCGTATGGGCGTCGCGGGGCTTCATCGCCAGTGTTCCTGCTGTGCGCTAATCGAACCGAGTTTATGAAAGTCCAATACCCGCACGGCTTCGTCCATTACCGCCGGGTTATCGCGGGTACACCATTGGAGCGTCTCGACAGGGTGCGGCAAGCGGTCGCGCTCGACAATAACAAGTGAGGACCGAGCCATGAAAACAGGTGTCGCCATCATCGGTGCCGGCCCGTCTGGCCTGCTGCTGGGGCAGTTGCTGCACAACGCTGGCATCCCCAACGTCATCATCGAAAGGCAGACGCCCGAGTACGTACTCGGGCGCATCCGCGCCGGGGTACTGGAGCAGGGCATGGTCAATCTGCTGCGTGAGGCGGGGGTGGCCGAGCGCATGGACCGTGAGGGGCAGATTCACGAAGGCGTCGAACTGGCTTTCGGCGAGCGGCGGGTTCGGGTCGATCTGAAAGCGCTGACCGGCGGTGACACCGTGATGGTCTACGGCCAGACCGAAGTCACCCGCGACCTGATGGATGCCCGCAAGGCCAGCGCCGCGCCGATTTTCTATGGCGTACCGGATGTGCAGCTGCACGACCTGAAAGGCGAGGCGCCCTGGGTCAGCTTCACGCTGAATGGCGAGACCGTGCGCCTTGACTGCGACCACATTGCCGGGTGTGACGGCTTCCACGGGGTGTCACGCAGGAGCATTCCGGCAGGTGTACTGACCGAGTTCGAGCGCATCTACCCGTTCGGCTGGCTGGGGCTGCTCAGCGACACACCCCCGGTGGCCGGAGAGCTGATCTACGCCAGCCATGAGCGGGGTTTCGCGCTGTGCAGCATGCGCTCGGCCACCCGCTCGCGCTATTACCTGCAGGTGGGGCTGGAGGAGAAAGTCGCGGACTGGAGCGACCAGCGCTTCTGGGACGAACTCAGGCGGCGCCTGCCGGAGGACGTCGCGGCACGCCTGATCACCGGCCCCTCGCTGGAAAAGAGTATCGCGCCGCTGCGCAGCTTCGTGGTGGAACCGATGCAGTACGGCCACCTGTTTCTGGTCGGCGACGCGGCCCATATCGTCCCGCCGACGGGCGCCAAGGGGCTCAATCTGGCTGCCAGCGATGTCAGCACGCTGTACCGCATCCTGCTCAAGGTGTATCGAGAGGGGCGTGTCGACCTGCTGGAGCGTTATTCGCCGATCTGTCTGCGGCGCATCTGGAAGGCCGAGCGCTTCTCCTGGTGGATGACCGGCTTGCTGCATCGCTTCCCGGATACCGATGCCTTCGCCCGGCGTATTCAGGCGAGCGAGCAGGATTACTTCACCAGCACGCCGGCGGCGCTGACGACCATTGCGGAAAACTATGTGGGGCTGCCCTATGAGGCGGTGCAATAGCGCGAGCGGGGAGCGCAGCCAGGGTGGCTGCGCCCGCGGAGATCAGAGGCTGATCGAGATGCCGGCCTGCAGGGTGCGGGGCTCGCCCGGATAAGCCCAGGCGTTCCAGGCGCGTTCCTCGTAGTGCTTGTCGAACACGTTGTTCAGGTTCAGGTTCAGCCGCACGTTTTCGGTAAGCGGGTAATAGGCCAGCAGATCGACCAGGCCGTAGCCGTCCATGTCGAAGGTGTTGTTGCTGGTCTGCCCCTGGCGATCGCTGACGTACTTGAGCCCGGCACCGAGGCCGAGGCCGGCCAGGGGGCCGCCGGCGAACTCGTAGGTATCCAGCAGGTTGAAGCTGTGGCGTGGCACGTTACCCAGGCGAGACCCGGACGGCATGCTGGCGCTGGTGCTTTCGGTGACTTCGGCGTCGACATAGGCATAGCCGCCGATCACACGCCACTGCGGGGTGATGTTGCCGGCCAGGTTGATATCGAAGCCGCGGCTGCGCACTTCGCCGGCGGCGACGCTGCGGGTGCTGTCCAGCGGATCGTTGGTCAGCACGTTCTCCTTGACGATATGAAACATCGCCGCGGTCAGGCTCAGGTCACGGTCGGCCATGTCGTACTTGATGCCGACCTCGTGAGCGACGCCTTTTTCCGGGTCGAAGGAATTACCCAGGCGGTCGGCGCCGCGGTTGGGCTTGAACGAGCGCGAGGTGTTGGCGAACACCGCCAGCTCATCGGTGAGGTCGTAGATCAGCCCGAAGCGCGGGGTGACGGCGTTATGCGCCTGGTCCCAGTTCCCGTTGGGGTTGAGCTTGTCGTTATAGCTCTGCTCGAAACGCTCGATGCGCGCACCCAGTTGCGCCTTGAGGCGTTCGGTCAGGGCGATCTGGTCCTGGAGGAAGAAGGCGTAGGACTCCAGGTTCTCGCTGTCGTGGGTGGTGGTGCGGGTCAGCGCCGGCAACGGCTGGCCGTGTACCGGGTTGTAGATATCTATGGGGTAGGCCCCAGCACCGGGCGAACGGATGATCAGCGAGTTGTAGTTGAACTTGTCGTACTCCACACCCACCAGCAGGGTATGGGCGAAGCCGGCGAGGTCGAAGTTGCCTTCGGCGTTGGCCTGGGCATTGACGTCGTTCCAGTTCAGCCAGCGTTCGTTGTAGTTGCGTCCGATGGTAGTGGAGCCTGCAGGCAAGCCGGTGTAGGCGTTGCTGTTGTTCTCCACGGCGCCGCCGTAGATCTCGCCATCGAGATACTGCACGCCGCCACGCAGCGTCCAGCTCTCATTGAGCAGATGCTCGATACGCAGCTGGGTGGTGGCGTTCTCGTTGGTCAGCTTGCCGGCAGCCTTTTCACCGAGGAAGCGGTCGCGCGGAAGCTTGCCCTGCTGGTTGGCGTAGCGGGTGACCCCGCGGTCGAGCGGGTGGCGATTGTGCAGGTAGTCGCCTTCGAGGGTGATGGCGGTGGCTTCGTTGAGCTGCCAGCGCAGCACGGGAGCGACGTTGTAGCGCTCGCTCTCGACGTCGTCGCGGAAGCTGTCGCCGCCCTCGGCCACCAGGTTCAGGCGGTAGGTGAAGTCGGCCTGTTCGTCCAGCGCACCGGTGGTGTCGAGGGTGCCGCGTCGCAGACCTTCGCTGTTGACCTGGCTGCCCAGCACGGTGCGGCGCTCGGCCTGCGGCTGCTTGCTGACGATGTTGAAGGTGCCGCCCGGGTCGCTGCGGCCGTAGAGCATGGCGGCCGGGCCGCGCAGCACTTCGATGCGTTCGATGGTGCTGGCGTCGGGCATGTTCGGGTAGCCACGGTTGACGGCGAAACCGTTGCGATAGAACTCCTGGCTGTTGAAGCCGCGAATCAGGAATTCGGTCAGGCCCTGACCACCGAAGTTGTTGCCGCGCTCCACGCCCCCGGCGTAGTCGAGCGCATCTTCCAGGCGCACCGCTCCGATGTCCTGTACCACCTGCGCCGGCACCACGCTGATCGATTGCGGCGTGTCATGAATGGCGGTGTCGGTCCGTGTCGCGCTGGCCGAGCGGGTGGCGCGATAGCCTTGTACTGGCCCGTCGGCGCGTTCGGCAGATGCGGTGACCTGCATTTCCTCGAGCGCCAGCGGCGTCGAGGGGGCGTCGTTGGCGTAGGCGGCGAGAGGGCTGGTGAGGGTCGGAACCGCAAGCATCGAGACGATAAGGCGCCGCATCGGAAGATCCTTGAAGGGGAGCGAGGGCGCGCATCCTAATATCAATAACAACTATTATCAAACAGGATATTTTCTCATCTTCATGTGACGAAACCGTTGCGAGACAACGGATGGCGTGCACCGCTCCGTGCACGCTCCGCATGCGAGGTGTCAGCGTTGCGTCAGGACCGTCGGGGGCTGCCTGAATCGCTACGCGGCGGCGACCACAGCGCGGTCACGGCCGGCTCGTTTCGCCTGGTAGAGCGCGGCGTCCGCGGCCTTGAAGGTGGCATCGGCGTTCGGGTAGTCGCCGCTAAAGGCAATGCCGACTGAGGCGGTAACCGGCGTTCCGGTCGGGCTTGTGGTTTGCCGCAGCCGTGTCAGCAGGCGTTCGGCGGCAACGCTGGCACCCGTGGCATCGGTCTCGGGTAGCAGCATCAGGAACTCCTCGCCACCCATACGGCAGAGCACATCGGTGGGGCGCGAACATTCACGCATCTCCGCCGCCAGGAAGCGCAGCACTTCGTCGCCGACATCATGGCCGTGCTGGTCGTTGACCTGCTTGAAATGATCGATGTCCAGCGCCAGCGCCGCATAGCCCTGATCGAGCAGTTCGAACTGCTTGAGGGCCAGCTCCAGGCCGCGACGGTTGCGCAGGCCGGTCAGCGGGTCGGTCATGGAGGCTGCCTCCAGTGCGCCCATCTTCTGTTGCAGCAGCGACACGCCGGTCAGCATCGCCACCTTCAGGCGGGCTACTTCGAAGTACCAAGAGTTGACGGTAGAGATGCGCTGCGCGGCCTCTGGTGCACCCCAGTGCTCGGCGGTATCGGCCAGCGCGCGGATTGGTGAGGAGATGAGTTTGGACAGCCACCAGAACACGGCGAGGGAAAGGATGGCGAACGGCACCGCGTTGAGCAGCGTCGCGCGTGCCAGCTGGGTGAGCTTGGCGGTAATGGCGGCCGTGGGACGCTGGGCGATGATGCCCCAGCCGGTGCTCTGGATGGGGGCGTAGCCCGCCAGCATGTCCACGCCACGGGTGTTGATCACCCGCTGGCTGCCTTCATGGCCTTGCAGCACCTGCTGTACGACAGGATTGCTCGATACATTCTGCCCGACTCGCTCGCCGTCTTCGTGGAATACCAGGTTGCCCTGGGTATCGACGACGTACAGGTACGAGCCGTCGCGGTAGTAATGGACGCCCAGCAGGCCATGCAGTGCGTTGCGTTCACGCAGGAACAGCGAGGCGCTGATGAAGCCTCGATAGCTGCCGTCGGCGCCAAAGATCGGATGGGATATCGCGATCAGGTAGATGCCGTCCGTGGCGGTGTACGGGTCGGTAATCAGCGGGGCGCGTTCGGTCAGCGCGCGGGTCGCACCGACGCTGTTGACCTTCATTCCCACTTTCAAGCTGCTTCCCGGCGAGGCGGAGAGAATCTCCCCGGCGGCGCTGACGATGATGGCTCGACTGAACTGGTCGCTCTTGAGCTTGAGCCGCTTCGTCTCACTATCGCGGGCCTCGGGATCGTCGAAGCGGGTCGACAGCGTTTCGGCTGCGAAGGCCAGTTCACGGCGGCTGTTCACGAAGAACTGATCGGTCGTGTCGGCCAGCTTGCGGGCATAGGCCCGGTTGGCCTCCAGTGTCTGATCGAACAGCTGGTCGCGCTGGGAACTGTAGCCAGCGAAGAAGCTGTTGGCGAAGGTCAGCAGGCCTGCCACCAGTGCCAGCAGCAGCGTGAGTTTCTGTAGATCCAGCCGGGACATGAAGCTTCCATTCCGGGTCGTGCTTGGCGTCGTCGCCAATGAAGGGTTTGGTAAGACTTCGTGCCAAGAGGAAGCCACTGGCCAGCAATGATACATGACTGTTGGGTCTGACACGGGGTCGGCCAGCCAGCTGGCGTTGCTGCATGCGCATGGGCTCGGTGCCAGCGGGCTAGATGTGCTGGAGCAGCTGCGCCATCGGGCGTCCTGCGTCAGCGCTGGTGACGAGCAGGTCGCATCGGCGGCTCAGCCCCGGCACCGACGGCTATCCGCTCAAGCCATTCAACCTGTGCGAACTGAGCGTTCGCATCGAGGCGGTGTTGCGGCGGGAGACTTGCGAATGCGCGACGCAAACGGCACCGACGCCCGTCGGTGAGTCATCAGAGCGCAGTGGACAGGGTGATCGAGCCGAACTGGTCATGCTCCTTCTGCCCCTGGAATTCGCGACTGCGCCAGACGCTGGCGAACGCCAGCTGCCAGCGACTCCAGGTCAGCGCCACGCCGAGCTTGGCGTCGCCGACCCATTCGCGGCGGTCCACCGAGTGGCTGTCCTCGAACGTGTTGCCGTCCAGCAGCATGTTGTGGGCCATATAGCGACCCTCGAGATCGGCAAAGCCGTACCAGGCGAAGTCGCCGCCCGGGCGGAAGAATTGGCTGCCGCTCTGGGCCGGCGTGACCGCCGGGATGCTGAAGCTGCGTTGCAGGTTCTGCCCCAGGCGCAAACCGAGCCCGGCCGAGCCATAGCGGTAGAGGTTGCCGAGGGCGAAGCCGAGGCTGGGGCCGTATTCCAGCTCAAGCCCGGCGAAGCGTTGCTGCAGCCACCAGCGATGCTGATAGCCCAGATTGACGAAGGCTTCGTTCTCCAACTGATTGTCCCAGCCGTTGGGCTCGTCACTGCTGGTGACCTTGTGTACGGCGCGTTGCAGCCGCTTGCCGCCGGCGGCAGGACCGACCATGCCGACATCCAGATGCAGCCCCTGGGCCGCGCGCCAGCCATCGTGCTGAGTATCGGAGAACATCGACATCCCGGCGAACAGCAGGCCGGCATAGGGGCGGTCGTTCTCGATCAGACTTTCGGTTTCGATCTCCTTCGGCGTGTAGATCTGATGACCGAAGCGGTAGGCGACGTTGTCGAGGTTGCTCCCCGACCAGCCCGGTAACAGGTCGGCGAAGCGTCGGGTCCAGTTCTGCTCATCCGGCGCGAAGCCCCAGATGACTTCCACGCCGTTGGTGTAATGACCATCGCTGCCAGTGGCAATGATGTCGTTTTCCACCTTGACGGAGAGGATGTCGGCGTGGCCAAGGGCGGGCACGAGCGATACGGCGAGCAGGCACAGGCACAGCAAAGAACGAGCATGCATGATCTGACTCCTGGCTTACGTTCTTGTTTGTATGTCTTGTCTCGGACCGTATTCCTTTCCGCCGGTTCGCTTGTGCGAATGGCTGGACTTGATGGGGCGGCGGAGGGGAGCGCAGGTCCGTACCGACGGATGGCGCGGCAGCTGCCGGCCGATCTGCTGGGTTCAGGTTAGTGCATGACTTCGCGTAGCGAAAACGCCGATTGGCCGACAGAAATCGGATTTCTGCCCGCCAATCGGTCTTTGCAGGTATGCCCTGGGGTGTTCAGCGAGCGCTGCTCAAACCTGCGCTGCCGGGCGGCTGCCGTACGATGCGTGGTCGCGAAGCCGAAGGTTCGCTCTTGCGCTGCAGGTGCCGGATCGTGCGTTTGAGACGCTGCACCTTGTCCTCCAGTTGGAAGACCTTGCGGTTGTTGTAGAACATGCCCAGCACGAACCCCACCGAAGTGAAGACCAGGCCATAGATGAGTGCGGCTTCATAGAGATAGCTGGAAAACATCCTGTCGTCCTCTGCGTGTAATGACGGCCTCGCTCGTCGAGCGACTCGGCCCAGAAGGTCTGATGCCAATCTGCCCTTATGTGACCGAGCGCACATTGAAAACGTTCCGCCGGTATGCGCAGAGAAGTTCTGGCTGCAGGCTCAGCGTGTCAGGGCGGACATGGCAATGGCCGCGGCAGCGGTCCGGGTTTCTACGCCGAGCTTCACATAGACGTGCTCCAGGTGTTTGTTCACCGTCCGCGGGCTCAGCCCGAGGATGTCGCCGATGTCACGATTGGTCTTGCCGCAGGACACCCAGTGCAGAACCTCCACCTCGCGCCCGGTCAGCTGGAAGCGCTGGCTCAGCATTGCCTGGATCTGTTTCTCGTCCACCGGCGGTGCCTGGGTGGCGTTCCGGCGGGCGTTCTGCAATGCCCGTGCGGTGCGCAGATGGGCCGCCACTCGGGCCAGTACCTGCTCTGTGTGGATGGGCTTGGTCACGTAGTCGATGCCTCCAGCCTCGAAACCCTCGAGTACGTGCTCGCTTTCGGTCAGCGCCGTCATGAACAGCACCGGAACGTCTTCCAGCATAGGCTGGGCCTTGATTCTCCGGCAGGTCTCGAACCCGTCGAGCCCGGGCATCATCGCATCGAGCAGGACGATGTCCGGTTTGAGTCGCTGCATGCGTTCCAGCGCGCTGCTGCCGTCGAGGGCCACCAGCACCATGTAGCCGGCCTGATCGAGGGCGCCGGAGAGCAGCGCGAGGTTGTCGGGTACGTCGTCGACGATCATCACGACGCCCTGGCTTTGCGGATGTTCAGCTTGCTGCATGGCCGTTCTCCATGGTCGTCCGAGTCTTCTGGCTGTGAATGGCCTCGTCCAGCTGCCGGCTCAGCTCGTTGAGCTGGAAGCGCGCGGCCAGCCCGCGCAGGGTCTCGACCTGTGCCGCAGCGGCGGGTGCTTCGTGCTGCAGCCGATCGAGCAGCTCCATTACTCCGCGCACATAGCCCAGCGAGGCTTGCTGTTGGAGCGCCTGAAGTGCCGGAACGGCCAGGCTGATGGCGGGAGGCTGGATGGGAGCCGGGGCGCGCCTGATCCAGTTCAATGACAGCTGCTGACTGATCTTGTCCAGCAGCACCGGGGCGTGTACGGGCTTGGGCAGGTAGTCGTTGCAGTCGGCGGAGACACTGCCGCCATCGACGAAGGCGTTGGCCGATATGATGAGGATCGGCGCCGAGGAGCCTAGCGATCGACGCATCAGTCGGGCGGTCTGCCAGCCGTCCAGCTGCGGCATGGACAGGTCCATGAGGATCAGGTCGGGGTTGTGCAGCGACGCCTGGCTGAGCGCTTCTTGGCCGTTGCTCGCCATGAGCACTTCGAAACCCAGCGGTTCGAGCATGCCGGCCAGGACCTTGCGGTGTTCGATATGGTCGTCTACCACCAGCACGCGCCGGCGCGGGCCGTGGTAGCCGACGATGTCGTGCTCGACATGCACCACCGCCTGCGGCACGCGGACCTCGGAGAGGAATAGCCGTAGCTGGAAAACCGTGCCCTGGCCCTCCTGGCTCTTCACCGACAGCTCGCCGCCCATCAGCGCCGTGAGCATGCGCGTGATGGTCAGGCCGAGGCCCAGGCCGTTGTCCTGACGCAGCGGGTTACCACGCTCGAACGGCTGGAACAGTCGCTCGATCTGCTCCGCGGGTATGCCGATGCCAGTATCGGCGATCTCGAAGGTAGCGGTTTCGCGCAGGTAGCTGGCGCGCAGGGTGATGCTGCCGGCATCGGTGTACCGCACCGCGTTGCCGAGCAGGTTGATGAGGATCTGCCGCACGCGCTTCTCGTCGCCCCGCACCACGGCCGGCATGCGGCCCTGGCTTTCGAAGTGGAAGCGCAGGCCCTTTTCTTCTGCCTGCGGCGCGATCATCTGGCGCAGCTGCTGGAGGAATTCGGGAAAGGCAATCTCGGACTGCTCCAGATTGAGCTTGCCGGCCTCGATCTTTGCTACATCGAGCAGGCCATCGATCAGCGATAGCAGGTGAGCGCCGCTGCGGTGGATGGTACCCAGCGCATCCTTGTGGCGGGGCGCCATGGCCTCGTCGCGCAGCAGGATTTGCGCGTATCCGAGGATGCTGTTGAGCGGAGTGCGCAGCTCGTGGGAGAGGCCGGTAACGTAACGACTCTTGGCGGCATTGGCAGCCTCGGAGGCTTCCTTGGCCTTCTGCAGCTGCTCGTCGGTCTTGCGGTGGGCTTCGATCTCCTGCATCAGCAGGTGCGTCTGTCGATCCGACTCCTGCTGGGCCACATGGCGGCTTTCGCGCGTCAGCACCACCCACCAGGCGAGGATGCCGGCGAACAACGAGAGCACCAGGAAGGCCTTGAGAAATGCCTGGTATAGGGTCTCGCCGGTTTCCTGGGGACTGGCCACCACGCTCAGCGAGACCTGGCTGTAGATCAGCCAGAGCGCCAGCGAAAGCAGGCCGATGATCAGCCCGAGCACGCCCAGGTAATGCGCCAGGCGAGTGTGCAGGCGGGGAATGGAAACTTGCGGGAAGGCCCAGCGAAGGAACGCATCCCATTGTGCCGAAAGCCGCCCATGGGGCTTGCAGAGATCGCCACAGCGCGCATCCAGCGAGCAGCACAGCGAACAGATCGGTGCGCCGTAGGCGGGGCAGAAGGCGGTGTCTGGTTCCTCGAAGGCATTGCTGCAGAGCACGCAGGCGATCTTGCCGCGCTCGGTATAGGGGTAGAGCAGCTCGGGTTGACGCTCGCGGGCGATGTAGAAGCGGCCGCCGGTGAGCCAGGCGATCAGCGGGGCGCAGAGCAGGGCCGTGCCCAGGGCGATGACTGGCGAGCCCGCCTGGGCCAGCTCACCGAGGAGCCCACTGTGGGCGAGGATCGCCAGCAGCGAGGCGATCAGCATCGAACCCACACCCACCGGGTTGATGTCGTAGAGATGCGCGCGTTTGAATTCGATCTGCCGCGGTGACAGGCCCAGCGGTTTATTGATGACCAGGTCCGCAACCAGCGCGCCGATCCAGGCGATGGCGACATTGGCGTACAGCCCGAGGACCTGCTCGATGGCCTCGAACACCCCCAGTTCCATCAGCATCAGCGCGATGGCCACATTGAACACCAGCCAGACCACCCGCCCAGGGTGGCTGTGGGTTACGCGGGCAAAGAAGTTCGACCACGCCAGCGAGCCGGCATAGGCATTGGTGACGTTGATCTTCACCTGCGAGACGATGACGAACAGCACCATCGCCGCCAGCGCCCATTCCGGCGAGGCGAACACGTAGCTGAAGGCTACAAAGTACATCTGCGTCGGCTCGGCAGCCTTGTCCACCGGGATCTCGTGCTGCAGCGCTAGAAACGCAAGAAAAGCGCCGGCGAGCATTTTCAGCGCCCCCGGGATGATCCAGCCGGGGCCGGCGGCCAGCATCGCCAACCACCAGCGCACGCGATTCTGTCGGGTCTTTTCCGGCAGGAAGCGCAGGTAGTCGACCTGCTCGCCGATCTGCGTGATCAGCGCCAGCGCCACAGTGCAGGCGGCACCGAAGGACAGCAGATTGAAGGCGCCGCCGTTGCCTTCGCGCCCGGCGAAGCTGGTCAGGTCGGCCAGCGCATCGGGATTCTTGGCGATGACAAAGACGTAGGGCAGCAGCAACAAGGTCAGCCAGAGCGGCTGCGTCCACAACTGCAGGCGGTTGATCAGGGTGATGCCATAGGTCACCAGCGGCACGATGATGACGGAGCAGACCACGTAGGCCAGCGCGAGCGGGATGCTGAAGTAGAGTTCCAGCGCCAGCGCCATGATCGCCGCTTCCAGCGCGAAGAAGAGGAAAGTGAAGCTGGCGTAGATCAACGAAGTGATGGTCGAGCCGATGTAGCCGAAGCCGGCGCCACGGGTCAGCAGATCCATATCCACGCCATAGCGTGCCGCGTAGTAGCTGATCGGCAGGCCGGTGAGAAAGATCACCAGCGCCACCGCAAGGATCGCCCAGAGCGTATTGGTGAAACCGTAGGACAGCGCCAGGGTGCCGCCTATGGCTTCCAGCGCGAGAAACGACACCGCCCCCAACGCCGTGTTGGCGATGCGGAACTCCGACCATTTGCGGAACGACTTCGGCGTGAAACGCAGGGCGTAGTCTTCCAGGGTCTCGTCGGCGACCCAGCTGTTGTAGTCGCGGCGAATCTTGACGATGCGCTGTATACCGGTGAGTTGCACGCGGGCGGCCCCGGCTGGTTATCGAACGATTGACGTGAGCAACATCCATGCCTCACGCAATGCTGCGCGGCGGCGGGTCTTCCTGCGCATGGCCTGCACCGTTTCGGCCTGCGGCGCCTGCCACGCTGCCAGCCGTGCTCCATTTGAACGCAAGGATGCATCAATGGCCGCGGCGCACGGATACGTCAGATGACGTACGCCGTTACGTCATCCTGCGTATACCCCGGTCAGACGGCCGAGCCCATTCTTGCTTCCGACCCGATGCCGGCGCGCAGCAGCACTGCGGCAGCCTTGCACGGCCCACCGAGACAGGAGCAATCAACATGGATTCAAAACTGACGGGTTCGTCACGCCGCCTTCCCCGCCGGCTCGCGCAGGGGGCTGCGGCACTCTCGATGCTGGCGATGAGCGTCTTCGCCTCGACCGCCAGCGCCGAGGTCAACACCACCGGGCTCGCAGTTACCGACACGGAAGTGACGGTCGGTCAGCTGCACTCGGCCACCGGTACCATGGCCATTTCCGAGACCGGATCGATCCAGGCCGAGCGACTGGCCATCGAGCAGATCAACGCCGCCGGCGGCATTCTTGGTCGGCAGATCAAGGTGATCCAGGAGGACGGCGCCTCCGACTGGCCGACCTTCGCCGAGAAGGCCAAGAAGTTGCTGGAGCGCGACAAGGTAGCGGCGGTGTTCGGCTGCTGGACCTCGGCTTCGCGCAAGGCGGTGCTGCCGATCTTCGAGCGGGAAAACGGGTTGCTCTACTACCCGACCTTCTATGAAGGCCTGGAGCAGTCGAAGAACGTCGTTTACACCGGCCAGGAGGCCACCCAGCAGATCCTCGCCGGGCTCGATTGGGTGGCCAAGGAGAAGGGCGCCAAGACCTTCTACCTGCTCGGCTCGGACTATATCTGGCCGCGCACCTCGATGAAGATCGCCCGCAAGCACATCGAGAACGTGCTCGGTGGCAAGGTGGTGGGCGAGGAGTACTACCCGCTGGGCAACACCCAGTTCGGCTCGCTGACCAACAAGATCAAGCTGAAGAAGCCCGACGTGATCTTCGCCGCAGTGGTCGGTGGCTCCAACGTCGCCTTCTACAAGCAGCTCAAGGCTGCCGGCATCACGGCTGACAAGCAGACCCTGCTGACCCTTTCGGTCACCGAGGACGAACTGCTGGGCATCGGTGGCGAGAACATGGCCGGCTTCTACGCCTCGATGAAGTATTTCCAGAGCCTGGACAACCCGAACAACGCCGAATTCGTCAAGGCATTCAAGGCCAAGTACGGCAACGACGCAGTGATTGGCGACGTCACCCAGGCTGCGTATCTCGGCCCCTGGCTGTGGAAGGCCGCAGTGGAAAAGGCCGGCAGCTTCGATGTCGACAAGGTGGTCGCCGCCTCCGCTGGGCTGGAGCTGAACACTGCACCGGAAGGCTACGTAAAGGTGCATGAGAACCAGCACCTGTGGAGCAAGACGCGCATCGGCCAGGTGCAGGCCGACGGCCAGTTCCAGGTGGTCTACGAGTCCGACCTGATCGAGCCGAACCCCTTCCCGAAAGGCTACCAGTAACTCTCCCGGCGCCACGGGCCGTGTGGTCCGTGGCGAACCCCTTCGCCATCAGGAGACATCATCATGGAATGGCTATCGGAGTTTGGTGCCATCGCGGCCATGCAGGGCTTCAACGGCTTGTCGGTGTTCTGCGTACTGCTGCTGATGGCTCTGGGCCTGGCGATCATCTTCGGCCAGATGGGCGTGATCAACATGGCCCACGGCGAATTCCTCACTGTAGGTGCCTACACCACCTTTCTCGTCTCGACGCTCACGCTCAAGTACGTGCCGGCGCTGCAGCCGTACTATTTTTTCGTCGCCATCGTGCTGTCCTTCCTTATCGCCGGTGCGCTCGGCTGGCTCGCCGAATGGGCATTGATCAGCAAGCTCTACCACCGCCCGCTGGACACGCTGTTGGCCACCTGGGGGCTGTCGCTGGTGATGCAGCAGGCGTTCCGCTCGATTTTCGGCGCCCGCGAGGTCAGCGCCAGCATGCCGGACTGGCTGATGGGCTCGTTCAACCCCACCGATGCCATCGATATCCCGCGTAACGGCCTGTTCGTGATGGCGGTGACGCTGCTGCTGACGCTGGCCATCTTCTTTCTGCTGTATCGCTCGCGTTGGGGGCTGCAGGTTCGTGCCACGGTGCAGAACCGGGTAATGGCGCGTTCGGTGGGCATCAACACGAAGAAGGTCGACCGCATGACCTTCGCCCTCGGCTGTGGCGTTGCCGGCGTGGCCGGTGCGGCGTTCACCACCATTGGTTCGACCGGGCCGACCTCAGGCTCGCTGTACATCGTCGATACCTTCCTGGTGGTGGTCTTCGGCGGTGCGGCGAGCCTGTTCGGCACCATTGCCTCGGCGTTCTCCATCGCCCAGACGCAGTCGATCGCCGAGTTCTTCATCAGCGGCTCGATGGCCAAGGTCCTCACCCTCTCGGCGGTGATCCTGATCCTCATGCTGCGTCCGCAGGGGCTGTTTTCCATCAAGGTCCGCAAGTAAGGAGCGCACCCATGACCGCTTTGTTCGACAAACTGGCCGGCGGCAAGCAGGGTGCCATCGGCTTCCTGATTCTCGCGGCGTTGCTGCTGGTGGTATTCCCGCTGGCGCTGGATGCCTTTCGCCTGAACATGATCGGCAAGTACCTGACCTACGCCTTCGTCGCCGTTGGACTGGTGCTGTGCTGGGGTTATGGCGGCATCCTCAGCCTCGGGCAGGGGATTTTCTTCGGCCTCGGCGGCTACTGCATGGCGATGTTTCTCAAGCTCGAGGCTTCCGACCCGCAGAGCACGAAAATCCAGTCCACACCCGGCATTCCGGACTTTATGGATTGGAACCAGCTGACCGAACTGCCGCTGTTCTGGGAGCCCTTCCACAGCATTGGCTTCACCCTCGTTGCGGTGGTGGCGGTGCCAATGCTGCTGGCGCTGATCGTGGGCCTGGCGATGTTCAAGCGGCGAGTGGGTGACGTGTATTTCTCCATCGTCACCCAGGCCATCGCGGCGATCCTGACCATCCTCATCATCGGCCAGCAGGGTCTGACGGGCGGGGTCAATGGCATCACCGACCTGCGCACACTGATGGGTTGGGACATCCGCAGCAACGAGGCGAAGACGCTGCTGTATTTCGTCTGCGCCTGCCTGTTGCTGGGCTGCATCCTCATCGGTCGTTTCATTCTCGCCTCCAAGCTAGGCCGGTTGCTGATGGCAATGCGCGACAAGGAGGAGCGGGTGCGCTTCTCCGGCTACGACGTGGCCAGCTTCAAGATCTTCGTCTTCTGTGTGGCGGCGGCTTTCGCCGGGATCGGTGGCGCGCTGTTCACGCTGCAGGTCGGCTTCATGTCGCCGAGCTTCGTCGGCATCGTGCCGTCGATCGAGATGGTGATATTCGCCGCGGTCGGTGGGCGCATGTCGCTGCTCGGCGCGGTATACGGCGCGCTGCTGGTCAACTACGGCAAGACATTGTTCTCCGAAAGCTTCCCCGAGCTGTGGCTTTACTTCATGGGCGGCCTGTTCATCGCCGTGGTGATGTACTTCCCCAACGGCCTGGCTGGACTGTGGCAGAGCCATGGGCGCAAGTGGCTGATGCGTCTGGCTCGGCGCCGGTCCCCGGCCAGAACGGTCGAACCGGCAACGCCGCGTCCGTTGCCGCCCAGCGCAGCCCAACCTACTTCCCCTGTCACCGCCCTGGAGACCACGCCATGAGCCCGACCGGCTTCCAATCCCCCAAGCCGGTGCTGGCCATTGAAGGCCTCACCGTCTCGTTCGACGGCTTCAAAGCGGTCGACGACCTCAACCTATACCTGGACCGCAACGAAGTGCGCGTGGTGATCGGCCCCAACGGCGCCGGCAAGACCACGCTGCTCGACCTCATCTGCGGCAAGACCCGCGCTACCGCTGGCAGCATCGAGTTCAACGGGCGCGAGCTGACCAGGATGAAGGAGTTCGACATCGTCAGGGCCGGCGTCGGGCGCAAGTTCCAGAACCCCTCGATCTACGAGAACCTCAGTGTGTTCGAGAACCTGGAGATGTCCTATCCGGCTGGGCGCAATGTGTTCGGTGCGCTGTTTTTCAAGCGCAGTGCCGACGTTATCGCGCGGGTCGAGGAGGTCGCCGCCGAGATCGGCCTGGCCGATCAGTTGCACGATGAGGCGGGGCTGCTCTCCCATGGCCAGAAGCAGTGGCTGGAAATCGGCATGCTGCTGATGCAGGAGCCGGAATTGCTCATGCTCGACGAGCCCGTCGCAGGTATGAGCGTCAGCGAGCGGGCACAGACCGCCGAACTGCTCAAGCGCATCAGCCAGGGGCGCTCGGTGCTGGTCATCGAGCACGACATGGAATTCGTCAAAAGCATCGCCCATCGGGTCACCGTGCTGCATCAGGGCCGGCTGCTCGCCGAGGGCAGCATGGAGGCCGTGCAGAAGAACCCCAAGGTCGTCGAGGTGTACCTCGGCCATTGAGTCGCTGGGGCTGTTGGCGCGCGTGGTCATGGCCGCGCGGGTCCACGTGAGCCGCCTCTGTTACATCGTTTCGGACGACGCCCAGCGGGGCACAAAGGAGTTTCGCATGTTCACAATCGCCAACCTTGCTTCCGGCTATGGTCAGAGCCAGATCCTGCACGACCTCGAGCTCGATGTGAGCCAACGTGAAATCGTGGCGGTCATGGGCCGCAACGGCATGGGCAAGACCACCCTGTTCAGGACACTGATGGGCATCGTCGGCCAGAGCGCCGGCAGTGTGAAGGTCGATGGTCACGAAATAGCCAACCTGGAGACCCACCAGCGTGTCGAGCGTGGCGTTGCCTATGTGCCCCAGGGACGGATGATCTTCCCCAGCATGACGGTGCTGGAGAACATCCAGACCGGCCTGCCGGCAGCCGCTGGCGGCAAGGTCCCCGACGATCTCTACGCCCTGTTTCCGGTGCTGCACGACATGCGCAAGCGCAAGGGCGGCAACCTTTCCGGCGGCCAGCAACAGCAGCTGGCGATAGCCCGGGCGCTGGCCACCAACCCCAAGGTGTTGTTGCTGGACGAGCCGACCGAGGGCATCCAGCCATCGATCATCAAGGACATCGCCCGAACGCTGAAGGAGATTCGCAACCTGCGTGATCTGACCATCATCGTCTCCGAACAGGTGCTGTCGTTCACCATGGAAATCGCCGACCGTTTCCTGGTGATCGAGAAGGGCCGTTTCGTACTGGAGGAAAGCGCGGCCAATGCCGACGAGGCGACCATCAGCCGGTATCTGTCGGTCTGAAAGCAGCCGCAACCCTCTAGCCTCAAGCGTCACGGGTTGCCGGGCGGCGGTCCGCTTTTAGCCCGCCAGCGTCTTCGGTGCCGTTTGATCGGTTGGCTGCAACCCGCCGCGCTGAAAGCAGCCACAAGCAACAGCCGGGGAACTGCGGACTCGCAGGGCCTCGGCTTTTGCCTTTCCCTGCCGCTGCCCTACGTCATCCAACGTATTTCGCAATTGGCGATGACAGAGAAGACTGGCTCCCGTGTTCAGCGCAACGCTGATTTCCATCCATGTCGCAGGAGCTTCGTCATGACCGACACCCTGATCAAGGTCGATTTGAACCAGCCGGCCACCGAGAACGAACAGATCCACAACCGCTGGCACCCGGACATCCCCATGGCGTGCTGGGTGAAGCCGGGCGATGACTTCATCCTCGAGACCTATGACTGGACCGGCGGCGCGATCAAGAACGATGACGACGCCAGCGATGTGCGCGACGTCGACCTGTCCACGGTGCACTACCTCTCCGGGCCCGTGGGGGTGAAGGGCGCCGAGCCGGGCGACCTGTTGGTGGTCGAGCTGCTCGACATCGGCGCCAAGCAGGACTCGCTGTGGGGCTTCAACGGCTTCTTCTCGAAGAATAACGGCGGCGGTTTTCTCACCGATTACTTCCCTGCCGCGCAGAAGTCCATCTGGGACTTCGAAGGCATGTTCACTCGGAGTCGGCACATCCCCGGGGTGCGCTTTGCCGGCCTGATCCACCCCGGTCTGATCGGCTGCCTGCCAGACCCCAAGCTGCTGTCGGCCTGGAACGAGCGCGAGCAGGCGTTGATCGACACCAACCCCACTCGCGTGCCACCGCTGGCGAACCCGCCGTTCGCGGCTACCGCCCATGCCGGGAGGGCCTCCGGCGCGCTGCGCGACAAGATCGCTGCCGAGGGCGCGCGTACCGTGCCGCCGCGTGAGCATGGCGGCAACTGCGACATCAAGGATCTGTCGCGCGGCTCGAAGATCTTCTTCCCGGTCTACGTCGATGGCGCCGGGCTGTCGGTGGGTGACCTGCACTTCAGCCAGGGCGATGGCGAGATCACCTTCTGTGGCGCTATCGAGATGGCCGGCTGGGTGCACATGAAGGTCGAGCTGATCAAGGGCGGCATGGCCAAGTACGGCATCAGGAACCCGATCTTCAAGCCCAGCCCGATCGTGCCCACCTACAACAATTACCTGATCTTCGAGGGTATTTCGGTGGATGACGACGGCAAGCAGGCGTACCTGGACGTCAATCTGGCGTACAAGCAGGCCTGTATGAATGCCATCGAGTATCTGAAGAAATTCGGCTATTCCGGTGCCCAGGGCTACTCGCTGCTCGGCTCGGCACCCGTGCAGGGGCATATCAGCGGCGTGGTCGACATTCCCAATGCTTGCGCCACGCTCTGGCTGCCGACCGACATCTTCGAGTTCGACATCAACCCCAGCGCCAGCGGCCCGACCCGATTCCTCGACGGTTCGATCGACATGCCGATCGCCTACGACAAGTGAGTTCGTCTATCCGGGCGGGGCAGGTGCTCTGGACGGCGGCCTGGACCGCCCGGATGGGGGAACAGGAGGATAACGCCATGCCCATCTATGAATACGACTGCGCCGGCTGCGGCGACTTCGCTCTGCTCAGGCCAATGGCCGAGCGTGACCAGCCATGCCAGTGCCCAGCCTGCGGCGGGCTTGCCGTACGAGTGATCCTCAGCGCCCCCGGTCTGGCCACCATGGCCGGCAGCCAGCGGCGCGCCAATGAGGTCAACGAGCGTAGCGCCCACGCACCGCAGTCGCTGGCCGAATACAAGGAGCGCCGCAAGCACGGCGCCGGTTGCAGCTGTTGCGGGCCGAGCAGGCCGACCACGTTGACCAAGGCCAACCCGCACGGGCTCAAGGCCAGCCCCTCGGCCCGGCCGTGGATGATCAGTCACTAGCTATCGCTGCATGGACGCCGCTGCGCGGGCTCCGCCTACGCTCCCAAGACCTCCACGTAGGTGGAAAACGGCGAGGTCTTGTTCACCATCAGGCATACCGACCAACCGGAGATCCACTATGCGTCACGGAGATATTTCCAGCAGTCCCGATACCGTCGGCGTTGCTGTCGTCAACTACAAGATGCCGCGCCTGCACACCCGCGCCGAGGTGCTCGACAACGCCCGCCGGATCGCCGAGATGATCAAGGGCATGAAGCTTGGTCTGCCGGGCATGGACCTGGTGGTATTTCCCGAATACAGCACCATGGGCATCATGTACGACCCCGGCGAGATGATGGACACCGCCACAACCGTTCCCGGCGAGGAAACCGCGATCTTCTCTGCCGCCTGCCGCGAAGCCGGAACCTGGGGCATCTTCTCGTTGACTGGCGAGCGCAACGAGGACCCGGTCAAGGCGCCCTACAACACCCTGGTTTTGATCGACGACCAGGGCGAAATCCGCCAGAAGTATCGCAAGTGCATCCCCTGGTGCCCGATCGAGGGCTGGTATCCGGGTGACCGGACCTACGTGACAGAAGGCCCGAAGGGCATGAAGATCAGCCTGATCATCTGCGACGACGGCAACTACCCGGAGATCTGGCGCGACTGCGCGATGAAGGGCGCCGAGCTGATCGTTCGCTGTCAGGGCTACATGTACCCGGCCAAGGAACAGCAGGTGCTGATGTCCAAGACCATGGCCTGGGCCAACAACTGCTACGTGGCAGTGGCCAACGCCGCCGGTTTCGATGGTGTGTACAGCTACTTCGGCCACTCGGCGATCATCGGCTTCGATGGCCGCACCCTGGGCGAGTGCGGCGAGGAGGAGATGGGCATCCAGTATGCGCAACTGTCCGTCTCGCTGATCCGTGACGCGCGCGCCAATGACCAGTCGCAGAACCACCTGTTCAAGCTGCTGCACCGTGGCTACACCGGCGTCTACAACTCCGGGGATGGCGACCGTGGCGTGGCCGACTGCCCGTTCGAGTTCTACCGTACCTGGGTTCTGGACGCCGAAAAGGCCCGTGAGGATGTCGAACGGCTCACTCGCCAGACCATCGGCGTCGTCGATTGCCCGGTATACGAGCTGCCCCACTCCGGGCAGGAACGAACCGCCGGATGAGGCCGGGCTCCATTCGCGGCGAGCCTTCGCGGCTTTGCACCGAATGGAGCCCCGCGCCGTCGCAATGACAGGACAGGCCATGCCATTCATCAACGAAGTCGTCGAACACAACAGGCGGCAGGCTGTACGAGGAGCGGAAGCGGTCCCGACCGCGGCGCGCCGCTCGCGTTTTCTCTTCGAACCCGAAGATGTGATGGCCCTGCTGCGCAGTCGCATCGTTGGCCAGGACGCTGTTCTCGCTCAGCTGGAGGGCGTGCTGCGGGTGGTCAAGGCCGGTATCGGCGACGCTGAACGGCCGCTCGCGGTCAATCTGTTTCTCGGCCCGACCGGCGTCGGCAAGACCGAGATTGTGCGGCTGCTGGCCTTGGCCATTCATGGCAAGCCGGACGCTTTCTGCCGTATCGACATGAACACCCTGGCCCAGGAGCACTATGCTGCGGCACTGACCGGTGCACCGCCCGGCTACGTCGGCAGCAAGGAAGGAATTACCCTATTCGATGCGGACGCCATCGCCGGCAGTTTCAGCCGGCCCGGTATCGTACTCTTCGATGAACTGGAGAAAGCCAGCCGGGAGGTGGTGCGCAGCCTGCTCAACGTACTCGACAGCGGTCGCCTGACGCTGGCCGCCGGCAATCGCACCTTGGATTTTCGCAACGCGCTGGTATTCATGACCAGCAACATTGGCGCCAAGGACGCTGCGCAACGCAGCGGACTGCACCGACTGTTTTCCCGTTCCGAAGCATCGCAACGGCGCATCGTCGAGCGGTCATTGCGCCGGCATTTCGATCCGGAGTTTCTCAATAGAATCGATCGCACCCTGCATTTCTCATTGATCAACGGCGACCGACTGCTGGGCGTACTCGATGTCGAGCTGAGCCGTTTGGCCCAGCGTCTGACACGCCAGGGGCTGCACCTGGTTGTGGACGATTCGGTGAAGCGCGATCTCTGCTCCAGACACGATCCGCGCTTCGGTGCACGTGATATCGCCCGTCAGCTGCGCGTTCGGCTGGAACCCGCAATGGCCGACGCGATCTTGCACGACCCTTCGATTCACCACTGGCGTGCCGTGCTGGAGGAGGGTGAGATACGGATGACAGCGCTGGCGCACGGCTAGCAGCGAACTCTCCGGCAGTGCGGTCGTCCCATTTTTAGACCGCAACACTTCACTGACCGGGGAATCTTCAATGGCCATGCTGGACACCCGCGGCGTCGGGGCTTTTACCTTGCTCAAGCGCACTCTCAAGGAATTCAGCAGCGACGACATGTCGACCTACGCCTCGGCGCTGGCCTATCGGGGGCTGTTCGCCATGTTCCCGTTCCTGGTCTTTCTCATCGCCTTGCTGGGCTTTCTCGACCTGCAGAATTTTTTCGACTGGCTGCGCATGCAAGCGGAGCTGGCGCTGCCGCCGGTGGCAATGGAGCAGATCAATCCGGTCATCGACCAGTTGCAGGAACAGCAGGCCGGCTTGCTGTCGTTCGGTATTCTGGTGGCGTTGTGGACGGCATCCATCGGCTTTCGCTCGCTGATGAATGCGCTTAACAAGGCTTACGACGTGGAAGAGGGCAGACCCACCTGGAAGCTGATCATTCTGGCGCTGGCCTACACGGCCGGTGTCGCTGTGCTGCTGCTGTTCACCGCGGGGCTGATGGTCATCGGCCCCCAGGCCATGGAATGGCTGGCCGGGCAGGTGGGCATGCGCGAGCTGGTGGTGGTGCTCTGGACCTGGCTGCGCTGGCCGGTGATCGTGCTGATGCTAATGCTGGTGGTCGCGCTGCTCTACTACGTGGCGCCGGACGTGGAGCAGGAGTTCCGTTTCATTACACCCGGCTCGGTGCTGGCCGTGCTGGTGTGGATCCTGGCTTCGGTCGCCTTTGGCGTCTATGTGCAGAACTTCGCCGACTACAACGCGACCTACGGCAGCATCGGCGCGATCATCGTGCTGCTGCTATACCTCTACATATCGGCCGCGGTTCTGCTGTTCGGCGCCGAGCTCAACGCAGTCATCGAGCACGCCTCGGTGGAGGGCAAGGATCCGGGCGACAAGCAGATGGATGGCTGAGCCGCCGTCCGGCGCTCCGCTGCGAACGACCCTTCTACGTGACGGTCATTTATTTCATTACAGAATTATTCCGCAGGGATTGCGGAGCGGGCCGTCGAAGCGTCGGCCTGTCCGGCGAAGACCGGGTTCTGCAACGGGACCGAACGGAGAAGTACCTTGCATATCGCGGACATGACCATGTTCTACGCACCTGCCAGCGGCGGCGTGCGCACCTACCTAGAGGCCAAGCATCGCCGGTTGCAGCTTTACTCGGGCGTGCGTCACAGCATCTTGGTACCGGGCGGTGATTACAGCCACAACGACGGGCTTTACCAGGTTCCAGCGCCCATCCTGCCGTTTGGCAAGGGCTACCGTTTTCCCATTCGGCGTGCGCCCTGGCGCAACCTGCTGCGCTCACTGCGCCCGGATCTGATCGAGGTGGGCGACCCCTACATGACGGCCTGGGCCGCGCTGGACGCCGGGCGCCGGCTTAATGTGCCGGTGATCGGCTTCTACCATTCCGACCTGCCGCTGCTGGTCAGCAATCGTATCGGCAGCTGGTTGGGCACCAATCTCAATGGCTACGTGTCGCGCCTGTACGGCAGTTTCGATCGTGTGCTGGCGCCCAGCGAGGTGATGGCGGACAAGCTGATCCATCTCGGGGTGAAGAATGTGTTCGTGCAGCCGTTGGGCGTCGACCTGGACACCTTCTGCCCCCAGCGTCGCGACCCGGAGGTGCGCCGGGAGCTAGGCCTGGCGGACGACACGCGGCTGATGATCTTCGCCGGGCGCGGCTCCCGGGAGAAGAACCTGCATATTCTGCTGGAGACTGCGCGCCAGCTGGGCAAACCGTATCACTTGCTGCTGGTCGGCTCGAGCATGCCGCAACGGGTGCCGGACAATGTCACGGTGATCGATCGCTTCTGCCCAGCCAGTGAGGTGGCGCGCTTCATGGCCAGCAGCGATGTGCTGCTGCACGCTGGCAATCAGGAAACCTTCGGCCTGGTGGCGCTGGAAGCCATGGCGTGCGGAATCCCGGTAGTCGCGGCGCGGGCGGGTGCATTGCCAGAACTGGTGCCGTTCTACAGCGGGCGCCTGTGTCGGCCGCTGGATGCCAGGGCGATGGCGCATACCGTACGCGAGCTGTTCGAAGATGATCCGCGCCTGCTCGGGCAACAGGCCCGCCAGCATGTCGAGGCGCACCATGCCTGGGATGCGGTGGTAGCCGGCCTGCTCGCGCATTACCACGCCGTACTGGGCACGGCAGAGCTGCCGGTGGCGGTACATGGCTGAGCGCGCCCTGACCCTGGTGTTGCACGACGTCGCGGCAGAAACCTGGCCCGACTACCGTCCCTTCGTCGAGGCGGTGGATGCCATCGGTGGGGTACCGATCACCTGGCTGGTGGTACCGGATTTCCATCGGCGCAACCCCCTCGACCAGCAGCCGGAGTTTCGCCGCGTGCTGGATGCGCGCGTGCAGCGCGGCGACGAACTGGTGTTGCACGGTTGCTACCATGCCGACCTCGAACCTGCGCCGAAAACGCCGCGGGACTGGTTCATGCGCCGGGTATACACCCATGAAGGCGAGTTCTACGGGCTGGACGAAAACGCCGCTGGCGAACGCCTGCGGCATGGGATGGCACTGTTCCAGCGCTATCAATGGCCATTGCATGGTTTCGTTGCTCCCGCCTGGTTGATGAGCGAGGGCACCCGACGCGTGCTGGCCGGCAGCGGCTTGGTCTATACCAGCGACCCCCGGCATTTCTATCTATTGCCCGCGTTCACGCCCATTGCCGCGCCCGGCCTGGTCTGGAGTGCCCGTAGCGCCTGGCGGCGCGGTGCGTCCTGGCTGGTCAGCGAGCGGCAGCTGCGGCGCAGCCAGGCGGCGCCATTGCTGCGCCTCGGCCTGCATCCCGTGGATATGCGTCACGAGTTTTCCCGTCGCTACTGGCTCGATGTGCTGATGCGGCTATTGCATCAGGGGCGCCGACCGATGACGAAGATCGCTTGGCTGGACCGCTACCGCTCCACGAGCACCGCCGCATGAATCGACGCTGGTGGCTGTTGGGTGGCGCGCTGCTCGCAGCGGCCATGGTGCCGCTGTTGCTCGGCGGTACCGGCCTGTTCGAGCGGCTGCGCCATTTCCCTGGCAGCCTGTTGGTCACAATGCTCGCCATGGTGCTGGTCGGCTGGAATCTCAATGCGCTGCGCCTGCGCCTGCTGCTGGGGCGGCGCAAGCTGGGCCAGCGGCGTGCCTTCGGAATCGTGGTGGCGACCGAGTTCGCCATCTGTGCGACGCCTGGCGGTGCCGGCGGCCCGCTGACCTTGATGGCGCTGCTGATGCGCCAGGGCGTCGCGCCGGCCAAAGGCACCGCGACCTACGCCGTCGAGCAGCTGAGCGATCTGCTGTTCTTCGCCTGTGCCCTGGTCGGCGTGCTGATCTATGCGCTGACTCATGCCCTGAGCACGCATATCGCCAGCCTGCTGGGCTTCAGTGTGGCCTTGCTGATCGGGGTGATGGCGCTGCTGGCGCTGCTTGGACGCTTCCACCGCCAGGTCTTTCTGCTCAACGGCTGGCTGGTGACGCGGCTCGGCATGAAGGAAACGCGCAAGCGGCGGTGGGCGCGCAAGGTGCTGGGCTTTCGCAACGCGCTGGTGGACTGCTTCCGTCTGCCACGGCGAATCCTGCTTGCGGTTTTCGGGCTGACCACGCTGCACTGGCTGCTGCGCTTCAGCGTGCTCTACCTGACCCTCCAGGGGTTGGGAAGCGAACTGGCTTGGGCCTGGACCTTCCTCGTGCAACTGCTCGCGCTCACCGCCGGCCAGGTCAGCCTGCTGCCCGGGGGGGCCGGCAGTGCCGAGCTGGCCTCGGCGGCGCTGCTGACGCCCATGGTGGGCAAGTCGACCACGGCTGCGGCGATCCTGATCTGGCGGTTCGTGACCTATTACTTCTACCTGATCGTCGGCGCACCGGTATTCCTGCAGCTGGCAGGGCGGCCGCTGTTGCGCCGGCTGATGCCGTCGCGGCATGCCTGAGCGGCTCTAGCCCGATGGCCGGGAGAAACTAACGCTTCGCTCGGGCGGTCCACCCTATGTCATCAATGAAGAAGCGAGGATCACGCCATGAGCAGTACCGAAGACAAGGTCAAGGGCAACACCAACGAAGCCGTAGGCAAGATCAAGCAGGGTGTGGGCGAAGCGACCGACAACCAGCGTCTGAAAGGCGAGGGCCAGCGTCAGGAAGTCAAGGGCGAGGCTCAGCAGGTCAAGGGTGATGTCAAAGACACCCTGAAAAAGGGCATCGACAAGGCCTGAACGGCTTGCCCCACAAATGAAAATGCCCGCATCGAGCGGGCATTTTTTTGAGCGGTGGTGCGCGATCAGCGCTCCAGGTACTGCAGCTTGTCCTTCACGCCGTCCCACTCTTCGGCATCGGCCAGTGCATCCTTCTTCTCGGTGATGTTCGGCCAGACTTCCGCCAGATCCGCGTTCAGCTCGATGAACTCCTGCTGGTCTTCCGGTACCTCGTCCTCGGAGAAGATCGCCTGAGCCGGGCACTCGGGCTCACAGAGGGCGCAGTCGATGCACTCGTCCGGGTGAATCACCAGAAAGTTCGGGCCTTCGTAGAAGCAGTCCACCGGGCAGACTTCCACGCAATCGGTGTATTTGCACTTGATGCAGTTGTCGGTGACGACGAAGGTCATGTCTAGCTATCTCCTCAGGCGTGTCAGGTAGGCGTTACGGTGACGCCCCTGCGAGTAGGCGGCACAGGCAAATGCCGCTTATCAAAAAAATGCGCGCGATTCTAGCAGCTTTCGCGGCGTATCAAATGCGTGATTTCAAGCTGTATAGCAGCTCCAGCGCCTGGCGCGGCGTTACATCATCGGGATTGATCCGCCCCAATTCCTCGAGCACCGGATGCGGCAGGCTGGCGAACAGGTCGCTCTGCATGGGCGGCGCTGGCTGGCCGGGTGCCATTCTCGGCGCTTCGTGGGGCAGGCTGGTGGTTTCCAGGCGCGACAGATGGTCGCGTGCACGCTGGATGACTTCGCCCGGCACGCCTGCCAGTTGCGCCACCGCCAGGCCGTAACTCTGGCTCGCCGGACCGGGTAGCACGTGGTGCAGGAAGACGATGCGCTCGTTGTGCTCGGTGGCAGAGAGGTGCACGTTGGCCACCACCGGCTCGCTTTCCGGCAGCACGGTCAGTTCGAAGTAGTGGGTGGCAAACAGCGTGAAGGCGCGCAACCGGGCCAGCTGTTCGGCGGCGGCCCAGGCCAGCGACAGGCCATCGAAGGTGCTGGTACCGCGGCCCACTTCGTCCATCAGAACCAGGCTGCGGTCGCTGGCGTTGTGCAGGATGTTGGCGGTTTCGCTCATTTCCACCATGAAGGTGGAGCGCCCGCCGGCGAGGTCGTCCGACGAGCCGATGCGGGTGAAGATGCGGTCCACCAGCGAGAGCTCGCAGGCAGCCGCCGGGACGAAGCTGCCGATCTGCGCCAGCAGCACGATCAGCGCGGTCTGGCGCATGTAGGTGGACTTACCGCCCATGTTCGGCCCGGTGATGACCAGCATGCGGGTGGCGTCGTCGAGGGCGAGATCGTTGGCGACGAAAGGCGTCTCCAATACCTGCTCCACCACCGGGTGACGGCCCTGCTCGATGCGCAGGCAGGGTTGCTCGACGAAGCGCGGGCGGTTCAGATCGAGATTCAGCGCCCGCTCGGCGAGGTTGCTCAGCACGTCCAGTTCGGCCAGTGCGGCGGCACTCTCCTGCAGCGGTGCCAGGTGGCCGATGAGCATTTCCAGCAGCTCGTCATAGAGCAGCTTTTCACGGGCGAGGGCGCGGCTCTTGGCCGATAGCGCCTTGTCCTCGAACTCTTTGAGTTCCGGGGTGATGAAACGCTCGGCGCCCTTGAGCGTCTGCCGGCGGATGTAGTCGGCCGGCGCCGATTCGGCCTGCTTGCTCGGCAGCTCGATGAAGTAACCGTGCACGCGGTTGTAGCCGACCTTGAGGTTGGCCAGCCCGGTGCGCGCTTTCTCGCGGGTCTCCAGATCCATCAGGTACTGGCCGGCGTTCTCGGAGAGCGACTGCAGTTCGTCCAGCTCGGCGTCGTAGCCGGTCTTGAGCACACCGCCGTCGCGAATCACCGCAGGCGGATTGTCGATGATGGCGCGCGCCAGCAGGTCGGCCAGTTCCGGGTAGGTGCCGATGCTTTTCGCCAGTCCGAGCAGATGCGGTGCCACCAGATCCTGCATGCCGGCCTGCAGCTGCGGTAACGCAGCGAGCGCGTCGCGCAGGCGCGCCAGGTCGCGCGGACGGGCGTTGCGCAGGCCGATACGGGCGAGGATACGTTCCAGGTCACCGATGTCCTTGAGCTGCGGCTGCAGCTGTTCGAAGCGGTAGTGCTCGAGCAGGCAGGTGATTGAGTCCTGGCGTGCTTCGAGGATTTCGCGGTTGCGCAGCGGGCGATTCAGCCAGCGGGTCAGCAGGCGCGAGCCCATGGCGGTCTGGCAGCGGTCCATGACCGATTGCAGTGTGTTCTCGCGGCCGCCGGCCAGGTTGACGTCCAGCTCCAGGTTGCGCCGGCTGGCACCGTCGAGGATCACCGTGTCGTCGAGGCGCTCGTGACGCAGGCTGCGCAGGTGGGGCAGGGCGGTGCGCTGGGTTTCCTTGGCGTAGGCGAGCAGGCAACCGGCGGCGCCGATGGCCAGGGTCAGGTTCTCGCAGCCGAAGCCCTTGAGGTCCTGAGTGGAGAATTGCTGGCAGAGGCTCTTGAAGGCCGAGTCGCGATCGAAATCCCAGGGCGCGCGACGGCGCACACCGCGGCGTTTCTCCAGCGGCAGGCCCTGCGGCCAATCGTCGGGGATCAGCAGCTCGGCCGGGCTCAAACGCTCCAGTTCGGCGAGCAGGGTCTCCCAGCCCTTGAGTTCCTGCACGCTGAAACGGCCGCTGGCGATATCCAGCACGGACAGGCCGAACAGCTTCTCGTCGCCGACTACCGCCGCCAGCAGGTTGTCGCGGCGCTCGTCGAGCAGCGCTTCGTCGCTCACCGTGCCCGGCGTGATGATGCGTACCACCTGGCGTTCCACCGGCCCCTTGCTGGTGGCCGGGTCGCCGATCTGCTCGCAGATCACTACCGATTCGCCAAGCTTGACCAGTCGCGCCAGGTAGCCCTCGGCGGAGTGGAACGGAATGCCGGCCATGGGTATCGCCGTGCCCGCCGACTGACCGCGCGCAGTCAGGGTGATGTCGAGCAGCGCGGCGGCTTTCTTGGCGTCGTCGTAGAACAGCTCATAGAAGTCGCCCATGCGGTAGAACATCAGCTGGTCCGGATGCTCACGCTTGAGCTTCCAGTACTGTTGCATCATGGGCGTATGGGCGGAGAGATCGGCGTTGGACTTGGTCATCGGCGTGGGTGTGGTTCGTTGAGGGCGCAGGCATTGGCAGCGGGTCAGCTGCCGAACGGAAACGAGGGCGCCGCTGAAAACCGGCAAGGTTAACACGCAGCCGTGGCAGTCAGCAGGTCGCTCGCCTGTCTATCGCGCCTCGCGGGCGCCGGCATGTCATCTGTCGGGCGGCCGCCGGAATGCGTTGACAAGCGAACCGGCACTGTCTGATAACTCAGCCCCGTCGGATGGCTGCAGTGCGCTGTTGCGCAGCCTGCGTTCTGCCGTTTCGATTCCTCCCGATCTCGCATCTACCCAGGCGCCCAGTGCCTGTCGCGGTAGCCTGCTTGATCGCCGCTCCCGTCTCGCCATAGTCCCGGCTGCCGTCGATCCGCTGCGGCGGCGAGCGCTTGCGTGTGCACTCTCGCGTCAGTTTCTGCAGTAACTCTGGCGTCATTTTTCCCTCTCCGGCCAAAGTGAGCAGCAGACATGTCCCGACTAATCGGTCTCGATGCCCTGCGCGGCGTAGCGGCATTGTGCGTCGCCTATTCCCATCTGATTGCAAAAATGAAGCGTGACGGCCAGCTCGACGAGATGGGCGCCCAGTTGTTTCTTGTCAGCAAGGCTGTACTGGATGTTGGCAAGGTCAGCGTACTGGTGCTGTTCGCGCTGAGCGGCTATTTCGTCATGGCCGCGTTGTACAAGAGCCGCGGCCGATACGAGCGGCCAATCACGGCGTTCGCCTATCAGCGCTTCTTCCGGCTCTTTCCGCTGTACTGGCTGTCGCTGGTCCTCGGGGTGATGTTTCCCTGGGATGATCCGGCAAAGGCGTTCAGCCTTGCGGTCATCGCCATCAACGCGACGATGCTGCAGGGGTTCGTCTTCGTCGAGAACGTCATCGGCCTGTATTGGACGTTGCAGATCGAGATCACCTTCTACGTGCTCTGCATCCTGCTGTTCGCGCTGCGCCTGGGGGGCTCGGTACGGCGAGATCTGTTCTTTCTGCTGGCGCAATACGTTTTCACGCTGCTGCTCGCCGCCATGCGCTACAAGCTTCAGTTGAAGCTGCCCGTGGCCTTGCCGCTGATGCTGAGCGTGTGTTTCCTCGGTGCGCTATGGCGGGCGTCCGATAACGGCCGATGTCCCGAAACCCGGCGTTACGCACGTATCGCGGTGGTGGCGTTTTACCTGTTCCTGCTACCGATCTGCGTGCTCGCCTATTCGCGCGATACCGGATTCGGCGAGACCTGGTATCGCTACTTCATCAGTTACAGCGTGGCCCTCGCCGTGTTCCTTGGTGCGAGTCGCATTGCCGGTATCCGGCTGCGCTGGCTCGCGCCGCTTGGTGGGATAGGCTACATCGTCTTCCTGGCCCATCCGTCGGTGTTCGCCCTCGCCGAGCGGCTGGGCTTCGGCGCGGGCGATCTGGCGCTGCCGGGACCGTTGTACATCGTGCTGATGCTGGCGGTGCTGACCTGCTTTGCATTCTTCGTCAAGCGCACGCTGGCCGATCCGATTCAGCGCTATGGCGACGCCGTGGTGAGGCGTCGCGGCCGACGTCTGCGTGAAGACGCTGCCATCGGGCTTCGCCAGGACGCCTGAGCCGTTCGGCCGTTCACGCCATTCGCCCGATGGCAGGGGGCGCGGGCTGAACTCGACAGCGGGCTGGTGTAGGGTAACTGCCACTTTTGCATGTTGTCGGGGTGTCGATGAATCTCACTGAATTGGCCGCACGATTGGGCGAGGCGCTGCATCGGTTGGGCGCGCAGGTCACTACCGCGGAATCCTGCACCGGCGGCGGCATCGCCGAGGCCATCACCCGCATAGCCGGCAGCTCGGCCTGGTTCGAGGCGGGCTACGTCACCTATTCCAACGCGCAGAAAACCCGCCAGCTAGGCGTGCCGGCGGCGCTGTTCGATCAGGTCGGCGCCGTAAGCCGCGAAGTGGTGCAGGCGATGGCACGAGGCGCTCAGCAGAACAGCGAGGCGCGCTTCGCCGTGGCCGTCAGCGGCGTCGCCGGGCCGGGCGGCGGGTCGCCGGAAAAGCCGGTGGGGACGGTCTGGATCGCCTGGGCCGATGGGTCCGATCTGCATACCGAGCGCTACCTGTTCAGCGGCGATCGCCAGGCCGTGCGCGAGCAGACCGTCGCTGCCGCCCTGTGCGGCTTACTCGCGCTGACCGTCGGAGAAAAACCGGTTCGGGGCTAGGCGAGCTAAACTGCCTATGTTCTAATACTGTCTACTTATACAGTTGTTGTGGCCTCCGGCCCTCTTGATCAAGTGAGGATTCGATGGACGAGAACAAGAAGCGCGCCTTGGCTGCAGCCCTGGGCCAGATTGAAAAGCAGTTCGGCAAGGGTGCAGTGATGCGCATGGGCGATCACGATCGCCAGGCGATTCCGGCCATCTCCACCGGCTCGCTGGGTCTGGACATCGCGCTGGGCATCGGCGGCCTGCCGAAGGGCCGGATCGTCGAGATCTACGGTCCGGAATCGTCCGGTAAGACCACTCTGACGCTGTCGGTGATTGCCGAAGCGCAGAAGATGGGCGCCACCTGTGCCTTCGTCGACGCCGAGCACGCGCTCGACCCGGACTACGCCGGCAAGCTGGGCGTGAATGTCGACGATCTGCTGGTTTCGCAGCCGGATACCGGCGAACAGGCTCTGGAAATCACCGACATGCTGGTGCGCTCCAACGCAGTCGACGTGATCATCGTCGACTCCGTGGCCGCGCTGGTGCCCAAGGCCGAGATCGAAGGCGAGATGGGTGATGCCCACGTCGGCCTGCAGGCCCGTCTGATGTCCCAGGCTCTGCGCAAGATCACCGGCAACATCAAGAACGCCAACTGCCTGGTCATCTTCATCAACCAGATCCGCATGAAGATCGGCGTGATGTTTGGCAGCCCGGAAACCACCACCGGTGGTAACGCGCTGAAGTTCTACGCCTCGGTTCGTCTGGATATCCGTCGTACCGGCGCGGTGAAGGAAGGCGACGAGGTGGTCGGCAGCGAAACCCGTGTCAAGGTGGTGAAGAACAAGGTGGCCCCGCCGTTCCGTCAGGCCGAGTTCCAGATCCTCTACGGCAAGGGCATCTACCGCAACGGCGAGATCATCGACCTCGGCGTGCAGCAGGGGCTGGTGGAGAAGTCCGGCGCCTGGTACGCCTACAAAGGCAACAAGATCGGCCAGGGCAAGGCCAACGCCGCCAAGTTCCTGGAAGACAACCCGGAAATCGGTCGCGAAATCGAACAGCAGATCCGCGACAAGCTGCTGGTGGTTTCCGGCGGTAGCAGCAAGGCGAACGTGGTCAGCGAAGATCTGGTCGACGCCGATCTCTGATCCCCATGGCCGCCGTGCTCGATAACCCCGTCGCGGTGCGGCGGGCAGCCATGGACCTGCTGGCTCGCCGCGAACATGGTCGTGTCGAGCTGGCCCGCAAGTTGCGCCAGCGTGGCGCCCCGCCTGATCTGATCGAACAGGCTCTGGATCGCCTCTGCGAACAGGGCCTGCTGTCGGAATCCCGTTACCTCGAAAGTTTCGTCAGAAGCCGAGCCAACGCCGGCTATGGGCCGTTGCGCATCCGTGAAGAGCTTGCGCAGCGCGGATTGCCGCGCGCGGATATCGAGCAGGCGTTGCGCGACAGTGGCTTCGACTGGAGCGAGCAGCTGCGAGAGCTGTGGCAACGCAAGTTCGCCGGAAGCCTGCCGGCGGATGCGCGGGAGCGCGCCAAGCAGGGGCGCTTTCTCAGCTATCGCGGCTATCCGCTGGAGTTGATCAGCCGCCTGTTGCGAGGCAATGGTTCGGCTGATTGATCGCTGGGTTTGAGCGCAGGCGTGCCTGATCCGGTTTCGCAGTTCGACAGAGCTGAGCCGTGGCGCTGGCGCGCCCTCAGTCCTCGTTGTCCAGCGGCCGCACCCAGTTGGCCGGTTCGTTGACGTAATCGGTGAGCTCGCGCAATCGACCATGGTTGCGGCCGTTGAATACGAAGCTCAAACGCGGCAGTCGCTGCAGTTCCGGTTCGTCCAGTTCGGACTCACAGCAGTTCTGCTGTTCGAACGAGCCTGTCAGGCACAGGTCGACGAATTCCTCGTTCAGGTATTCCATGGCCTGTTCGTTGAGCTTGTGGTTCAGGCGTAGAACGAAGCGATCCTTCAACCAGCGGCTGGAGTGGAAGTTGCGGTAGAAGTTGGCGATCTCCTTCGCCGCCTCGTTGGCATCATCCACCAGGCGCATCAGACGCATGTCGCTGGGCAGGATGTAGCGATTCTCTTCCAGCTGGCCGCGCATGAAGCGCAGTGCATCCTTCCAGTAAGTGCCACCGGGTTCGTCGAGCAGCACGACGGGCACCAGTGGGCTCTTGCCGGTCTGGATCAGTGTCAGCACTTCGAGTGCCTCGTCCAAGGTGCCGAACCCGCCAGGGCAGAGCACCAGGGCATCCGCCTCCTTGATGAAGAACAGCTTGCGGACGAAGAAGAAGTGGAACGAGAGCAGGTTTTCGGTACCGCCAACCGTCGGGTTGGGGTGCTGCTCGAACGGCAGGGTGATGTTCAGGCCCAGGCTGTTGTCGCGACCGGCCCCTTCGTGGGCGGCCGCCATGATGCCGCCACCGGCACCGGTGATGACCATGAAGTTGTAGTGCGCAAGCGTGGCGCCCAGCTGACGCGCCAAGGCGTACAACGGATGTTCGACCGGTGTGCGCGCGGAACCGAATACCGTGACCTTGCGCCGGCGCTTGAACTGATCGAGACGGCTGAATGCATGCTCCATCTCGCGCATGGTCTGCAGCAGGATCTTGGCGTCCCAGCGGCTGCGATCGGCCTGCGCCATGCGTGTGACGGTCACCAGCATTTCCCGATACAGCGGCAGGTTGGGACTGTTGGCCGGAACGACCATGGCCGCCAGCTCATCGATCTTGCTTTCCAGTTCGGCGCCGCTGGTTTGGAAGTGTCGCGACAGATAGTCATCCGGATCAAAGGACATACAACATCTCCATGTATGGGCGTCGCGTTCAGGCTATAGGCTGCGGCCGGTGGGCTCAAGCATTGGCGGCCGCTGGTGGCCCGGGCGCGGAGGCTCGGGCCAGCCGTCCCGCTCAGAGCGCGATGCGATCGCCGAGTTCCGGAATGCGGGCTTCCCAGCCAAGACGATCCCGGATGGCTTGTTGCAGGACCTGCATTTTTTCGGTTTCGCCGTGGACGAGGTAGAGCTCCGGCCGATTCTCGAAGTTGCTCACCCAGTCGATCAGCTGCGATTGGCCGGCGTGGGCCGAGAAACCGCCGAGGGTATGCACCTTGGCGTTCACCGCGATGCGCTGGTGCAGCAGCTTGACGCTGCCGGCACCATCGACGATCGCGCGGCCCAGAGTGCCTCTGGCCTGGAAACCCGGGATGACCAGGTGGCATTCCTCACGCCAGAGGTTGTGTTTGAAGTGATGCAGGATGCGCCCGCCGGTGCACATTCCGCTGCCCGCGATAATGATCACGCCGCTCTTGAAGCGGTTGATCGCCATGGACTCTTCGGGTGTCGGCGTGGACTTGAGAATCGGCAGCCAGCGCTCGGCGTAGAGCTTGCCGCTGGCGCCGCTCAAGGCCGGATCGATGCCGTTGAGATCCAATTGGTCCTTGTAATGTGCGTAGATGGCATTGGCGCCGATGGCCATGGGGCTGTCGAGAAACACTGCCTGCTGCGGCAGTCGCCCTTCACGGTAGAAGCGGCCCAGGTAGTAGATCAGGTCCTGCGTGCGTCCAACGGCGAAGGAAGGCATCAGCACGTTGCCGCCGTCGCGGTGGGCCTGCTGCAGGATACCGGCCAGCTCTTCGATGGTGTCCTCGTGGCTGCGATGGTCGCGGTCGCCGTAGGTCGACTCCATCAGCACCACGTCGGCCTCCTTGAGCACCGTCGGGGCGGGCATCAGCGGTGAGCAGACATTGCCCAGATCACCCGAGAAGACCAGTCGCCGCGTCCTGCCATGGTCGTGTACATCCATCTGGACGATGGACGAGCCGAGGATATGTCCGGCGTTGTGGAAGGTCACCGCGACGCCCCGGGCAACCTCGAAGGTTTCGCCGTAGGGGTGAGGGGCGCGCTGCCCGAGGGTTCGCTCTGCATCGACGCGGGTGTACAGCGGCTGAACCATGGGCTTGCCGATGCGTGCGCGCCACTTGTTTTCCCACTCGGCGTCCTTCTCCTGGATCTGCGCCGAGTCCAGCAGCATCAGCTCCAGCAGCTCGGCTGTCGCCTCGGTGCAGTGCACCGGGCCGCGGTAGCCGAGGGCGACCAGCCGTGGCAGCAGCCCGCTGTGGTCGATATGGGCATGGGACAGGACCACGGCGTCCAGGCTCTTCGGATCGAAGGCGAAGGCGGCGCGGTTGTCGCTTTCCTCCTCCCGGCGGCCCTGATGCATGCCGCATTCGAGCAGAACCCTTGCGCCGTCGTGTGTCTCAATGAGGTAGCAGGAGCCGGTTACCTGTTGAATGGCACCGAGAAAACTGAGCAAAGCCATGTTGCCTTCCTGTTCGTACGATGATGTCCACTGTGCCCGCTCGGTTGCCACGACCACTTGATACATATCAGAGATAACCAAACGAGCCCTGCCTAGACTACAGCACATCCCGCTTACCAACGGAGTGAACCCATGAGTCAGCTACTGCCCAGCCTCGTCGAGCTGGATCAACACGCGCAAGCCGAACCGGAGTTCGCCACCTGGCGTGGCGGCTTCGGGCCGTTCGAGCACGCGCTGGAGACCCAGGCGGCGGTGTTCCGTCTGGCCCATCAGCTGGTACAGGCAGGACATCAGCCGGATCTGGCGAGCGTCTATCGACTGCTGCAGGCGGTCGATCGCGTTGCCAGCGCCGGCCTCTGGCTGGTGGTGCACATGACCTATGCGCAGCAGGTGCACCTGGACGGCACGCCGCTGGCGGCCGACGACTTCAAGACCAATCCCGAAGGCCATACCGGCGGCGCGCTGAACATGGTGCCTGCCTATGCCGGCTATCTGGCGCTCAATGCGTTGACCGGCCGTACCCGAGCCTGGCTGATGGGGCAGGGCCATTGCGTGGCTGCGGTCGACGCACTCAACCTGCTGACCGGCAATCTGCACCCCGAGCAGGCGCAGGCTTATGCTGGCGGCGAAGCGGGCATCAACCGCCTGCTGCAGGACTTCTACGGTTATCGCCAGGCCGCCGATGGCAGCCCACTGGCGCCGCTGGGCAGTCATGTCAATCCGCATACCGCCGGTGGGATTGCCGAAGGCGGTTATCTGGGCTTCGCCGAGCTTCAATATGCCCACATGCCGCTGCCCGGCGAGACGCTGGTGGCGTTCCTGTCCGATGGTGCGGCCGAAGAACAGCGCGGCAGCGACTGGATTCCGCGCTGGTGGCGGGCCGAGGATTGCGGTGTGGCGCTGCCAGTGATGATCGCCAACGGCCGGCGAATCGAGCAGCGAACGGCGTTGGGGACCGAGCAGGGCCTGGAGGATTTTCGCCAGCACCTGAGCCAATGCGGCTTCGATCCGATGCCGTTCGATGGGCGCGACCCGGCCGCATTCGTCGCGACCCTTTGGGAAATGGAGCTGCGCCTGGAGCGCCGCGTGGAGGAAAAGGCACGCGGCATCCTCAACTATCCATTGCCGATTCCCTACGGCATTGCCGAGACGGTCAAGGGCTTCGGCTTCTATGGCGCGGGCAGCAATGCCGCACACAACCTGCCGCTGCCAGGCAACCCGCGCCTAGACGAGGTGTCCCGCAACCTGTTCAACGAGCATACGGCGCGGCTTTTCGTGCCGCAGGGCGATCTTCAGGCGGCCCTCGAGCTGTTCGTGCGCAGCCGTCAGGGACGCCTGCTCGAGCGCGACAATCCGCTGGCTCTGCGGCGCCCGCCGGCGCCGGTCATCCCGCAGCTCAAGTATCGTGACGATGCCTGCTCGCCGATGGCCGCGGTGGATCGCTTCTTCGTTGAGCTGACCGAGGCCAACCCTTCGCTGCGACCACGGGTGGGCAACCCGGACGAGCTGGCGAGCAACCGGCTGGGTGGCGTGCTCAAGGCGCTCAAGCACCGTGTGATCGAGCCGGAGAGCGAACTGGAGGCGATCGACGGCGCCGTCATCACCGCGCTCAACGAAGAGGCCGTGGTCTCCGCCTGCCTGGCCAACCAGGGAGGGTTGAACCTCGTGGCCAGCTATGAGGCGTTCTGCGTTAAGATGCTCGGCGTGGTGCGCCAGAGCATCATCTTCTCCCGTCAGCAGAAGGAGATCGGCAGGCCGGCAGGCTGGCTGGGGTGGCCGCTGATCGCGACGTCGCATACCTGGGAGAACGGCAAGAATCAGCAGTCGCACCAGGACACCACCTTCTGCGAGGCGCTGCTCGGCGAAATGAACGACATGGTCCGCGTGCTTTTCCCGGCGGACCACAACAGTGCTCTGGCGCTGCTGCCTTCGATCTATCAGGCGCGTGGCGAACTGGCCTGCATGGTCATGCCCAAGCGCGACCGGCCGTGCTACTTCAATCGGCAACAGGCCGAGCAGCTGGCCCGCGATGGCGCCATCGTGGTCGAGGAGGTGCCGGGCAGTGAGGCATTGCTGCTGATCGCCAACGGCAGCTACCAGCTGGGCGAGATGCTCCGCGCCGCCAAGCGGCTTAAGGAGGCCGACTGCGCTTACCGGTTGGTCTATCTGCAGGAGCCGGGTCGCTTCCGCGGGCCGCGCGATCATTGGGAAGTCGACGCACGGGCAAGCGAGGGGGTGGCGGAACGACTGTTTCCGGACTCGATGGAGATGCGTGTCTTGCTGACCCACATGCGCCCGGAAGTCGCGCGCGGCCACCTGTGGCCGATCCTGCCGGACGCTCGCAAGTGCTCGGCACTCGGCTATCGCAACCGTGGCGGCACGTTGGACGAGGTCGGCATGCAGTTCGCCAACCGCGCCAGCTGGGCCAATGTGCTGGCAGCCTGTGCGCGGTTGCGCAACGTGCCGCGTACCGCATTGCTCACTCGGGACGAAGCTGCCGCGGTGGCGGGCAAGGGTGATCCGCAGATCCTGCGGCACGACAAAGGCTGAGTTCGGCCCGGCGGGATGCGGCGTGTCCGCCGCTCCCGCCCATTTCTTGCAGCCTTACTTGCAGTCTGCGGCGGTGTAGCGCTCGCTGGCGATGGGCTTGTTGCTCTGGTATTCGCTGAAGTCGTAGCGCAGCACCGCGCCCTGGCTCATCAGCTTGCGCAGCCCCTCGTTGCCGCAGACGCTGACCGCGAGCTGGCTGCGCACGTCGGCGGGGTTGTCGCGCATCTGCGCTGCATGGCGTGGCTGCACACTGAGGTGGTTGACCAGCTGGTTGTTCTCTACGGTGTAACCCTGGTCGAGGATGTCTTCGTTGATCGCTCGAGGCGTGCCGACGTTGCTTTCGCGGGCTACCTGATCGAGCAACTGGCTCAGCTGCTGTTCTTGCAGCGAGGCGGCATGGGCAACGGGCAGGGCGAGGCTCAGGGCGAGCAGGGTGGTCAGACGATACATGGCGGTCTCCTTATGACTGCGCTAGTTCGACCGGCGGGCCGTGGCACGGTTCATTCGTCCGCCATGCCGCCGCCCTGTCCGCGCTGGTAGACTGCCGCGCTCCGCCGTCAATCCCGAGTCGATCCATGCCCCATGCCGTAGCCCGTTTGCGCGACGAGCGCCTGGCGAAAAGCCTGAAGCCCTTCGTCGCGCGCGGCTCGCGAGCACCGCGCTGTCTGCGTTGCCGAGTACCGTTCAGCCATTGCCTGTGCCCTTGGCTGCCCAGGGTCGACAGCGAGTGCGGCGTGTGCCTGTTGATGCACGACATCGAACCGTTGAAGCCGAGCAATACGGGCTGGCTGATCGCCGATGTGGTGCTGGATACCTTCGCCTTCACCTGGCAGCGCACCGGGGTCGATCCGCGCTTGCTGGATCTGCTGGCCGATCCGCAATGGCAGCCGCTGGTGATCTTCCCCGGTGAATACGCGGCCCCGCAGCGGGTGGTCGAGCGAGTCGAGCGACAGCCAGACAAGCGGCCCCTGTTCATCCTGCTGGATGCAACATGGACCGAGGCGCGCAAGATGTTTCGCAAAAGCCCCTATCTGGACGATTTGCCGGTGCTGAGCCTGCAGCCCGAAGCCTTGTCACGTTATCGGCTGCGGCGCTCGACCCGCAGCGATCATCTGTGCACCGCCGAGGTCGCTGCGCTCTGTCTGGAGCTGGCCGGGGATTCGGCTGCAGCCAACACGCTGGACGCCTGGCTCGACGTGTTCACCGAACACTATCTGGGCGCTAAGCACCATCGCCAGCCGGATCTGCACAACGCTGCGCACCGGGCACTGCAGGTACCTGACGGGGCGGAGTGAGGCCTCAGGCCTTGGCCGGGGCAGCAGTAGCCAGCGGTTCCGGTTTGCGCGGCCACAGCTGTGCGGCAAGCATTCCGATGAACATCAGTACACAGCCCATGTAGCCACGCAGGGTCAGACTCTCCTCGAGGAACAGGGCGCCGGCGATTGCCGCAAAGACCGCTTCCAGCGACAGAATGATGGCCGCGTGGGAGGCGATCGCATGCTTCTGTGCGACGACCTGCAGGGTGTAGCCGACCGCTACCGCGAACAGTCCGCCATAGATGAGGGCCGGGCCGGCGAGCCAGATGCTGGCCGGATTGATGTCTTCGAAGATCAGCGCCAGCAACAGGCTCACCACCGCGCAGGTCGCGAATTGCAGGAAGGCCAGCCGGATGGCGTCATGACGGCTGACGAAGAAGCTCACCAGCAGCACGTGCACACCCCAGACGAAGGCGCCGGCCAGCTGAATCCAGTCGCCCGAGGCGACGGTGAAATCCTCGCCGATGCTCAGCAATGCCATGCCGGCCACCGCGAGAAACGCACCGAGCCAGGTACCCAGACCGGTCTTGTGCCCGATGGCGAGCCCCAGCAACGGCACCACGATCACATAAAGGCCGGTAATGAAGCCTGAGTTGGTCACGCTCGTGAACAGCAGGCCGACCTGCTGCAGATTGATCCCCAGGGTGAGCGCGAGGCCCATGCTCAGGCCGCCCAGGATCAGGCCGCGCTGCAGGAAGGGCTCGTGCCGGGCCGCAGTGCGCCCCTGGTAGATCACCAGAGGAAGCAGCGCCAGGGCACCCAGAGCGAAGCGCAGACCGGTGAAAAGAAACGGGCCGATATTGTCCATGCCGATGCGCTGGGCCACGAAGGCGGTCCCCCAGATCATGGCGGTGATCAGCATCAGGAAGTCGGCGCGGAGGGCTTGGCTACGCATGTTTCGGCTCGTCAGGGAAAAGTCGCAGACTTTGCTACAAAGCGCCGCGCTTGACCACTTATTCATCGGTGGGCATGCTTGCGCCGCTTGATTTGTTGCAGCGGGCGGCCGATATTCGGTCTGTCAGTTGAAAATCTACATCGGACCACCCCCGGAGCGGTTTTACGGGGTTTTCTGCCGTCATCTTGTCGGCATCGGCTGCTCAAGCCGATGAAAAGCGCCAATAAAAATTACAGGTCTGCCAATGGCTGCTTACGAAATTATCATTGCCGATGATCACCCGCTTTTCCGCAGTGCGCTTCAGCAGGCGCTCACCATGGGGCTTGGTGAGAACGTACGTCTGGTGGAGGCGGCCAGCATCGCCGAACTGGAAGGCTTTCTGAACCAGGGTGCCGACTGGGATCTGGTCCTGCTGGACCTGAACATGCCGGGGGCCTATGGCTTTTCCGGCCTGGTGCTGCTGAGGGGGCAGTATCCGCATCTGCCGGTGGTCATGATCTCGGCTCAGGAAGACGCGGCGGTCGTTGCGCGTTCGCGCGAGTTCGGTGCCAGCGGCTTCATCCCCAAGTCCAGTTCGCTCGAGACGATCCAGGAGGCCGTACGGGCCGTGCTGGAAGGGGACGTCTGGTGGCCGAGCAACATTCAGGACGAAGCGAATGTCAGTGAGGAAGCCAAGGCGGCCAGCGCCGGACTGGCCAGCCTCACTCCGCAGCAATTCCGCGTCCTGACGATGGTCTGCGATGGCCTGCTGAACAAGCAGATCGCCTACGAACTCAGCGTTTCCGAAGCGACCATCAAGGCCCATGTGACCGCCATCTTCCGCAAGCTCGGCGTGCGCACCAGAACCCAGGCGGCCTTGCTGCTGCAGCAGATGGGTTCCATTCCCACCAGTTGAACTGCTGCCGCCGGCGCTTCAGGCGATCGGCGGCAGCTGGATTTCATCGCTGCGGCGCACGCCAGAGGTCAGCGCCCGGCACTGTTCGACGAACTCCTGCATCGCCGCGGTCTGGTACTTGTGCGTATGCCAGATGAAATAGAACTGGCGTCGCAGATCCAGCTCCGGTGTGGAAACCGGCACCAGGCTGCCGCGGCGGAACGCATCGCGTAGCGCCAGTCGCGAGATGCAGCCGATGCCAAGGCCTGATTCGACGGCGCGCTTGATCGCCTCGGTGTGCTCCAGTTCCAGGCGCACGTTCAGCTTCCCCGGGCGGTGCCGCACGGCCTGCTCGAAGGTCATACGCGTCCCCGAGCCCTGCTCGCGCAGAATCCAGGCCTCGCCCGACAGTTCGGCGAGATCCACCGCATCGCGTCCGGCCAGCGGATGTTGCGGCGCGCAGAACACCACCAGCTCGTCCTCGATCCAGGGCTGCACTTCCAGATCGGGATGCTGGCAGTCACCCTCGATCAGACCAAGATCAAGTTCGTGCTGAGCGATCTGATGCACGATATGCGCGGTGTTATGGACGTGCAGTTTGACCCGGCATTCAGGGTGACGCTGCATGAAGTTGCCGATCAACAGCGTGGCGAGATAGTTGCCGATGGTCAGCGTGGCGCCCACCGCGAGCGAGCCGAACCCGCTCTTGCCGTTCAGCAGATCCTCGATGGCCCGCGCCTGATCCAGCAGGGCGACCGCCTGCGGCAGCAGCTGCTGGCCCAGCGCGTTCAGGCAGAGCCGCTTGCCGGCCCGGTCGAACAGTTGGCAGCCGGATTGCCGCTCCAGCTCGGCCAGTGATGTGCTGGTTGCCGACTGGGACAGCGAAAGGCTTTGTGCAGCCTTGGAAACGCTTTCCTGACGAGCAATGGCGGCGAAAACTTCGATCTGGCGCAACGTGAAATGCATATCTATATAACCGATAACCTATATCTTTATTATCCAGTTAACGAATATGGCGCCGCTCGCTAGACTGCCGCCATTACCGACGTCCGTCGCGACACCATGAGGAATTCGCAGCATGAGCAACCTGAACGTAGAGCGCGTTCTCAGTGTGCACCATTGGAACGATACGCTGTTCAGCTTCAAGACCACTCGCAATGCAGGCTTGCGCTTCGAGAACGGTCAGTTCGTGATGATCGGCCTGGAGGTCGAGGGGCGTCCACTGATGCGCGCCTACAGTATCGCCAGCCCGAACTACGAAGAGTACTTGGAATTCTTCAGCATCAAGGTGCAGGACGGCCCGTTGACCTCCCGGCTGCAGCATCTGCAGGAGGGCGATTCGATCATGATCAGCCGCAAGCCGACCGGCACGCTGGTCCTGGACGATCTGCTGCCCGGCAAGCACCTCTATCTGCTCAGCACCGGTACGGGCCTGGCGCCGTTCATGAGCGTGATCCAGGATCCGGAAACCTATGAGCGGTTCGAGAAGGTCGTATTGGTGCACGGTGTTCGCTACGTCAATGAAGTCGCCTACCGCGAGTTCATCACCGAACACCTGCCGCAAAACGAATTCTTCGGCGAAGCGGTCAAGGACAAGCTGGTCTACTACCCGACCGTGACCCGCGAACCGTTCGAGAATCAGGGCCGTCTGACCGATCTGATGCGCAGCGGCAAACTGTTCAGTGACATCGGCCTGCCGCCGATCAACCCAGAAGATGACCGCGCCATGATCTGCGGCAGTCCGAGCATGCTGGATGAAACCAGCCAGGTGCTGGACAGCTTCGGTCTGAAAGTCTCGCCGCGCATGGGCGATCCGGGGCACTACCTGATCGAGCGGGCCTTCGTCGAGAAGTAAACGACTGCGCTCATGCCGCCGCTTTCACGCAGCGGCACGTCCGCTCATGCTCCGCGCCGCTCAGAGGTAAGCCGCACAGCACTTCTTGAACTTCAGACCGCTCCCGCAGGGGCAGGGGTCGTTGCGGCCGGCCTTGAGCGGTACCGTCGGATCGATGAAATACCAGCGCCCGTCCCGCTGGACGAATGCCGATCGCTCCTGGTGGGCATGTTCGCCGCTCTGGTCATGCCAGCGGGCGGTGAAGGTCACCAGCGCATGCTCGGGCTTGCCGCCCAGCACGCTGCTTTCGTTTACCTCCAGCCCCAGCCAGGTGCTCTCCAGGCTCCAGCGGCGCATCCCCTCTACATCCAGTTCATCCTGCTGCGCGGGAAGCGTAGTGGCCCGCAGATAGTCCACCAGCCCCAGTACATAAGCGCTGTAGCGCGAGCGCATCAATAGCTCGGCGCTCGGCGCGGCCATGCCTGCGTGATAGCGCCCGCAGCATTCGCCGAGGGCATCGCCGCTGCCGCAGGGGCAGTTCAGGTCGGTCGGACGCGGTTCGCTCATGTCACCACCAGTACTTGCCGAACATTTCAGGATTGGCCCAGAACCTGGCATTGAGCCAGTCCGGAACCTGCTTGTATTGCAGCAGGTCGTAAGTGAAGAGCGTCAAGGTCTGTCCGTCGCGCTGGAAGCGTTCGCTGACCTGCAGTGCCAGTGCATAGAAGTCCGTAGTCAGCCATTCGCATGCATCGAGATCGACGAGTACCGCCATCCGGCTGGTATTCAGATTGCGGATGCTGCCGAGCAGCTCCAGGCCGTTGCGCTTGGGCAGATGCTCGAGGCAGTCGACGAATATGGCCAGGTCGTAGCGCTGGTTCGCCAGATCGTCAGGCAGCGGTGCGGGATCGGCGCGATCGAGCTGACACTCCGGGTGGCATTCGGCGTAGGCAGCCAGAGCAGGTTGATCGCTGCGCCCCACGAGCAGCACGCGTGTTGGGGCGTAATGGTCGAGCATTGCCGCAAGCGCTTGCTGCGGCGTATGCAGCGGTACAGGGTTTTCGCTCAACAGAGAATCCTCGTTTCAAAGGTGAAGACTAGCGCGGTGCCGTTTGTCGGCCTAGTCTGAAAAGTAACCGGAGCCGCCCGGATTCCCATGCGTGGCGTTTCTGGCTGAATGTCCATACTGGAGGTTTTGATCGATGAGTACATTACGGACAGCAGTACCCGTTATTGTCATGACCACGTTCCTGGCCGGTTGTGCAGGCGTGCAGAAGCAGGACTGGCCGACCTGTGCGGCTGTAGGTGGCGTGACTGGTGCCGCGCTGGGGGCCATCGAAAGCAGCACCTACGCCGGTTGGGGTGCGCTGATCGGTGGTGGCGTCGCGGCGGCCTATTGTTGGGCCAACGGCATGGAAGAGGAAACCGTCGCGGTCGTGGAAACGGTCGAGCCGATGCCCCAGACCCAGCCTGAGCCGGAACCGGCTGCCGCGCCGGTGCGCGTCGAACTGGACGTCAAGTTCGACTTCGACCGCGACGTGGTCAAGCAGGACAGCTACAGCGACATCCAGAACCTGGCCGATTTCATGAAAGAATATCGCCAGACCACCACCGTACTGGAAGGCCACACCGACTCGGTCGGCACCGACGCCTACAACCAGCGCCTTTCCGAGCGTCGTGCCAACGCCGTTCGCAGAGTGCTGGTGGATGAACTGGGTGTCGAGGGCAATCGCGTGAACGCCGTCGGTTATGGCGAGTCTCGCCCGGTCGCCGACAACTCCACCGAGGAAGGTCGCGCGATCAACCGTCGCGTGGAAGCCGAGGTCGAAGCGCGTCCCTGATCAATCAAGTGAGTACTGATCCAGCCGGGCCTTGCGCCCGGCTTTTTTTTGGGGGCGAGTCAGAACAGGGGGCGGGCGCTGGCCAGTGCGACCACCAGCAGGCCCAGAATCAGGTTGATTCCCACCAGCCGGCGAATCTGCCCCAGCACTGCGCCGCCTGCTGGCCATTGCTCGGCCTCGACGGCTCTTTTGAGCGAGGGTAGCTGCAGCAGCTGGATACGCAGGAACAGCGCCAGCATCACCAGATACAGCCCCGCCATGATGTGCACATAGCGAGGCGCGCTTTCCAGCGCGCCGAATCGCATGTGCCACATGCCGATTCCGCTGATCGGCAGCACCAGCACCGCTACCCATACCCAGACGAAGAAACGGCGGAATACATCGGTCCACAGCCGCAGCCGCTCCGGCGCCTGCAGCATCGCCACGGCCGCTGGTCGCAGGACCATCCAGGCGAAGAACATGCCGCCGACCCACACCGTTGCGGCGAGTACGTGCAGTGCGTAAAGCAAGGCAAATGGTGTCATGGGCAAATCTCCGGTGGCGGTTGGGCGAACGCGCGCTATCATAGCCGCCCGATCGAAGTACTGAAAATATATACAGCTCCGCGCCCATGCTCAGCACCGAACTCAAGTCCCAGATCCAGGGCGCCTATACCCGTTTCCTCGAAGCCAAGGGGCTCAAGGCCCGCTATGGCCAGCGCCTGATGATCGCCGAAGTCGCCAAGGTGCTGGGCACGGTCAAGGTCGACGATGAAGGTCGTCGTAGCAGCGAGCCGGCTGTCGTTGCCGTCGAGGCGGGTACCGGCACCGGCAAGACCGTAGCCTACAGCCTGGCCGCGATCCCCACGGCCAAGGCTGCCGGCAAGCGGCTGGTGATTGCCACCGCGACCGTCGCGCTGCAGGAGCAGATCGTGCACAAGGATCTGCCTGATCTGATGCGCAACAGCGGGCTCAGCTTCAGTTTCGCCCTGGCCAAGGGCCGGGGGCGTTACCTGTGCTTGTCCAAGCTGGACATGCTGCTGCAGGAAGGTCAGGCACAGAGCGCCACCGCGCAGTTGTTCGAAGAGGAAGGCTTTCGCATCGAGGTCGACGAGCGCAGCCAGAAGCTGTTCACCAGCATGATCGAAAAACTGGCCGGCAATCGCTGGGATGGCGATCGGGACAGCTGGCCGGAAGAGCTGGGCGATGCGGACTGGGGACAGCTGACCACTGATCACAGCCAGTGCACCGGACGACATTGCCCCAACTTCCAGCAATGTGCCTTCTACAAGGCGCGGGAAGGCATGACCAAGGTGGATGTCATCGTCACCAACCATGACATGGTGCTGGCCGACCTCGCGCTCGGCGGTGGGGCCGTACTGCCCGACCCGCGTGACACCATCTATGTGTTCGATGAGGGGCATCATCTGCCCGACAAGGCCATTGGCCACTTCGCACATTTCACACGGCTGCGCTCGACGGCGGACTGGTTGGCGCAGGTGGAAAAGAACCTGACCAAGCTGCTGGCCCAGCATCCGCTACCGGGTGAGCTGGGGCGCCTGGTCGAAGGCATTCCGGAGATCGCCCGAGAGCTGCGTACCCAGCAACAGTTCATGTTCAGCGCCTGCGAGCAGGTCGCGGATTTCAAGGCTGGGGAGGACATGGAAGGGCGTGAGCGGCCGCGACATCGTTTCGTCGGTGGCGTCGTGCCAGGGCATCTGGTCGAGCTTGGCACTGAACTGAAGAAAGGTTTCGCCAAGCTGACCGATCTCTTCACCCGCATCGCCGAACTGCTCAAGGAGGCGATGGACGGCGAGACCGGCAGCGGCATCGCCAGCCACCAGGCGGAGGAGTGGTATCCCCTGTTCGGCAGCCTGCTGACGCGCTCGCAGGGCAACTGGGACCTGTGGACGGCCTTCACCGTCGAGGATCCGGAAGACAGCCCGCCGATGGCACGCTGGTTGACGCTGGCCGAAGGCGGCGCGCTGTTCGATATCGAGGTCAATGCCAGTCCGATCCTGGCTGCTGAAACGTTGCGGCGCAACCTCTGGAATGTCGCCTTCGGCGCCCTGGTAACCTCAGCCACGCTCACGGCGTTGAACAGCTTCGATCGCTACCGGATGCGAGCCGGCCTGCCCAAGGCGGCGGTCACTGCCATGGTGCCGAGCCCCTTTCATCATGCCGATGCCGGCGAGCTCAGGGTGCCGGATCTGCAGGCTGACCCTCGTGATGCGCCGGCGCACACCGCCGCCATCGTCCGCGAGCTGCCGAAGCTGGTGGAAGGCGCCCGAGGAACGCTGGTGCTGTTTTCGTCGCGCCGGCAGATGCAGGACGTCTTCGATGGACTGGAGCGGGACTGGCGCCGACGCGTGCTGATTCAGGGCAATCTGTCCAAGCAGGAAACGCTGAACAAGCACAAGGCGCGCGTGGACGAGGGCGAACCCAGTGTGCTGTTCGGCCTGGCCAGCTTCGCCGAAGGCGTCGACCTGCCTGGGGCCTATTGCGAACACGTGGTCATCGCCAAGATTCCGTTTGCCGTGCCGGACGATCCGGTCGAGGCGGCATTGGCGGAGTGGATCGAGGCCCGCGGCGGCAATCCGTTCATGGAGATCGCTGTGCCGGACGCTTCGCTGCGGCTGGTCCAGGCGTGCGGGCGTCTGTTGCGGACCGAACAGGACCGCGGGACCATCACCTTGCTCGACCGGCGAGTGGTGACGCAGCGCTATGGCAAGGCGATTCTCAATGCCCTGCCGCCATTCAGGCGGCACATCGGCTGATCGGGCAGGATCACGGGCTGCGATAGCTGTCCATCACGGCATTGGCTGCCGGTTCCCTTGCCGGGCCGCGCTTGCAAGAATCACCCGCAATCAAACATGAGGGGTAGCGACGTGCAGGTTCAGGGTTATTTCGATCTTCGCTTCGAAGCGGTTCGCGATGCGTTTGCCGCATTGTTCGACGGCACCCAGCAACGCGGCGCCGCACTCTGTGTGCAGATCGGCGGCGAAACGGTGGTCGATCTGTGGGCTGGCGTCGCCGACAACCAGGGCGAGCAGGCCTGGCACAGCGACACGCTGGTCAACCTGTTTTCCTGCACCAAGACCTTTACCGCGGTGGCCGCGCTGCAGCTGGTCGAGGAGGGCAAGCTGGAACTGGATGCCCCGGTCGCGCGGGTCTGGCCGGAATTCGCGGCCAATGGCAAGGAATCGATAACCTTGCGCCAGCTGCTTTGTCATCGCGCCGGGCTGCCGGCCATTCGCCGGCCGCTGGCGCCCGAGGCACTCTACGACTGGACGTGCATGACCGACGCGCTGGCCGCCGAGGAGCCCTGGTGGGCACCGGGTACCGACCAGGGTTACGCCGCCATGACCTACGGCTGGCTGGTCGGGGAGCTGCTGCGTCGTGTCGATGGCTGCGGAGCGGGCGAGTCGATCGTTCGTCGCACCGCGGCGCCCCTGGGGCTGGACTTCCATGTTGGCCTGGACGACAGCCAGGCCGATCGCGTCGCTTACCTGACCAGGACCAAGAACGACTTCGGCGACGCTTGCGCCCAGCGTCTGTTGAAGGCGCTGATGAGTGATCCTGCATCCATCAGCGCCCGCGCTTTCAACAATCCGCCATCCATCATGAGCAGCGGCAACAAGCCGGAATGGCGACGCATGGCGCAGCCGGCGGCCAACGGCCACGGCAACGCGCGCTCGCTGGCCGGCTTGTATACCGGTTTGCTTCAGGGCAGGCTGCTCGATGAGGCGGTCCTGCGTGAGATGACCCATGAGCACAGCGCTGGCGAGGACCGTACCCTGTTGGCCTCGACGCGCTTCGGCCTGGGTTGCTGGCTCGATCAGCCTGACGTTGCCAATGCGACGTTCGCCATGGGGCCGCGCGCGTTCGGCCATCCAGGTGCGGGTGGCTGCATTGGCTTCGCCGATCCGGAGCGTGAACTGGGGTTCGGCTTCGTCACCAATACTCTCGGGCCCTATGTGCTGATGGACCCGAGAGCGCAATCGCTGGCTCGCTGCGTGGCCGCCTGCCTGCATTGAACCACTCGTCACTTCAAAGCGGCCGGACTTTTCAAAAGAAGGACTTGCGTCCACAATTTCGAATCAAACTCAATAGTGGCATCTCATCTTCGATGTCCGTCCAAGAAACGCGTCTGGTGCACGGAAATTTTGCTCATGAACCTGCTGAAGAGCGCCTCCCTGATTCTCTGCATGATCGTCATCGCCGGCTGTAGCTCGAAGGGCGAGAAGAAACCCAGTGAGGCAGCGGCTCCGGTTGCGCCGAAGGTGGATTACGCCTGGCTTGACGAATATGAACCGAAGCTGCGCGATGCGCTGGTGGACAGCCGTTTCGAGGTCGAGCGCCGCGATAACGTGCTAGTGGTCACGGCACCAGTGGATTCCTCGTTCAATCCCGATCGTCCCGGCATGCTGTTGCCGGTGACCCTCGGCCCGATCACCCGCGTTGCGAAGCTGGTCGAGAAGGATGAGAAGACGGCGGTCGTCATCCTCGGGCATGCCGACAGCACCGGTGCGGACGACGTCAATCGCACCATCAGCCGTGAGCGCGCCAGCGCGGTCGCGGCGATCTTCCGCCTCAGTGGCTTCAAGCACGACCGCCTGCGTATTCGTGGGCTGGGCTCCGACATGCCGCGCGCGGCCAATGACAGCAAGGAAGGCCGGGCGATGAATCGTCGTGTGGAGATGGTGCTGGCGCCGCAGACCACGATGCTGGCACTTATCGCCAAGTACGAGCGGCCGGCAGAGCCTGCTACCCAGGTAGCCCAGGCCGAGGTCGCCAAGTAGGGGCTGGATCGAGTTCGACTGCAACAGGCCCGCATGCGGGCCTGTTTTCGTTGTGGCTGGTTGCCTTGAGTCAAGGCGTGACGGGCAAACGCGGATAAGCTTTTTCGGCAGGCCGGCTCGGTTCATGGTCGTCGCCCGATCCTGCGCCCTGATACGCTGAAAGCCTGCCTATTCGATGAAGGAGCCACGCGATGATCCAGACCCTGGCCGATATGCGCCGCGATTACACCCGTGACGGACTCAGCGAGGCCAACGCGCCCGACGACCCTTTCGGTCTGTTCCGTCAGTGGTTCACTGAGGCAACTCAGACCGAGCAGGCGCCCGTCGAACCCAATGCCATGTCTCTGGCAACCGTCGACGCCGACGGTCGGCCCCATTGCCGCATCCTGCTGCTCAAGGCGCTGGACGACCGCGGTTTTACGTTTTTCACCAACTACGACAGCGCCAAGGGGCAGCAGCTGGACGCGTCGCCCTATGCCGCCATGACGTTCTTCTGGCCGACGCTGGAACGACAGGTCCGTATCGAGGGGCGCGTCGAGAAGGTGACGGCAGAGGAATCGGATGCCTATTTCCAGGTGCGCCCGCTGGGCAGTCGGCTCGGAGCCTGGGCATCACCGCAGAGTCAGGTGATTCGCGATCGCGCTGAGCTGGAGCGGCTGCTGGCCGAGACCGAGCAGCGCTTCCTCGATAAGGCGCCCCATTGTCCTCCGCACTGGGGCGGCTACCGGCTGCTGCCGGAGCGCATCGAGTTCTGGCAGGGGCGGCCGAGCCGCCTGCACGACCGACTCGACTATCGCCTGGTCGCCAATGGCTGGCAGCGCGAGCGCCTGGCCCCCTGATTCGGTCGCTGCATTCGTGCCGCTCGCTCCCAGCGGGCTAGCGGCACGACGGTGAGCGGGTTGGTAATTTGCCGTAACTATCCGGCAAACCGGCGGGTTCGGAAAGTCACCTTTTATCCGGTGCGATATGGCAGGCTGGCCGGGCTCGGCGGATGGTACCCGTCGTGTGGCCGCGCTCAGGCGTCGGGGTAGCGTTGGGCTTGTTGCTCGAGCCAACCTTGCAGGTCGCGCCGCTTGACCTTCTGGTTTTTCGCGTCGGCCAGACGTTGCAGCATCCAGGCGCGCCGGTCGGGGTCGCTTCCGGCAATCGACAATGCCAGGTCGCGATCGGCCCAGCGGCGGAAGCGAATGATCAGCCAGGCGTGAAAAGCCAGGCCAGCCACAGTAGTGATGGCTATGATGAAGTAATCCATGGTTCATCTCGTTGAAGGAACCTGATACGCCAGGTTCGACTCGCATAGGTATGCTTGGAAGATGGCGAATGCTGAGTCAGGGCGGTGAAGTTGCCAAGTGCCTTTTCGTCGCTGCCACCTAAGCCATTCCCCGGGAACGAAACAGCAGTCTGCAGGAGACTTTCAATGCGTAAATCCATCGTTGTCGCGTCCTTTACCGCCTTGGCGCTGACTCTGGGCGGCTGCGCCTCGAGCCTTACCGGCGATACCTATTCCCGGGACGAGGCGCGTGCTGTTCAGACCGTACGCTACGGCACAATCGAATCGCTGCGGCCCGTGAAGATCGAGGGAACCAAGACGCCGATCGGTTCAGGCGCAGGCGCCGTGGTCGGCGGCGTGGCCGGCAGTGGTGTCGGCGGTGGGCGCGGCAGTGCGGTCGCCGCGGTAATCGGTGCAGTCGCTGGCGGTATGCTCGGCGCTGCGGCCGAGGAGGGGATTACCCGCACCCAGGGCGTGGAGATTACGGTGCGCGAAGATGACGGCAACATGCGCGCCTATGTTCAGGCCGTTGAGCCGAATCAGGTGTTCCGCGTCGGTCAGCGGGTGCGCATCCTCACTGTCAGTGGCACCAGCCGCGTGGCCCCTTGAGCGCCCCCAACATCGCCCACAGCTGAAGCCGGGGCGCTGTCTTCCGTTCCGATAAAACGGGACGGAGGCGGCGCCTTTTGTTTTTCGAAATACATGAGTCCATGACGTCGGCATCATCCGTATGGATAATCGGGCACACATTTGTGTGCCGTTTCAGGCAGTTGCCGTGCCTGCAAGGATAAGAATGCCATCCGGACTGATGGCTTAAGGGGTCTCGTTCATGGCGCTTGCGCTGATTATCGCTTTGCCATTTCTGGGCATCTTCCTGCCCCTGCTTCTGGAGCGTTTCGGTCGTTCCGCCTGTGCCTTCGGTGCAGGTCTGGCGCCACTGGCGGCACTGGTTCTGTTGCTGACCAAACGGGCCGATGTCTTTTCCGGCCAAACCGAGATCATCCATTACACCTGGTTGCCGCAGCTGGGCCTGAACCTCAGCCTGCGGCTGGACGGGCTGGGCTTTCTGTTCGCCCTGCTGATTCTCGGCATCGGCTTGCTGGTAATCCTCTACGCGCGCTATTACCTGTCGAAGAAAGATCCCATGGGGCGCTTCTACGGGTTCTTCCTGCTCTTCATGGGCGCGATGCTCGGCGTGGTACTGTCCGAAAACCTGCTGCTGATGCTGATGTTCTGGGAGCTGACGAGCCTGTCGTCATTCCTCCTGATCGGCTACTGGAACCATCGGGCCGATGCTCGTCAGGGCGCGCGCATGGCACTGGCGGTGACTGGTGGCGGAGGGCTGGCGCTGCTCGCCGGCATCCTGCTGATCGGCTACATCGTCGGAAGCTTCGAGCTGTCGACCGTGCTGGCATCGGGCGATCTGATCCGTGCCAATGCGCTGTACCCGCTGACGCTGATCCTGATTCTGCTGGGCGTGTTCACCAAGTCCGCTCAGTTTCCGTTCCATTTCTGGTTGCCTCAGGCCATGGCTGCGCCGACGCCGGTATCGGCGTTCCTGCATTCGGCGACCATGGTCAAGGCCGGGGTCTTCCTCCTTGCCCGTCTGTATCCGGCCCTGGCCGAATCGGAGTGGTGGTTCTACCTGGTCAGCATGACGGGCCTGGCCACGCTGTTGCTAGGTGCCGTCATGGCGCTGTTCCAGCACGATCTCAAAGGACTGCTGGCCTATTCGACCATCAGCCATCTGGGCCTGATCACCCTGTTGTTCGGCCTGGACTCGCGTCTGGCCGCCGTCGCAGCGATCTTCCACATCATCAACCACGCGACCTTCAAGGCATCGCTGTTCATGGCCGCCGGCATCATCGATCACGAGACCGGCACCCGGGACATGCGGCGTATCAATGGCATGTGGAAGTACATGCCGCATACGGCTGCGCTGGCCATGGTCGCGTCCCTGGCCATGGCCGGTGTGCCGCTGCTCAACGGCTTCCTCAGCAAGGAAATGTTCTTCGCCGAGACCCTCGATCAGCACCTGCTGGGCAGCTTCTACTGGACGATTCCCGCTGCGGCCACGCTGGCTGGTGCGTTCTCGGTCGCCTATTCGCTGCGTTTCGTGCATGACGTGTTCTTCAACGGCGAGCCGGTCGACCTGCCGAAGTATCCGCCGCACGAGCCGGCGCGCTACATGAAGATCCCGGTGGAGATCCTCGTGCTGCTCTGCCTGCTGGTCGGCATGCTGCCCGCATTCACCGTTGGTCCGCTGCTCGCCGCCGCGGTGTCCGGGACGCTGAACGGCAACGTGCCCGAGTACAGCCTGTCGATCTGGCACGGCTTCAACCTGCCGCTGGCCATGAGTTTCGCGGCACTGATCGGCGGCATCCTGATCTATTCCCTGCGTAAGTGGGCGTTCCGCTGGTATGAGGGCCTGCCAACGGTCGATTCGCTGGAAGTGTTCGAGCGGGTAATGGGTGGGCTGACCCTGGGCGCACGTCATCTAACCTGCCTGCTGGATAATGGTTCGCTGCAGCGCTATGTCGCGCTCATGCTCATCAGCACCCTGGTGCTGGTGGTGTATGCGCTGACGCCGCTGCAAACGCTGCATGGTCCGGTGGCCCTGACGCCGCTCGACGCGATCACGGTGCTGGGCATGGTGATTCTCGCGCTCACGTCGCTGCTCACCGTGCTGTTCCACCGTCAGCGGTTGGTGGCGTTGATGGTGCTCAGCGTGGTCGGGCTCATGGTCGCCCTGGGCTTTGCCCGCTACTCGGCGCCGGACCTCGCGTTGACGCAGCTGTCAGTGGAAGTGGTGACCATCATCCTGCTGATTCTCGCGCTGTTCTTCATGCCCGATCGTACGCCGGCTGAATCCAGCAGCCTGCGGGCGTTCCGTGATTTCGTCCTGGCCGCCGGCTGCGGCACCATGGTGGCGCTGCTCGCCTATACGGTGCTGACGCGCCCCTACGACAGCATCGCTTCCTACTTCCTCGAGAACAGCGTCTCCGGCGGGGGCGGCACGAACGTGGTCAACGTGATCCTGGTCGACTTCCGCGGCTTCGATACCCTGGGTGAGATTGCCGTGCTGGCCATTGCCGGGGTCGGCATCTACAGCCTGCTCAGCGGCCTGCGCCTGCCACATCCGATCCGGGACGCCGGCGGGCGGTTGTGGTCACTGGACAAGCATCCGATGGTGCTGGACGCACTGGCGCGCGCGTTGCTACCGATGGCGCTGCTGATTTCCGCATTCATCTTCCTGCGCGGACACAACCTGCCGGGCGGCGGTTTCATCGCCGGCCTGATTACCGCCGTCGCGCTGATCCTGCAGTACATCGCCCATGGTGTGAGCTGGGCCCAGGCGCGGCAGCCGCTCAGCTACCACTCGCTGTGCGGCGCCGGCCTGCTCATTGCCGGAGCAACCGGCCTGGGCAGCCTGCTGCTGGGCTACCCGTTCCTGACATCCGCGTTCGATCATTTCCATCTGCCGCTCATTGGCGAATTCGAGTTGGCCACTGCAATGCTGTTCGATCTGGGGGTTTATCTGGTGGTTGTGGGCGCGACGTTGCTGATTCTTTCCAATATCGGCCAAGTCAGGCAGGACGATTCCAACAGGGAGGTGGTGTGATGGAAGCGGTATTCGCGATCACGCTCGGAATCATGACGGCAAGCGGTGTCTACCTGCTCCTGCGCGCCCGGATATTTCCAGTGGTCATGGGGCTGACGCTGATTTCCTACGCCGTCAACCTGTTCATCTTTTCCATGGGGCGCCTGGCTACCGGGGTTCCGGCCGTCATCGGCAAAAGTGCCGAGTACGGTGATCCGCTGCCTCAGGCATTGGTCCTCACGGCCATCGTCATCGGCTTCGCCATGACAGCCTTCGTCGTGGTGCTGTCGCTGCGCAGCATCGGCGAAGTACGTACCGACCATGTCGATGGGCAGGAGCCCCGCAAATGAATCATGCGCTGATCCTCCCGCTGCTGGTGCCGCTGTTCGTTGGCGCGCTGTTGCTGCTGTGCCACCGCATGGGCAAGCCGGCCAAGCGAATTCTCTCCTTGGCGGCGACATGGGCGCTGGTACCCATCGCGATCTGGCTGCTGCTGCTGGCCGACGACGGACAGCTGCGCGTCTATGCGCTGGGCAACTGGCAGCCGCCGTTCGGCATCATCCTCATGCTCGACCGTCTGAGCGCGCTGATGCTGCTGGTTACCGCTGTGCTGGCGGGCTTTGCCGTGCTGTACGCCTGCCGGGGCGACGACGAGCGTGGGCCGAATTTCCATGCGCTCTATCAGTTCCAGTTGCTCGGCATCAACGGTGCCTTCCTCACCGGCGACCTGTTCAACCTGTTCGTTTTCTTCGAGATCCTGCTGATCTCGTCCTATGCCTTGCTGTTGCACGGGCACGGCCAGCGCCGGGTTCGTTCGGGCATGCACTATGTGGTGCTGAATCTGCTCGGCTCGTCGCTGTTCCTGATCGGCGTAAGCATGCTCTATGGCCTGCTGGGCACCCTGAACATGGCCGATCTGGCGGGTCGCGTCAGTGCTGCCGATCCGGCGGACGCGCCCTTGCTCGCTGCGGCCGGCTATCTGCTGCTGGTGGTGTTCGCCCTCAAGGGGGCGATCCTGCCGCTGTATTTCTGGCTGCCGCGGGCCTATGCATCGGCTACGGCCCCGGTCGCTGCCTTGTTCGCAATCATGACCAAGGTCGGCCTGTACGCCATCGTCCGGGTGTTCACGCTGGTGTTCGGCAGCGAGGCGGGAACACTGAGCAACATGGTCGAGGACTGGCTCTGGCCGTTGGCGCTGCTGACGCTCGGCGCGGCCGTGATCGGTGCGCTGGCGGCGCGCAACCTGCAGGTACTGCTCGCCTATCTGGTGGTGGTCTCGGTCGGTACCCTGCTGGCCGGCGTGGCGCTGGGCACCGACGTGGGGCTTGCCGCGGCACTGTACTACCTGGTGCATAGCACCCTGATTGCCGGCGGGCTGTTCTTGTTGGCCGATCTGATCGCTCGCCAGCGCGGAGACCTGGGCACCGATCTGATTTCCGCTCCGGCACTGCGGCAGCCGCTGCTGCTCGGCTCACTGTTCTTCATGGGCGCGATCTCGGTGGCCGGCTTGCCGCCGTTCTCGGGCTTCCTCGGCAAGGTGATGCTGTTGCGTGCCATCGACGTAGGCCCCGATGCGGTGGCGCTCTGGGCGGTTGTACTGGTCGGCGGGCTGGGCATGCTGATCGCCCTGAGCCGCGCCGGCAGTCTCGTGTTCTGGCGCCCGGCGTCAGAGGCGGTAGGGCAGGCTGCCGACCCGGTTCGCGTCATCGCCACGCTCGGTCTTCTGCTGGGTAGCGTGGTGCTGGTCGCCATCGCCGCGCCGCTGCAGGCGTTCGTGCAGGCCACGGCTGCGCAACTGCTCGATGTTGCACCCTATCTGCAAATCATCCAGGGAGGTGCGCAATGAAGGCTCGCTGGCTACCCAGCCCCGCGCTGACGATTTTCCTCGCACTGCTCTGGCTGCTGCTGCATAACACGCTGAGCTTCGGCCATGTCCTGCTCGGTCTGTTCCTGGGCTGGGGGATTCCGCTCCTGGTGCGGGGCTTCCTCATCGAGGTACCGCCGATACGCAAACCGCTGAAGCTGTGCCTGTTCACCCTCAAGGTGCTCTACGACATCGTCGTGGCGAATGTACAGGTCGCCAAGCTGGTGTTGGGGCCGAAAGACAAGCTGCGCCCGGCGTTTGTCGAGGTGCCCATGGCGATCGGCAACGAATTCGCGCTGGCGACACTCACCAGCATCATTTCGCTGACGCCCGGAACGGTATCGGCCTGCCTCAGCCCGGATCGCCGCGTGCTCATGGTCCATGCGCTGGACGTGCCGGATGTCGATGCGTTGATCAGTGACGTCAAACGCAATTATGAAGCGCCACTGCTGGAGATATTCGAATGCTCGCCTACGTGATTCCGCTCTGCATGGCCGTGCTTGGAATAGCCGCCGTGCTGAACGTCGTTCGCCTGATCCAGGGGCCGGACATGCCTGATCGGGTGCTCGCGCTCGACACGCTGTATATCAACGCGCTGGCGCTTATCGTGCTGTTCGGCATCTGGCTGGCATCGGACCTGTTCTTCGAGGCGGCGCTGCTGATCGCGGTGATGGGCTTCGTCAGTACCGTGGCAGTCGGCAAGCATATGCTGCACGGCGACATCATCGACTGAGGAGGCGATATGCCATTCTGGATTGAAGTGCTGGTCAGCGTGTTCCTCATCATCGGCAGCCTGTTCGCGCTGATCGGAGCCATCGGGCTGTACCGTCTGCCGGATTTCTACACGCGTCTGCATGGGCCGACCAAGGCGACCACGCTTGGTGTGGGCGGCATCGTCATCGCCTCGATGCTGTTCTTCAGCAGCCGCAATGGCGGGCTGAGCCTGCATGAACTGCTGATCACGCTGTTTCTCTTCCTCACGGCTCCCGTCAGCGCGCACATGCTGGCCAAGGCTGCCATGCAGCAGAAACTGCCCGCAGTGGAGCAGACCCGCGGCAAACCCTGGGATTGATGCCCGCAGCTGACCGCGCGTCATGGCGCGGTCAGCCGCCGTTCAGATGACGATGCTGCTCGGCGAAGGCTGCTGCTCGTTTTCCTGCTGCAGCTCCTTGATGATCGCCTGTTGCAGGCGCAGGCAGAGTTGCGGGTCCGAAAGCGGTTGGTTGTCGGCGTCGGTCACGAAGAACACGTCTTCCACCCGTTCGCCAAGCGTGGCGATCTTAGCGTTCTGCACCGACAGGTCGAAATCCAGGAACAGCTGCCCGACCCGCGCCAGCAGGCCGGGACGGTCGGGCGCGATGATCTCGAGAATGGTCTGCGGGCGCTGCGTGTCGTTGTGAATGGTGACCTGCGGTGGGAAGGCGAAGTGCTTGAGCTGGCGCGGTACACGGCGCTGGATGATGGTCAGGTAGTCGTCCGGATTGCGCAGCGCGGCGATCAGTCCGCTGCGGATTTCCTCAATGCGCTCCGGGTTGTTGCCGATGGGGCTGCCGTCGGCTTCCAGCACGATGTAGGTGTCCAGGGTGAACTGGCTGCTCGAGGTGAGGATGCGGGCGTCATGGATGTTCAGGTTGAGCTGATCCATCGCCGCCACGGTTACCGCAAAGAAATCGTGCTGGTCCGGCGCATAGATGAAGATCTGTGTGCCGCCTTCGAACTCGCGCTGCGTGGTTTCCTTGATCAGGACCAGCGGGCCGCCATTGGCCGGGTGCTCGATGATCGCATCGGTGTGCCAGGCGACATCGGTGGCGGTGTGGCGCAGGAAATAGTCGTCACCCAGCTGCGCCCAGAGCTGCTCGGCATCATCCGGATCGGTGCCATGGCGCACCAGATCGTCGAGGGCGGCGCGCTGTGTCTGGCGAATCTGCTCCTCACGGCCCAGAGGATTCTCGAGCCCGCGCTTGAGCGCGCGTTTGGTCTCCGTATAGAGCTGGCGCAGCAGGCTGGCGCGCCAGGAGTTCCATAGCGTGGGGTTGGTGGCGTTGATATCCGCCACGGTCAGCACGTACAGGTAATCCAGATGAGTCTCGTCGCCGACGCGCTGGGCGAAGTCGTTGATGACCTGTGGATCGGATAGATCCTTGCGCTGGGCGGTGGTGGACATGACCAAGTGGTTCTCCACCAGCCAGACCACCAGCCGGGTATCCCACGCCGGCAGCTTGTGGCGACGGCAGAACTGCTCGGCGTCGACCGCCCCCAGCTCCGAATGGTCGCCGCCGCGACCCTTGGCGATGTCGTGGTAGAGGCCGGCGATGTAGATCAGCTCGGGCTTGGGCAGCTTCTCGACGAGTTTGCTGGCCAGCGGATACTTCTCGGCCACGCCTGGCTTGGTCAGCTTGCGCAGGTACTTGATGACGTTGAGCGTGTGCGCATCGACGGTATAGATGTGGAACAGGTCGTGTTGCATCTGCCCGACGATGTGGCCGAATTCGGGCAGGTAGCGTCCGAGGATGCCGTAGCGGTTCATGCGGCGAAGGTTGCGGTGAATGCCTTCCTTGCACTTGAACAGCTCGATGAACAGGCTGGTGTTGCGCAGGTCCTGGCGAAACGTGTCGTCGATCAGGTAGCGATGGTCGCGTAGCAGGCGGATGGTGTCGGAGCGTACGCCCTGGATATCCGGATGCTGGGCGAGCAGCACGAAGGTTTCCAGGATCGCGAACGGCGTGCGCTTGAAGATCGCCGGGTTGCTGACTTCCAGATAGCCGTCGCGTACCTGGAAGCGGCTGTTGAGCGGAACGATCGGGCCTGATTCGCCTTCCCAGAGGATCACTTCGGCAAAGTGCTGGCCGACCAGATCGCTGAGCTCGGCGATGCTCATCACCACCCGGTAGTACTTCTGCATGAAGCGCTCGATGGCCAGCTTGGCATCGCTGTCTTCGTAACCGAGGAGGGCGGCAAGGCTGCGCTGGTGGTCGAACAGCAGGCGGTCCTCGGCCCGTCCGGCGAGCATGTGCAGGCCATAGCGCACCTTCCAGAGAAACTCCTGGGCGGCGGTCAGCAGGCTATGTTCGCCTTCGGTAATGAACCCCTGGTCGACCATGGCCTGCAGGTTGAGGGTGCCGAACTCGCGACGCGCGATCCAGAGGATGGTCTGGATGTCGCGCAGACCGCCGGGGGAACCCTTGACGTTGGGCTCCAGGTTGTACTCGGTGTTGTTGTACTTGGCATGGCGAGCGCGCTGCTCGTTGCGCTTGGCAAGGAAGAACTCCTTGCTCGGCCACATCTGCTGGGTACTGGTGACCTGCAGCATGGCCTGGCGCAGGCGCTCCGGACCGGCGATCGTGCGGCTTTCCATCAGGTTGGTGATGACGGTGAGGTCGGCACGCGCCTCATCGGCACACTCGGCTACCGAACGTACAGCCTGGCCGACCTCTAGGCCGATGTCCCAGAGGAGGGTGAGGAAGCCCTCGATCGGCTCGCGGAAGATTTCCTGGTCGTTCTCGTCCAGCAGGATCAGCAGGTCGATATCGGAATAGGGGTGCAGTTCGCCGCGCCCATAGCCGCCCACGGCGACCAGGGCGATGTCGGCGCCCTTGTCCCAATCGAAGCGGCTCCAGGCCGAGCGCAGGATCTGATCGACGAACCAGGCGCGATCCTCGATCAGGCGGCGAATGTCCCGCCCGGCCCTGAAGCGTTCGTCCAGCACCTGGCGTGCCTGGCGAATGGCCTTCTTGTACGCAGCGATGGGGCTGGCCTTGAGTGCGAGCTCCGCCTGGAACTGGCTGCGGTCAAACAGCTCCGGATCAACCTGGGGCATGCGAACGTCCTCCCATCAATGCGGCGGCGGGGTGTCTCAGGCTGAAGTGCGGGCGATGGTGTCGTCGCTGCGCAGCGTGAAGATCTCGTAACCATCGGCGGTGACCAGGATGGTGTGCTCCCATTGCGCCGAGAGCTTGCGGTCCTTGGTGATCGCGGTCCAGCCGTCGCCAAGCAGGCGTGTTTCCGGGCGGCCCTGGTTGATCATCGGTTCGATGGTAAAAGTCATGCCTTCCTTGAGCTCCATGCCGGTGCCGGCACGGCCGTAGTGCAGTACCTGCGGCTCCTCATGGAACACCTTGCCGATCCCGTGGCCGCAGTACTCGCGCACCACAGAGAAGCCGTTCTTCTCCGCATGCTTCTGGATGACTTCTCCGATGTCCCCGAGACGGGCGCCCGGACGGACCAGTTCGATGCCTTTATATAGGCATTCCTGCGTCACCTGGCAGAGGCGCTCGGCCCACTCGGGCACCTTGCCGACAATGAACATCTTGCTGGTGTCGCCGTGGTAGCCGTCCTTGATCACGGTGATGTCGATATTGAGAATGTCGCCGTCTTTGAGCGGCTTGTCGTTGGGAATACCGTGGCAGACCACATGGTTGATCGAGGTGCAGATCGACTTGGGGAAGCCCTTGTAGTTCAGCGGTGCCGGAGTCGCCTGTTGAACGTTGACGATGTAGTCGTGGCACAGGCGGTCGAGCTCCTCGGTGGTCACGCCCGGCTTGACGTGTTCGCCGATCATTTCCAGAACCTCGGCGGCGAGACGCCCGGCTACGCGCATCTTCTCGATATCTTCGGGCGTCTTGATGGTGACTGTCATGCAAACCTCTTAGTGCGCCGGCAGGCGAAGGCAATAAACGGAAAGCCGCGATGATAAACCAAAGCAACCATGCCCTGCAGGAGAGGGGGCGATCGGCAGCCAAACACGCGGCGGATGGTCAAAGCAGTAGCCTGTCGATGGCCTTTATGCTATAAAACGCGCCGCTCGACGGGGACACCCCGTCGCGCTTAACCCCACACACGTGTCGACACGGTATCCTGGGTGCTCGCAAGAGTTGGATATCGGGGCGCGTGGAGGCCTAACCCGACTTATTCGAGGACTTATCATGTCTCAAGTCACCATGCGCGATATGCTGAAGGCCGGTGTGCACTTCGGCCACCAGACCCGTTACTGGAACCCGAAAATGGACAAGTACATTTTCGGCGCGCGCAACAAGATCCACATCATCAACCTGGAAAAGACCCTGCCGATGTTCAACGACGCCCTGCGTTTCGTTGAGAAGCTGGCTGCAGGCAAGAACAAGATTCTGTTCGTCGGTACCAAGCGTTCCGCTGGCAAGATCGTTCGCGAAGAAGCTGCTCGTTGCGGCTCGCCGTATGTCGATCATCGCTGGTTGGGCGGCATGCTGACCAACTACAAGACCATCCGCGCTTCTATCAAGCGTCTGCGTGAGCTGGAAGCCCAGTCTCAGGATGGTACTTTCGAGAAGCTGACCAAGAAAGAAGCCCTGATGCGTACCCGTGACCTCGAGAAGCTCGAGCGCAGCCTGGGCGGCATCAAGGACATGGGCGGCCTGCCGGACGCCATGTTCGTCATCGACGTCGATCACGAGCGCATCGCCATTTCCGAAGCCAACAAGCTGGGCATTCCGGTAATCGGCGTGGTCGATACCAACAGCAGCCCGGAAGGCGTCGACTACATCATCCCTGGTAATGATGACGCCATCCGTGCCGTGCAACTCTACCTCGGCTCCATGGCTGATGCCGTTCTGCGCGGTCGTCAGAACGGTGCCGGTGGTGCTGACGAGTTCGTCGAAGAAGTAGCTTCCGAGGCGGCTCAGGGCTGAGTGCGACGCACTGCAGCGTGATACCCGATAAACGAAAAGGGGGCTAGGCCCCCTTTTTGTCTCTTGCGAATTGATCACCTGTGTCTTTGGGTGAGTGGTTTAGAAACCAAATCGAGAGGATTCCCAACATGGCAGAAATCACTGCAGCCTTGGTCAAAGAACTGCGCGAGCGTACCGGCCAGGGCATGATGGAGTGCAAGAAGGCTCTGGTTGCCGCTGGTGGCGACATCGAGAAAGCCATCGACGACATGCGCGCTTCCGGTGCCATCAAGGCCGCCAAGAAGTCGGGCAACATCGCCGCCGAAGGTTCGATCGCCGTTCGCGTCGAAGGTGGCCGTGGTTTGATCATCGAAGTCAACTCGCAGACCGACTTCCTGGCTCTGCAGGACGACTTCAAGGCATTCGTCAAGGAGAGCCTGGACGAGGCCTTCGAGCAGAAACTGACCGAAGTGGCTCCGCTGATCGCTTCCCGCGAATCCGCCCGTGAGGCCCTGGTTGCCAAGTGCGGCGAGAACGTCAACATCCGTCGCCTGAGCGCGGTTGAAGGCGAAGTCGTGGGTGCCTACCTGCACGGCCATCGCATCGGTGTACTGGTCACCCTGAAAGGCGGCGACGCCGAGCTGGCCAAGGACATCGCCATGCACGTGGCTGCCAGCAACCCGGCCGTCCTGAGCCCGGCGGATGTGTCCGAAGAGCTGATCGCCAAGGAAAAGGAAATCTTCCTGCAGCTCAATGCCGACAAGATCGCCGGCAAGCCGGAAAACATCGTCGAGAACATGATCAAGGGTCGTATCAACAAGTTCCTGGCCGAAGCCAGCCTGGTTGAGCAGCCTTTCGTCAAGGATCCGGAAGTCAAGGTCGGTGATCTGGCCAAGAAGGCTGGCGCTGAAATCGTTTCCTTCGTTCGCTACGAAGTGGGCGAGGGCATCGAAAAGGCCGAAGTCGACTTCGCTGCCGAAGTGGCTGCTCAGGTCGCTGCGACCAAGAAATAAGACCGCTTCGGTGGTTCTGGCAAAGAGGCTGCCCGCTCACGCGCGCGGCCTCTTTGTCGAATTGGGCAGCGGATTTGTTTTTTTGTCACGGTATAGTCATCGCTTGGCACCAACCCCGAGTTGCGCTGTCAAAGCGCAGATATTTTTTGTCTGAGTCATTCAGACTTGGTCATAGCACGCCGCAGGAGATAACACGCCAATGGCTCAGCAGATGAGTGCACGCAATCCTCGCTATAAACGCATTCTGCTCAAATTAAGCGGCGAGGCCCTGATGGGGTCCGAGGACTTCGGCATCGATCCCAAGGTGCTCGACCGCATGGCCCTGGAAGTCGGCCAGCTGGTTGGCATCGGCGTCGAAGTCGGTCTGGTTATCGGTGGCGGCAACCTGTTTCGCGGCGCGGCGCTCTCGGCGGCCGGCATGGATCGTGTGACCGGCGACCATATGGGTATGCTGGCCACGGTTATGAATGCATTGGCCATGCGTGACGCCCTGGAGCGCTCGAATATTCCCGCGCTGGTGATGTCCGCCATTTCCATGGTCGGTGTCACCGACCACTACGATCGTCGCAAGGCCATGCGTCATCTCAAGAGTGGCGAAGTGGTGATCTTCTCTGCTGGAACCGGCAATCCATTCTTCACCACTGATTCGGCGGCCTGCCTGCGCGCGATCGAAATCCAGGCGGATGTCGTGCTCAAGGCCACCAAGGTCGACGGCGTCTATACGGCTGATCCCTTCAAGGATCCGAACGCCGAGAAGTTTGCCGAGCTCACGTACGATGAAGTGCTCGATCGCAAGCTCGGGGTGATGGATCTGACTGCCATCTGCCTGTGCCGCGATCACAGCATGCCGCTGCGAGTCTTCAATATGAACAAGCCCGGCGCCCTGCTCAACATCGTATTGGGCGGTGCCGAAGGAACCCTGATCGAGGAATCGAACGAATGATCAACGAGATCAAGCAAGACGCGCAGGAGCGCATGAAGAAAACCCTGGAAGCGCTGGACCATGCGTTCGCCAAGATTCGTACCGGTCGCGCCCACCCCAGCATCCTCGACAGCGTGATGGTCTCCTACTACGGCGCCGACACGCCGCTGCGCCAGGTTGCCAACGTGGTGGCAGAGGACTCCCGTACCCTGGCCCTGACCGTGTTCGACAAGAGCATGATCCAGGCGGTGGAGAAGGCCATCATGACCTCCGATCTGGGGCTCAATCCTGCTACTGCTGGCACCACCATCCGCGTACCAATGCCGGCGCTGACCGAGGAGACCCGCAAGGGCTATACCAAGCAGGCGCGCGCCGAAGCCGAGAACGCCCGCGTTGCGGTGCGCAACATCCGGCGTGACGCGATCGCTCAGCTCAAGGACCTGGTCAAGGAAAAGGAAATCAGCGAAGACGAGGAGCGTCGCGGTCAGGACGATGTCCAGAAGCTGACGGACAAGTACGTTGCCGAAATCGACAAGGCTCTCGAAGGAAAAGAAGCCGATCTGATGGCCGTATAAGGCCGGCATCGAGCTTTCGCGGCCACACGGAAGAACTTTCCGATGTGGTCGCGAGGATGCCATCGAGCTGTTGCTTGCAGCTTTTTCTTTTGGTTCGCAGCGTGTTTTAGCGCAAGTAGAGTTGTTCATGGAAAAGGTCAGGCGGATCCCTGGGCGGAACGTACCCCGCCACGTGGCGATCATCATGGATGGCAATAATCGTTGGGCGAAGCGACGTTTGCTGCCTGGCGTGGCTGGGCACAAGGCCGGAGTCGATGCGGTTCGCGCCGTGATCGAGGTCTGTGCCGATTCCGGTGTGGAGGTGCTGACCCTCTTCGCCTTTTCCAGCGAGAACTGGCAGCGTCCGGCCGATGAGGTCGGTGCGCTGATGGAGCTGTTCCTTTCCGCGCTGCGGCGTGAGGCGCGCAAGCTCGACGAGAACGGCATCCGCTTGCGCATCATCGGCGATCGCTCGCGTTTCCATCCCGAGCTGCAGGCGGCGATGTCGGAAGTCGAAGAAATGACCGCGGCCAACCATCGCTTCGTGCTCCAGGTTGCCGCCAATTATGGTGGTCAATGGGACATCCTTCAGGCTGCTCAGCATCTGGCCACTGAAGCTCAGGCCGGGCGGCTCAATCCAGCCGAGATCACGCCGGCATTGTTCCAAAGCTACCTTGCTACGGGTGACATGCCGCTGCCGGATCTGTGTATCCGTACCGGTGGCGAGCGACGCATCAGCAATTTCCTGCTCTGGCAGCTCGCTTATGCCGAGCTGTACTTCTCCGACCTGTACTGGCCGGATTTCAAGCACGTGGCCATGCGCAAGGCGCTTGCCGATTTCGCGACGCGGCAGCGGCGATTTGGCAAGACGGGTGAGCAGGTCGAAAGCGAGGTCAAGGCCGAATGCTGAAGCAGCGAATCATCACCGCAGCCATTCTGCTGCCCATTGCGATCATTGGTTTCTTCCTACTCGAGGGGCTTGCCTTCGCGGTCTTCATTGGTCTGGTTGTAGCGCTGGGGGCCTGGGAGTGGGCGCGGATGGCGGGTTTTACCAGCCAGCCGGTTCGCGTCGGTTATGCCGCACTGGTGGTGATTCTGCTAGGCCTGCTCTACCAGCTGCCTGGATTGGCGCCGTGGCTGCTGGCGGTGGCCGTACTCTGGTGGATGGCGGCCACCTATCTGGTATTGACCTACCCGCAAAGCAGCCGCCTGTGGGGTGGGGCGGGCGGTAGTCTGCTGATCGGCCTGGCGATCCTGCTTCCGTCGTGGCAGGCGCTGATCCTGCTCAAGCAGTGGGAGCTGGGCAACTGGCTGATCCTGGCTGTGATGATCCTGGTATGGGCCGCCGACATCGGTGCCTATTTTTCCGGCAAGACCTTCGGCAAGCGAAAGCTCGCTCCGCAGGTCAGCCCTGGCAAGAGCTGGGAGGGGCTGATCGGCGGTCTGCTGACCAGTCTTGTGATCACCTTGGCTGTGGGTGTCTATCGTGGCTGGTCGGCGCGCGAGTTGATCCTCGCACTTCTCGGCGCCGCGCTGGTAGTGGCGATCTCGGTGATCGGTGACCTCACCGAAAGCATGTTCAAGCGCAGTTCAGGCATCAAGGACAGCAGCCAGCTGCTGCCCGGACATGGCGGTGTGATGGATCGCATCGATAGTCTCACCGCGGCCATTCCGGTCTTCGTTGTGTTGCTATGGCTTGCCGGTTGGGGCGCGTTGTGAGTCGACCTTTGCAGATCACCATACTGGGCGCGACCGGCTCGATCGGCCTGAGCACGCTCGATGTCGTCGCCCGCCATCCGGATCGCTACGATGTTTTCGCCCTGACCGGCTTCAGTCGGCTTGCCGAGCTGCGTGCGCTCTGCCTCAAGCACCGACCACGCTATGCGGTCGTTGGTGATCAGGCGCAGGCGCGGATACTGCAGGATCAGCTGCATGCCGATGGCGTCAGCACTCGCGTGCTGGATGGCGAAGGTGGGTTGAGCGAAGTGGCAGCGCACCCGGAGGTGGACGTGGTAATGGCCGCCATCGTCGGGGCGGCAGGGTTGAAGCCTACGCTCGCGGCGGTGCAGGCCGGCAAGCGGGTGCTGCTGGCCAACAAGGAGGCGCTGGTCATGTCCGGTGCCTTGTTCATGCAGGCGTTGCGTGACAGCGGTGCCGTTCTGCTGCCGATCGATAGCGAGCACAACGCGATTTTTCAGTGCCTGCCGACGGACTATTCGCAAGGCCTTGGGACCGTCGGTGTGCGCAGGATCCTGCTCACCGCTTCGGGCGGGCCGTTCCGAGAAATGGCGCCCGACCTTCTGAGCGATGTGACTCCCGAGCAGGCGTGCGCTCATCCCAACTGGTCCATGGGGCGAAAGATCTCGGTGGATTCAGCGAGCATGATGAACAAGGGGCTCGAATTGATCGAGGCCTGCTGGCTGTTCGATGCACGCCCGCATCAGGTCGAGGTAGTCATCCATCCGCAGAGCGTCATTCATTCCATGGTGGACTACGTGGATGGCTCCGTACTGGCGCAGCTGGGCAATCCGGACATGCGCACGCCGATCGCGCATGCGCTGGCCTGGCCGGAACGGATTGAATCGGGCGTATCGGCGCTTGATCTGCTGCGGGTCGGGCGTCTGGACTTCCAGGCTCCCGATGATCGGCGTTTCCCTTGTCTGCGACTCGCCCGGACGGCGGCGGAGGTCGGTGGGACCGCGCCGGCAATGCTCAATGCGGCGAACGAGGTGGCCGTCGACGCGTTTCTCAATCGTCGCATCCGTTTCACCGAGATCGCGAGTATCATCGACGACGTGTTGAATCATGAGGCGTCGGTTCCCACCGTTTGCCTCGAAGATGTGTTGGCGGCCGACAGGCGCGCCCGGGATTTCGCCGGGCAGTGGCTGTACCGCAACGGGCGATAGGGGTCTGCCGGCCGAGCGGCTTGCAGTCGAACGTCACCAGACCCACCCCGGAGGAAAGTTATGGGCGCGCTCTACATGATCATCGGCACCCTCGTTGCGCTCGGGGTGCTGGTTACCTTCCATGAATTCGGTCACTTCTGGGTCGCACGGCGTTGCGGCGTCAAGGTGCTGCGCTTCTCGGTCGGCTTCGGCAGTCCGCTGGTGCGCTGGCATGATCGGCACGGCACCGAGTTCGTGATCGCCGCGATCCCGCTCGGCGGGTACGTCAAGATGCTCGACGAGCGCGAGGGTGACGTGCCACCAGCCCTGCTCGACAGTGCGTTCAATCGCAAGACGGTGCGGCAGCGCTTCGCCATTGTCTCTGCCGGTCCGCTGGCCAATTTCCTTCTCGCTCTGGTGTTCTTCTGGCTCCTGGCAATGCTCGGCAGTCAGCAGGTGCGTCCAGTGGTTGGGGCTGTGGAGTCCGGCAGCCTCGCCGCGCAGGCCGGGATGGCGGTCGATCAGGAGATCGTCGCGGTCAACGGCAAGCCTGTCAGTGGCTGGGGAGAGGTCAACCTGCAGTTGGTACGGCGCCTGGGCGAAAGCGGTCAGCTCGACGTGACGGTGCGTGAGGTCGGCAGCTCTGCCGAAAGGCATCTGCAGATTCCGCTGCAGAACTGGCTTAAAGGTGTGGAGGAGCCGGACCCGATTACGGCGCTCGGCATTCGGCCATGGCGCCCACAGATCGCGCCGGTGATCGCCCAGCTCGATCCCGAAGGCCCTGCCCAGGCCGCCGGAATTCAACTCGGCGATCGGTTGATCAGCTTGAATCGGCAACCGCTTGACGATTGGCAGCAGGTAATCGACGCGGTCAAGGTTCTGCCTGACGCGACAGCGGTTCTCGAGGTTGAGCGTGACGGGCAACGTGTTGATGTGCCGTTGACACTTGCCGCTCGCGGAGAGGGTGATGCGCGGCGCGGTTATCTCGGTGCGGGCGTCGAAGGCGGTGAATGGCCGGCCGAGATGTTGCGCGAGGTTCGTTTCGGCCCGCTGGATGCGGTGGTGGAAGGGGCGAAACGCACCTGGACCATGAGCCTGTTGACGCTCGATTCCCTGAAGAAAATGCTCTTCGGGGAGCTCTCGGTAAAAAACTTGAGCGGTCCGATAACGATTGCTAAAGTGGCGGGCGCTTCGGCCCAGTCCGGCCTTGGGGATTTCCTCAATTTCCTCGCCTATCTGAGCATAAGTCTGGGGGTTCTCAATTTATTGCCTATCCCGGTGCTCGATGGCGGCCATCTGCTCTTCTATCTCGTCGAGTGGGTCCGCGGGCGTCCGCTTTCGGAACGGGTGCAGGGATGGGGGGTACAGATCGGCATCAGCCTCGTGGTAGGGGTGATGCTGCTTGCATTGGTCAATGATCTTGGCCGTCTGTAACGCCGAATCCGTAGTGTCGCCGCGCCTAATTGCCGGTTCATTTATCAGGTTTGAATAAGAAAGGACTTCATGAAACGTCTGCTGCTACCTGCGGTTATTTCCGCATTGATGATTGCCGAAGTTCACGCTGAGTCCTTCACTATCTCCGATATCCGAGTCAACGGCTTGCAGCGGGTTTCCGCCGGCAGCGTTTTTGGTGCGCTTCCGTTGAATGTGGGCGAGGCGGCCGATGATGCGCGACTTGTCGATGCTACTCGCGCGCTCTTTCGAACCGGCTTTTTCCAGGACATCCAGCTTGGTCGTGAAGGCGATGTGCTGGTTATCAGCGTAGTCGAGCGTCCGTCGATTTCCGCCATCGAAATCGAGGGCAACAAAGCGATCAAGACCGAAGATCTCCTGTCAGGCTTGCAGCAGTCGGGGCTCGCCGAAGGCGAGATCTTCCAGCGTGCGACGCTCGAAGGCGTGCGCAACGAGCTGCAGCGTCAATATGTCGCCCAGGGTCGTTACTCGGCCACCATCGAAACCGAAGTGGTGGCCCAGCCGCGCAATCGCGTCGCGCTGAAGATCAAGATCAACGAAGGCTCGGTCGCTGCCATCAAGCACATCAACGTCGTGGGCAACTCGGTGTTCCCGGACGAGGATCTGGTCGACCTGTTCGAGCTCAAGACCACCAACTGGCTTTCCTTTTTCCGCAATGACGACAAGTACGCCCGCGAGAAGCTGTCCGGCGACCTGGAACGCCTGCGTTCCTATTACCTGGATCGTGGCTACATCAACATGGATATCACCTCGACCCAGGTATCCATCACGCCGGACAAGAAGCACGTCTATGTGACGGTCAATATCGACGAAGGCGAGCGTTACACCGTTCGCGACGTCAAGCTCAGCGGTGATCTCAAGGTTCCGCAGGAAGAGATCGAGGCGCTGCTCCTGGCGAAGGAAGGCCAGGTGTTCTCCCGCAAGGTGATGACCTCGACGTCCGAGCTGATCACCCGTCGCCTTGGCAACGAGGGCTATACCTTCGCCAACGTCAATGGTGTCCCGGAAGCGCACGACGAGGACAACACCGTCTCGATCACCTTCGTCGTCGATCCGGGCAAGCGTGCCTATGTCAATCGCATCAACTTCCGTGGCAACACCAAGACCGAAGATGAGGTGCTGCGCCGCGAGATGCGCCAGATGGAGGGCGGCTGGGCATCGACCTACCTGATCGACCAGTCCAAGACTCGCCTCGAGCGCCTGGGCTTCTTCAAGGAAGTCAACGTCGAAACGCCTCAGGTGCCTGGTACCGACGACCAGATCGACGTCAACTACAGCGTCGAGGAGCAACCGTCCGGCTCGATCATGGCCAGTATCGGCTTCGCGCAGAACGCCGGCCTGATCCTTGGCGGTTCCATCAGTCAGAACAACTTCCTTGGTACCGGTAACCGAGTCTCGCTGGGCTTGACCCGCAGCGAGTACCAGTCGCGCTACAACTTTGGCTTCGTCGACCCCTACTGGACCGAAGATGGCGTCAGCCTGGGCTACAACGCCTTCTATCGCACCACCGACTACGACGAGCTGGACTATGACGTCTCCAGCTACTCGGTGGATAGCCTGGGTGCCGGTATCAACATCGGCTACCCGATCAGCGAGACCTCGCGTCTGTCCTTCGGGTTGACCGTGCAGCAGGACGATCTGGATACCGGTCGCTATACCGTCGATGAGATTTTCGACTTCATGGAAGAAGAGGGCGATAGCTTCCTCAACTTCAAGGCGTCGGTCGGCTGGTCGGAGTCGACGCTGAACCGCGGCGTGCTGGCCACTCGCGGTCACTCCCAGAGCCTGGTCTTCGAGACCACCGTGCCGGGTAGCGACCTGTCGTTCTACAAGCTGGACTACAACGGCCAGCTGTTCGTGCCGATGACGAAGGATTACACCCTGCGCATGCATACGCGCCTGGGCTACGGTGATGCCTACGGTTCTACCTCCAGCCTGCCGTTCTACGAGCACTATTACGCGGGTGGCTTCAATTCCGTCCGTGGTTTCGAGGACAGCAGTCTTGGCCCGCGGAGTACGCCGAGCGATGGCTCGCGCCCCGGTACCATCGCCGATCCGGACCAAGATCCGTTGCCGTTCGGTGGTAACGTGCTGATCCAGGGTGGCCTGGAGGTGCTGTTCCCGATGCCGTTCGTCAAGGATCAGCGTTCACTGCGAACCTCGGTGTTCTGGGATGTTGGTAACGTGTTCAATACCAATTGCCCGTCCGGTGCCGCCAATTGCAGCGATATCGATTTCGGTGACATGGCCAGTTCGGTCGGTGTCGGCTTGACCTGGATTACCGCGATGGGACCATTGAGCTTCAGCCTGGCGATGCCGGTGGTGAAGCCGGACGATGCCGATACCCAGGTATTCCAGTTCTCGCTGGGACAAACGTTCTAGCATTGGGGCGCCATGCTTCAGTGCTTTCTTTCAGGAGTGGTGTGTACCGTGCGTAAGTTGACTCAACTGTTTCTCGTCGTTGCCGCGCTGGTGGCGACTCCCGCATTCGCCGAAATGAAGATCGCCGTCATGAACTATCAGATGGCATTGCTGGAGTCTGACGCGGCCAAGCGCTACGCGGTCGATGCCGAGAAGAAATTCGGTCCCCAGCTGAGCAAGCTCAAGACGCTGGAAAGCGATGCCAAGCGCATCCAGGACCGCCTGGTCAAGGACGGTGACAAGATGCAGCAGGCCGAGCGTGAGCGCTTGGAGCTGGAGTTTAAGCAGAAGGCCCGTGACTTCCAGTTTCAGTCCAAGGAGCTGAACGAGGCGAAGGCCGTCGCTGACCGTGACATGCTCAAGCAGCTCAAGCCCAAGCTGGATCAGGCAGTCGAAGAAGTCATCAAGAAGGGTAACTACGACCTGGTGTTCGAGCGTGGCGCCGTGGTGGATGTCAAGCCGCAGTTCGACATCACCCGCCAGGTCATCGAGCGCATGAACCAACTGCGCTGACATGGCCGGCGCAGTGTTTACGCTCGGTCAGCTGGCCGAGGAGCTGGGTGGCAGCCTGCGCGGCGATGCCGCCCGAGTCATCGACGGGCTTGCCACTTTGCAGGAGGCTGGCCCGTCTCAGCTGAGCTTTCTGGCCAATACCCAGTATCGCAAGTACCTGGCTTCTACTCGGGCGGGCGCGGTATTGCTTTCGTCCGATGATGTGCAGGGCTACCCGGGCGCGGCGATCATCGTCAGCGATCCGTATCTTGCCTACGCGCGGGCATCCCACCTGTTCGAAACTCGCCCGGCATTTTCTAGCGGTGTGCATCCGACCGCGGTCGTCGCGCCCGATGCCGAGGTTCATCCGTCGGCGAGCATCGGTGCCTACGTGGTGATCGAGGCGGGGGCATGTATCGAGGCGGATGTGGAGATCGGCGCGCAGTCGTTCATCGGTGCGCGCAGTCGGGTCGGTGAAGGCGGCCGTTTGGCGCCGCGTGTGACGCTGTATCACGATGTGCAGATCGGCAAGCGAGTGGTCATCCAGTCAGGTGCGGTGATCGGCGGCGAGGGATTCGGTTTTGCCAAGGAAAAAGGTGCCTGGCAGAAGATCGCCCAGATCGGCGGCGTGCGCATTGGCGACGACGTCGAGATCGGCTCCAACACGACCATCGACCGTGGTGCGCTCTCCGACACGCTGATTGGCAATGGCGTCAAGCTCGACAACCAGATCATGATCGCGCACAACGTGCAGATCGGTGACAACACCGCGATGGCTGGCTGCGTGGGAATTTCCGGCAGCACCAAGATCGGGCGCAACTGCATGATTGCAGGTGGCGTCGGCATGGTCGGCCACATCGAGGTCTGCGACAACGTTTTCGTGACTGGAATGACGATGGTCACGCGTTCCATTACCGAGCCTGGAAGTTATTCTTCCGGTACGGCCATGCAGAATGCGGCCGATTGGAGAAAAAGCGCTGCGCGCATTCGGCAGCTGGACGACATGGCGCGTCGGTTGCAGCAGCTGGAGAAAAGCTTGGCCGCCGTGACTCAGGGTCAGAATCCGTCTTCTGATGCCTGAACTTACCGTCTGATCCGGTTTTTTCGGGGTAACTGCCTGTGAGTGCTGGCGCGAGCTTCGGCGCAGGCGGCCCTATACTTTTTTACAGGCTCTTTCCTGACATGATGGATATCAACGAGATTCGCGAATATTTGCCTCACCGCTACCCGTTCCTGCTGGTGGATCGGGTGACGGAACTGGATGTCGAGGCCAAGCGCGTTCGCGCCTACAAGAACGTGACCATCAATGAGCCGTTCTTCAATGGGCATTTCCCGCAGCACCCGATCATGCCGGGCGTGCTCATCATCGAAGCCATGGCGCAGGCCGCTGGCCTCCTGGGCTTCAAGATGATGGGTGTCAAGCCATCCGATGGCACGCTTTACTATTTCGTCGGTTCTGACAAGCTGCGGTTCCGCCAGCCGGTACGTCCCGGCGACCAGCTGGTTCTCGAGGCGGATTTCCTGAGCAACAAGCGCGGTATCTGGAAGTTCGATTGTCGCGCTACCGTCGATGGCAAGCCGGTCTGCTCGGCTGAAATCATCTGCGCGGAACAGGAAATATGAGTTTGATCGACCCTCGCGCCATCATCGATCCTGCCGCTCGGCTGGCGGATGACGTCCAGGTGGGGCCCTGGTCGATCATCGGTCCGGATGTCGAAATCGGCGAGGGTACGGTGATCGCGTCGCACGTGGTCATCAAAGGGCCGACCCGTATCGGTCGGCACAATCGCATCTACCAGTTCTCCTCGGTTGGCGAAGATACGCCTGACCTGAAGTACAAGGGCGAGCCGACTCGACTGGTGATCGGCGATCACAATGTGATTCGCGAGGGTGTCACCATCCATCGCGGCACCGTGCAGGATCGCTCCGAAACCACCATCGGTGATCACAATCTGATCATGGCCTACGCGCATATCGGCCACGACAGCGTCATCGCCAACCACTGCATCCTGGTCAACAACACCGCGCTGGCGGGGCACGTGCACGTGGGGGACTGGGCGATTCTGTCCGGCTACACCCTGGTCCACCAGTTCTGTCACATCGGGGCGCACAGCTTCTCCGGCATGGGGACGGCGATTGGCAAGGATGTGCCGGCATTCGTCACCGTATTCGGCAACCCGGCAGAAGCGCGCAGCATGAACTTCGAGGGCATGCGTCGTCGCGGCTTCAGCGCCGAAGCCGTGCACGCTCTGCGCAATGCCTACAAGATCGTCTATCGCAAAGGGTTGACGGTGGAGGCAGCGCTCAGCGAGCTGGCCGAGAGTGCGGCGGCCTTCCCGGAGGTGGCGATCTTCCGCGACTCCATCCAGGCTTCGACTCGTGGCATCACCCGCTGAGATGAGCAGGCCGCTCAGGGTTGCCCTGGTCGCCGGGGAATCCTCTGGTGACATTCTCGGCGCGGGCCTGATGCAGGCGCTGAAGGCGCAACACGCCGATGTCGAGTTCATTGGCGTCGGTGGCCCACGCATGCAGGCCGAAGGGCTGCAATCCTATTTCCCGCTGGAGCGACTGGCCGTGATGGGCCTGGTCGAAGTGCTCGGCCGTCTGCCGGAGCTGCTGGCGCGCCGCAAGCGCCTGGTGGATACGCTGATCCAGCAGCGGCCCGATGTGTTCATCGGCATTGATGCCCCTGACTTCAACCTGGGGCTCGAGCTCAAGCTGCGTCGAGCCGGGATCAGGACAGTGCATTACGTCAGCCCGTCGGTCTGGGCCTGGCGCCAGAAGCGGGTGCTGAAGATCCGGGAAGCCTGCGATCTGATGCTGACGCTGTTCCCCTTCGAAGCCAGGTTCTACGACGACCATCAGGTCCCGGTGCGCTTCGTCGGTCATCCTCTGGCCGATACCATTCCGCTATGTGCCGACCGAGCAGCCGCGCGGTTGGCGCTCGGCTTGCCGGAGCAGGGCACGATCGTCGCGCTGATGCCGGGCAGTCGGGGCGGCGAGGTGGCTCGCCTGGGCGAGCTGTTCCTCAGTGCCGCCGAGCGGTTGCGCGCCATGCGGCCCGGCATTCGTTTCGTCATGCCCTGCGCCAGCCCGGAGCGCCGGCTGCAGCTGGAGCAGATGCTGGCGACCCGCGACTTGCCGCTGACGCTGCTCGACGGCCGGTCCCACGAGGCGCTGGCCGCCTGCAACGCAGTGCTGATCGCTTCCGGCACCGCCACGCTCGAAGCGCTGCTGTTCAAGCGCCCGATGGTGGTGGCCTACAGCGTGGCACCGATGACCTATCGCATCCTGCGCCGGTTGGTTAAAAGCCCCTACGTTGCGTTGCCCAATCTGCTGGCGCAGCGCCTGCTGGTGCCGGAGCTGCTGCAGGACGCGGCGACACCGGAGGCGCTGGCCCAGGCGCTATCGCCGCTGCTGGACGATGGCGAAGTGCAGACGGAAGGCTTCGACAGCATCCATCGCACGCTGCGCTGCGATGCGTCGAGCCAGGCTGCAGACGCGGTTTTGCGGCTGGTAGGAGCGCGCTGATGCAGTTCGGGCTCGATTTCAATCTCGTGGAAGAGCTGGTCGCGGGTGTCGACGAAGTGGGTCGTGGGCCGCTGTGTGGGCCGGTCGTGACGGCGGCCGTGATTCTCGATCCGGCAAGGCCGATCGAAGGCTTGAACGACTCGAAGAAGCTGACCGAGGCTCGCCGAGAGGCCCTGTTCGACGAAATCCGGGAGAAGGCGGTCGCCTGGTGCATCGCCCGTGCCGAGGTGGAGGAGATCGACCAGCTCAATATCCTGCATGCCACCATGCTGGCCATGCAGCGCGCCGTCGAAGGGCTGAGTGTCACGCCGCGGCTGGCGCTGATCGACGGCAATCGTTGTCCCCAACTGGCTGTGCCCAGCGCGCCGGTGATCCAGGGTGATGCACAGGTTCCGGCAATCGCGGCGGCGTCCATTCTGGCCAAGGTCAGTCGTGACCGCGAAATGCAGGCGCTGGATCTGTGCTATCCGGGCTATGGTCTGGCCGGCCACAAGGGCTACCCGACGCCGAGCCACCTCGAGGCGCTTCGTCGCCTCGGGCCCACGCCCATTCATCGGCGCTCGTTTGCGCCCGTCCGCGCGATGCTCGAGCAGGTGAGCATCGAGGTAGAGGTTCCGGCCAGCGTCCTGCTGGTCTAGGGCTTGCCGGCTGCCACGGACAGAGGTTCCGCTCTGCCTTCATGCGCTTCTGCGATCACGGTTTGCAATGGCTCTGGCGGTCGGTAGGTTCGCCAGCGGACGATTGCTTTCCGGTACAATCCCGCGCTTGTCGTTCTGCCAGCTCAAGGTCTGTTCATGCCTGCTTCCTTCGTCCATCTCCGTCTGCATACCGAGTACTCGCTGGTCGATGGCCTGGTGCGCGTCAAGCCGCTGATCAAGGCGGTGGCGGCGGGCGGAATGCCCGCGGTGGCGGTGACCGACATGAGCAACATGTGCTCGCTGGTGAAGTTCTACAAGACGGCGCAGGGCGCCGGAATCAAACCGATCTGTGGCGCCGATATCTGGCTGGCTGGCTGCGACGAGGATGGTCCTCTCAGCCGCCTGACGCTGCTGGCGATGAACCCCAAGGGATATCGCAATCTCACCGAGTTGATTTCTCGCGGCTGGACCGAAGGCCAGCGCAACGATCTGGTCATCATCGAGCGGGAGTGGGTCAAGGAAGCGGCCGAAGGGCTGATTGCGCTTTCCGGTGCCAAGGAAGGGGAGATCGGCCACGCTCTGCTCAATGGCGACGAAGCGCTGGCGGCGTCGCGTCTTGCCGAATGGCGCGAGGTATTCGCCGATCGCTTCTACCTGGAAGTGCAGCGCACCAATCGGGTCAATGACGAAGAGCATCTGCATGCGGCCGTGGCGCTGGCCGAGCGCAGCGGCGCGCCGCTGGTGGCGACCAACGACGTGCGCTTTCTCAAACAGGAAGACTTCGAGGCGCATGAAACCCGCGTCTGCATCGGTGAAGGGCGCACTCTGGACGACCCACGACGCCCGCGTACCTATTCCGATCAGCAGTACCTGAAGACGCCCGAGGAGATGGCCGAGCTGTTCGCCGACCTGCCCGAGGCGCTGGAAAACACCGTCGAGATCGCCAAACGCTGCAACATCGAAGTGCAGCTGGGCACCTACTTCCTGCCGAACTTCCCGGTTCCCGAAGGCATGACCATCGACGACTACCTGCGTCAGGTCTCGTTCGAGGGCCTGGAGGAGCGCCTGGAAGTCCTGCTGCCAAAGGACACGCCGGACTACGAGGCGAAGAAGCAGGTCTATATCGACCGCCTCGAGTTCGAACTGGGCACCATCATTCAGATGGGCTTTCCCGGTTACTTCCTGATCGTTATGGACTTCATCAAGTGGGCCAAGAACAACGGCGTGCCGGTCGGCCCGGGCCGCGGTTCGGGTGCCGGCTCGCTGGTGGCCTACGTGCTGAAGATCACCGACCTCGATCCGCTGGCCTACGACCTGCTGTTCGAGCGCTTCCTCAACCCCGAGCGTATTTCCATGCCCGACTTCGACGTCGACTTCTGCATGGACGGCCGCGACCGGGTCATCGATTACGTGGCTGAGGCGTACGGGCGCAATGCGGTGAGCCAGATCATCACCTTCGGCACCATGGCGGCCAAGGCGGTGGTGCGTGACGTGGCGCGGGTCCAGGGCAAGTCCTATGGCCTGGCCGACCGTCTGTCGAAGATGATCCCTTTCGAAGTGGGTATGACCCTCGAGAAGGCCTACGAGATGGAGGAGCCGCTGCGCGACTTCCTCGCCGTCGACGAGGATGCCCGCGAAATCTGGGAGATGGCGCTCAAGCTCGAAGGCATCACCCGCGGTACCGGCAAACACGCCGGTGGTGTGGTGATCGCGCCGACCAAGCTCACCGACTTCGCGCCGATCGCCTGTGACGAGGAGGGCGGCGGACTGGTGACCCAGTTCGACAAGGACGACGTCGAGCAGGCCGGCCTGGTGAAGTTCGACTTCCTCGGCTTGCGCACCCTGACCATCATCAAATGGGCGCTGGAGACCATCAACCGCGAGCAGGCCAAGAAGGGCCTGGAACCGGTCAACATCGACTTCATCCCGCTGGACGACAAGCCGACCTACCAGCTCCTGCAGAAGGCCGAGACCACGGCCGTGTTCCAGCTCGAATCGCGCGGCATGAAGGAGCTGATCAAGAAGCTCAAGCCCGACTGTCTGGAAGACCTCATCGCGCTCGTGGCCCTGTTCCGCCCCGGCCCGTTGCAGTCGGGCATGGTGGACGACTTCATCAACCGCAAGCACGGCCGTGCGGAAGTATCCTATCCGCACCCGGATTATCAGTACGCCGGGCTGGAGCCGGTGCTCAAGCCCACCTACGGCATCATCCTGTACCAGGAACAGGTGATGCAGATCGCCCAGGTGATGGCCGGCTACACCCTCGGTGGCGCCGACATGCTGCGCCGCGCCATGGGTAAGAAAAAGCCGGAGGAAATGGCCAAACAGCGCGGTGGCTTCATCGAGGGTTGCGCCAACAACGGGATCGATGCGGACCTGGCGGGCAACATCTTCGATCTGGTGGAAAAATTCGCCGGCTACGGCTTCAACAAGTCGCACTCGGCCGCCTACGGCCTGGTGTCCTACCAGACGGCCTGGCTCAAGGCGCACCACCCTTCGCCGTTCATGGCGGCCGTGCTCTCGGCGGATATGCACAACACCGACAAGGTGGTGATCCTCATCGAGGAATGCCGCAGCATGAAGCTGCGCATCGATCCGCCCGATGTGAACGTCTCCGAATTCAAGTTCACCGTCAACGACGATGGCCGTATCGTCTATGGCCTGGGGGCAGTGAAGGGCGTGGGTGAGGGGCCGGTTGAGGCTATCGCCGAATGCCGTGCCGAAGGCGGCCCGTTCAAGGATCTGTTCGATTTCTGCGCACGCATCGACCTCAAGCGCATCAACAAGCGCACCCTGGAAGCGCTGATCCGCTCCGGCGCGCTGGACCGCCTGGGGCCGTACTTCTTCGAGGAGGCCAAGGCCTATCAGGCCAACATTGACCGCAATCGCGCGGTACTGCTGGCGGCGATGGAAGAGGCGGTGCAGGCCGCCGAACAGACGGCGCGCAGCGCGGAGAGCGGTCACATGGACCTGTTCGGCGGCCTGTTCGCCGAGCCGGAGGCCGACGTCTATGGCAATCACCGCAACGCCCGCGAGCTGTCGCTCAAGGAACGTCTGAAAGGCGAGAAGGACACCCTCGGCCTGTACCTCACCGGCCATCCGATCGACGAATACGAGGGCGAGATCCGTCGCTTCGCCCGCCAGCGCATCATCGATCTGCGCCCGGCGCGTGGCGAGCAGACCATCGCCGGGCTGATCGTCAATTTGCGAGTGATGAAGAACAAGAAGGGCGACAAGATGGGGTTCATCACCCTGGACGACCGCTCCGGGCGCATCGAGGCCTCGTTGTTCGCCGAAGCGTTCAACAGCGCCCAGGCCCTGCTGCAGACCGATGCGTTGGTAGTGGTGGAGGGCGAGGTGAGCAACGATGATTTCTCTGGCGGTCTGCGCCTGCGAGCCAAACGTGTCATGAGCCTGGAGGAAGCGCGTACCGGTCTGGCCGAGAGTCTGCGGGTCAAGGTCGCCGGCGAGGCGCTCAAGGGCGAACGCATGCGCTGGCTGGCCGAGGTCTGCGGTCGCCATCGCGGGGCCTGTCCGATCACGCTGGAGTACACCGGACATGATGCACGGGCGCTCCTGCAGTTCGGTGAGGATTGGCGGATCGATCCGGCGGACAACTTGATTCAGGCATTGCGTGACCAGTTCGGACGCGACAACGTCTTCCTGCAATACCGATAGATGGCCATGGCCCGGGATGCCACCGAGGTGCGCGTTCCGAGCCAGGCCTGAACGGCCCGGCAGTGACCGGGTCATGGTTTCAGAACAATTTTTGTTCGACCTGAATGCGCCGCTCCCGTAAGGTAAGGCGCAAAAAACGGAACAGCCTCCCGGCCGCCTGGCCGTCGACGCATGACGGATGCCTATGAACCCGAACTTCCTGGATTTCGAACAGCCGATCGCCGACCTGCAAGCCAAGATCGAAGAATTGCGCCTGGTTGGTAACGACAACTCGCTGAACATCGGCGATGAGATTGCCCGCCTGCAGGACAAGAGCGAATCGCTCACCGAAAGCATCTTCGGCAATCTGACCAGCTGGCAGATCGCCCGTCTGGCCCGCCACCCGCAGCGGCCCTATACCCTTGATTACATCAATCACCTGTTCACCGAGTTCGAAGAACTGCACGGTGATCGCCACTTCTCCGATGACGCGGCCATCGTTGGCGGTACCGCGCGTCTGGACGGCCAGTCGGTGATGGTCATTGGCCATCAGAAGGGCCGTGAGGTACGTGAAAAGGTACGTCGCAATTTCGGCATGCCGCGTCCCGAGGGCTACCGCAAGGCCTGCCGCCTGATGGAGATGGCCGAGCGCTTCAAGATGCCGATCCTGACCTTCATCGATACGCCGGGCGCCTACCCGGGGATCGATGCCGAAGAGCGCAACCAGAGCGAGGCCATCGCCTGGAACCTGCGTGTGATGGCGCGACTGAAGACGCCGATCATCGCCACCGTGATTGGCGAGGGCGGTTCTGGCGGTGCGCTGGCGATCGGCGTCTGCGACCAGCTGAACATGCTGCAGTATTCCACCTACGCGGTGATCTCGCCGGAAGGTTGCGCCTCGATTCTCTGGCGTACCGCCGAGAAGGCGCCGGAAGCCGCCGAGGCCATGGGTGTTACCGCCGAGCGCCTGAAGGATCTGGGTATCGTCGACAAGGTGATCCCCGAGCCGCTGGGCGGCGCGCATCGCAATCCGGCCGTCATGGCTGCGGCCATGCGCGAGCAGCTCAACAGCCAGTTGCACATGCTCAAGTCGCTGGATACCGATGCGCTGCTGGCGCGTCGCTATGAGCGTCTGATGAGCTACGGTATCGCCTGAGTCATCCCTGTGCGTGCTTCGCCTCTCTGAGCGAGGCACGCCAGGATTCGCTGTCGGGCCTTCGCTCGCGGCTTTCGCCCCTGAGCCTTATGCTTGCCGGCATTCTCGATTTTCGAAGCGCCCGCATGTCCCTCGATTCCCTTCTCCTTTCCCGTCTTGCTCCGTGGCGCGGCTCATCGGCGTGGTGGGTGGCGTTCTCCGGCGGTCTCGACTCCACCGTTTTGCTGCATGCGTTGACGCGGCTGTCTGAGCGTCAGGCGCTGCCGGTGATTCGTGCGATCCATGTGCATCATGGCCTGCAAGCCGCTGGTGATGACTGGCCGGCACACTGTCAGCGAGTCTGCGACCAGCTCGGCGTCACGCTGGAAATCGTGCGTGTGCGGGTGGTTCCCGGTGCCAGTCTGGAGCGGGCTGCGCGCGATGCCCGCTACCAGGCGTTCAGCGCCTGTGTAGGGGAGGGTGAGCTGCTGCTGACCGGGCAGCACCGCGATGACCAGGCCGAGACGCTGCTGTTCCGCCTGTTGCGCGGCGCCGGTGTGCGCGGGCTGGTGGCGATGCCGGATGCGCGATCGATGGGGCGCGGCAGCCTGGTTCGGCCGTTGCTGGAGGTCTCCCGGGCCGATTTGGAGGATTATGCGCGCGCCAACGGTCTCGCCTGGGTCGAGGATCCCAGCAATCAGCAGCTGGAGTATTCACGCAATTTTCTGCGTCGGGAGGTCTTGCCTTTGCTACAGCAGCGCTGGCCTCGGGCGGCGTCCAGCCTGGCGCGTACCGCCGCGCTTATGGCTGAGGCGCAGCACTTGCTCGACGAGCTTGCGCAGCAGGATCTCGCCGCGGCGCAGACCGGCAGCGATTGCCGATGGTTGAACCTGCCGAGCCTCGCGCTAGCGCCGCTGCGCGAGCTGACATCGGCGCGGCAGCGTAATGCGCTGCGCCATTGGCTGGCAGGGCTGACCCTGGCGCCAGATGAGAATCACTGGGCCGGCTGGGAGTGTCTGCGTGACGCCAAGCCAGATGCCACGCCTCGCTGGCGGCTGGCAGGTGGCGAGCTCCAGCGCAGTGGCGAGCGCGTCTGGTGGCTGCCGGACGGCTGGCTTGCCTCTGTTGGTGGGCCGGTTGACTGGCCCGACCCGTCCGTCGAGCTGCAGCTTCCCGGCAATGGCTCGGTTCGGCTAGAGGGGGCGCCGCCCATTGGCAGGCTGCAGATTCGCTATCGAACCGGTGGTGAAGTCATGGCTGTGTCCGGTCGCGGCCGGCGCGATCTCAAACGCCTGCTGAATGAAGCTGCGGTGCCTGCGTTCGCCCGAAAGCGCCTGCCGCTGCTGTATTGCAATGGCGAGTTGATCGCCGTGGCCAATCTGCCGCAACTGAGCGCTGGCCGGTGCGCCCTGAATTGGTGCGCGCCGGGCTGCTAAGTGGTTTGAGCTGATAGGGCCTTTCCGGTAGACTACGCTCCCGTCTCAATACAGCTTCTGCGGTTTCTTCGAATCCGTGGCAGTTGCGCTATTGCCGATCCGCGCAATGGCACCTTCGCTTTCCCCCGGCGGCGCCGGCCGCTTAACGCAGACTTCTAGGGTTTTTCATGACGCGCTACATCTTCGTCACGGGTGGTGTTGTTTCTTCATTGGGGAAAGGCATCGCCTCGGCTTCATTGGCGGCCATCCTGGAGGCGCGGGGCCTGAAGGTCACGATGCTCAAACTGGACCCTTACATCAACGTCGATCCGGGCACCATGAGCCCGTTCCAGCACGGTGAGGTGTTCGTCACCCATGACGGCGCCGAGACCGACCTCGATCTGGGGCACTACGAGCGGTTCATCCGCACCCGCATGACCCAGAACAACAACTTCACCACCGGTCGCGTCTACGAAGACGTGCTGCGCCGTGAACGCCGGGGCGACTACCTGGGCGCAACCATCCAGGTCATCCCGCACATCACCGACGAGATCAAGCGCCGCATCATCAAGGGTGCCGGCGACGCCGACGTGGCCCTGGTGGAGGTCGGCGGTACGGTGGGCGACATCGAGTCGCAACCCTTCCTCGAGGCCATCCGCCAGTTGCGTGTGGAAGTCGGCGCCAAGCGCGCCATGCTGATGCACCTGACGCTGGTGCCTTACATCGCCACCGCTGGCGAGACCAAGACCAAGCCAACCCAGCATTCGGTGAAGGAGCTGCGCTCCATCGGCCTGCAGCCGGACGTGCTGGTCTGCCGCTCCGATCGCGCCATCGACGTGTCTTCGCGGCGCAAGATCGCGCTATTCACCAACGTCGAAGAGCGTGCGGTGATCAGCCTGCCGGACGCCGATACCATCTACAAGATTCCGGGCATCCTGCATGCCCAGGGCCTCGATGACTATGTCGTCGAACGTTTCGGTCTCGAATGCCGTGGCGCCGATCTCTCCGAATGGGATCGTGTCGTCGATGCCAAGCTGCATCCAGAGAAGGAAGTCAACATCGCCATGGTCGGCAAGTACATGGAACTTCTGGACGCCTACAAATCTCTGATCGAGGCGATGAGCCACGCTGGCATCCAGAGCCGGACCAAGGTGAACCTGCGTTACATCGACTCCGAGGATATCGAGAACCAGGGCACCGGTCTGCTCGAAGGTGTCGATGCCATCCTCGTGCCAGGCGGTTTCGGCCTGCGTGGCGTGGAGGGCAAGATCGCCACCGTGCGCTATGCCCGCGAGAACAAGATCCCCTACCTGGGTATCTGCCTGGGCATGCAGGTTGCGGTCATCGAGTTCGCTCGCGATGTGCTGGGCTGGTCGGATGCCAACTCCACCGAGTTCGACAAGGACAGCGGTCACCCGGTGGTCGGTCTGATCACCGAATGGGCCGACGCCTCCGGCAACACTGAAGTGCGCACCGAAGCCTCCGACCTGGGCGGCACCATGCGCCTGGGTGCGCAGGAATGCGGCCTGGAACCGGGCTCGAAGGTATTCGAATGCTACGGCAAGGAGCGCATCGTCGAGCGGCACCGTCATCGCTACGAAGTGAACAACAACCTGCTGCCGCAACTGCAGGCAGCCGGACTGAAGATTACCGGGCGCTCCGGAGACGGTGCGCTGGTGGAAGTGGTCGAGGCTCCGGATCATCCGTGGTTCGTCGCCTGCCAGTTCCACCCTGAATTCACGTCCACGCCGCGCGATGGTCACCCGCTGTTCAGCGGTTTCGTCAACGCAGCGCTGGAATACAAGGCGAAGAAGGCATGAGTCAGAAGACCATCCGCGTAGGCAACATCGAGATCGCGAACGACAAGCCGTTCGTGCTGTTCGGTGGCATCAATGTCCTCGAGTCCCGTGACCTGGCCATGCAGGCCTGCGAAGAGTACGTGCGGGTGACCGAGAAGCTCGGCATTCCTTACGTTTTCAAGGCGAGCTTCGACAAGGCCAACCGCTCCTCGATCACTTCGTTCCGCGGCCCGGGTCTGGAAGAGGGGATGAAGATCTTCGAGGAAGTGAAGAAGACTTTCGGCGTGCCGGTCATCACCGACGTACATGAGCCGTGGCAGGCGCAGCCGGTGGCCGATGTCTGCGACATCATCCAGCTCCCGGCCTTCCTCTCCCGGCAGACCGACCTGGTGGTGGCGATGGCCAAGACCGGTGCGGTGATCAACATCAAGAAAGCACAGTTCCTCGCACCGCAGGAGATGAAGCACATCCTCAAGAAGTGCGAGGAGGCCGGCAACGACCAGCTGATTCTTTGCGAACGTGGCTCGTCCTTCGGTTACAACAACCTGGTCGTCGACATGCTCGGCTTCGGCATCATGAAGCAGTTCGAGTACCCGGTGTTCTTCGATGTCACCCATGCCCTGCAGATGCCCGGCGGTCGCGCCGACTCGGCCGGTGGTCGTCGTGCCCAGGTCACCGATCTGGCCAAGGCCGGCCTGTCCCAGGGGCTGGCCGGGCTGTTCCTGGAAGCGCACCCGGATCCTGACAATGCCAAGTGCGACGGCCCGTGCGCGCTGCGCCTGAACAAGCTCGAAGCTTTCCTCACCCAGCTCAAGCAGCTGGATGATCTGGTCAAGAATTTCCCGCCAATCGAAACTGCTTGAAAGCCTTGCAGCTATCTATGGAGTGTTAACAACAATGGCAAAGATCGTCGACATCAAGGGGCGTGAAGTTCTCGACTCCCGCGGCAACCCCACCGTGGAAGCCGATGTGATCCTCGATAACGGCATCATCGGCAGCGCCTGCGCGCCGTCCGGTGCATCCACCGGCTCCCGCGAGGCTCTGGAACTGCGCGATGGCGACAAGAGCCGTTACTTGGGCAAGGGCGTGCTGAAGGCCGTGGGCAACGTCAACGGGCCGATTCGCGATCTGCTGCTGGGCAAGGATCCGGCCGATCAGAAGGCCCTGGATCAGGCGATGATCGAGCTCGACGGTACCGAGAACAAGGCCAAGCTGGGCGCCAACGCCATCCTCGCCGTGTCCCTGGCTGCCGCCAAGGCCGCTGCCCAGGCCAAGGGTGTGCCGCTCTACGCGCACATCGCCGACCTCAACGGCACTCCCGGCCAGTACTCGATGCCGGTGCCGATGATGAACATCATCAATGGCGGCGAGCACGCAGACAACAACGTCGACATCCAGGAATTCATGGTTCAGCCGGTTGGCGCCAAGACGTTCGCCGACGCGCTGCGCATGGGCGCCGAGATCTTTCATCACCTGAAAGCCGTGCTGAAGGGCCGTGGCCTGAACACCGCCGTGGGCGACGAAGGTGGCTTCGCGCCGAACCTGGCTTCCAACGAGGATGCGCTGGGTGCCATCGCCGAGGCGGTCGAGAAGGCCGGCTACAAGCTGGGCACCGACGTTACCCTGGCGCTGGACTGCGCTTCCAGCGAGTTCTACAAGGACGGCAAGTACGACCTGGCCGGTGAGGGCAAGGTGTTCGACGCCGAGGGCTTCGCCGATTACCTGGCGGGCCTGACCCAGCGCTACCCGATCATCTCCATCGAAGACGGCATGGACGAATCCGATTGGGCTGGCTGGAAGGCGCTGACCGACAAGATCGGCGAAAAGGTCCAGCTGGTCGGTGACGATCTGTTCGTGACCAATACCAAGATCCTCAAGGAAGGCATCGAGAAGGGCATCGGCAATTCGATCCTGATCAAGTTCAACCAGATCGGCTCGCTGACCGAAACCCTGGAGGCCATCCAGATGGCCAAGGCGGCCGGCTATACCGCGGTGATCTCGCACCGTTCCGGTGAGACCGAAGACAGCACCATCGCTGACCTGGCCGTAGGCACTGCCGCTGGTCAGATCAAGACCGGTTCGCTGTGCCGCTCCGACCGCGTGTCGAAGTACAACCAGCTGCTGCGTATCGAAGAGCAGCTGGCAGGCAAGGCGCCATACAAGGGGCGCGCCGAATTCCGCGGCTGATCCTGCGGCATTAAAAAAGGGCGGCGCGAGTCGCCCTTTTTTGTTTCAATCGGCGTCGTGCCGGCGCAATCATTGTTGCACCGGCGTTGCGCCGGCCACGCCGATGGCGTTCCGATACCCGAATCACAGCCGAAGTCGTTTCATGCCTGCTATGCGTCGCCCCTACTGGTTGTTCGTCGTCCTGCTGCTGCTTCTTGGCGGGCTGCAGTACCGTCTTTGGGTAGGCGAGGGCAGCTTGGCGCAGGTCAACAGCCTGAACAAGCAGATCGCCGATCAGCAGGGTGAAAACGAGCGGTTGCTGGAGCGCAATCGAATCCTGGAAGCCGAAGTGCTGGAGCTCAAGCAGGGCATGGAGACCGTTGAGGAGCGCGCCCGTCAGGAGCTCGGCATGGTCAAAGAGGGTGAAACCCTCTACCAGCTTATCGAATGAGCCAGCCTGCATTCTGGGTGGTGATTCCGGCAGCCGGCGTTGGCAGCCGGATGCGCGCCGATCGCCCCAAGCAGTACCTGCAGGTAGCCGGGCGCTGCATCATCGAACACACCCTCGATTGTTTCCTCGACCATCCGACACTCGCCGGATTGGTGGTCTGTGTCGCGGCCGACGATCCGTACTGGCCGGGTCTCCCCTGCGCCAGTGACCCACGCATCCAGCGCGCGCCTGGTGGTCGTGAGCGGTGCGATTCCGTGCTCAGCGGCCTGCAGCGTCTCGGCCTGATGGGCGCTGCTGACCAGGACTGGGTGCTGGTGCACGACGCCGCTCGGCCTAACCTCGCCCGGGAGGACTTGGACAAGCTCTTGCACGAGCTGGCGGCGGACCCGGTCGGTGGGCTGCTCGCAGTACCTGCGCGGGATACGCTCAAGCGTGCGGACGCGGACGGACGCGTCGCGGAAACCGTGGATCGCAGCGTTATCTGGCAAGCTTTCACACCGCAGATGTTCCGCCTCGGAATGCTGCGCGACGCGCTGGGCGCGGCGCTTGGCGATGGCGTGCCGGTTACCGATGAGGCGTCCGCCATCGAGTGGGCGGGGTATTCGCCGAAGCTGGTGGAGGGGAGAGCGGATAACCTCAAGGTAACCCGCCCCGAAGATCTGCGCTGGCTCGCGCAGTGCTGGAATACCGGTCGTCAGTGATGGCGGGCAAGTCTGCCCGCCATCCTCGTCAGAAACGATAGATCGCCGCGGCACCCGTGCCGGTTGGCATGCGCTCGGTCGGCACCACGACCACATCGCCACCTTGCTCCAGCGTCCAGATCGTCAGTTCGTCGAGCAGGTCCGGCGTGTTGACCTCATCCTCGTTGGCAGCTGTGGCCGTGCCATCGTTACGGTCGACGTGCCCCGGTATCTGCCGCTCGGCTTCCACCAGAAGCGTCGCGACGCGGCCCTGACGCGTGGCCTGGCCGATGTCCTCGAGCTGATCCGACGCCAGGCCTTGGCCATGGGACGCGCCGAACTGGTCGAGCAGACCTTCCAGGCGCTTGAGGTAACGCGGCTGCATCACCATCCAGCTCTTCTCGCGCAATTCCTGGAGGCTCAGCGTGCTCTGGCCGATCTCGATGCCTTCCGGCAGCAGGTTCTCGTTATGGCTGATGCGGCGGAAGTGGGGTTGCTGCTCCGGCAGCGCGGCGAGAATCAACGGCAGTCCCGAGGCTCTCGAGTGGTGCTCGATGATGGCCCGGTCCACCTCACGGAAATAGCGGTCGCGGTCGCGATCGATCTCCGCCTGCTTGCCGCTGCCGCCTGCTTCCACCTGCATCGGGTCGCCACGTTCACTGGCACGGCTGTAGCCCTGGGGAAAACCGCTCTGGCCCTTTTCGGTGAGATCGCCGCCCAACGCGTCCGCGAGTGTCTTGGGCACCGCTTCGTGCAGGTGCACCTCATCGAGCGCGTCGCGGTTGCCTTCGAACAGGCGCACCGAGTCACGCGAGAGGCAGAGGATCTGGAAGCGATCAGCTGACTGGGCGATGCGAACCAGCGGCTTGAGGTGCATGCGCGCATTGGCCACCGCCATTTCCGGCACGCTACGTTGCAGGCGATAGACCTGGAAATAGTCCTTGGCAGCGAAGGCTGCGAGGCCATCGAGGTTGTGGTTCCAGAAGTCGTTGTTGTCGATCAGTGCATGGAACGGCTCGAGCAGGCTGCGTGCCTGTTCGGCATGGCCCTGCTGCTTGAGGGATTCTTCCAGTTGCTTGACCAGTTGCTTGAAGCGGATCGGGTCCTGCTGGCGTTCCGGAAAGCTGCGATGAGTCGGCTGGTACAGGGAGAGGCAGGGCCCGTCCCGGTGTTTCAGCAGTTGGGTAAGGGTTTCACGATCGAGCAGTCGGTTCATGCGTGGCCTCCAGTTGCTGTGGTTCGGTCCCTCGCAGAGATGTCGATGGCCACTCAATGGCCAACGATGGGCCAGGTCAGTGGCGGTTGAGCTTGTCCAGGGCGTGACTGAGCGCGTGGTTCAGTTTCTCCGCGGCGCCGTTGATGGCGAGGTCCAGAGTTTCGGCCTTGTGGGTGGCGGAAATCGGGTCGTGGCCCTTGACGCGCGCCTCCATCTGGCAGCGTTTGTCATGCGGTCCGCTCTTGTTGCTGTTCTCGTCGTTGAGATGGACTTCGACGCGGGTCAGATGATCGTCGAAGCGGTCCAGCTCGGTCTCCACCGTCGCCTTGATTCGCTCTTCGAGATCGGCGGTAACGCTGATGCTGTGGTTGCTGTTCACCAGAACCTGCATGGTTTCCTCCTGATTTGCGGCGCCGCACGACGAGCTGCGGCTACAGAAGGTACGACGTGGCGGATTAAGACGGGTTCCGCCTCGGCGCGGACCTCAGACGCGCGGTTCAACCTTTGTTCAGCTTTGCCCGCCGCGGTACTCCGGGCGCGCGGCGAGACCGACCTTGAGCGCCTCGACGAGCAACCTGACCTTGGGCAGCGGGTAGCGCCGCTGCGGATACACCGCCCACACGGCGGTGTCCGGAGGCTGGTTGGCCTCGAGCAGCGAGACCAGCTCACCCCGGCGCAGCGGTTCGAGCACGTAGTAGTCCGGCAACTGGCACAGGCCGAAGCCACGCAATGCGGCATCCAGCACCGCCTGGCCGCTATTGCAGCGCCAGTTGCCGCTGGGCTTGAAATGCTGCTCGCGCCCGTCGGACTGGAACGACCAGACGTCGCTGGTGCCGATCAGGCAGTTGTGCCGTGCCAGTTCTGAGAGCGTATGCGGCCGACCGTAGCGCTCCAGATAGCCCGGTGCAGCGCACAGGTACATGGCCCGCGGCGCGATCCGCGCGGCCACCAGGCGGGACTCGCCGAGTTTGCCGAGACGGATCGCCAGGTCATAGCCTTCCTGCACCAGATCGAGTGTGCGGTTGGACAGTTCGATGTCGACGCGCAGCTGTGGATGCCGCGCCATGAATTCATTCACCAGCGGCACGATGAAGCGCTCGCCGTAGGCCACCGCGGCGGTCATGCGCAGCAGTCCGGTGGGGGCACTGTGCAGGTCGCTGATGGCGAGGAAGGCATCGTCGCGCTCTTCGATCAAGCGCTGGCAGCGCGCGAAAAAGGTATGACCGGCTTCGGTCAGCGACACGCGGCGAGTGGTGCGGTAGAGCAGGCGGGCCTGCAGGCGCTCTTCCAGACGGGCGATCTGGCGGCTGACATGGGAGGACGACACCCGCAGACGTTCGGCGGCGCGCATGAAACTGCCGCATTCCACAACCGCGACGAATTCGTCGAGCCCTTCCCAGCGATTCATGGTCACCTCCTTGAGGCAGGTTTATCGACGCACAAGATTCAGCATTCGCTGGATTATCCCTGTGCGGCAACAATGTTTTCCAGAATCATCCATCAATCCCTGAATGAGCGTGAATTACACTCTCTGCTTTCCACACAGTCGAGTGATGTTCATGACCATCAAGTCGCGCGCGGCCGTTGCCTTCGGCCCCAACCAGCCCCTGCAGATCGTCGAAGTGGATGTCGCTCCGCCCAAGGCCGGCGAGGTGCTGATCCGTATCGTTGCCACCGGTGTCTGTCACACCGACGCCTACACACTTTCGGGGGAGGATTCGGAAGGTGTCTTTCCCTGCATTCTTGGCCACGAGGGCGGCGGGATCGTCGAGGCCGTTGGCGAGGGCGTCACCTCGGTGGCGGTCGGCGATCACGTGATCCCGCTCTATACCGCCGAATGCCGGGAGTGCAAGTTCTGCAAGTCCGGCAAGACCAACCTGTGCAGCTCCGTGCGCGCCACCCAGGGCAAGGGCCTGATGCCCGATGGCACCACGCGCTTCAGCTACAACGGCGAGCCGATCTACCACTACATGGGCTGCTCGACCTTCTCCGAGTACACCGTGCTGCCGGAAGTCTCGGTAGCCAAGATTCCCAAGGAGGCGCCGCTGGAAAAGGTCTGCCTGCTGGGCTGCGGCGTGACCACCGGGATCGGTGCCGTACTGAACACCGCCAAGGTGGAGGAAGGCGCTACCGTGGCGATCTTCGGCCTGGGTGGAATCGGCTTGGCGGCGATCATCGGTGCGAAGATGGCCAAGGCCAGCCGGATCATTGCCATCGACATCAACCCGGGCAAGTTCGCTATTGCCGAAGAGCTGGGCGCCACCGATTTCGTCAATCCAAAGGATCACGACAAGCCGATTCAAGAGGTAATCGTCGAGATGACCGATGGCGGTGTCGACTATTCCTTTGAATGCGTTGGCAATGTGCAGCTGATGCGCGCAGCGCTGGAGTGCTGTCACAAGGGTTGGGGCGAGTCGACCATCATCGGTGTCGCCGGCGCGGGCCAGGAAATCAGCACGCGTCCGTTTCAGCTGGTCACCGGGCGCGTCTGGCGCGGCTCGGCGTTCGGCGGTGTGAAGGGTCGTACCGAGCTGCCGAGCTATGTGGAGAAGGCGCAGAGCGGCGAGATTCCGCTGGACACCTTCATCACCCACAACATGCCGCTGGACAAGATCAACGAAGCGTTCGACCTGATGCATGAAGGCAAGAGCATCCGGACCGTCATCCACTTCTGATCCCAGGGTGGGCAATGCCGTCGTTCGGCGGCTTGTCCACCTCGACCGGTGGAGGCCTGCGCGGTTTCCACCTTGCGCGAGGCCGCTCATGACCCTTGAAATCGTTTCCAGCAACAAGAGCTTCGGTGGCTGGCACAAGCGCTACCGCCACCGCTCCAACGCCCTGAACTGCGACATGGTATTTGCCGTGTTCCTGCCGCCGCAGTCCGAGCAGGGTGAAAAACTGCCGGTGCTGTACTGGCTGTCCGGCTTGACCTGTACCGACGAAAATTTCATGCAGAAGGCCGGAGCGCTACGCATGGCGGCCGAGCTCGGTCTGATCATCGTCGCGCCGGACACCAGCCCGCGTGGCCCAGGCGTGCCGGATGACGCCGACGGCGCCTGGGATTTCGGCCTGGGCGCGGGCTTTTATCTCAATGCGACGCAAGAGCCCTGGGCCCAGCACTACCGGATGTACGACTACGTCGTCGAGGAACTGCCGGCACTGGTCGAGGCCAACTTCCCGGTCTCCGACCGCCGCGGCATCAGCGGGCACTCCATGGGCGGACACGGGGCGCTCATCTGCGCGCTGAAAAATCCTGGGCGCTATCGCTCGGTATCGGCCTTTGCGCCCATCAGCAACCCGATCACCTGTCCCTGGGGAGAAAAGGCGTTCAGCCGCTATCTGGGCGCGGACCGTTCGCGCTGGCGGGAGTGGGATGCCTGCGCGCTGATCGCCGAAGCCAGCGAGCGGCTACCGCTGCTGGTGGACCAGGGCGACCGCGATGACTTCATGGACGGCCAGCTCAAGCCGCAAGCGCTGCGTGCCGCTGCGGACGCTGTCGGGCACCCGCTGACGCTGCGCATCCAGCCGGGCTACGACCACAGCTACTACTTCATTGCCAGCTTTATCGATGATCACCTGCGCCATCATGCCGAGGCGTTGACGGCGTAGGGTGGGCAACGGCGCTCGCGCCGACTGCCAGAAACGTCAGCCACAAAAAAGGCCCGAGCGGACATGCCGCTCGGGCCTTTCCATCGCCAGGAGCTTAGAGCGACGGATAATCGGTGTAGCCGTCCGGGCCCTGGGCATAGAACAGCTCGGGCTTGGGCTCGTTCAGCGGTGCATCCCGACGCAGGCGCTCGACCAGATCCGGATTGGCGATGTACGGAATGCCGAAGGCCACCGCATCGGCCTTGCCTTCCGCCAGCCAGGCGTTGCCTTGCTCCTTGGTGAAGCGTTCGTTGGCGATGTAGACGCCACCGAAGAGCTGCTTGAGCTGTGGGCCGAGGCTGTCTTCACCGGCCTTTTCGCGGGTGCAGATGAAGGCGATGCCGCGCTTGCCCAGTTCACGGGCAACGTAGCCGAAGGTCTCGGCACGGTTGGAGTCACCCATGTCATGGGAGTCGGCACGCGGCGCCAGATGCACTCCGACGCGCCCGGCGCCCCATACGGAGACGGCGGCATCGGTCACTTCCAGCAGCAGTCGTGCACGGTTTTCCAGTGAGCCACCGTAGGCGTCGGTGCGCTTGTTGGTGCTGTCCTGCAGGAACTGATCGAGCAGATAGCCGTTGGCGCCATGGATCTCGACACCGTCGAAACCGGCTTCCTTGGCATTCTCCGCCCCCTTGCGGTAGGCCTCGATGATGCCGGGGATTTCGTCGATCTCCAGCGCGCGCGGGGTCTCGTAATCCTTCTTCGGACGGACCAGGCTGACATGGCCCGCGGGTTTGAGGGCACTGGGGGCGACCGGCAACTGGCCGTCGAGGTAGAGCGGATCGGAGATACGGCCGACATGCCAGAGCTGCAGGACGATCTTGCCACCTTTGGCATGCACAGCGTCGGTGACCTTCTTCCAGCCCTGGACCTGCTCGGCCGACCAGATGCCCGGAGTGTCCGGATAGCCCACACCCATCGGCGTGACCGAGGTGGCCTCGCTGATGATCAGGCCGGCGTCGGCGCGCTGGGCATAGTACTCGGCGATCAGATCGCCGGGCACGCGGCCAGGCTCGGCGCGACAGCGGGTCAGCGGCGCCATGATGATGCGGTTGTTCAGTTCCAGGTCGCCGATCTTGATCGGGTCGAAAAGCGTGGGCATAGCGATACCGCTCCTGTGTGGTGGTGCGAGAAAAGGCTCAGAGTTCCTGGCCGATGCGCTCGATGAAGGTCTGGATGACTGCGTCGTTGCGCTTGAAGAAGTGCCACTGGCCGACTTTCTGGCAGGTGACCAGCCCGGCCTTCTGCAGGGTCGCCAGGTGAGCCGAAACGGTGGACTGCGACAGGCCGGCGCGCTGGTCGATCTGGCCGGCGCACACGCCGTTCTCCAGCGAATGGTGCTGCGCGGCGAAATAGCGCTGCGGCTCCTTGAGCCAACGCAGAATGTCGCGGCGCAGCGGATGGGCGAGGGCCTTGATGATGTCGTCGAAGTCGTCCGGCATGAGTTTCGGCTGCCTGTATCGGATTGAGACGAACTATATATCGTCAACTGGCGATACAAGATCGATTCGGCTGATGGTGCATATCGTCGAGGTCGATGATCGAGCAGACCGTGACGATCCGCCCGGGGTCATCCGGCTCCTGTAGAATCGCCGCCTCGAGTTATTCCAGGGTGTTTGATCTATGCGTATCGGCCACGGTTACGACGTGCACCGCTTCGGCGAAGGCGACCACATCACGCTTGGCGGCGTGCGGATTCCACACAGGTTCGGGCTGCTCGCCCATTCCGACGGTGACGTGCTGTTGCATGCCCTGAGCGACGCGCTGCTCGGTGCCGCGGCGCTGGGGGATATCGGCAAGCATTTCCCGGACACTGACCCGCAGTTCAAGGGCGCCGACAGCCGCGCACTGCTGCGCCATGTACTGGCGCAGGTGGAGGCCAAGGGGTATGTGGTCGGCAATGTCGATGCCACCATCGTCGCCCAGGCCCCGAAGATGGCGCCGCATATCGAGCGCATGCGCGCGTTGATCGCCGCAGATCTGCAGGTGGAGCTGGATCAGGTCAACGTCAAGGCCACCACCACGGAGAAGCTCGGCTTTACCGGGCGCGAGGAAGGGATCGCCGTGCACGCGGTCGCCCTGCTGGTTCGCCCATGACCGAGGATCAGCTGCTCGGCCCGCGTGCCCACGGCGAGCCTTGTGGCAGCGCTGTGCTCAAGGCGGTCGCCGAGGACTTCCAGGTCGACGAGGTGCTGGACATCCCGCTGTCGGGGGAGGGCGAGCACCTCTGGCTCTGGGTGGAAAAGCGCAACCTCAACACCGAGGAGGCCGCCAAGCGCATCGCCCGTGCTGCCGGCGTGCCACTGAAGCTGATCAGCTATGCGGGCCTGAAGGATCGTCAGGCGCTGACCCGGCAGTGGTTCAGCCTGCATTTGCCGGGCAAGGCCGACCCCGATCTGGCTGCCGCCGAAGATGACAGCCTGCGGCTGCTCCAGCGCGTTCGCCATCAGCGCAAGCTGCAGCGCGGCGCACATTCGGCCAATGGCTTTCGCCTGCGCCTGACCGATCTGCACGCCGATCACGCGCAGCTCGATGCGCGGCTGGAGCGGATCAGGGCGCAGGGCGTGCCGAACTACTTCGGTCTGCAACGTTTCGGCTATGAAGGTGGCAACCTCCTTGGTGCCCGTGATTTCGCCGCCAGGGACGAGCTGCCGGTTCAGCGCAACCTGCGTTCGCGTCTGCTTTCGGCGGGGCGCAGCTACCTGTTCAATCGCGTGCTGGCCCAGCGTGTCGCCGATGGCAGCTGGGCCGAGGCGCGGGTAGGGGACCTGCTGGCGTTCACCGACAGCCGCAGTTTCTTTCCCGCCGCAGAGGCGGAGTGCAGCGATCCGCGTCTGGCGATCCTCGACCTGCATCCCACTGGCCCGCTTTGGGGTGAAGGGGGCTCGCCGGCGGGCGCCGAGATCCAGGCGCTCGAGGATGCAGTGGCTGCAAGTGAAGAACCGATCGCCAATTGGTTGGCGCAGGCGGGGATGAAGCACGAACGGCGCATTCTTCGCCTCCCCATCGGCGGTTTGTCGTGGCATTATCCCGGGCCTGACATTCTGCAACTGGAATTCGTCCTGCCGACCGGATGCTTCGCCACCGCCATGGTGCGTGAGCTGGTCAGCCTGGCAGGGCAGACGGACATCTGATGCGTATTCTGATCGCCAACGACGACGGGGTGTATGCACCCGGGCTCGCCGCGCTTTATGACGCGCTGGCGGATTATGCCGAGTGCACGGTGGTAGCCCCGATCCAGGACATGAGCGGCGCCAGCAGCGCGCTGACCCTGGACCGCCCGCTTCACCCCGTAAGCATGCCCAACGGCTTCATCGGCCTGAACGGCTCGCCTACCGATTGCGTTCATCTCGGCCTCAATGGCCTGCTCGAACACACCCCCGACATGGTGGTGTCCGGCATCAACCTTGGTGCCAATCTCGGGGATGACGTGCTCTATTCTGGCACCGTCGCTGCGGCCATCGAGGGGCGTTTCACCGGGCGGCCGGCGTTTGCCTTCTCGTTGTTGTCGCGCCTGCCCGACAATCTTTCTACAGCGGCGTACATCGCGCGTGCGCTGGTGGAGAAGCACGATCGGCTCGAGCTGCCGCCGCGCACGGTGCTCAGCGTCAATGTGCCCAATCTGCCGCTGGATCATATCCGTGGCATCCAGCTGACCCGCCTGGGCCATCGCAGTCGGGCCAAGCCGCCGGTCAAGCAGGCCAATCCGCGCGGCAAGGAGGGCTACTGGATCTCCGTGGCGGGCGACGTCGAGGATGGCGGCCCGGGAACCGATTTCCATGCGGTGATGCAGGGCTACGTGTCGATCACCCCGTTGCAGCTGGATCGAACCTTCCGCGAGGCCTTCGACGGCCTCGAGAGCTGGCTGGAGAACGTGCTGTGAGACATCGCGGACAAGACAGCCTGCTCCACGGCTCGGGTATGACCTCGCAACGCACACGTGACCGCTTGATTCAGCGACTCTACGAAGAAGGCCTGTCCAACGCCCATGTGCTCGAAGTGATCCGCCGTACCCCTCGTCATCTGTTCGTCGACGAGGCACTGGCGCATCGCGCCTACGAGGACACGGCGCTGCCCATCGGCCACAACCAGACCATTTCGCAGCCGTTCATGGTTGCGCGCATGAGCGAACTGTTGCTGGCTGACGGCCCGCTGGACAAGGTGCTGGAGATCGGGACCGGCTCGGGCTATCAGACCGCCGTGCTGGCGCAGCTGGTCGAGCGGGTGTTCTCGGTCGAGCGCATCCAGGCGCTGCAGGATCGTGCCAAGGAGCGCCTGGTCGAACTCAAGCTGCGCAATGTGGTCTTTCGCTGGGGCGATGGTTGGGAGGGCTGGCCTGCACTGGCGCCTTACAACGGCATCATCGTCACCGCGGCGGCAGCCGATGTGCCGCAGGCCTTGCTCGATCAGCTGGCGCCCGGTGGGCGCCTGGTGATTCCGGTGGGGGCCGGCGAGGTCCAGCAACTCATGCTGATCATTCGAGAGGAAAACGGCTTTTCCCGCCATCTTCTGGATACCGTACGTTTCGTGCCGCTGCTCAATGGACCCGTGATTTGATCATTCAGCGGAAGGAAGCATGAAAAACGCTTTTTTGTTGTACGCCAAAGGCATGGCGATGGGTGCTGCGGATGTGGTGCCCGGTGTCTCCGGCGGTACCGTGGCGTTCATCACCGGTATCTACGATGAGCTGCTGCGCTCCATCAGCGCAGTGCCCTACGCGGTAGGCCCATTGCTGCGGGGGCGCTTCGCCGAGGCCTGGAAAACCGCCAATGCAAGCTTCCTGCTGGTGCTGTTCGCCGGCATTCTGACCAGCATCCTAAGCCTCGCCAGGCTGATCACCTATCTTCTGGAAGCGCATCCGATTCCCGTCTGGTCCTTCTTCTTCGGGCTGATCCTGGTTTCGGTCCATCTGGTGGGCAAGGAAATCCAGCGCCGCAACCTGTCGCGCCTGGTGAGCTTCTGCCTGGGCATCGGTTTCGCCTACTGGATCACCGTGGCTGCGCCGGTGCAATGGGGCAGCAGCAGCCTGAGCCTGTTCTTCGCCGGCGCCATCGCCATCTGCGCGATGATCCTGCCGGGCATTTCCGGCAGTTTCATCCTGGTGCTGCTGGGCTTGTACCCGGTGGTTCTGGGGGCGGTGAAGAGTTTCGATCTTGGCGTGATGGCGATCTTCGCCGCCGGGTGTCTGGTAGGCTTGCTCAGCTTCGCCAAGTTCCTCAGCTGGCTGCTCAAGCGCTGGCGGGACCTGACCCTGGCGTTTCTCACCGGTTTGATGCTCGGCTCGCTGAACAAGGTCTGGCCGTGGAAGGAAACGCTGACCTGGCGCACCAGTTCCAGTGGCGAGAACGTTCCGGTCCTGCAGCAGAACCTGCTGCCCGGCGCCTATGGCGATCTGACCGGCCAGGACCCGCAGCTGCTGCTGTCGGTGCTGCTGGCGGTGGCCGGTATCGTGCTGGTCCTGGGGCTTGAGTGGTTTGCCGGCCGGCGTCAGCCGATGACCGAAGGCGTCTGACGCACTTGTCTATGAAAGGGAGCGGGCATTGAGGCTCACAGCAGTACCGCGGTGGATGCGCGACCCCATGGTCCGTTCGATGCTCGGCGTTCTGGTGATAGCCGGAACGCTGGTCGGTTGTGCGTCATCGCCTCAGGGCGGCGGCGTACAGGTCGTCGACCGCAACCAGCGTGACAAGGTCACCAGCGGCCAGTACATCGTGCGGCGCGGCGATACACTCTGGTCCATCGCGTTCCGTTTCGGCTGGGACTGGCGCGAGCTGGCGCGGGTGAACGGCATTCAGCCGCCGCACGTCATCTACCCTGGGCAGAAGATCCGCTTCGACGGCGGCGCTTCGCGTGTCGCCTCCGCCGCGCCGCGACCGGCGCCTCAGCCAGCCCCAGCACCTGCGCCAACCAGCCCGGTGGTAGTGGCCACGCCGGTGCCGCGTCAGCCTGCCATTACCACACCCGCCAGCCCGCCGCCTGCCGCTCCGCCGGCAAGCACTCCGGTTACGCCGGTTGCCCGCTCGGCAAGCGGTTGGGCATGGCCGGCGAACGGCACGATAATCGGTCGTTTTTCCTCAAACGGTAGTTTGAATAAAGGAATTGATATCGCTGGGGAATTAGGACAGCCTGTTCTGGCTGCTTCTGATGGGACTGTTGTGTACGCCGGCAGTGGATTACGGGGTTACGGCGAACTTGTGATCATCAAGCACAGCGATACCTATGTAAGCGCCTACGGACACAACCGCAGGCTGCTGGTGCGGGAGGGCCAACAAGTCAAGGCTGGGCAAAGTATTGCCGAGATGGGATCGACGGGAACCGACCGGGTGAAGCTGCATTTCGAAATTCGTCGCCAGGGTAAACCCGTAGACCCGCTGCAATATCTGCCAAGACGTTGACCTGTCGCCTGCCTGTTCCAGCACTAGGTTAGGCTTGAGCGTAGCCAGGGACCCGCGTCGCTTGGGCCTGTTGTCGAACTCGGAACAGGACAAGAATAATGGCACTTAAAGACCAAGCGCTGGAGTTTGACGTCGACGATGCGGTTCTGCTCATGGAAACGCCCATCCACTTCGACCAGAAAGACAAAGTGACCAAGGCTGCCTCTGCAGGCAGACCCAAGGCCGCATCCAGCACCAGACAGCACAAGTTCATCGACTACAACCGGGCCCTGGATGCAACCCAGTTGTACCTCAACGAAATCGGTTTCTCCCCCCTCCTGACCCCCGAAGAGGAAGTGCACTTCGCGCGCCTTGCGCAGAAAGGCGATCCGGCGGGGCGCAAGCGCATGATCGAAAGCAACCTGCGACTGGTGGTGAAAATCGCCAGGCGCTATGTCAACCGCGGCCTGTCCCTGCTGGATCTGGTCGAGGAGGGCAACCTGGGGCTGATTCGCGCAGTGGAGAAGTTCGACCCGGAACGTGGTTTCCGCTTCTCTACCTATGCGACCTGGTGGATCCGGCAAACCATCGAGCGGGCCATCATGAACCAGACCCGCACGATTCGCCTGCCGATCCATGTGGTGAAGGAGCTGAATGTCTATCTGCGGGCGGCTCGCGAGCTGACCCAGAAGCTCGATCACGAACCCAGCCCTGAGGAAATCGCCAACCTGCTCGAGAAGCCGGTCGGCGAAGTCAAGCGCATGCTGGGCCTGAATGAGCGGGTCACCTCGGTGGATGTCTCGCTTGGCCCGGATACCGACAAGACCCTGCTCGACACGCTGACGGACGACCGGCCCACTGATCCATGCGAGCTGTTGCTGGATGATGATCTGTCCAACAGCATCGACCAGTGGCTGTCAGACCTTTCGGAAAAGCAGCGCGAGGTGGTTATCCGCCGCTTCGGCCTGCGGGGCCACGAAGCTTCGACACTCGAGGAGGTGGGCCAGGAAATCGGCCTGACCCGTGAGCGGGTGCGCCAGATCCAGGTCGAAGCGCTGCGGCGTCTGCGCGAAATACTGGAGCGAAACGGCTTGTCGAGCGACGCGCTGTTCCAGTGACACCAACGGTACGCCGGGGCCTGGTTTCCGGGCTCCGGCGTTACGCTGTGCCTCCTTTGATCCCGCCGCTCTTATCCGGCATCCGTCCCCGAATGGCATCACTCCATAGGGTTAATCCATTCTTGGGCCGATTTCTTGAATCTCTCATTCGCGTGTAAGCATTTGCTTACACGCTCTGTAAGCAAAGCCCAAGAGTGCGTGCTGACAAACGACGATTCCGTTGTTGATAGTTTTTTAACTCATTGATTTGGATGAGTTTGTTTTCGTTGGTCGTGTATCGTCCGCGGCCCTGCGCGAGTGTGTCGCAGCTTGCTGCGCAAAAGGCTTCCATTAATATCGCTCCCGCGCTCAGGGATTAGCGCGGCCCTCAGGACGAGGGTCAGGACCATCGCAGGACGCGATGTCATCCAGGACGATGAGAAGGGATACAGGGAACAGGGAAGGAGGCGGGCGGGGTCAACCCCGCCCCTTTTTTTTTGCCCGCCGGAAACTCCAGCTGAACCCAGTGGCAGTGGCACGGCCTAAGGTGAACAGCCCATCAGCGGAGGAACCTATGAACGGCGAACAGCACAACGATCAGCCAACCAAAGAGCGGGACGACGTGGTTCGTCGGCCGGATGAAGCGGACGAGGATCAGCTCGATGAGGCGATCGAGGAAACCTTTCCCGCCAGCGATCCGATCTCGCCCTGATTTCCTACCTGGCCCGCGTCGCGGATTGGCTCTCGGCTTGCGCCGCGCGGGCCAGCAGCGCGGGCATGATGTGCCTGCGTAGCAGCGGCGCGATGTCCTCGCGCTCGCATGGCGCAAGCGCCAACCATCCCAGTTCTTCCAGTTCGGCCTGCACGGTGACGGCACGAGGCAGCCGAGCCATGAACACGTCTGCCTCGACCTGATGGCCCGGCTCGTTGGCGGCCGGCGCCTGGAAGTGCCCGAGCGGCTGGAAATCGGCTTCTGCGAGTTGTAGGTCGAGCTCTTCGTGCAGCTCGCGTCTCAACGTGTCCAGCGGACGCTCGCCTCTTTCCGCCTTGCCACCGGGCAGCATGAAAAAGCGGGTCCCTCGTTTGCGTACCACCAGCACCCGGCCTTGTTCATCGAACAGGCAGGCAATGGCGATTGTCAGGGTCGCGACGGGCATAGGCTCTATCCTTCGGTCATTGAGTAGCGCAATCAGCGTCTTGGTGCGTCGATAGCGCGCGAGACGCTCGGCCAGCGTATCCGGTAGCTGGTCCGCGACACCAAAGCCCAGACGCGTATAGAAAGGCAACAGTTCGGGCTTGCAGAACAGCCAGACCGGCCCCGCGCTGGCGGCCAGTGCCTCGCGCACCAGTCGTGCACCGATTCCGCGATCGCGTTCCGGCGGGGTTACCAGCAGCCCGGTCAGGAAATGCCCGTGGGCGACGGGCGTCAGGCATAGACCCGCCAGGATGCCGCCCCGCCTGGCGACCCAGCAGACCGCTTCGGCGCGCACCCGGTTACGGCTGTTATGCGCTCGATAGAATCTCACCAGCAGCGGTTGCAGGGCTTGTGGAAGCGGCGAAAAGTCGAGAGCGGGCATGGCCAACCGGGCTGTTTGCGGAGCCCGCTAGTCTAGCGTCTGGGCCGCCGGCGCCAAACTTTCTTCGCCGATGTGTGCCGTTTGTCCGTTCGCTGCATCTTTTCCGTCGCCGAGGTGTTCTCACCCTTAGCACCTCCAACGACAGGAATAACAACATGTTGGACCTACTGATTGTGCTCGCCTTCGTCTTCTACGGGCTGTCTGCGGGGATGCGAGCGCGCAGCAAAGCCTCTCAGAGTCTGCACGAATACTTCCTTGCCGGACGAACCATCAAGGGTTGGCGGGCCGGCGTATCCATGTCCGCCACCCAGTTTGCGGCCGACACGCCACTGCTGGTCAGTGGACTCGTCGCCACCGCCGGGGTTTTTGCGTTATGGCGGTTGTGGATCTACGGCCTGGCCTTTCTCCTGCTCGCGTGGGTATTCGCGTCTGGCTGGCGGCGCGCCGGCGTGCTTACCGATGCCGAACTCACCCGGGTGCGTTACAGCGGCCCCGCCGTCGTGCCGCTACGGCTGTTCAAGGCGATCTATTACGGCACGGTGATCAACTGTGTCGTCCTGGCGATGGTGCTGGTCGCGGCGATCCGGATCGCCGAGGTGTTCCTGCCCTGGCACGACTGGTTGCCGGGCGGGCTGTACGAAATGATCAAGGGCGTGGTCGAAGCCAGCGGGATACGCCTGGGCGACAGCATCACCGGGCTCGATCAACTGACGACCAGCACCAACAACCTCATTTCGATCGTGCTGATTCTGGTCTTCACCGCCATGTACTCCATCACCGGCGGCTTGCGCGCGGTCGTCCAGACCGACGTCATGCAGTTCAGTGTGGCCATGCTGGGCACGCTGGCTTATGCCTGGTTCGTGGTCGATGCGGCCGGTGGACTCGGGGGGCTGACCGACCGGATCGTCGAGATCTATGGCAGCGAGCAGGCGGCCAAGATGCTTTCATTCTCGCCGCCCAGCAACGCGGGTGAGGCGCTGATGCCATTCCTGGTGATCGTCGGGCTGCAGTGGCTGTTTCAGATGAACTCGGACGGCACCGGCTACCTGGCGCAGCGCAGCATGGCCTGTCCGACCGATCGCGAAGCGCGTATCGCCGGTCTGGTGTTCACCTGGCTGCAGATATTCCTGCGCAGCCTGTTCTGGCTGGCAATTGCCATTGGCCTGCTGGTGCTCTATCCGTTCAGCCCCGAGGAAATGAATGGTGACGGCTTTACGGCCGCCCGCGAGGCGCTGTTCGTCACTGGCATCGACGAGCTGCTGCCGCCGGGCTTCCGCGGCCTGATGCTGGTAGGGCTGCTGGCAGCCCTGGCCTCGACGGTGGATACGCATCTGAACTGGGGCGCCTCGTACTGGAGCAACGACGTCTACGGTGGTGTGGTGGCGCCGAAGCTGCTCAAGCGCAAGCCGAAGGACAAGGAGCTGGTACTGGTGGCGCGACTGTCCAACGTGCTGATTCTGCTGATTGCCATGGTCATCATGGCCAATCTGGGCTCGATCCAGACCGCCTGGTTCATCTCGCTGCTGTTCGGGGCCGGCATGGGGTCGGTGCTGGTGCTGCGCTGGTTGTGGGAGCGGATCAACCTGTATTCCGAACTGACGGCCATGGTGGTGTCGCTGATCACGGCGCCGCTGCTGCTGTATTTCCTTGGGACTGACCCTGAGCGCGAGTGGATACGCCTGGGCATCATGTCATTGGTGACTTGCAGCGCGGCAATTCTGGTGAGCTTCGTCACCCCTGCGACCGATACGCAGACGCTGGATCGCTTCTACCGCAAGGTGCGCCCGTTCGGGTTCTGGGGGCGGACGGCGTCGCGTTGTGGCGTCACCCGCCGTGAATCGCTAAAGGCGCTGGGTGCTCGGTTGTTCGCCGTGGCGGTAACGGCTCTGTCGGTGTACACGCTGCTGATCGGTGTAGGTCGCCTGCTCTTCCCGCAACCCGACGGCAGCCCGATGTTGGCCTGGATATGTGTGGTGATCGGCCTGCTCTTGATGCCGGTCTGGATGTATCTCGCTTTCAGCCGTTATTTCGATGATCAGCATGAAGAAGAGGCACCCGAACTTCAGGCCGAGCGGCCGGACATGGCAGGTTAAATAGCGGGGCGTTTCGTTACATATATAACGCCCCGTTTTTGAGTTGTGTCATTTTAATAGCACTTGGCGGTAGCGCGTACTGGCGAAACAATATCGTATGTATACATAAAATGATAAGAATCATCGTATTAACGCATTTTTCTCTAGTTTTTGATGAAAAGTAGGTCATTCGTCGATTCTTTGGGCAACCATTGGAATTAGCTGCTTGTCTCACCACTACGCAGTGCTTATTGCGTATTTCAAACAAGCATAAACAGAGGTGCCGTCATGAATCGACTTTTCAAAACTTCCTTAATGGTTGCCGCAATGCTCCCGGCTATTGCCGGTGCGGCGCCGATGGCCGGTGACAAGGAAATCACACTCGGTGGTGCAGGAAGCAGCGACAAGGACTTTGACGATACTGTGTTTTCCGTACAGGGAAGTTGGGGGCAGTATTTGAGCGAATCGTCCTTGTGGGGCGTCCGGCAGACTGTCAATGCGCGGGATACCGAGGGTGAGAGCGTCAAGTTCGATGGCTCGACTCGCGTGTTCTATGACTACCACTTCGGTAACGGCAAGGCGCGGCCTTTCATCGGTGCCAGCATCGGCGGTGTCTACGGTGATCGCGTCGATGAGACCTTCATGGCCGGCCCGGAGATCGGATTCAAATACTGGGTTCAGGACAAGACGTTCATTACTGCAATGGCGGAATATCAATTCCTGTTCAAGAGCGGCAGTGATGCGCAGGACCGATATGATGACGGCGTATTCCTCTACAGCATCGGTATTGGCTTCAATTACTGATCGAAGCATGCGCGGCGCCTCGTTGGCGTCGCGCAACTTTTTTACTTCCTGTCGCGTATTTTTCTATCAGGCTTCCACCAGTTGCCGCAGGAAATTCCTGAGTGCAATGCCGGGCTCATCGTCCTCGGATGCAATCATGCGAATTCCCCATTGGCGCAACACCTCCTCTTGAACCGGATTCGGCTTGTGCGAGAACACATATGAAATAGGGCGCACGCCCAGTGTTTCGTGTTCATTCCATATCTTCGACAGCTTGTGGAAAAGCAATCGGATATTGGTGTCCGACAGGCTGTAGCCGATAAACAGGACGGCCTTGCTCAACGTGTCGGCGCGTAATTTGATATCCAATGGCGTCTCGAATTGCAGCCGTTGGTAATAGCTGGTCTCGTCGAGCACGATCGAGGCGTCGTCATCGAAATCGCCATGAAACTTGACGATCTGCCGGACGCCATCACGCGCCTTGGTGAGGTCGCTGGCATTGGCGATCTTGATGTAGTCCACCGCGTAGGCGTCATGGGCATATTCCAGCCAGCGGTCGTAGTTGGTGGTGTAGATCGCCGGAAAACGGCCATGAACGATGAGCCGGTGGATCTCGGAGTCGCGGATCTCGATGTTGCGGTGCCACTCGCGGTCCATCCAGCTGCGTAGTGGGCCGATGCTGCCTTTCTTGATCCGGTAGTACTCAGCCAGGGCGAGGAAATTGCCGTAGGTGTTGAAGACCTCCGGGTCATAGTCCAGCTGCACGGCGATCTCGTCGATCAGCTCTTTCCAAGGCGGCAGGCCGATGTTGGCCGACACCCCGGAGCCAACGAAGAGGATCAGTCGATTGTTGCGGTAGGCGTCGCGCAGCTGGTCCATGATGCGTCAGGACTCCCGCAGAAAGGTGACGAAGGCATCCAGCGCGCGACGGCGCATGGACAGGCCGTTCTTCTGCGTGCCCAGCTGCGCGAACGTCTGGTTCTGGCCTTCGGGAATGAACACGTCGTCCCACTCGAAGCCGCCATGGCCGGCCGGCGACGGCGAGATGCGACCCGGCACCACGCCTTCGAAGAAATGTCGCTTGCGCCCATCGCAGTAGCCGATCAGGGTTCGCGCTTCGGCTGCGGGGTCGTCGAGCCTTCCGATCAGCTCGGAAAAGCGCTCGGCCTGCAGGCGGTCCCAGAATATCTGGGTCAGACCGCCGGGAAAGCCGTTGAGGCTGTTGATGAACAGCCCGGTATGCTCGACGAACACCGGCTTGCCGATCATCTTGAACGCCACCAGCAGCTTGTCGCTGACCAGCTGGTAAAGGTCCTCGGTACGCAGCTCTTCGATGCGGATCGGAAAGGGCTTCACCTCGATTCCACTGGGCTCGAGGATCTCGCGAACCTCGCGGATCTTCTGCTGATTGATGGACGCAAAGCGGATTTTCATCGAGCGAGCCAGCTCCGGTTGCGCAGCGAATGGATGTCGCGTCGGTATAGCCATGCTTGTATGACGCAAGGGGAAGGGCTCGGTTCTCCTGCGTGGCGGATTTCGCCGCGCAGGCGCGACGCGATCATCGATGCGAACGGCGGTTGAAACGCAAGCCAGGATGATCAGGCGAGGCGCTGGCCGCCCTGTGCAAGGGCATGCCTTCGGTTGTTTGCGTCGGGCCGACCGCCTCGGCCACTGCGTTCAGTTCTGACCTGGGCGGGCAGGGCAGGCGGCCTGCACTTGGCGGATACGCTCGGCCGGCACGCGCAGCTGGCGTAGCAGGTACTCGGAAAAGTCCGGGCTGTAGGGTTGCCTGGCGAGCGCCTGCTCCATACAGAACAGCCAGGCATCGCGTTCGGCTTCGCCGACCGGCCAGCGGGTATGAAATTGCGGGATGCTGATGGCGCCATATTTCTCGGCGTAGCGTTTCGGTCCACCCAACCAGCCGCACAGAAAGCTGGCCAGTCGATCGGCGGCTTCGCTGACGTCCGCTGGGTACATCGCGCGGACGTTCGCGGCCTCGGGCGCTTCGTCCATCACCCGATAGAAATCGGCCACCAGCCGCTGCAGGCCGGCTTCGCCACCGGCTGCCTGGAACGAGGCGTCACCGACGCCGAAAACGGGACGTTGATCGGGATTCATAGTGCGCCTCTGGCTTGGAAACGGGGCGCGGGATGATGCGCGCTTGTGCCAGATCAAGACAAGTGCAAGCAGTGGCCACAACGCCGCGGCAGCTGGTCTAAGCTGAAAGCCTACCCAACAGCGGAGACAGGAAATGCGCAGGCTTCTGGTTGCATACGATGGTTCGGACAACTCCAAGCGCGCCCTGCAGTATGTCGTCGATCTGGCCCGGGACACCGGGATGGCGCTGCAGGTCCACGTGGTCAATGTTCAACACGAGCCGATCATCTATGGCGAGTACGTCACCTCGGCGATGATCGACGAGCTCAACAACAGCCTGATGGCCAAGTCCCGCAGTGTGCTCGACGAGGCGGCGGCGATGCTGCAGGCCGCTGGGCTGACCTGCGAGACCCACACCCAGCTGGGCAACGTGGCCGAACAGATCAACGATGCGGTCAAGCGGCTGGGCTGTGACACGGTCGTGATGGGCACTCGCGGCCTGGGCAGCTTCACCGGACTGGTGCTGGGCTCGGTGGCGAGCCGGGTGATCCACGAGGTGTCGGTTCCGGTTCTGCTGGTCAAATAGAAGGAGGCATCCGGCCTGGCCGATCAGCCCTGCTTGCCCTTGAGCAGGTCGGCCAGGTTGGCGAAGGCCTTGAAGGTTTCCTTCGGGCCCAGATCACTGCCGGGCCGGGCTTCGGCCTGGTACTGGTTGTCGGTATAGCGGGAATGCTCGTTGTCGTGACAATAGAGGCACAGCAGCTCCCAGTTGGAGCCGTCTTCGGGGTTGTTGTCGTGATTGTGGTCCTTGTGATGGACCGTCAGCTCGCTCAGGCGCTTGCCGGAAAACTCCCGAGCGCACCGCCCGCAGACCCAGGGATACATCTTCAGTGCCTTTTCCCGATAGCCCTGCTCGCGCTGGCTGTAGGGCGTGGTGGGTTTGTTGCTGCTCATGATGAGTACTCGCCGGTTGCTTGGGTTGTCGGTGACATCCGGTCACGGCGTGGCCGCGAACCGAACGCCACCAGGGCCTAGTAAAGACGATGGGCCATCAGCCCGCCAAGCCGACATAGACGTTCTGCACGTCGTCATGGGCGTCGATGGCCTCGAGGAAGGCTTCGACCTCTTCCAGCTCGGCACCGGACAGACTGACCGGGTTCTTGGGTCGATAGCCCAGCTGCGCCGATTGCACGGTGAAGCCGAATTCCGGCAAGGCCTTGCACACGGCATCGAGGTCGGTCGGCTCGGTAATGAACAGCGTGGCGCCATCGTCGGCAGCCTCGAAATCCTGAGCACCAGCCTCGATGGCGGCCATTTCCGGGTCGGCGTCGCCTGCGGGTGCGGCTTCGATCATGCCGACATGGTCGAAATCCCAGCTCACCGACCCGGAAGAGCCCAGCTGGCCCTTGCGAAACAGCACGCGGATCTCGGCAACGGTGCGGTTCACGTTGTCGGTCAGGCATTCGACGATCAGCGGCACCTGATGCGGAGCGAAGCCTTCGTAGAGGGTGCGCTCGTAGTTCACCACCTCGCCGGTCAGGCCCGCGCCTTTCTTGATGGCGCGCTCCAGGGTGTCCTTGGGCATAGAAGCCTTCTTGGCCTGCTCGACCACCAGACGCAGGCGTGCGTTCATGTCCGGGTCGGCACCGCTGCGGGCCGCGATCATGATTTCCTTCGACAGCTTGCCGAAGATCCTGCCCTTGGCGTTCGCCGCCGCTTCCTTATGCTTCGCTTTCCACTGTGCGCCCATGCTCGTACTCGTCTGATGTGAGGGAACCAGGCGCGAATTCTATAGCGTCACCGCGGGTTTCGTCGCCGGTGCTGGGCGAGGATGAGCTTGGACCGATCGACGGCCAAGCCGGACTGTGCCGGCCAATTCGCTGCTCACTGTATGGAGCGGTACAGTCATCGCGCCGCTCTAATGGATGTTTTCGTAACAGGGTGCGTCGTCATGTCGCCTCGGGACCTGCTGCTCGCACTGGTAGTCATCGTCGTCTGGGGAATGAACTTCGTGGTCATCATGGTCGGCCTGCACGACGTCCCGCCCATGTTGCTCGGTGCCCTGCGATTCATGCTGGCGGCGGTACCGGCGGTATTCTTCATCAGACGGCCACAGGTGCCGCTGCGCTGGATGCTGGCCTACGGGCTGACCATCTCGCTGGGCCAGTTCGCCTTTCTCTTCACCGCCATGAAGCACGGTATGCCCGCAGGCCTGGCGTCGCTGGTGCTGCAGTCCCAGGCGTTCTTCACGCTGTTCTTCGCTGCGCTGTTTCTCGGCGAGCGCTTGCGCGCGGCCAACCTGCTGGGCCTGTTGATCGCGGCCTGCGGCCTCGCACTGATCGGCGCGCAGAGTGGGCTGGGCATGACCCTTGGCGGATTTCTTCTGACGATCTGTGCCGCCTCGATGTGGGCGCTGGGCAATATCGTCACGCGCAAGGTCGGCAAGGTGAATCTGGTCGGGCTGGTGGTGTGGGGCAGCCTGGTGCCGCCGTTGCCGTTTCTCGCGCTGTCGTTATGGCTGGAAGGCCCGGGCGTGATCGAAGCGGCGCTGCGTGGTATCGGCTGGCAGACGATTCTGGTCCTGGTGTACCTGGCCTTCGGCGCGACCATTCTCGGTTATGGCCTGTGGAGTCGGCTGCTGTCGCGCTATCCGGCCAGCCAGGTGGCGCCGTTTTCGCTCTTGGTGCCGGTGGTGGGGCTGACCTCGGCCAGTATCTTGCTGGGCGAGCGGTTGGCCCTGTTGCAGCTGGCCGGTGCGCTGCTGGTGATGATCGGGCTGGCGGTCAATGTCTGGGGAGGCTGGCTGTTCGGCCGGTTGCGCCTGGCGCGCGTCTGAAAACGCCCGGCATCAGCCGGGCGTTGTGGCGATCAGGCTCAATGGGTGGCGGCGTGGGTGCCGAGCAGTGTGGTGGAACCGCTCTTCTTGTCGCGCTTGGCCATACGTTTTTCCTGTGCCGTTTTCATCGGCTTCTTCTTGCTGTTCTTCTTTGCGTCCATTCCCTTGCTCATGGTGTTCACCTCTGATTGCTGGCTGGACATGTCCTGATGGGCGAAGGCCTGACTGTCGCTGCAGGAGCGATGCCTGTTTCCGGCCTGCCGTCTTCCGTGACTGCTGCAGTATGGCATTGCTGGGCCGCAATGCACGCGTTGCGTTGCTTAGGACTGTTCCCGTTTCGTTGCAAGGCGCGTCGCTGCGCCAAACGACTCCCGCGCGGCCGCGTACGAAACGGGACAGACCCTAGGTATCAGTCGAACAGGCTGTGCTGGTCCCGCTGGCCGCGGAGCACGTCGTAACGCTGGCGAAAGATCGCCCGATAGTGCATGGCCAGAGGCTGCAGCTCGGCAAGTTGCAGCAGGCTGTCTCGCGGCTGGTTCGGATCGAGAAAGCAGCGCCACAAGTAGGCGACGCTTATGTCCGGGTGCGGGCGCTCCAGCAGTTGCAGCGTGTCGCCAGGGCGCACGTGGCCTGGCTCCAGGGTCCGATAAAGCCAGCCGGTGCGGCCACTCGCTGACAGCTCTCGCGCCAGACCGCGCATGCCGTGTCGGGTGTCCAGGCGCACGCAGGGCGAGCGCGGCTGACTCACCTCGATCAGCGCATCGCCCCAGCGCAGGCGATCACCGATGCACAGCTGCGCTTCGTTCAGCCCTTCGCCACCCAGATTCTCGCCGAAGGCGCCGAGCCCCAGCTGCGTGCGCAGCGGCGCAAAGCGCTGCGCCCAATAGAGGTAATGTTGCGTCGGGTAATGGCACAGGGCACGGTCCGGTCCGCCATGAAAACGCCGCTCGGCGACCCGGTCGCCCTGCAGGCCATCCCGGCCCAGCCAGAGCGGGCCGTCTGCCGGTTGCTTGTCCATCGCGGTCGCCTTGCGGCTGCCCGGCAGCGGGGTGAACGCATGGCACAGCAGTGGACCGCTAACGGTCCAGGACGCAGCCATTTTATCGCTCAAGGTTGGGCCAGACGTTCGAGTTCACGACGAACCATCGAGGCGTATTCCGGCGGGCTCAGGCGATACAGCTCGCCGGCGACCCAGTCCAGCCAGCGAGCGCCCAGAATGGCGCGCTGTTCGATCAGACGTTGGGCTTCGGCGCTGGCTCGTTCGGCGTTGCGGTGGTGGAAGTCGGCACGACTCACGGCTGGTCTCCGTCGCGATGTTCTGGCTGGCAGGTGGGCGGCGATGGTAAACCCGGAACGCTCGCGTTAGGCTCCGGGGCTGTTTGTCGCGCCATGAGAACGATGCATGTCCGAGCCCGTGAACTTCAAGCACAAGATTTCCCGTCAGCGTCCTTACGGCAAGGCCGAGCCCGGCCTGCGCGCCAGCGAGGGCAATCTGGGCGCGGTCATCGACCAGTTGGAAAGCGATCGCGGGCGCATCATCAATTCCGCGGCGGTGCGCCGCCTGCAGCAGAAGACGCAGGTCTTTCCGCTGGAGCGCAATGCCGCAGTGCGCAGCCGCCTGACCCACTCGCTGGAGGTGCAGCAGACCGGCCGCTTCATCGTCCGTACGCTCTACAAGCAGCTTGGCAGCCGTGCCGCGGCGTTCGGCCTGGATGGGCTGGAGACGGCACTGGAGAGCCTGGTGGAGATGACCTGCCTGATGCATGACATCGGCAATCCGCCATTCGGCCATTTCGGTGAATACGCCATCGGCGAATGGTTCGAGCGCCACCTGGATGAACTGTTCGCCGCTGCCGTGCCGCCAGGGCAGGGCGACACCGGGCTACGCCAGCGCATGCTCGATGACCTCAACCTCTTCGAGGGCAACGCTCAGGCGATTCGTCTGGTGGTCTCGCTGCAGCGCCTGAACCTGACCTACACCCAGACCGCCGGCCTGCTCAAATACGTCCGCCCGGCCTACATGCCGCGACCGGACAAAGGCACGCCGGGCGCCTATCTGCAGAAGAAGCCCGGCTTCTACCTCTCCGAAGAACCCTTCGTGCGTGCCTTGCAGGCGGCCCTCCAGATGGAGCCCTGCACGCGCCACCCGCTGGCCTACGTGATGGAGGCGGCGGACGACATTGCCTACTGCCTGGCTGACATCGAGGATTCGGTGGAGAAGGGCATCTTCAGCATCGAGCAGCTGGCACAGCTGCTGCTGGACAAGTTCGCCCTGCATGGCGACGTCGATGCGCCCGTGCCCGGTCCGGAGCGCAGTTTCCGCAGCATGGTCAGCTACGCCCTGGAGCGGGCGCAGAAGGAGCCGATCAACAAGGCCGGCGAGTTCTTCATCTGGCTGCGGGTGAACATGATCCACCCGCTGGTGCAGCACGCTGCCCGTCAGTTCATCGACAACATCGAAGCGGTGTACCACGGCACGCTGGACCGCGCCCTGCTCGAGGACGACAGCCTGCCCAACGCCATCGTGCAGACCTTCAAGGATGTGGCGATGGACAAGGTGTTCTGCCACCGCGAGGTGGAAACGCTGCAGCTGCAGGGCTATCGCATCCTCCAGGGACTGCTGGACTTCTATGCGCCGTTGCTGCGCGTGCCGGCGCCGGTGTTCGACGCGCTAACCCTGGGCGGCTGTCGCAGCGAGCCGCATCTGCAGATGCTGGCGCGGCGGCTGCCCAATCAGCTGGTCAAGGCCTATCACGAGGCGCTCAAGCCCCATGCCGAGACGTCGGACGATCGCCCGCTGTGGGAGTTCTACTACCGCAACCGCATGCTGCAGGACTTCATCAGCGGCATGACCGACCAGCTTGCCCAGGACGAATACCGCGCGCTGTCGGCGCTCTGAGCCCAGGTCAATCGATGAGGCTGAAGCCGGTCTCGGCAGCGCTCAGCGCTGCGCTTGGTACAGGCATTGCTATGGCTTGGTGCAGCAGTCGTCGTGCAAGCCCCGCAATGGCGCACGATGAAATCCCGGCAGTTCCCATAACCCGTTGAAAACAAAGGTTTCATGGTGCCTCGGCAATTCTACCGAGGCAGGCTCCGGCTGCAGGTGGCGGTAGTCGTCGCGTGCGCGGTGATGCATCTCGGTGCATTCGCACTCTGGCGATTACCGTTTTGGTGCGTATTCCCGCTGAGGCTGTAGTAACCCATGGAAAACCTCAACAGCGCCGTGGAAACCCTGGTCCATGGCTCCAATACCCTGTTCCTCCTGATGGGCGCGGTGATGGTGCTGGCCATGCATGCCGGCTTCGCCTTCCTCGAAGTCGGGACCGTGCGGCTGAAGAACCAGGTCAATGCCCTGTCGAAGATCATCACTGACTTCGCCGTATCGACCCTGGCGTACTTCTTCATCGGCTACTGGATCGCCTATGGCGTGACGTTCATGCAGCCGGCCGATCAGCTGGTGGCCGACCACGGCTATGCCCTGGTGAAGTTCTTCTTCCTGCTGACCTTTGCTGCGGCGATTCCGGCAATCATCTCCGGCGGCATCGCCGAGCGTGCGCGCTTCGGTCCGCAGCTGTGCGCGACGCTGTTGATCGTGGCGTTCGTCTATCCGTTCTTCGAAGGGCTGATCTGGAACGGCAATTTCGGTTTTCAGGCCTGGCTGGAGCACCAGTTTGGTGCACCCTTCCATGACTTCGCCGGCTCCGTGGTGGTGCACGCCATGGGCGGATGGCTGGCGTTTGGTGCGGTCATCCTGCTCGGACGTCGCAACGGCCGCTACCGCGACGGCCGGCTGGTGGCCTTCGCCCCGTCGAATATTCCGTTTCTGGCGCTGGGCTCGTGGATTCTCATCGTCGGCTGGTTCGGCTTCAACGTCATGAGTGCGCAGTCCATCGAAGGCATCAGTGGCCTGGTAGCAGTGAACTCGCTGATGGCGATGGTGGGCGGCACCGCCGCGGCCTGGCTGGCCGGCCGCAACGACCCGGGCTTCCTGCACAACGGCCCGCTGGCCGGGCTGGTGGCGGTTTGCGCCGGCTCAGATCTGATGCATCCGGTCGGTGCGCTGGCCACCGGCGCGATTGCCGGGGCGCTATTCGTCTGGGCGTTCACCGCCACGCAGAACCGCTGGAAAATCGACGACGTGCTGGGTGTATGGCCGCTGCACGGTCTGTGCGGGATCTGGGGCGGCATCGCCTGCGGCATCTTCGGCCAGGCGGCGTTGAGCGGGCTCGGCGGCGTCAGCCTGATCAGCCAGGTGATCGGCAGCGGTCTGGGCATGCTGGTGGCACTGGTTGGTGGCTTCGGCGTCTACGGCCTGCTCAAGCATTCCATGGGCATTCGCCTCAGCCAGGAGGAAGAATTCAACGGGGCGGACCTCTCGATCCATCGCATCGGCGCGCTCAGCCACGACTGAGGCGCTGCGCTGGCGCAAGCCGCGGCTCAATAACCGCGCTTGCGCTGCACCAGATGGCTGATCGGCCGGCCGTCGCGCAGGGCCTGCAGGTTCTGCGCGACGATCGACGCGGCGCTGCGCATGTCCGTCGCCGCGGCGCTATGCGGCAGGACCGTCACGCGCGGATGGCACCAGAACGGATGGTCCGTCACCAGCGGCTCCTGGCGAAACACATCCAGCACCGCACGATCGAGTTGCCCGCTGTCCAGCGCCTGCAGCAGGTCGGCTTCCACCAGGTGCCCGCCACGGGCGAGGTTGACCAGAGCAGCGCCGCGGCGCATGGCGGCGAAGAACCGTCGGTCCAGCAGATCGGCGGTCTGTGCGGTGAGAGGCAGCAGGTTGATCACGATGTCACTGCGTGCCAGCAGCGGCCACAGCGCTTCCAGGCCGTGCTCCAGCGCCATGCCGGCGATGGCGCCACCGTGCAGATTCCAGCCGGTCACCCGGTAACCCGTTTCCAGCAGCCGCCGCGCGCAGGTCCGGCCCATCTGGCCCATGCCCAGCACGGCTACCTCGATCTCGTCGGCGCGCCGCTGCGGCAGAGGGTACCAGTGGCGATCGCGCTGCTGTTGCGCATAGTCGAAGAAGCGGCGATGCAGCGAAAGCGTTGCCCACAAGGCGGTTTCCGCCATGGCCGCGCTCATGGCCGGGTCGACCATGCGCGCCAGGGGCACGTCCGGCAGGCTGGGATCGTCCAGCAGACGATCGACGCCGGCCCAGAGCGACTGGATCAGGCGCAGCCCGGGCAGGCCTTGCAGGGAGCCTGGCGGTGGGTTGGCAACCACGGCGGCGACGATGCGCCCGGCGCTCTGCGTCGGGGCGTGCAGGTGCCAGCGGGCATCGGGCATGGCGCGTTGCAGCTCGACGAGCCAGGCGTCGCGTTCTTCGCTGTCGAAGCTGCCGCAAAGCAGTAGGTCCATGGAATGGCTCCAGGTGGGCGAAGCGGAACTGTAGTCAGCCGCGGAGTCTCTGAATAGGCAAGTCACGGACCGCGCTCGCGCCGTCCGGCCCATTGACCAAGCCCAAGGAGAATCTCATGGAACTGCCCAACAAAGACCTCGGCACCCTGTTCGAACAGCTCGGCCTGGAATCCGATCCTGCCAGCATCGATGCCTTTATCGCCAAGCACGGCCGGTTGCCGGAGGATGTCCGTCTGGCCGATGCCCCCTTCTGGAACGAGTCGCAGCGCGCGTTCCTGCGTGACGAATGGGTCGAGGACGCCGAATGGGCGCCCATCGTGGACGAGCTGAACGTGCGCCTGCACGAGCATTGATCGCCACGCAGGCTGCGGCAGCGACCGCAGCTTGCGCGGGCTGTGGCTCAATCCAGCAGATCGGCCGGCACATTGCCGCCGTTCTCGGCCAGCCGCTTCAGCACGGCCTTGTGCAGCCACAGATTCATCTGCGCCGAATCGCCCATTTTGTCCGCTGGGCAGCCGAGTTCGGTGGCAAGCTCCTTGCGCGCCGTCAGGCTGCTGTCCAGGCCCAGCAGCTTGAGCAGGTCGACGATGGAGGTGCGCCAGTTGAGCTTTTCCGGATGATTGTTGGCCATACCGTCCAGCTTCGCGGCTACGTCTACCTGATCCACGGCAGGCGTCGTGGGTGCGCCGGCACCACCGGTGGACGCTTCCGGCGGGGTAGTGGGTGCGGTGCTGTCCGGCTCGGCGTGCGCCCGGCCGATGCCGATCTTTTCCAGAATCGAACTGAACAAGCCCATGAGGATTCTCCTGTCTGCGTGGATACGTGAGCCTTGGCTCGCAGTTAGGACCGCCGGCGCTTCGATTAGTCGCGCCTCGTTGCTCGTGGCCGGCTACCAGCCGAAGCCGTCGGGCTGCACACCACTCCTCGTGCTGGGCCTCACGTCCGCCTAGAATGCCGCTTTTGCCCGGGAAATCCGCCATGAGCAACCTCGACATCGACGCCCGCTATGCCTGCGCCAAGAGCCTTGCGCTGGAAGCTGCGCAGCTCGGCATGACCTATTACCGTCAGCGCGAGACACTGGATGTGGAGCACAAGGGCAGCGATCGCCAGGACGTGGTCAGCATCGCCGACAAGCGCATCGAGGACTTCATTCGCGGGCGGCTCGCCGAACGTTTTCCCGAAGACGGCTTTCTCGGCGAGGAGAGCGGCTCGGCCGGTCTCAAGGCACGCTGCGTCTGGGTCATCGACCCCATCGACGGCACCGCCTGCTTCGTCAACGGCCTGCACAACTGGTGCGTCTCCATCGGACTGCTGGTGGACGGCGAACCGCACGTCGGCGCGATCGCCGATCCGAATCACGACGAACTCTTCCATGGTTGCCTTGGCCGGGGCGCCTACGTCAACGAGACGCCGCTCAGAGCCAGCACCGCGACCCACGTGTGCGAGGGGCTGACCGGCGCCGGTACCTTCCATCCACGCGGCAAGGAACATTTCATTCCGTTTCTGGAGAAACTGCTGGCCGAAGGCGGCATGTTCATCCGCAACGGCTCCGGCGCGCTGATGACCGCCTACGTCGCTGCGGGTCGCCTGATCGGTTACTACGAGACCGAACTCAAGAGCTGGGACTGCCTGGCCGGGCTGGTGCTGGTGGCCGAAGCGGGTGGCCTGCGCAACGACTTCTTCCGTAACGACGGTCTGCTGCGAGGCAATCCGTATCTGGTGGCGGCGCCCGGGGTATACAGCCAGCTGGCCAAACTGATCGGCCCTTCGCTGGATGCCTGAGCCGCGCGTTCGTCGATCGCCGCAGGCGCGGTCCGCAGCCTGTGCTATACCGTTGTGACGCACCGAGGGCCGGCCTATCCGCCTGGCCCGCTCTGAACAGGGGGGAATTCCGGCAGCCATCGGGCCCGAGCCAACCTGCGTGATCGATGGCTGCCCGCACATAGCGAGGTAACGATCATGACCATGATGCAATGCACCTACCGCGACCACATCATCACCGCCGAGGTGATGGAATATCCTGGCACCTCCACTCCCTGGGCCGGCGGCTGCCGGATCACCGCCCCCGACGGACACGTCACCCGCCGCCTGCCGCTGCCACTCGAGCATGCGTTCATGGACGAACTGGACAAGGCCCAGCGGTTGTCCATCGCCCACGGCAAGTGGCTGGTGGACCAGCACCTCGACCACGGGCGCGAGCTGTTTCAGAAGGCCGCCTGACCGCTCTTGCTACTGCGCGCCGGACGCCTGCGTTCGGCGCGTTTTTGTTGTCCTGGATCAGGCCGATAGCACTTGGATAGGGCTCAGCGGCCCCTCCGCGCACGAGGCTGCGTGCCGGCATTTTCAGACCCATGCTGGCATTGGCTGCAATTGCGCAGTCTTCCTGAGTGCAACGCCATCACGTCGCATTGCCCAGGAAAGGTTCGGCGACATTTGGCGCATTGCTTAATGATCCAAACGGTGGCATAGCTATCACCAAGCCACCGGCAACGGTGGTGTTCATAAGCGGAAGTAAGGACGACTTATGCAAATCCAGGTTCATAGCGATAACCACATCGAAGGCAGTGCCCGTCTGGCTGATTGGGTCAGTGCCAGTGTCGCAGGCAAGCTGGACCGGTATGACGACGAGCTGACACGTGTCGTCGTGCACCTCAACGACGAAAACGGCGACAAGGCCGGCGCGCATGACAAGCGCTGCCAGATCGAGGCGCGGCCCAAGGGCCTGCAACCCATCTCCGTCACCCACAAGGCTGAATCGTTGGAGCTGGCCATCGACGGCGCGGTCGACAAGCTGAGCAATGCGCTCGCTCACCAGTTCGGCAAGCTGCGCAGCAAGCGCGCCGGCGCCCAGCCGCAGATGATCGACGGTGCCGTAGCCGGTCGCGACGCGCTACTGGAGGAAGATTTCCTCGCGGACGAACTGGTCCGCAATTCATAAGCCCCCGATGAAGGGCCTTCCCAGCGGAAGGCCCTTCGCGCATCAGTGCAGCAGTTCCGGCGGAATGCTTCCGCCATTCTCGGCCAGCTTCTTCATCACCGCGCGGTGCAGCCACATGTTCATCTGCGCCGTATCGGCCATCTGATCGGGCGGGCAGCCCAGCTCGGTGGCAAGCTCCCGGCGCGACTCCAGGCTGCTGTCGAGGCCCAGCAACTTCATCAGGTCGACGATCGAGGTGCGCCAGTTCAGCGCTTCGGGGTGTGCCGCCGCCTTCGCTTCCAGCTGCGCTACCACGTCCACGCCACGGGCGGCGGCAGTCGGCTGGTTCAGATCCCTGTCCGGCCCGAGTGTCGCGTTGGTAGTGGTCGACGGCCGCTCGCTCAGTGTTATGCCTTCGGCGCTGGAGTGGGTGGCGTCAGCCGGCGGCGTGTCGGCCTTGCGCTCCGCTTCGTTGGAGACATCGCCCAGGCCGAGCTTCGCCTTGATCGAATCGAAAAGTCCCATGTCCGTTCTCCGTGCTGTTGGTGTCTGCGTTCGACAACAACCCACGGCGTGCCATTCGTTCCACAGGTCGGTTCGCTCGGTCAGCTGTGTTCGAGCCAGGCGAGGGCTTCGGCTTCCTGGTGCAGATCGAAGGCCTTGATGGTCAGTCCGGGAATCAATGCGCCCTCGATTTCGCTGGCCTTGCGCAACCACTCCTTGCCGGCGATCACCGCACAGCGGTCGAAGCGGCGGATGAAGCGCAGCAGCTGGGGCAGGCGTGACAGCTCCACGCCGACGGCACCCAGGGTCGGCAGATCGAAGTCGCCGATGCGGTAGAGCATGCGGCCGTGGCTGATGCCTTCGGACTTGAATAGCAGGTCGTCCAGCGCGGCGCGCATGGCCTGGCTGTCCAGCTTGCCGGAGAAGTCGATATCGATGCGGTTTTCGCCTCTGCGCGATACCTGAAACATGACGAGTCCCTCTCGGTTCTGTGGGTGGCCGCGATGTCCTCAGACCATAGTCGCTGCGAGGGGATCGAGCCAAAAAAACAGGCGAAACGCGGGCGATTCCATTGACCTGGATCAGCATACGAAGCGTTGATCCGTGCGTTAGCAAAAGTGCCTGCAGGCCGCGTGGTGCCTGGCTTTCAAGGCGGCGGACCAACGGTATCAAGTTGCTCGCTGGCCGGCCGAGAAACGGAATAACTGCGACGCCAGCGAGTGGCGGCGGCGCGTTCTTTCCTGCTTTTCTGCAGTTGGAATTCCTTCATGACCAGCACCTTGGCGAACGTCATCCAGTCCGTACTGCGCGGGCTGGGCCTACGTACCATCAACCTGCAATTTTTCTTTTCCTACAGCCTGATCTTCCTTTGCGCGGCGCTGACCGCCGGGGTGCTGTTCATGTCCAGCAAGGACGCCAGCCAGATCGACATGGCCGGCGCGCAGCGCATGCTCAGCCAGAAGATGATGAAAGAGGCGCTGCTCGCTGCGCAGGGCATCGGTAGCCCGGCGGATGTCGACAAGACCATCCAGCGCTTCGAGCAATCCCATCGGCTGCTGCTCAACGGCGACAGCGCCCAGGGTATCGTCCGCGTCGAGCTGGCCAGCGCACAGCCGTACCTGCAGCGCGTCGATCAGATCTGGCAGCGCTACCGTCCCGCCGTACAGGCGCTGGCCGCAGGGCAGAGCGCCGATCTGAAGACCCTGGCCGGCGACTCCAACGATATTCTCGCGGCCTCCAACGAAGTGGTGTCGCTGATCTCGGCGCAGGCCAATCGCAGTGCCTCCCAGCAGCTGTGGGTCGCGCTGGGTTCCACCCTGTGCATCCTGCTGCTGGTGGTGCTCGGACGGATCGCCGGCATGAACTGGCTGATGCTGCAGATCGACGAGCTGCGCGGGCGCCTGGAGAAGGTCAGCCAAGGCGATTTTTCCGCGCCGCTGCAGGTGCGTCATGCCGATGACGAGATGGGCAGGATCACCCTGGCCTACAACAGCCTGCTGGGTCAGGTTGGCGAGATGATCCGCGGCGTGCGCCAGGCGGCCGATGACGCTGACGGGCAATGCAAGCACATGGCGAACCTGGCCGGGGACAGCGCGCGCAATGTGGAAGGCCAGCAGGCGGAGATCGATCAGGTCGCTACTGCCATGAATGAAATGCTCGCCACCTCCCAGGAAGTTGCACGCAGCACTGTCGAGGCCGCCAATGCCGCTGACGTCGCCGAGCAGGAAACCAACGCCGGCAGCGCCGTGATGAACGAATCTGTCGGCGCCATCCGCACGCTCAGTGGCCATGTCGATGGCCTGGCGGACGTGATGCAGCAGCTGGTGCTCGACAGCCACGAGATCGGCAAGGTGCTCAACGTGATCAGCGGCATCGCCGAGCAGACCAACCTGCTGGCGCTCAACGCAGCCATCGAGGCAGCACGGGCCGGTGAGCAGGGCCGCGGTTTCGCGGTAGTTGCCGACGAGGTGCGCAGCCTCGCCAGTCGCACCCAGAGTTCGGCCAAGGAGGTCGGCGTGCTGGTCGAGCGCCTGCAGAGCCAGGCCTCGCGCGCCGGGCAGGCCATGGATGCCTCGCGCCAGAGCAGCACCATCACCCTGACGCAGATCGAGGCGGCGCAACATGCGCTGGGCCAGATCGTCGGTGCGGTGCAGACCATTCGTGGCATGACCAATCAGATCGCCACGGCTGCCGAGGAGCAGTCGCAGGTCGCCGAGGACATGAACAAGTCGCTGACGCGCATCGCCCAGGTGGCTGATCAGGCGGCGAGCGTCACGCACGATACCGCGGCATCTGGCAATACCATCATGCAGAGCATGAATGGGCTCAAGACGCTGACGGGGCGTTTCCGCCTACAGGCGTGACAGGAAGGTGAGGCGGGGAGGTGCGGCGGATAGCGCACCGCTCGGTGCGAGTGCCCCCGCGCATGGACGCGCGGGGACAGGGGTGGATCAATCCTGGCGGCTGGTCACTTCCAGCAGGTGATAGCCGAACTGCGTCTTCACCGGGCCCTGCACGACATTCAGCGGCGCGCTGAACACCACGGTGTCGAATTCCTTGACCATCTGACCCGGACCGAACGAACCCAGATCGCCGCCCTGGCGGCTGGACGGGCACGTGGAGTTTTCCTTGGCGACCTGGGCGAAGTCGGCGCCGCCTTCGATGGCAGCTTTCAGCTCGTTGCACTTTGCTTCAGTGGAAACCAGGATGTGGCGGGCAGTGGCTCGGGCCATGGTGTGTACTCCTGTGGAAAAGCTGCGAGCCTACCGCAATTGCCCTGCGAGTCAAACGTCGTGGGTGATCGTACCCGCAGTGCACCGGCTCAAGGGTTCTCACCGAGTGCCCGCTGGATCCGCCGCCGGCGCTGCGTTGAACGACTCGAGACTTTGCAGGCTCTGCGCGTAGCGCTCGGCGCGCAGCGGCATGAAACCGGTGAAGTGGATCCAGGTCGGCAGGCCTTGCAGGTAATGCATCACGAATGCTCGTGTGGTCGGCTTTTCCTGCAGGCTCCGCTCGCTCAGATAGATGAAAAGCGGCCGGGTCAATGGCTGGTAGTGCGCCTCGCTGACGGTTTTGAGCGTCGGGTAGACCGGGCCCTTGCCACTGTCGATGGCAAGCAGCTTCAGCTCGTCCCAGTGCCGGTGATAGGCGCCGATTCCGAAGAATCCGAGCGCATCCGGCTCGGCAGCGATGCCGGCGGCCAACTGCTCTTCGTTCTCGCTGGCGGTATAGTCCTGGCGGCTGCGATGCGCCTCGCCGACGATCTGCTTGGTGAAGACGTCGTAGGTGCCGGAGTCCTGACCTCGGCCGAACAGTTTCACCGGCCGGTCGGGCCAGCCGGCACGGATGTGACTCCAGTGCCTGACCTTGCCTTCGGCTGCGGGCGTCCAGAGTTTCTTCAGCTCTTCGACGGTGATGTCGCTCGCCCAATCATTGCTCGGGTGTATGACGACCGTGATCGCGTCCATGGCCAGGGGCACTTCACGATAGCCGATGCCGTTCTGCGCGCAGAGTGCCTGCTCGTTGCTGTTCATCCTGCGCGAGGCGTCGTTGATGTCCGTCTTCCCCGTACAGAAGCGGCGAAAACCAGCGCTGGTCCCGGAAAACGCCACCTCGATCGGATGCCCAGGCTGCGCGCGCTGGAAACGGCTTACCGCTTCGCGGGTCAGTGGGTAAACGGTGCTGGAGCCATCGATGAGCAGCCCTTCGGCGGCGGATTCGGCAGCGCTCACGGCTGGCGTGGATGCCAGCTGCAGGCCAAGCGAAAGACTGATCAGCAGTAGCGGGCCGGTTTTGACATGCATGCTGTCGCTCCTTGGCCTGGCTCAGGGCTTGGCCTTCAGCCAATAGTGCTTCAGTGAGTTCCAGAACACCTGCAGGCTGTGGAAGCGGGTGTCTACCGCATTGATGTAGTCATCCAGCCGATCGATTTCCCGATGCTGGGCCTGTTGTTCCTGAGCATCGATCTGCTTGAGCTGTGCTTCGAGCTCATTGAGCGATTCGCGCAGTTCGCGGATGCGATTCTCGGTCTGGCTACGACGTTCGCTTTGCATAGGTGCGGGCTCCCGACCAGGTCAGAGTTGGCTGCCGCCGATCAACAGCAGAGGCAGGCCGAAAAACACACCGCCGATGTAGGCCCCGACGTACAGCTTGCTGCGTTGCGCCAGACCGGCGAGATGCGTGGCGATGGCAGGCGGAACGCCGCGCAGGAACGGTAGTACGTAGATCAGGACGATTCCGAACAGGTTGAACAGCAGATGTACCAGTGCGATCTGCATCGCCAGTTCGGCGGTGGGCCCGGAGATGGCGGTGGCCGCCAGCAGCGCGGTCACGCAGGTTCCGATGTTGGTGCCGAGGGTGAACGGATAGACCTGTTTGAGCGAAAAGACACCGGTTCCTGCCAGTGGCACGATCAGCGCGGTGGTGGTCGATGAGGATTGCACCAGGATCGTGATGATCGTTCCCGAGGCGATCCCCGAAACCGGGCCACGCCCGACGCTGGTGTGCATGATCTCTTTGGCGCGGCCGACCATGACCCTGCGCAGCACCTTGCCGATGGCCTGGACCACGAACAGGATCAGGCCGATCCCGATGACGATCAGCGCGACACCAGACCAGACCTGGCTTGGCAGCCAGGCCACGCTGGCGTTCAGCAGGTCGCTGGCAGGGGTGAGGAGAGTCTTCATGAAGTTCACGCTCTTCATGTCGACGCTTGTGCTGTCGCTGACCAGCAGGCCGGCCAGAACTTCGGACATCTGCGCCAGCGGATGGAACAGCAGTTCCAGCGGCAGGAGGATCGCCACCGCCGTGATATTGAATGCGTCATGCACGGTTGCGGCCGCGAAGGCCCGGTGAAATTCGACGCCGTTGCGCACATGGCCGAGGCTGACAATGGTGCTGGTGAGGGACGTACCGATGTTGGCGCCCATGATCAACGGGATCGCGATCGGAATGGGCAGCCCGCCGGCAACCATCCCGACAATGATGGACGTTACGGTGCTGGAGCTCTGGATCAGTGCGGTCGCTGCAACACCGATCATCAGGCCGACAAAGGGGTTGGTGGCGAACGCGAACAGTTCCTTGGCGTTGTCGCCGACCGCCGCTTTGAAGCCATCTCCGATAGCGCCGACGGCTGCCAGCAGCAGATAGATCAGTGTGATGACCAACAGCCACGACAGCCATTGGCGCGTAGCGGGTGTGGAGTGGTCGGCTAGGGCGCCGGTATTCGTCGTCATCTGGCAACTCCCGCGAGCAGGTCGGTCGCTCGACGGTGTGCCATGGGTGTGAACGCTTGATGACCGACGCGGCCTGTACGGATGAACGGTGCCCTTGGGATTGAACCGTTTCCTGCTCGATCGAGCGTATGCGACCGGTCAGTACCAGATCCGCACGAGCCTGCGTAAGGCAGGCCCGTGTTCTTGCGCTCAGGCCGCGTCGCTGCTGTGGGTGGACTCAGCAGCCGGTCGCTCCGCCAGATAGCGTGCCAGGCGGGATTTTTCCGGCTCGCTGAAGGCCAGGCCGAGTTTGGTGCGTCGCCAGAGAATGTCGTCCGGCTGCATTGCCCACTCATCCCGGCAAAGGTACTCGACCTCCTGCGCATAGAGCTGTTGGCCAAGGTCTTCACCCAGGGCGTCGAGGGAGCGGGCGTCGCCGAGCATCCGCCAGACGCGATTGCCGTACAGCGTGGCCCATCGTTTGGCCAGGGGCAGCTCCAGCCCTTGCACATGGGCGACCAGTGCCTCGGCCAGTGCTTCGGGCGTGCCCATGTCTTCGCCGCCGGGCAGCGCGGCATCGGCCGTCCAGCTGTCGCCCATGCCGGGGAAAAATGGCTTGAGCTGAGCCATCGCCGATTCGGCGAGCTTGCGGTAGGTGGTCAGTTTGCCGCCGAATACCGAGAGCAGCGGCGCCTGCTTTTCCTCAGCAACCAGCGATAGGGTGTAGTCACGGGTGACGGCAGACGGATTGTCCGATTCGTCATCGCACAAGGGGCGAACGCCTGCGAAGGTATGCACGATGTCCCTGGGTTCCAGCTGCTTGCGAAAGTGCGTATTGGCCACACCCAGCACGTAGGCGATCTCTTGCTCGGTGATGCTCACCTGGGCCGGATCGCCGTGATACTCGCGGTCGGTGGTGCCGATCATGGTGTAGCGGTCCAGGTAAGGAATGGCGAAGACGATACGCCGATCTTCGTTCTGCATGATGTAGGCCTGCTCACCTTCATACAGCCTGGGCACGATGATGTGGCTGCCCTGAATCAGGCGGATGCCGTACGGCGAGCGCTGCTGCAGATTCTCGCCGATGAACTGTGCGACCCAGGGACCCGCGGCATTCACCAGGGCCTTGGCCTTTAGCGAGAAGCGACTGCCGTCCTCGCGCTGCAGCTCGACGTGCCAGATGCCCCCAGCACGTTTGGCGCTCAGGCACAGCGTGCGGGTATGGATATGCGCCCCTTTTTCCCGCGCCGCCATGGCGTTGAGCACCACCAGGCGTGCGTCGTCGACCCAGCAGTCGGAGTACTCGAAACCGCGGGTGATGGCCGGCTTGAGCGGGCTCTCGCTGCCGAAGCGTAACCCCTGCGACGCCGGCAGTTTCTTGCGCATGCCCAGATGGTCATAGAGGAACAGACCGGCGCGGATCATCCACGCCGGGCGCAGGTGAGGGCGGTGCGGCAGCACGAAGCGCATCGGTTTGACGATATGCGGCGCCTTGGCCAGCAACACCTCGCGCTCGGCCAGTGCCTCGCGGACCAGTCGGAATTCGTAGTGTTCCAGATAACGCAGCCCGCCATGAATGAGCTTGCTGCTCGCTGATGACGTATGACTGGCCAGGTCGTCGCGTTCGCAAAGGAACACCGACAGCCCACGGCCGGCGGCATCGGCCGCGATGCCGACACCATTGATACCGCCGCCGATCACGGCGATGTCATAAAGCTCGGAGACGGGCTGGGCAATATGGGGCACGGGTTCCTCCTCGAATACGAATGCGATGTTCGTTTTTGAACATGCTATTCATGAATGAACATTATTGAAAGTGAAAAATGTTCGAAATCGATAAAAGGAAGGGCGGGTTTCTGCTCCGCGGGCATGGTTGTTCCGTCTGGCTCGTGGTCGCGGTCGCTTCCAGCGGCTTGGCATCGCTCGAGGGAACGACTTGTCCGCGAACAGGTGCGGCAGAGCAGGGGCGATGCAGAGGGCTTCCACGCTTAGGGCGTGGGCGCCGGCTGCTGACATTGGCAGGTCGCGCGCGCGCCCAGGCGGAGCATGCGGACAATAGGCGGGGCGGGTGAATCTTAGCCGGCCGCCGTTAGCGGCCTGGACGATGGCGACCGCGGGTCCTGGATTCTCCGTTCGTGGGAGCGGACCGGGCCGCGAAGAAGGGCTGACGCCGAACCTAGTCGGCGATCTCCAGATGCACCTTGTACCGTGCCAGCAGTTCGGCGAACACGTCGTCCGGCTGGGTATCGGTGAACAGGCAGTCGATCTGCTCCAGGGAGCCGAGCCGGGTCATGGCGCTGCGGCCGAACTTGCTGGAGTCCGCGGCGAGGAAGACCTTGCGTGCGTTATGGATGATCGCCTGGGAGACGCGGACTTCCTGGTAGTCGAAGTCGAGCAGGGTGCCGTCCTCGTCGATGCCGCTGATGCCGATCAAGGCGAAATCGACCTTGAACTGGCTGATGAAGTCTGCGGTTGCCTGGCCCACCACGCCGCCGTCGCTGCGCACGTTGCCGCCTGCGATCAGCACGTCGAAGTCTTCCTTGGTGCTGAGGATGCTCGCCACATGCAGGTCATTGGTGATGATCTTCAGATCGCGATGGTTGAGCAGGGCGCGGGCGATGGCTTCGGTGGTGGTACCGATATTTATGAACAGCGAAGCCTGGTCGGGGATGCGTGCGGCCATGGCGGTGGCGATGCGCTGTTTTTCGTCACGCATCTGATGCGCGCGCTGGCTGTATGCAGTGTTCTGCACGCTGGAGTCGTAGGCCGCGCCGCCGTGGTAGCGCCGCAGCAGGCCGGCGTCGCCCAGCTGATTGATGTCGCGGCGGATGGTCTGCGGGGTGACGGCGAAGTGCCGGGCCAGTTCGTCGATGCTCACATAGCCGCGTTCGCGCACGAGTTCGAGAATGTTCTGCTGTCGGGGCGCTAGGCTCATGGGGCTTCCTTGTTCGCGGTGGTGGCGGAAGCATGCCCCAGTCTGACGTTCGATTAAAGCGCGCTTTGTTCGAATTCGCGCAATACCGCGCCTGCCTGCGACCCGGTCGCGGGCAGGCGCGGGGTGGGCTTCTCAGTCCTCGGCCCAGTTGCGGGTGCGCTCGACCGCCTTCTGCCAGCCGCGATAGAGCGCTTCGCGCTGTTCGCTTCCGCACGCCGGTTCGAACACGCGCTCGATGCTGCTCTTGCTGCGCAATTCGTCGAGGTCACTCCAGAAACCGGTCGCCAGCCCGGCCAGGTAGGCCGCACCAAGGGCGGTGGTTTCCTTCATCTGTGGGCGCTCGACCTGGGTGCCGAGCAGGTCGGCCTGGAACTGCATGAGGAAGTTGTTGGCCACGGCGCCGCCATCCACACGCAGGGCGCGCAGGCGCTCGCCGGCATCCTGCTGCATGGCGTCGAGCACGTCGCGGGTCTGGTAGGCGATGGATTCCAGCGCAGCACGGATCAGGTGATCGACCTTGACCCCGCGGGTCAGGCCGAACAGTGCGCCGCGGGCACGCGGGTCCCAGTAGGGCGCGCCAAGGCCGGTGAACGCCGGCACGAGGTAGATGCCGTTGCTGTCCGGCACCTTGGTGGCGAAGTACTCCGAATCCAGCGATTCGTTGAGCACCTTCAGTTCGTCACGCAGCCACTGCACGGTGGACCCGCCATTGAAGATGGCGCCTTCCAGCGCGTAATTCACTTCGCCCCGCGGCCCGCAGGCGATGGTCGTCAGCAGACCATGTTCGGACTGCACTGCCTTGGTCCCGGTATTCATCAGCAGGAAGCAGCCGGTGCCGTAGGTATTCTTGGCCTGGCCCGGTTCGACGCACATCTGGCCGAACAGCGCGGCCTGCTGATCGCCGGCAATGCCCGCGATGGGAATGCCGGTGCTCTGGCCGGAACCGATATAGGCGTGGCCGTAAACTTCCGAGGATGAGCGCACCTCCGGCAGCATCTCGCGGGGAATGTCCAGCGCTTCGAGCATCACCGGGTCCCAGTCCAGCTTGTGGATATCGAACAGCAGCGTGCGCGACGCGTTGGTGTAGTCGGTGACGTGGGCCTTGCCCTGGGTCATCTTCCAGATCAGCCAGCAGTCGACGGTGCCGAACAGCAGCTCGCCACGGCGAGCGCGCTCGCGGCTGCCTTCGACGTGATCGAGAATCCACTTGATCTTGGTGCCGGAGAAGTAGGGGTCGATCACCAGACCGGTGGTCTTGCGGATGTGGTCTTCCATGCCGTCGCGCTTGAGCTGGTCGCAGATCGGCGTGCTCTGGCGGCTCTGCCAGACGATGGCGTTGTAGATCGGACGGCCGGTTATCTTGTCCCAGACGATGGCGGTCTCGCGCTGGTTGGTGATGCCGATGGCGGCCACCTGCTCGTTGGTGATGCCGGCCTGGGCCAGGGCTTCGACGAACACGCCGCTCTGGGTCGCCCAGATTTCCATGGGGTCATGCTCGACCCAGCTCGGTTGCGGGTAGATCTGCGCGAACTCGCGCTGGGCGATGGTCACCACGTTGGCGTTGCGGTCCAGCACGATGGCGCGGGAACTGGTGGTGCCCTGGTCGAGGGCGACGATGAATTGCTTGTTCTGGTTGCTCATGGCGACGTTTCCTTAGCGAACTTTGCTGACATCGGGCTGCGCGGAGCCCATTTCGGCAGTGGCCTTTTCCTTGGGTTTGGGTGCATCACAGGCGGCCGAGCCAACCCCTGGCAGGTGCCGGCAGATGAGTGCCTTGTAACCTGCAGCGCCGAGGCAGGCACCGAGAATCGGGGCGAAGATCGGAACCAGGAAATACGGGATGTCTCGCCCACCGGTGAAGGCCACGTCACCCCAACCGGCCAGGAAGGTCATCAGCTTAGGCCCGAAATCCCGCGCCGGATTCATCGCAAAGCCGGTCAGCGGTCCCATCGCACCACCGATCACGGCGATCAGCAGGCCGATCAGCAAAGGGGCGAGCGGGCCGCTGGGCAGGCCATTGCCGTCATCGGTGATGGCCATGATCATCGCCAGCAGAATGGCCGTAATCACCACTTCCACAAGGAACGCCTGACCGAACGACAACGAGGCGTGCGGATAAGTAGAGAAGATCGACGCGAGCTCGAGACTCTCGACGCTGCCGCGAACCATCTGCTGGGCCTGTTCGAAATCGAAAAACAGGCTGCTGTACAACCCGTAGACCAATGCCGCGGAACAGAAGGCGCCGGCCACCTGCGCCAGGATGTAGGCCGGCACCCGGTGCCGCTCGAAGGTGCCGAACAGCCATAGTGCGATGGTGACGGCCGGGTTCAGATGGGCACCGGAAACGCCAGCGGCAAGGTACACCGCCATCGAAACGCCGATACCCCAGATGATGCTAATTTCCCACAGCCCCAGGTCGGCGCCGCCGAGCTTGAGCGCTGCGACGCAGCCGGTACCGAAGAAGATGAGAAGGGCAGTGCCGAGAAATTCGGCGATGCATTGTCCCTTGAGCGTCGGGACGATGGGCGTACTCATGCGCGGAGCCTCGTTCGTTTGTTTTTGTTTTATTCCGAGCACTGCGTGGGTTCGGAATTGTTCGGAAACGAAAACTTAGAGGCAAAGAAAGCCGCTGTCAAAGTAAAAAATCGAACATTTTTCAGGCTGGCCACGGAACCAACGGGTGCTGCTGTGGTCAGCGCCGATTCGCTGGGGCGGTGATTCAGCGCCGCCGACGCCAGAGGCGCCAGCCTAGCCGCAAGTCGTCGGCCATCGGCACCAGCGCCAGAGTCAGCAGCAGAGCGGCCAGCGGTACGGTGGAGAGAAAGCCGAAGTGCTTGAAGCCCAGTGCGCCGCTCAGGCCGCCGATAAAGAAGCTGCCGACCAGCAACGCATTGATGCGCAGACGTTCGCGATTGGCCCGCACCGGCGGCAGTTCACCATCGCGATTGCGGTTGAAATAGATCAACCGCCCCAGCTCGATGCCGATGTCGGTCACCATTCCGGTGATGTGCGTGGTGCGCACCTCGGCGTTGGAAAGCTTGGTGATGATCGCGTTCTGCAGGCCCATGATGAAGCACAGCAGCACCACCGTCAGCGGCACGAAGAAGCCCGGAACCGACATCAGCTGCGCGCCGAGGATACCGAACAGCAGCAACAGCCCGGCTTCCAGCGCCAGCGGCAGGGCGTACTGGCTGTGCAGTCGGCGCCGTCGCGAAAAGTTGATCATCAGCGTCGAGCACATGGCGCCCAGGACGAACGAGAGCAGTGCGCCGAAGCCAGCCAGCGCCAGATCGGTGGCGCCGAGGGCGAGGTTGTCGGCCATCGCCGAGACGATGCCGGTCATGTGCGAGGTGTATTGCTGCACGGCCAGAAAGCCTCCGGCGTTCGCCGCGCCGGCGACGAAGGCCAGGCAGAGTCCGAGCTGGCGGTTGCTGCGGGTGGAGCGTCGGCGATCGGTCAGGCGACGGGCATAGTTGATCGGCATGCGGGGCTCGCGCTTGGCGGCAAAGCGGCGATTATAGCGACGCGCGCGGGCCTATCTCGCGTGTCGGCAAGCGAAACTCAGCGCCGCCGGCCTGCCTTGCGCCCGCCACCGCGCTTCCCCGCCCGTGGCTTGCGCTGGCGCGACAGCTCGCGGGTGATGGCATCGTTGAGCAGCTTGCGGGCCTCCTCGCCATCGTCGTGTTCGGGAAAATGCTCGGGGAGGCTGCGGGCCAGGTGCAGGTAGGTTTCCACCACGTGCAGCGTGCTTTCCAGACTGGCCAGGTCGGCGCCGAGCAGCAGGCGCGGCATGGGGATGGCGTGGCCTTCGGCGACGCGCTTGATCCAGCGCTGTGCATGCTGGCTGGCCGGACTGTCGAAACCGCCGCGGATCGGCGTGCAAGCGAACGTCCAGCGCAACCAGAGTGGGATTTTCGGATCGTCGATCAGCTCGATCCACTCGGCCAGTTCGTCCGGCAGCACCGAGACGAACGCTTCGCCGTAATTGATGTTGCGGTTGAAGGTCAGCCAGGACCGCAGCAGGCTCGGCTCGCCCATCAGCTCGGAGATGGCGGACAGGTGATCGATGGATGGGCGCACCTGGAACTGGCTGAGGTCCACCGGCGCGTCCGGACTGTTGAACAGGCGGCGGATGGACTTGAGCGTCTGCGGGTCCAGCGCGGTGATTTCGCCGCTGTCGTGGTGGCCGAAACGGCCCGCGCGGCCACCGATCTGCTTGACCTCCTGCACCTTGAGCTGGCGATTCTGGATGCCGTCGAATTTCTCGTCGGTGTAGAAGCACAGTGTGTGCGCCGGCAGGTTGAGGCCCATGCCCACCGCGTCGGTGGCGACCATGATGTCCGCCTCGCCTTCGCGGAAGCGGCGGGCCTGCTCGCGGCGCACCTCCGGCGAAAGCGCGCCGTAGACCACCGAGACGCTCTTACCGGCGCTTTCGAGCATGCCCTTGAGTTCCAGCACCAGCTTGCGGCTGAACGCCACCAGCAGCGAGCCGGGCTCCAGGCGCTCCAGCGTGGTGGCGTGCTTGGCCACCTCCACTGGCGACAGGCGCTTGGTGCGCTGCACTTGCAGCTGGTCCTCGCAGAGTTCGCAGAGCGTGCGCAGCGACGGCTCGATCAGCGCCGGGCCGGTCATCATCAGCTTCGGCGTATGCGCGCTGACCAGCGCATCGACCCAGGCCCAGCCGCGTTGCGGGTCGGCCATCATCTGCACCTCGTCGACCACCACCACGTCCCAGTGCTGGTGCCGGAAGCGGGCAAATTCCTCCACGGTGCAGCAGAAGTGCGTGGCGCCTTCGCGAATGATTTCCTCCTCGCCGGTGACCAGCGAACAGGGCACGCCCATCGATTCGATGCGCTCCTGATTCTCCAGTGCCATCAGACGTAGCGGCGAGAGGTAGATGGCGTGCTCGGCGGCGGCCATCGCCTCGATGGAGCGGTGCGTCTTGCCGCTGTTGGTCGGGCCGAGCAGGGCGATCCAGCGTCGCGTCAGCCGGCGCGCCGGATAGAGCTTGTGGTAATGGACGAAGCGCGGGTTGTTTTCCAGCAGCACGGCGAAGGCCATGCGCTCCTCATGCTCGCGGCGCGCGGCGCGAATTGCCTTGCGCATGCGTCCGGGTTCGAGCGCGATGAGTTCGGTGAGGCGCTTGTGGCCGAGCTGCTGCAGGTCGAAGCCGTCGGCGAGTTCGAGCATGCGTTCGAAGCTGGCCTGCAGGTCGGCCCGGTCCTGACGTTGCCAGGCCTCGACTTCGGCAGCGCTGAGCAGGTGGTCCTGGTCGGCGGGAATGCGCCGCTGCAGTTCCAGCTCGAGCGGGCCATGGTGCAGCGTCACCAGATAGCGCAGGTCGTTGCGGATCTCGTTGACCGCGGCGACCGCGTGCTGCAGGAACTCGTCGAGTCGCGACAGCTCCGGCCGGATCCGCGCGAGGCAGCGCTGGCGGTCCTCTTCGTCCATCTCGGCGAAGGGCTGCTCGAGCAACTGCAGACGACCGCGTACGTACTGCTGGACGGCCGCCTGGAGATTGCCTGGGAAGTCGTCACGCTGCGGGCTGTCGGCCAGGCGCAGTGCCCATTCCGGTTCCAGCAGGTGGGCGGGCGAACCCAGGGTGAACGTCTTCGGGCTGCCGTACACATCGATGTTGCAGGGGATCTCGCCGAGGTCGCGGCTGACGATCCGCTCGAGCAGTTCATCCGTCGCGGGCTCGGCCATCAACTGGTCCACTGCCGGGCCTTGCAGCCCCAGCCAGAACGCTTTTGCCGCCCGGCCGAGCCCCGGCATCGGGTAGCCGATATAGGGAGCAAACCACTTTTCCTGGTGGTGCTTCTTCGCGACGAAATCCGGATAACGCGCCATTGCCCACTCGATGAACCGCGCCAGGCGCTCGAGCCTGATGGATTTGAACTGCTTGCCTCCGGCCTTTGCCATGATCGACGCCTTTGCTGATCAGTGTTCTGTTACGACTCGTGCGGCGGCCATTTGCTCGACCGGCCGGCGATTATAGGCCGCGCGGTAAAGGTTTCCGGGCGGCGTTGGGCTGACGTGACCACGATCAAGAAAGCGAGCCGTCCGTCGCTATGGCGGTTGGCCATTATGCTTGCGGTGCCCTATAGTGCGCGCCGCAATGGATGGCCGACAGCCCGGCTGTGCCGGACTGGACGAGAGCTGTCACTGCACGACAGACAAACAAGGGACTAACTCGATGAATGCCAAACACGTTCTGGCCGTAGCCGTTACTGCCGCACTGCTTTCTGCCTGTACCGCCACCACTTCGCTCCGCTCCACCGATCCTGATCTGGCCATCAAGATCAACCAGGACGCTCCGCTGGTGCTGAAGAACCCGGTCAGCAAGACCTACAAGGCCACTAGCTTCGGCCAGTACCGTTTCCGCGCCGAGAAGCCCGGCATGGAGCCCATGTACGGTCTGATCCCGCTGAAGTTCAACAGCGGCTATCTGGTCGCCGACATCCTCTTCTTCGCACCCGCCGCGTTCTACAACCTGCGCGAGGTCTACCCGTTCTACGAGTTCGATGTGGAGAAGGGCGAAGTCCGCTACAAGAAGAACGAAGCCGACCAGTGGACCGTGTACAAGCCGACGCCGGCAGAAGTAGCCCGCGCGCAGGCCTACTTCGCTAATTGATCAGCTCGGCAGCCCTTGTGCCTTCATGGCGCAAGGGCTCTCAGTTCAACTCCCCTCGCTCCACCGTATCGCGATCTTCACGGCGCTTGTCACTCAGCTGCAGCTTCAGGCTGCGCACTTCCTCGGTGAGACACTCCACCTGCAGCAGCAGCCGCTGCATGGCTTCACGATTGGCCAATTGCTCGCGGTTGCCTTCCTCGCTTCTGTCGGCAACGAACAGCGAACCGATATACGCCGCGAAGCTGCCGAAAAGACCTACGCCTGACACCATCAGCAGCACAGCAACGATGCGACCTTCGGTCGTGACTGGGTAGAAATCGCCGTAGCCGACCGTGGTGACGGTAACAAACGCTCACCACAATGCTTCTTCGGGAGTGTTGATCGAACTCTGCGGGTTGGGTGCCTCGACCAGCAGCATGGTCAGCGCGCCGAATGCCACCAGCACCATGGTCGCGGTGGCGGCAGAAGCGACGATGCCCTCGGCGCGATTGCGGAACAGGATTCGCCAGATCAGCCGCAGCGACTTGATCGCCCGTAGCACCCGCAGCACCTGGAAGGCGCGGAACAGCTTGGCTGCCTGCAATCCGCCGGCCGGCACACTGGCCAGCAGATCGATCCAGCCCCAGCGCATGAAGCGCAGCTTGTCTTCCGCCTGTTGCAGGCGCATCCAGAAATCGAGGAAGAAAAAGAAGCAGACGACGTTGTCCAGATAACCGAGCAACGTCGAAACATCGTCAGGCAGGTCGAATACCAGGTCGGCTACCAGTGCGCCGATCACATAGACAGACAGGACCAGAATCAGGATCTGAAAGGGGGTGACGGGGCGCTGCTTCATGGATTGACCGTGAGTCGTGAACTGCGAAAAGCGCGCAAGTCTAAAGCACCGGCTCGGTGTCGCGTGGATATCGGAGAAGAAGAGGTCGCGATGACGAAGAGCTCACACATTCGCCTCGGCTGTGCCGGCTGGAGCCTGCCGCGCGACGCCGGGCGAGTCTTCCCCGCGCAGGGGACTCATCTCGAGCGTTATGCACAGGTGCTTCACGCGACGGAAATCAATTCTTCCTTTTATCGCCCGCATCGCCCTGCGACCTACCGCAAGTGGGCCGCCAGCGTGCCGGAGGGGTTCAGCTTCTGCGTGAAGCTGCCGCGGCAGATCAGCCATGAAAAGCGCCTGCGAGATTGCACGCAGGAACTGGAGCGCTTTCTCGGCGAAGTTTCCGAGCTGGGTGCCGGGCTCGGCTGCCTGCTGCTGCAGTTGCCCCCATCGCTGCCCTATGAGGACACGCTGGCTGAGGCGTTCTTCGCAGAACTGCGCGAGCGCTACGGAGGCGACCTGGCGCTGGAACCACGACATGCCAGCTGGCTTAAGGCCGACGCCCAGCTCCGGCACTGGCGTATCGCCCGCGCCGCCGCGGACCCGTCGCCCCTCCCGGGTGGCGGTGAACCGGGTGGCTGGCCGGGCCTGCGCTACTACCGCCTGCATGGATCCCCGCGGATCTATTACTCGGCGTATTCCTGCCAATGGCTGAAGTGCCTGGCCGAGCAATTGCGTGACTACAGCGATACACCCTGCTGGTGCATCTTCGACAACACTGCCAGCGGCGCCGCAGTGACCGACGCGTTGACGCTGCAGTCGCTGCTGCAGAGCTGACGATCAGCGCGGAATGATGCGCACGCGCCCAGCAGTGTTGTCGCGTCGGGCGGCTTTTTCATTCTCGGCTCGGCCGGGGATACTGCCGGAGTGCTGGCCGCGCTCCGGCGTCGCGGTACCGTTCAGCTCTCGCTCGTCGACGCTGATGGAGGTGGCGTCAGGGTAGCCGGTTGTCAGTGTCTCCGTGCTGGCGGTGACGGGCGTGGCATCGTCATTCCAGCTTGCGCTGCGTTCGTCGATGTCGATGGCGCCGTTGCGCTCCATGATCTGCTCGACGATCGGCACCCGCTCTTCGTTCTGAAGCGATACGGTCACGATGGTCGATCCGCGTCGGGCCGCCTCGGGATAACGTCCGGCATGAGCGGCGGCACCATCGCCGAAGACCTTGCGGAAGAAGTTGCCGATATGTTCGGCCGCCGTGGCGTCCGAGGCCGGCTCCTCGCCAACGACCTCTACGCGACTGCCATCGACGTTCGACGGGTTCATGGACATCGACAGCTGGATGTCGTCATGGGAGACACCCTCGGTCACGAGTTCGGCTTTGACTTGCTCCGCCTGGGCATAGCGGTCAAACGCGGCAATCAGTATCTGGGTCATGGCTTCACCTATCTTGTCGAGTGCACGAGTTGAGGTTGCTCTCCGTTGGCCTCTGGACCACGGGTGGCGCGGTGCATACCTACTGGCTGTTGGGCGCTGCGACCCGCACGATGGTTCCATATTTACTAAGGGCGATCGGAGCATCGGCCCTCGCAGACGGTGCGAAGGGGGTTCTACTTCTTTGGTCTGATGTCGTCGTGATATCGATGGACGGATCTTGTACAGCTATTGGACCGGTGAAACACTCTGTATCACTTCGAAGCAGCCCGGCTTCGATGCCTCCCCCTCACGGTGCCCCATGTTCCGCTCAATGAACGTATCCACCCGAGCTGCTGCCAGCTTCTCGGTCATCGCGTTGATGTTGCTGTTTGTCGGATGTTTTTCGCTGTTTCAGGTCCAGGCGCTGCGGGAAACGGAGCAGGTCATCGAAACCAACTGGCTAGCCGGCGTTCGAGACACTGGCCGGCTTCGGGGAGATGTGCTGGAGCTGCGTCTGACAGTAGCGCGTTCCCTCATTCCGTCCGACGATGGCTCGGCATCCTCGGCAAGCAGTGAGATTGGTCGGCGCCGGTCGCACATCGAAGAGCAATTGGGAGCGTATCTGGGCTCACCGGTCATCGACGAGCATGAACGGCAGCTCGTGCGGAGCGTTCAGGGTGCGGTCGATCGCTACGGCCAGTCGCTCGATCGCCTGCTGGCGTCGCTAGAAAGTGGCGACGTGGCCGCTGCCGTCGCGTTGTTCAACGGCGACATGCGACAGCAGGGTACGGATATCAATCAGGTACTCGCAGCGTTGACGGCTTACAACGACGAAGGGGCCAAGGCATCGAGTGTATCGGCTGGCTTGGTTTATACCCGCAGTCTGTGGGTCCTGCTCGGTGTAATGGGTTTCGCGATCCTGGCCACGTCGGGCTTGGCGATCGGCTTCACGCGCAGCATCACCAAGCCACTGGGACAAGCTGTGCAGGTGGCTGAAAGCATCGCCGGGGCTGACCTGAGCCAGCCAATCGAGTTGGAAGGCACCGACGAGCCTGCCCGCCTGCTGGCCGCCCTGGCCACGATGCAGGCGACGTTGCGCGCGACGCTTAAGCACATAGGCGATTCCTCGACCCAGCTGGCGACGGCAACGGAAGAGATGACCAGCGTTGCACACGAAGGCAAACGCGGCCTGCAGCGGCAGAATGAGCAGGTTGAGCTGGCCGCGACAGCTGTCAACGAGATGACGGCTGCCATTGAAGAGGTAGCGAGCAATGCGGCCTCGACATCTGACAGCGTGCGCGACTCGACGGCTGCTGCCGAGGCGGGCCGCCATCACGTCAACGATACGGTCAAGGCGATCGATAGCCTATCGGCGCGCATCAGTGACACCGGCGGGCATGTCGAGGGCCTTGCTGGACAGGCACGGGATATCAGCAAGGTGCTCGATGTGATACGCAACATCGCCGAGCAGACCAACCTGCTTGCCCTGAATGCCGCTATCGAAGCAGCACGTGCCGGAGACCAGGGGCGTGGCTTCGCCGTGGTCGCCGATGAGGTTCGGGCGCTCGCTCACCGTACGGGGCAATCGACTCAGGAAATCGAACTGATGATTGCGGCGATCCAGGCCGGTACCGATAGCGTGGTCAAGGCTACTGCCCTGAGCACGGAAGAGGCTGGCAGAACCTTGGGTGTGGCTCGTGAGGCAGGGGCCATGCTGGATAACATTGCCGCCTCGGTAGCGATCATCAACGAGCGCACCGTCATGATCGCGACAGCCGCCGAACAGCAGGCACAAGTCGCTCGGGAAGTGGACCGCAGCCTGATGGCCATACGGGACCTCTCCATTCAGTCGGCGGCTGGCGCCGATCAGACTGCGGCCGCCAGCGATGAACTGGCCAGACTGGCCACCGACCTCAACCATATGGCTCTGCGTTTCAGGACGTGACGCTCATACGGCGTCGCATCGCCTCTGCGTAGCTTCTCGCGCCGAGATTCGATCAGCGGCACAGGCGTCCATGACGAACGCCTGTGCCGCCGGCCAGCGGGTTACGCCGGCTTGTGGCGAATGGTCTTGAGCAAGTCGTCCGGCGTGATGTGCCCGACCACGCTGGCGGCGCTACCCGGCTGCGGCAGGTCGAGGATGTGGCCCTTCATCTTGCCGATCACGTGCATCTCGCAGGGTTTGCAGTCGAACTTCAGCGTCAGCACCTCGTCACCGTGCACCAGCTGCATCGGCGCGACCTTCGTGCGCACGCCGGTGACGCCCTTGGCCTGCTTCGGGCACAGATTGAAGGAGAAGCGCAGGCAGTGCTTGGTGATCATCACCGGCACTTCACCGGTCTCCTCGTGGGCCTCGTACGCCGCGTCGATCAGCTGCACGCCGTAACGGTGATAGAAGGTCCGGGCCTTCTCGTTGTAGACGTTGTAGAGAAACGACAGGTGCGATTCTGGATAGACCGGCGGCGGCACGCTGACCGGCTTGCGCCCGCCGCGCGGGCGGATGGCTTCGCGCGCTTCGGTGAGTGCCTCGATGGCTTCGCGGCGCAGCGCCTTGAGTTGCGAATTGGGGATGAAGAACGCCTGCGGCGCATCCACCTCGACCTCTTCGGCGTGATAGATGGTGGTGCCCAGCTGGCTCAGCAGGTCGGAGATCTGGCCGGGCACCTGCTCGGGCTTCTTCGCTTCGCCGAAGGGGCCGGGCAGTGTGGCCGTGGCATAGGCGCCTTCCTCGCTGGTGACATGCAGCTCCAGCTCATCGGCGCGCAATTTTGCCAGCCACCGCACACCGATGCGGCGCTCGGCGGAGGTCTTGAGCAGCGCGTTCTGCCAGTTGTGGTCCAGGTTGCGGTTGAGCGGGTGGTTCGGGCGCACCTGGCGCATCGCGGCGGGCATTTCGTTGGGTTCGACGCGGTACTGCCAGAACGGCTGACCGTCCTCCTCGAACTGCTTCAGCGGCTCGACCACGCTGGCACGGAAACCCACCACCTCGCGCTTGATCAGCGCGTTAAGGCCGTCGCCGTTTGAGAGCGGCTCGCGGGTCTGCACGGTCAGGTCATGCTTGCCGACCTTGAGCACTTCACCCACGGCGAGGCCGGTGAAGGTCGGCGAGTCGAAGGCGCCGATGTCGATCTTGCGGTCGGTGACGAAGTAGTCGGTGCTGCCGCGGTGGAACGTCTTGTCCGGGTCCGGGACGAAAAAGTGATCGGTGCGGCCGCTGGAGGCGCGGGCCAGGTCCGGGCGCTCGGCAAGAATGCCGTCCAGGCGCTGGCGGTAGTAAGCGGTGATGTTCTTCACATAGCTCACATCCTTGTAGCGCCCCTCGATCTTGAACGAACGCACGCCGGCATCCACCAGCGCGCTCAGGTTGGCGCTCTGGTTGTTGTCCTTCATCGACAGCAGGTGCTTTTCGAAGGCCACCACGCGGCCTTGATCGTCCTTCAGCGTGTAGGGCAGGCGGCAGGCCTGCGAGCAGTCGCCGCGATTGGCGCTGCGCCCGGTCTGCGCGTGGCTGATATTGCACTGCCCGGAAAACGCCACGCACAGCGCGCCGTGGATGAAGAATTCCAGGGTCGAATCCACTTCGTCGTAGATCGCGCGGATTTCCTGCAGGTTCAGCTCGCGGGCGAGGACCAGCTGCGAGAAACCGGCCTTGTCGAGGAACTTGGCCCGTTCCAGCGTGCGGATATCGGTCTGGGTGCTGGCATGGATCTCGATGGGCGGAATATCCAGCTCCATGATGCCCATGTCCTGCACGATCAGCGCGTCAACGCCGATCTCGTACAGCTGCTGGATCAGCGCGCGCGCTGCTTCCAGTTCGTCGTCGTGCAGGATGGTGTTCAGCGTGACGAACACCCGCGCGTGGAACAGATGGGCAAATCTCACCAGCTCGGCGATGTCGGCCACGCTGTTCTCGGCGTTGTGCCGGGCACCAAAGCTGGGGCCGCCGATGTACACCGCATCGGCGCCATGCAGGATGGCCTCGCGGGCGATGATGGCGTCACGGGCAGGGGCGAGCAGTTCGAGATGGTGCTTGGGAAGGGACATGGGCACGGACCGGCTGTGTTTCGAGGTCGTGCATTGTAAAGACTTGCCGCGCAGCGTCCATGCGCAACGCCTCCGTTGGCGACGATCTGTTGCCGCCGAGCCGGGAGCCTGCGTGGCCGGCACGCAGGCTCATCGCCGGCGGTCTGCCTAGCTGCGGGCGTGCTGCATCAGGGCCGTCATGGCCTGCCGCAGGTAGTCGATCAGCTCGGGCGCTATCCAGGTACCGGCCTGCAACTCCGGTTCCTGCTGCTCGGCCTGCTGGATTCGGCGCTGGGTGTCGGCGTTCGGGCCGGCGTAGGCGCTGAACAACTCACCCCAGCGGCGGGCCAGTGCGGTCACCCGCTCGTGCTCCGGCGGGAGACGCTCGCTACGGCAGCGCTGAAGTTGCGCGAGCAGTTCCGGCCATTGGCGCAGGCTTGCGGCGTAATGCGTGCGCATGCGGGCGAACTCGTCGTCCGTCAGGTGGCGGCGGTAGATCGCCAGGCGGTGCTCGGCGAACGCCGCCAGCACATAGTCGCGTATGGCCTGGCTGACGCCGGTTCGCTGCTGCAGCCCTGGCTCGGCTGCGTGCATGGTGTCGAGCCTGGTCAGCAGGGCTGGGTCCTGCGCGGTGTCGCGCTCGAGCTGGATCATCCAGTCCCGCGCCAGCCGCTGTGCCTGCTTAGCCTGCGGCGGTACGCCGGCCTCCATCAGTGCCTTGGCCTGCTCAGCCAGGGCGGGCCAGGCACTGGTGCCTTGGTCGAGTCGTTCGGTGAAGGCCAGCCTGGCCAGTTCGTCGGCGGAAAAGTGCTTTTCGTACATGATCATCGATCCCAGGGTATCCAGTAGGTCGGTCAACGCGGGTTCCTCGCGCAGAACGTAGCGCTCGCGCAGCCTGTGCAATCGGCTGAGCAGGCGCTGGATGCTCTGCAACTGGCGATCGAGCTGCAGCAATTGCTGGTCGATCAGTCCAGGCAGGGAAACCGCGCGCTGGTTCAACAGGGCTCCGATGTCGGTCAGCGACAGGCCAAGGCCACGCAGTGCCTGGATGTGATGCAGGCGCTCGATGTCCTTGCGGTCGTAGAGCCGATAACCGGCATCGGAGCGTGCGGACGGTTTGAGCAGATCAAGGTTGTCGTAGTGATGCAGCGTCCGGACGGTCACGCCGGAGCGCTTGGCCAGTTCGCCTACCTTGAGCAACATTGATGTCTCCTTTTCGTTTCGCACGGCAGGGATCGTCGGGGCTGCCGCTGCGTGAGGGTCAAGCGGCAGGAACGGATTTTTTTCGAAGGGGGCGGGCTCGGCTATGAAACCGCCCATGGCAGCGAACGCAGGTCGATTGCGACGGGGCGCAGGTTGCTCATAACCCACCCAGCAAATCGTGCGCATCGAGCAGGCGCCAGGCGATTTCCGGGCGCTGCGCCAGACCGCGGCGAACGGCGGCGGCAATGGCGGGGCGGGTCTTGCGGCAGAGGCCGGGTTGCTCGGCGAACTCGATGGCGATGCCGCGCATGCTGCGCACTTCGTTGTGGCCGGGGGCGATCGTCATGCGAATGCCCAGCTGTTCGAACATGCGCTGCTGCAGCCGTTCCAGTTCCTCCAGACTCTGCACGTTGGCCAGACGCTCGAGCAGGCGGTTTTCCTCGTGGCGGGTGAGCAGCAGGATGCGCACGTCGGCGCCCGGTGCTTCCAGCAGCTCGTCCCGCCGACAGGTGCAGGTGCCGGGTGGGCAGGATTGGCGAATCGGCGGTTGGCTGTTCATGGCGCCTGATCATAGCCAAGGCCGCCAGCGGCGCCCAGCCGGTGGCCTTGTGCCGCTGCGGTGATGACAAGCGCGGCGGTGTCGCGCACCATGGCGCCAGTTTCCGCGCCGGGTGCGCGTCGTTCCGTCAGGGAATTGCTGGAGAATTGTCATGCGTGTTCTGTCATCCGTCCTGCTGCTGGCGACCCTTTGCGTTGCCGGCGCCGCTGCGGCCGAGGAGGCCCGGCTGGTCGAGTCGATCAATGCCTACCGTGGCGAGGTGCAGCGCTGCGGCAGCAAGGCCAGCGAGGAGCTGCCGCCACTCACGGCCGATTCGCGGCTGAACTTGCCGGTCGGCGCCGCCGGTGACCTGCAGGATGCCTTGTCCCGCGCTGGCTACCCGATGGTCACGGTGCAGGCGATCACGCTGTCCGGTCCGCGGGATGCCCAGGCGGCGATGCAGGCGCTGCGCGAAAGCTTCTGCCGGGTGATCCTCGATCCTCAGTTCACCGATATCGGCGTCAGCCGCGAAGGTCGCGACTGGCGCATCGTGGTGGCGCGGCCGCTGCTCGATGGTCGCCTCGGCGACTGGCAGGCCGAAGGGCAGAAGCTGCTGGAACAGATCAATCGTGCCCGGGCCTCGGCGCGCCGTTGCGGTAGCCAGGATTTCGCCGCCGCGCGGCCGCTGGCCTGGAACGCGACGCTGGGCAGCACCGCCGAGGCTCACAGTCGGGCGATGGCCAATCGCAACTTCTTCAGTCACTTGAGCGAGGACGGCCGTACGCCGGGCGATCGCGCCGAACTCGCCGGCTACGCCGGCAGCCTGGTCGGTGAGAACATCGCCGCGGCGCTGCCGACCGCGCGCAAGGTATTGGAAGGCTGGCTGGCCAGCCCGGGGCACTGCGCCAACCTGATGAACCCGGCGTACACCGAGCTGGGCGCGGCCTATGCGGTCGATCCGCAGAGCGACGCGGCCATCTACTGGACGGCCATGTTCGGCGCCCCTTGAACGGCAAGTCGAGCCCCTCGTTGCTTCCAATGAGCGATCGGGGCCGGTGTGCTGTCAGAGAAGCCTGTTGCCACAGACAGGGTTGCCCTTGACCGACATTTCCACCCACCAGGATCTGCCGCCCGTGCTGGCCGGCCCGTTGCTGCGTCGAGCCGAGCCTGACGGTCTGACCTTCTGGCTGATCGCGTCACGCGTGCTCGAGCTGTCGCTGATCCTTGAAAGCCCCCAGGCCGGCCAGCAGCGGCGCATTCGACTCGAAGGCGAGGCCTGCCAGCGGCTGCGGCTTGGCCATCATGCGGTGCTGCACCTCATCCGTTTCACGCCCGATGCAGCGCTGCCCGGCGACTGCCTGATCGAGTACGACCTTTTGCTCCACGAGGGCGAGCAGCAGCGGGGCATCGCCGACTGGGCGCCACACCTGCTGCACGACGGCGCCACGCGGCCGAGCTTCGTCATCAAGTCGCGGCTCGACCGCGTGCTGCACGGCTCCTGTCGCAAACCGCACCATGCGGCCGCGGATGGGCTGCTGTGCGTGGATGAGCTGGTGCGCCGCGGCTTGACCGATCCGGACGCGCGCCCGGCAGTGCTGCTGATGACCGGCGACCAGGTCTACGCCGATGATGTCGCTGGGCCGATGCTGGTTGCCATCCACGCGCTGATGCGCCGGCTGGGCCTGTACGGCGAGCATCTCCAGGGCGCGGTGGTGGACGACAGCGATGAACTGCTGGCCCACCCGGCCACCTACTACCGGCGCGAGCAATTGCTGCCCGCGTTCAAGTCCAACGAGGCGTTGCGCGAACGCTTCTTCGGCGGTGTGGAAAAGCCGGTGTTCACCACCGCCAACGGACAGAACCACCTGATCACCCTCGCCGAGGTCATGGCCATGTACCTGCTGGTGTGGTCGCCCACGCCGTGGTCGCTGATCGAACCGGTGATGCCTGCGCTCGAGGCGAAGCACGCCGAGCGCTATCGCCGCGAAGAACACTGTCTGCGGGGGTTGCGGCGCACTTTGCCGCAGGCTGCGCGGGCGCTGGCCCATGTGCCGTCGTTGATGATCTTCGACGACCACGACATCACCGACGACTGGAACCTGTCGGCTCGCTGGGAGGAGACCGCCTACGGCCACCCGCTGTCGCGGCGAATCATCGGCAATGCGCTCATCGCCTATCTGCTCTGCCAGGCCTGGGGCAATCAGCCCGAGCGTTTCGGCGCGCTGCTGGCGCAGGTGCAGCAGCTGCTGGAGGCGGCTCGGGATGGCTGGCTCGATTGCGCCGAACAGGACCGTCTCATCGAGACGCTGCTGCGTCTGGACGGCTGGGGCTACGAATTGCCAAGCGAACCGCCGCTGGTGGTGCTCGACACCCGCACCCGGCGCTGGCGCAGCGAGCGCAATCTGAGTCGCCCTTCCGGCCTGATGGATTGGGAGGCGCTGAGCGAACTGCAGCAGAACATCCTCGACAAGCCCTCGGTGCTGATCGTCTCGCCGGCGCCGATGTTCGGCGTCAAGCTGATCGAGGCGGTGCAGCGGGTGTTCAGCTGGGCCGGCCAGCCCTTGCTGGTGGATGCGGAAAACTGGATGGCCCACCGTGGTGCCGCGCACGTGATGATGAACATCTTCCGTCATTCGCGCACGCCGGGTAACTACGTGATCCTCTCCGGTGACGTGCATTACTCCTTCGTCTACGAAGTGCACATCCGCGCCCGCGACAGCGGGCCGAGGGTCTGGCAGATCACCAGCAGCGGGGTGAAGAACGAGTTTCCACGACGCCTGCTGGACTGGTTCGATCGCCTCAACCGCTGGCTGTATGCGCCCTGGTCGCCGCTGAACTGGCTGACCAAGCGGCGGCGCCTGGAAGTCGTGCCGCGTGTGCCGGACCGCAGCCAGGCGGGCGAGCGTCTGTGGAACGGCTCGGGCATCGGCCTGCTGGTGCTGGATGAGCAGGGCAGGCCGCGGGAAATCCTCCAGCTGAACGCCGATGGCTCGGCTCCGGTGGCCTTCCTCCACGAGCGCAGCCGGTCGGGCTGCGATCGGTAGAGAACGCGAAGCCTGCGTCAGGCGCCTCGCTCCATTTGCCTGACGGCCATTCGCTCGGTGCGCAGCTCGTCGAGGGCGTGGCGGGTGATCTGCACGGCTGCGCTGATCGACAGCAGCGCCATGATGCTGGCCACGATCAGGTCCGGCCAGCCCGCCCCAGTGCCGAACACACCCAGCGCCGCCAGCATCACGGCGATATTGCCCAGCGCATCGTTGCGGCTGCACAGCCAGACACTGCGCATGTTGCTGTCGCCTTCACGGTAGGCATAGAGCATGAGCGCCACGGCGACGTTCGCCAGCAGTGCGATGGTGCCGACGATGCCCATCGTCGTGGCCTGGGGCACGCTGGCATCGATGAAGTTGTCGATCGCGACTACCAGGATGAACAGGCCGAACAGACCCATGGTCAGTGCCTTGGCCAGCGACGCCCTGGCCCGCATGACCACGCCCATGCCCAGCACGAACAGGCTGACACCGTAGTTGGCCGCATCGCCGAAGAAGTCCAGCGAGTCGGCCAGCAGCGAGACCGAACCGGCCCGCACGCCGGCGCCGATCTCCACCGCGAACATCGCCAGGTTGATCAGCAGCGCGATCCAGAGAATCCGCCGATAGCGCCCGCGCACCGCTGCGCTGGCGCAACCACTGTTGCAGCAATTTCCTGCCATGTACGTCGCCTCGGAATGTCGATGGCATTACGCTAAACCCTGTAGCAACTACAGGGTCAAGCGCCGCTCCGACGTGAGTGCGCATCGTGGTCCGGCGTCAGACGCGAAAGCGGCTGACCAGCATCTGCAGTTCGTTACCCAGGCGTGCCAGCTCGATACTGGACGCCGCGGTTTCATCGCTGGCCGTTGCGGTCTGCTCGGAGATGTCGCGTACATTCACAACGTTACGGCTGATCTCTTCCGCGACGGCGCCCTGTTCCTCGGCGGCCGCTGCGATCTGCTGATTCATTGCCTGGATGTCGGAGACCTTGCTGGTGATGTCGCTGAGTGCCAGTCCCGCCCTGCGTGTGAGTTCGACGCTGCTTTGAGTCAGGGTGTGGCTGCTCTGCATTGCTGCTGCGGCCTGCTGAGTGCCGTGTTGCAGGGCGGCGACCAATTGCTCGATTTCCTCGGTGGATTTCTGCGTCCGTTGCGCCAGACTGCGCACTTCATCGGCGACGACCGCGAAGCCGCGTCCCGCTTCGCCGGCCCGCGCGGCCTCGATGGCGGCATTGAGTGCGAGCAAGTTGGTCTGTTCGGCGACCGCCTTGATCACATCCATTACGCTGCCGATGCGGTTGCTTTCCGCTTCCAGGCTGGTCATCGCTTCGGCCGAGCGAAGCATTTCCCGGGAGAGTCGCTCGATCTGTTCGATCGCCTCGCCGACGACCGCATCGCCCGCGCGCGCATCGCGGTCTGCCGCATTGGCTGCCTGCGATGCCTGCTCGGCGTTGCGTGCCACTTCCTGCACGGTAGCGGACATCTCCTGCATGGCCGTTGCAACCTGGTCGGTTTCGGCGCGCTGGCCGTTCATCCCGACACTGGTCTGCTCTGTGACTGCCGACAGCTGCTCGGCGGCGCTGGCCATTTGCGTGACGCTGTCGCGGATGCCGCTGATCAGCTCGCGCAAGGTCGCCGACATGCCCATTACCCCGCGCTGCAGCGCACCGATCTCATCCTGACGGCGGATGTCCCGCTGGTCGGTCAGGTCACCGGCGGCGATATTCCTGACCACGGCAAGCGTTTCGGCGAGGGGATGCGTGATCTGGCGGGTAATCAGCCAGGCCGCCAGTAGACCGATAAGAAGGGCGAACGCGGTAACCAGCGCCTGGGTGAGTTTCGATTGCGCCGCCTCGTGCTCGCGGCTTGCGCTCTGCGCCTGGGTCAGGGCGCGGGCCAGGCCTCTGATCTCGCCGGCCTGGCTGGCCATGTCCTGGCGTGCTGTGCTGATGGCTTCGGTCTGCGCGACGACGGCGTGGAGTGCCGCCAGGTAGCCATCCAGCGCCTGTTCGGTTACCGCGACCTGAGCGGAATACGCCTGGCCAAGCACTGTCTGCACGCGTGCAGCGGACTGTCGGGCCAGCTTGATCTGCTGTCCGACCTTGGCCGCCATTTCCGGCGTTGGCGTTGTGTTGTAGCCACGCATCTCGTAGCGCACCAGCTGCCAGTTCATGCGCAGCTCCGCAATCGCCTCGATGCCCGTGTAGCGATTCTCGGCGTGCTCCGGCATCTGCGCCACAGCCTTGCCCATCGCCGCGATCGGCTCGCTGGCGAGAGCGGCCTGCTTGCCCATATCCGCCCTGGCGGCATTACCGGCGGCATAGGCTTCACGCATTCTGCTCAGCGTGGCGCGATAGCGCTGTATCTGTTCGCCCTGCTTTTGTAACAGCATCCGGTTTTGCGGATCACGAAAGGCCGGCGCGATGTCCCGGTGCTGCGCCGCAAAGTGGTCGAGGGCCTCGGTTACCGCCTCGGCTGACTTCGCGTCGCCGTTGTCCAGCATGTATTGGAGGCGGGCCACCCTGAGTTCGTCCAGCGCTTCGTTCAGCGCGGCGATCCGTTCCATCAGTTCGCTGCGATGGATGACGCCGCTCAGGCTGAGCCAGCCGGAGATCGCCAGTGCGATCGTCAGCAGCAGCACCGCGCCAAAGCCGATCGTCAGTTTCCTGGTCATGCTGATATCGGCGAACCAGTTCTTCATGAGTCCTTTCTCCTTGTCGAAAGTTGGCTGCGGTATCGGGACCACAGCCGAGGGCCTCGCCGTCGCGCCTTGGCGTCGGTTGGCTGATAGCGCAGCTGCTGACCGGCGGGCGGATCAGCGTTGCGCTCGAACACGATTGGCTGCCGGCGCCATGGCACGCTGTCGGGCCATGGCGGTGGGTCAGTAGAGGACGGTCAGCAGCACGTTGAATATCAGCGCCGCGACGAACCCCAGCGGGGCGGCGCGGAACAGCAGCTGCGGGAACAGCACGGTGCGGCTTTGCTCGGTGGGGCAGGAGCCGAGGATCAGGCTGCCTCCTGAGGAGAATGGCGAGATCGAGGTCGCCTGCGAGCCGACGACGATGGCTACGAACAGGATCAGCGGGTCCAGCCCCAGTGCCGAGGCGATCGGCGGCACCATCGGAAACAGCGCGGGCGTGACCACGCCCAGGGTGCTGGAGAACAGTGACATGAATGCCGCGACGATGCCGAACACCAGCGGCACCAGAATCGGCGGAATACTGTTGCCCATCCACGACGCCAGGATGTCGATGGTGCCGGCCTTGATCGCCACCGAAATCAGCATTCCGACGCCGCAGATCATGATCAGCGTGGCCCAGGGTACCGATGCCATCGCTTTGCGCTCGTCGCCGAGCTTGAGGAGTAGCGCGATCACCGAGAACAGGCTGGCGATCAGACCGATGTCCATCTTCGAGTTGACGAGGCGGGCTGTCGGGTTGTCCGGCAACATCAGGTAGGCGATTGGTGCCGCTAGGACGATGGCCATCATTGCCAGCGTCAGCCACAGCGTCATCCGCTGCTCACGGTTCAGCGGCGTCGGTGGTGTCGCGGCGAAGACCGAAGCCTTCATGGCTTTACCGTGTCCGGTCAGAAAGACCAGCACCGAAATCACCAGCAACGGGATCACCAGCGTGCTGACGAAGATGCCCGCGGTATTGATGAAGGCCTCGTTCTCCGTGATGCCGGCGTTGACCATAAGGCCGCGGAAGATGATGCCGCTTTGGCTGGATACGAAGTTGGCTCCGCTCAGGGCTCCATAGTTCACAGCCATCCCGCCGGCGATCAGGCTCATGCCGGTACGCTCACAGAGCAACAGGGTGATCGGTGCCATGAACGCCAGTACGGTGTAGTAGCCGGCGCCCATCGCGGAGATGAGCGTGGCGGTGAAGAACACTGCAAAGGGGAGCAGTTGTGGCACCGATCGACAGTGGTAGATCAGGTGTTCGGCAAGTTTCTCCAGCGTTCCGTTGACCGTTGCGAAGCTGTAGAAAAGGCAGACGGAGAAGATCACGAAGAAGATCTTCAGCGGCCACATGGCGATGATTTCGGAAGGGCTGAGCCCCATTCCGAACGCGCCGATCAGGTAGGCGAACGCGATGGCGAACAGACCGATGTTGATCTTGGTTTTGTAGCCGAGGGCGACTGCGACAACGATAGCCGCGACGACGAGCAGGCTCATCATGATGGATATGTCCTGTTGTGTGACGGATCGTTTAGTTGCACGTCGCAAAGCCGAACAGCTTTGCCGCGTTGGTCAGCAATACCTGAGTCCGCTCACGAGTATCCGGCAGCAGGATGTCGATGAGGGAAAGCTGCTCGGTGTAATCGGTCTGGCTTTCGAACTGGGTGTTGGGCCAGTCGCTGCCCCAGACGAATCGCTCGATGCCACCGGCTGCATGGCGTGCCTTGGCCAGCACCGTTGCCGCTTGCGCGATGTCGGATTGGCTCCGATACGCGGCGGAGAGCTTGAGCCAGACCTGTGGGTTGGCCAGCGATTGCAGGAATGCCTGGTGATTGGGTTTCCCGGCATCGATTCCGCCGGTAGGCAGCCCGAAATGATCGATCACCACCGTCACTCCGCAAGCCAGCAGGCCGGGAATGACCAGCGCCACATCGTCGATGCCGCGCTGGATTTCGACCTGCCAGCCACGGGCACCAAGCCGAGCGAATAGCCCCATCCATTCAGCGCTGGCGTATTCGGTCAGCGCCTTTCCGATGAGATTCAGCCGGATGCCTACCACGCCGGCTTCTTCCAGCTCGTCTAGCTGCGTATCGCTGATGCTTGCGTCCACCACCGCAACGCCCCTCAGTCGCTGCGGATAACGGCGTAGCGCGTCAAGCATGAAGTGATTGTCGGTACCGAGAAAGCTCGGCTGGATCAGCACGCCGTGGGAAAGCCCGTGGCGATCGAGATGCGCAAGATACTGTTCGACCAGTGCATCGTAATGCGGGCTGTAGCGTCGGTTGGAAACCATCGGCAGGTCTTGCCGGAAGACATGGGCGTGGGTGTCGACGCCAGTGATCGCAGGCGGGTGAAGGCCGGTCATTGTGATAACCCTGATTGTTGTAGTGATGGAGAAGCGAGACGCGTAATGGGACTGTACGGTCTTTATGGTTTCATCTAGTCATATATATGAATAGATGACCATATAGTTAGCTCAGCCTCTCTGTCAATCGCTGGGCCGGTGGTACAGTTGTGCCGGGTCAATGAACGAATCGATGAAATGAACACCCCGATACTCGGATACGACGAGCGCCTGCCGCTCTATCAGCGGCTGCGCGAAGAGATGCTGGCGAAGATCGCAGCAGGCGAGTGGATGCCCGGCGCGCCCATCCCCACCGAAGCGGAGCTGACCAGGCTTTATGGCGTGGCGATCGGCACCGTGCGCAAGGCTGTGGACACGTTGGTGAACGAGGGATTGCTGCTGCGTAGCCAGGGCCGCGGCACCTTCGTGCGCCGCCCGAATTTCGATGCCTCGCTAGCGCGTTTCTTTCGCCAGGTGGATGCCAGCGGCGGGCGCGAGATCCCGGGCAGCCGGATTCTGGCCAGGACAGTTGAGGAACCAGCGGATACGGTGTCGGCTGCACTCAGGCTGCAGGATGGCGAAAAGGTCATTCACCTTGAGCGACTGCGGATCATCGAGGGGCGGACGCTTTTTCACGAGGACATCTGGTTGCCTGCCACCCGCTTTGCTGCGCTGCTGGAAGTCGACATCGAGGGGTTTGGCGAGCTGCTGTATCCGTTCTACGAAACCCAGTGCGGCCAGTGTGTCGCCTCGGCGAAGGAGACGCTGACGGTGGGGGAGGCCGATGGCGCCATGGCCAGGTTTCTGGCGATCAAGGAGGGTGCGCCGATGGTGATCATCGAGCGGGTCGCCCTGGGCTACGACCGAAGCCCGCTCGAATACCGCATTTCTCGTGCTGCTGCCGATGGGTTCCGTTACCAGATCGATATTTCCTGACGGTTGCCTTCAGCCATATCCGATTGCCGCGAGCCAGGATCTAGCCATGTCTATCACCATCGGCAAACTCAGCCAGGCCACGGCTGTGAACGTGGAGACCATCCGCTACTACGAGCGCATCGGCCTGCTCGCGGCGCCGTTGCGGACGTCGTCCGGCTATCGCAGCTACACGGCTCAGGACGTGGCGCGGTTGCGGTTCATCAAGCGGGGGCGGGAGCTGGGCTTCTCCCTTGATGAAATTCGCACGCTGGTCGAACTGGCCGATCAGCCGGGTCACGCCTGTAGCGATGTCGATCGCCTGGTTCAGACTCACCTGGTCGAGGTGCGCCAGCGCATCGCCGACCTGCAGCGGCTCGAGGCGGAGTTGCAGCGCCTGGCCGGTTGCAATCAGTCGTCGGTGAAGGACTGCCGCATCATCGAAGCGCTCTCGGCAGCGGTACCGCAGGCCGGGTCCACTGTCGACGATCGCAGAACGACCAGCTAGTACGGCACTCCAACGCACTGAACCCACTGCCGAGGACGCTGCCATGATCGATCCAGACGACCCGCTCAAGGATGGACTGACCCCGCCCGATTACGACGAATACGGCGACGTGCCGGATTCCGGCGAGAACGCTGACGACAGCCAACCGAGTGACGAGCCGAACGCGGGAGAAAGCCCGCTGGGATAACGCCTGCTGCCGGCATGCTCGGCCGACATGACTGGACAATTCTCCCCGCCCGGCCTAAAAAGCGCGCTGCGCCGGCCGCCCTGAGGCCGGTGCGGCATCCTTGGCTGAAGGCAGACCTACCGTGAAAAAGAAGAAGCCCGTCGACCCCATCCGGCAAGCCGAAAAGAACCGCGCCCACCGAATCGGCTGGCTGATCGCCCTGGCGGGCATCGCCGCCGGTTTCGCGCTGGTGATGATCAAGCCGGCCTAACAGCGAACGTGCCCGTTGCCTTCGCCGCGCGCCGATGCACCCCGCGCGGCATACCAGCTAGCTGCGTGGCTTGAGGATCAACAGCGTCAGCACGCCGGCGATCAGGCCCCACAGCGCCGCGCCGATGCCGAACAGCGTCAGCCCCGATGCCGTCACCATGAAGGTGATCAGCGCCGCTTCGCGCTCGTTGGGTTGCTGCATCGCCTGGGTCAGCCCCGAGCCGATCGAGCCGAGCAGGGCCAGCGCCGCGATGGACAGCACCAGCGCGGCCGGAAAGGCCGCGAACAGCGCCGCCAGCGTCGCACCGAAGATACCGGCGATGCCGTAGAACACGCCGCACCAGGCTGCTGCGGTGTAGCGTTTGCCTGGGTCGGGGTGCGCCTCCGGGCCGGCGCAGATCGCCATGGTGATCGCCGCCAGATGGATGCCGTGGGAGCCGAATGGGGCTAGCAGCACCGAGGCGATGCCCGTTGTCGAGATCAGTGGCGAAGCCGGCACCTGATAGCCCTCGGCGCGCAGCACGGCGAGCCCCGGCATGTTCTGCGAGGCCATTGCGATAACGAACAGCGGGATGCCGATGCTGAATACGGCAGCGAAAGAGAACGCCGGGGTGGTCCACACCGGCACCGCTATCTGCAGGCTGAAGCGCTGGAAATCCAGCAGGCCGGTAACCCCGGCGATCAGGCAACCCACCAGCAGTGCGGCCAGCACTGCGTAACGTGGCTGCAGGCGCTTGGTCAGCAGGTAGCTGAAGAACATGCCGAGCACCAGCACCGGCTGGACACCAACGGCGCGGAAGATTTCGCTGCCGATGTTGAACAGCACGCCTGCCAGCAGCGCGGCGGCCAGGGACGCCGGTACCCGCCGCATGAGGCGGTCGAAGCTGCCAGTGATGCCGCACAGCGCGATCAAGGCCGATGCGAAGATGAAGGCGCCGATCGCTTCGGCATAGGGAACGCCGGGCAGGCTGGTGATCAGCAGCGCGGCGCCGGGCGTCGACCAGGCAACCACCACGGGCGTGCGATAGCGCAACGACAGGCCGATGCTGCAGATCGCCATGCCGATGGACAGCGCCCAGATCCACGACGAGATCTGTCCGGCGCTCAGCCCGGCCGCCTGGCCCGCCTGGAACATCAGCACCAGTGAACTGGTGTAGCCGGTGAGCATGGCAATGAAGCCGGCGACGACAGTGGATGGCGAGCTGTCGCTCAGAGGACGCAGGGCGCTGCGACTGATTTCGTTCATTCTTTGCTGTTCTTCTGCTGAGCGATGGGAGGCCGACGGCTGCCGCGGCCTATGGTACAAGCCTAGGGGGCTGCGCTGGCCAGCGTCCCGGTACAGCCAAAGGCGCGTTGGGCGTAACAGTCGGCAATGACTGCTGCCTGTCATCGCCCCGCCAGGCGCTTCACCTGCGAACTGGCACCCTTGTTGCTATCTAGTCTTTGCTCGCCGCGCGATGCGTCAAAAAAACCGCGGCTGTTGGAGGATTAGATGAGTCAGGGCGTTCAATTCAATCGCTTGATGCTGGAAATGCGGGCCATGCAGACCGATGCCATGGCGCGTTCCAAGCCGGAGGTCCAGACCCAGGAGGTCGGCGCGCCGAGCTTTTCCGACATGCTTGGCCAGGCGGTGAACAAGGTGCACGAAACCCAGCAGGTTTCGAGCCAGCTCGCCTCTGCCTTCGAGATGGGGCAGGGCGGCGTCGACCTGACCGAAGTGATGATCGCCTCGCAGAAGGCCAGCGTTTCCTTTCAGGCCATGACCCAGGTGCGCAACAAGCTGGTTCAGGCTTACCAAGACATCATGCAGATGCCGGTGTGAGGCGGATTGAATCATGGCTGAAGCGGTGAGCAACGTTCCGGTGCCGGCAACCCCCGAGGGTGGCAAGAAGCCCTTGCTGGGCCTGTCGTTCCTGGAAAACCTTTCGGAAATGTCCATGCTGCGACAGATCGGCCTGTTGGTCGGGCTGGCGGCCAGCGTGGCGATGGGTTTTGCCGTGGTGCTCTGGTCGCAGCAACCCGATTACCGCCCGCTGCTCGGCAGCCTGGCGGGAATGGATGCCAATCAGGTGATGGAAACCCTCGCTGCCGCGGACATCGCCTATACCGTCGAACCCAATTCCGGCGCCCTGCTGGTCAAGGCCAATGATCTGGCGCGTGCCCGCCTGAAGCTCGCAGGCGCCGGCATCGCGCCGGCCGACAGCAACATCGGTTTCGAGATTCTGGACAAGGATCAGGGCCTCGGCACCAGCCAGTTCATGGAGGCGACCCGTTATCGCCGTGGCCTCGAGGGTGAGCTGGGTCGTACCATTTCCAGCCTGAACAACGTCAAGGGTGCTCGTGTGCACCTGGCGATTCCGAAAAGCTCGGTATTCGTGCGCGACGAGCGCAAGCCCAGCGCTTCGGTTCTGGTGGAACTCTATCCAGGGCGAGCGCTGGAGCCGAGCCAGGTGATGGCCATCATCAACCTGGTCGCCACCAGCGTGCCGGAGCTCAACAAGTCGCAGATCACCGTGGTCGACCAGAAGGGCAACCTGCTCTCCGACCAACAGGAGCTGACCGAGCTGAGCATGGCGGGCAAGCAGTTCGACTACAGCCGCCGCATGGAAAGCCTCTATACCCAGCGTGTGCACAATATCCTGCAGCCGGTGCTTGGCAGTGGCCGCTACAAGGCGGAAGTCTCGGCGGATGTGGATTTCAGCGCGGTTGAATCCACCTCGGAGACCTTCAACCCGGACCAGCCGGCACTGCGCAGCGAGCAGAGCGTCAATGAACAGCGCCAGAGCAGCCTGCCGCCGCAAGGTGTGCCGGGTGCCCTGAGCAACCAGCCGCCGGGCCCGGCTTCGGCTCCCGAGCAGGCCAATCAGGCTGCTGCGGCCGCCGGTGCCGTGGCGCCCGGCCAGCCGCTGGTGGACGCCAACGGTCAGCAGATCATGGACCCGGTGACCGGCCAGCCGATGCTGGCGCCGTTCCCGGCAGACAAGCGCGAGCAGGCCACGCGCAATTACGAGCTCGACCGTTCCATCAGCTACACCAAGCAGCAGCATGGCCGCCTGCGCCGCCTGTCGGTGGCGGTGGTGGTCGACGACCAGATGTCGCTCAATGCGGCTGGCGAGATGGTGCGCGTGCCGTGGAATGCCGACGATCTGGCGCGCTTCACCCGGCTGGTACAGGACGCCGTTGGCTTCGACGCCAGCCGCGGCGACAGCGTCAGCGTGATCAATACCGCCTTCGTCGCCGACAGCTTCGGTGAAACCTTCGAGGAGATTCCGTTCTACTCGCAGCCCTGGTTCTGGGATGTCGTCAAGCAGGTGCTCGGCGTGCTGTTCATCCTGGTGCTGGTGTTCGGTGTACTGCGCCCTGTGCTCAAGAGCCTGACCAATCCGAACGCCGGTAAAGAACTGCAGGTGGCCGGCATGCCCGGTGAACTGGGCGAGGACGAAGGTCTGGATGGCGGCCTGGCCAACGACAGGGTCAGCCTGAGCGGTCCGCAGAACATCCTGCTGCCAAGCCCCAGCGAGGGATATGAAGCCCAGCTGAACGCGATCAAGAACCTGGTGGCCGATGACCCGGGACGGGTAGCCCAGGTGGTGAAAGAGTGGATCAACGCCGATGAGTGACAATCGAGTTCCAGCCAAGCTCAACAAGGTCGACAAGGCTGCCATCCTGCTGCTCTCGCTGGGCGAGACCGATGCGGCGCAGGTGCTGCGCCACCTCGGCCCGAAAGAGGTCCAGCGCGTCGGTACGGCCATGGCGCAGATGCGCAACGTGCAGAAGGCACAGATCGAGCAGGTGATGAGCGAGTTCGTCGAGATCGTCGGCGACCAGACCAGTCTGGGCGTCGGCTCCGACGGCTACATCCGCAAGATGCTCACCCAGGCACTGGGCGAGGACAAGGCCGGCGGCCTGATCGATCGTATCCTACTGGGCGGCAACACCAGCGGTCTGGACAGCCTGAAGTGGATGGAGCCGCGCGCCGTGGCCGATGTGATCCGCTACGAGCATCCACAGATCCAGGCCATCGTGGTGGCCTATCTCGATCCGGATCAGGCCGGCGAGGTGCTGTCCCACTTCGACCACAAGGTGCGCCTGGACATCGTGCTGCGCGTGTCTTCGTTGAATACCGTGCAGCCCGCCGCCCTGAAGGAATTGAACCTGATCCTGGAGAAGCAGTTCTCCGGCAGCACCAATACCAGCCGCGCCAGCCTGGGCGGCGTGAAGCGGGCGGCCGACATCATGAACTACCTGGACAGCTCCACCGAAGGTCAGCTCATGGACGCCATCCGCGAGGTGGACGAGGACCTGTCTAGCCAGATCGAAGACCTGATGTTCGTCTTCGACAATCTCGCCGAGGTCGACGACCGTGGCATCCAGGTGCTGCTGCGTGAGGTATCCTCCGACGTGCTGGTGATGGCGCTCAAAGGCGCCGACGACGGCATCAAGGAGAAGGTCTTCAAGAACATGTCCAAGCGCGCCGGTGAGCTGCTGCGCGACGATCTGGAGGCCAAAGGGCCGGTACGTGTCAGCGACGTGGAAAATGCCCAGAAGGAAATTCTCACCATCGCTCGTCGCATGGCCGAGGCCGGGGAAATTGTCCTGGGCTCCAAGGGCGGCGAAGAGATGATCTAACCAGGACAACACCTCACACATGGCGAAGGACAACCCCAGCGACCTCATTCGCGCGAAAGACGTCAGCCTGTTCGATCGCTGGTCGCTGCCCAGTTTCGACCCGCAGGGCGAGGAAGAGGAGCTGCCGTCAGCGCCCAGCGTGGAGGAAACGGTCGAAGAGTTGGCGCGTAGCGAGGACGTGCCGGTCGAGGAAGTCAAACCGCTGACGCTCGATGAGCTCGAGGCGATTCGCCAGCAGGCCTATAACGAAGGCTTCGCCACTGGCGAGAAGGATGGCTTCCATGCGGGCCAGCTCAAGGCCCGGCAGGAGGCCGAGGCGTCTCTGGCGCCGCGGCTGCAGAGCCTGGAGCGGCTGATGGAGCAGCTGCTCGAACCGATCGCCGATCAGGACCGCAACCTCGAGCATGCCATGGTCACGCTGGTCAGCCACATGGCGCGTGAGGTGATCCAGCGCGATCTGCTGATCGACTCCAGCCAGATTCGCCAGGTGCTGCGCGAGGCGCTGAAGCTGCTGCCCATGGGTGCCAGCAACGTGCGCATTCACGTCAATCCGCAGGACTTCGAGCTGATCAAGGCGCTGCGCGAACGCCACGAGGAAAGCTGGCGCATCCTCGAGGACAGCAGTCTGTTGCCAGGCGGCTGCCATATCGAAACCGAGCACAGCCGTATCGATGCCAGCATCGAAACGCGCCTGACCCAGGCCATCAAGCAACTGTTCGAGCAGCAGCGGGAGAACGCCACCCATCCGCCGGCTGCCGACCTGAATGTCGATCTGGACGTGTCCGATGCGCCTTGAGCGGGTCAGTTTCGCCAAACGTTTCGAAACCTATGAAGCGGCGATCAAGCTGCCCAGCCAGCCGCTGCTTGAGGGCCGTCTGCTGCGCATGGTCGGCCTGACACTGGAGGCCGAGGGGCTGCGGGCGGCGGTCGGCAGCCGTTGCCTGGTGATCAACGACGACAGCTATCACCCGACCGAGGTCGAGGCCGAGGTGATGGGCTTCTCCAGCGGCAAGCTGTATCTGATGCCGGTCGGCAGCCTGGCCGGTATCGCGCCAGGCGCGCGGGTCGTGCCGCTGGTCAACACCGGACGCCTGCCCATGGGCATGTCCATGCTCGGTCGTGTGCTCGATGGCGCTGGGCGCGCCCTGGATGGCAAGGGCGGCATGCGCGCCGAGGACTGGGTGCCGATGGATGGTCCGGTGATCAACCCGCTCAAGCGCCATCCCATCAGCGAACCGCTGGATGTCGGCATCCGCAGCATCAATGGGCTGCTCACGGTCGGGCGCGGCCAGCGCCTCGGGCTGTTCGCCGGCACGGGTGTCGGTAAGTCGGTGCTGCTGGGCATGATGACGCGCTTCACCGAGGCCGACATCATCGTCGTCGGGCTGATCGGTGAGCGTGGTCGCGAGGTAAAGGAATTCATCGAGAATATCCTCGGCGAAGAGAGCATCAAGCGCTCGGTGGTGGTCGCCTCGCCGGCCGACGATGCGCCGCTGATGCGTCTGCGCGCCGCGCAATACTGCACACGTATCGCCGAGTACTTTCGCGACAAGGGCAAGAACGTGCTGCTGCTGATGGACTCACTGACCCGCTACGCCCAGGCCCAGCGTGAAATCGCCCTGGCCATAGGCGAGCCGCCGGCAACCAAGGGTTATCCGCCGTCGGTATTCGCCAAGCTGCCCAGCCTGGTCGAGCGCGCCGGAAATGCCGAGCAGGGCGGCGGTTCCATCACCGCGTTCTATACCGTGCTCTCCGAGGGCGACGACCAACAGGACCCGATCGCCGATGCCGCGCGCGGTGTACTCGACGGCCATATCGTGCTGTCGCGTCGGCTGGCGGAGGAGGGCCATTACCCGGCCATCGACATCGAGGCTTCCATCAGCCGGGTGATGCCGCAGGTGGTAAGCGCCGAGCACGTTCGCGCTTCGCAGCGCTTCAAGCAGCTCTGGTCCCGTTATCAGCAGAGCCGCGATCTGATCAGCGTCGGCGCCTACGTGCCGGGTGGCGATCCGGAAACCGACATGGCCATTGCGCGCCAGGCCGAAATGGTCAGCTACCTGCGTCAGGGGCTCGATGAAAGCGAGGGGCTGAGCCAGAGTGCCGCGCAATTGGCTGCGGTGTTCGCCCCCCGGCAGGCGGGCTAATCGATGGCGGCCAGTCGGGCGGCGCGCCTGGCGCCGGTCATCGAGATGGCCGAGCGCGCCGAGCGCGACGCCGCGCGGTTGCTGGGGCAGGCACAGACCCAGCTGACGCAGGCCGAGGGCAAACTGGCCGAGCTCGAGCAGTACTTCCGCGACTATCAGCAACAGTGGATGCAGCAGGGCAGCCAGGGCGTATCCGGCCAGTGGCTGATGAACTACCAGCGCTTCCTGTCCCAGCTCGAGTCGGCCATCGGCCAGCAGCAGCGTAGTGTCAACTGGTATCGCGACAACCTGCTCAAGGTGCGCCAGCAGTGGCACCAGCGGCACGCGCGGGTGGAAGGGCTGAGCAAGCTCATCGAGAGCTATCAGCGCGAAGCCCGTATCGCGGCGGACAAGCGCGAACAGAAACTGCTCGACGAATTCGCCCAGCGTCTGGCCGGTCGTTCACGGGAACACTGAGCGGCACCGGCTCTGTTTCGCGGCAGCACGAGGCGGCTCCGGCGGGATTCGTGCTTGCCGCGCCGAGGCTTGAATGATAAATCTTCACCCGTTCAACGCGGCGGTCGCCGATCGGGTTATGAATAGCGGTTCGGTCCCGCCCTGTCAGTTCGCTGGCCTGGATCGCTGCCTTTTCAGCCGGTGTGCGGCTGCCCAACTCGCATAATCAACGATGGCTGCCAACGAAGCGGCCGTCGAGATGTTCCGGATCAGGGAGTGCCACATGACCATTACCTCGCAGCCTTCGGCAGATGGGCAGGAGCTGACCATAGCCATCAGCGGACGCTTCGACTTCAATGCGCATCAGGCCTTCCGCGACGCCTACCAGCGTCAGGACGTGAGCCCGCAGCGTTATGTGGTCAATCTGCAGGGCACCACCTACATGGACAGCTCGGCGCTGGGCATGCTGCTGCTGTTGCGCGACCATGCCGGCGGCGACGAAGCCGACATCCGCCTGCTCAACTGCAGCCCGGACGTACGCAAGATCCTTTCGGTTTCCAACTTCGAACAACTGTTCGTGATCGCCTGACATGCCCATGCGGCTGTCGATCCTGATCGCCGAGGACAGCCCGGTCGATCGGATGCTGCTGTCCACCATCGTCGGCAAGCAGGGGCACAGGGTGCTCACCGCCGCCGATGGGCAGGAAGCGGTGGCCCTGTTCCAGCAGGAGCGTCCGCAACTGGTGTTGATGGACGCCTTGATGCCGGTGATGGACGGCTTCGAGGCAGCGCGGCAGATCAAGCGGTTGGCCGGTGACGAACTGGTCCCGATCATCTTTCTCACCTCGCTCAGCGAGAACCAGGCATTGGTCAGCTGCCTGGAGGCGGGCGGTGACGATTTCATCGCCAAGCCGTACAACCCCATCATCCTCGAAGCCAAGATCCAGGCCATGCATCGCCTGCGCCGTCTGCAGGCCACGGTGCTCGAGCAGCGCGATCTGATCGCCCGACGCAACCAGCAGCTGCTCGACGAGCATCGTGCGGCCAAAGCGATCTTCGACAAGGTCGCTCACGCCGGTTGCCTGAGTGCGCCGAACATCCGCTACCGGCAGTCCCCGCAGGCGCTATTCAACGGCGATCTGCTGCTGGCGGCCCACGCGCCGGCTGGGCAGATGTTCGTGCTGCTCGGCGATTTCACCGGCCATGGCCTGCCGGCAGCGATCGGCGCGATGCCGCTGGCCGAAACCTTCTACGGCATGGCCGCCAAGGGCTATTCCAGCACCGACATCCTTCGCGAGATCAATGCCAAGCTCAAACAGATCCTCCCGGTGGAGATGTTCTGCTGCGCCACTCTGCTGGATATCGACGCCAAGCAGGGCACCCTGCGCGTGTGGAACGGCGGGCTGCCGGATGGCTACCTGATTTCGGCCGATGGCCGGCGTACCGCGCTGGTTTCCCGGCATCTCCCGCTGGGCGTGGTGTCCGCGACGGCGCTCGATGACAAGTTCGAACACTACCCGCTGGCCCCCGGCGATCGCCTGCTGCTGCTTTCCGACGGCGTGGTGGAGAGCCGCAACGCCGCCGACGAGCTGTTCGGCGAGCAGCGGCTGCTGGCCGCCCTGGAAGCCAATCGGGATCCCGCGACGGTGTTCGACGAGATCGAACAGGCGCTCCTGGATTTCCATGGGCAGCCGCACGACGACCTCAGTCTGGTCGAGGTCGTGGTGAGCCGGGACGCGCTCCCTATGCCGCCGACTGTCTCGGCCACGGCGCATCGCTCCCGGCCAATGGACTGGTCGATCCGCGTCGAGCTGCGGGCCGAGAGCCTGCGCAACGGCAATCCACTGCCTTCGCTGCTGCAGATCCTGTTACAGGTCAACCAGCTGCGCTCGCGTGCCGGTGCCATCTACACGGTACTGGGCGAGCTGTATTCCAACGCGCTGGAGCACGGCGTGCTGGGGCTGGACTCGTCCCTCAAGTGCGACGCCGAGGGCTTCAAGCGTTACTACGAGCAGCGCCAGCAACGCTTGCAGTCGCTGGTGAACGGGCATGTTCATCTCGAGCTGACGATCAAGACCGACAGCACAGGCGGTCGCCTGCGCATCTGCATCGACGACAGCGGTGCAGGGTTCGATGTCAAAAAGGCGCTGCAAGTCCAGCTCGGCACCGATCGTTTCAGTGGCAGGGGGCTGCATCTGGTACGCCGGCTGAGCGACGGATTCGACTGGCAGTCGGATGGGCGCGGGCTGAGCGTGGAGTTCGTCTGGCAGGCTGAGGCATAATCCACCGCTTTCGACTGGAGTGCCGCGGTGTCCAACGCTCATCTCGACAGCGCCGTGCTGGCCACGCTGCAGGATGTAATGGAGAGTGAGTATCCGGCGCTGCTGGATACCTTTCTCGCCGATTCCGAAGAGCGGGTTCGGCTGCTTCGCCAGGCATGTCAGGCTGACCAGGCCGAGGCGCTGCGCCGTGCCGCACACAGTTTCAAAGGCAGCTGCAGCAACATGGGTGCGACCCTGCTGGCCGAATTGTGTCAGGAGCTGGAAACCGCGGCTCGGGAGGAGCAGCTGGGCAAGGCGCCGGCGCTCATCGAGTCCATCGAGCGCGAGTTCGCCATCATCGGCATCCTGTTTCGTGCCGAGCGTCAGCGCTACGGCTGAGCGGCCAATTCTCTGACGCAGTCGCCCGTCGCCGGCCAGGCGATGCGGCGAACCTGCCCGTCAAGCACGCGGTCCAGCTTGTTCCGACAGGGCATCGCTACGCTGGCCCGGAACTTGCTCCGTTTCCCGCCACGATCCATCCGTAGCGGAATCTCCTCATGGCCGTTTCCCCCGACCTGTTGCTCAAATCCCCGACCGTCGATGCGCGACCCAAAGCCGCGACCAAGGCGCCTGACACGCCGCGCGACGGTCGGGACAACGGCAACGCCAGCTTTTCCGATGTCTACGCCAAGGAGCGCCAGGCCAAGCCGGTCGACCGACCCGCGCGCAACGATGGCGCCCGTGACAAGTCCGTCGAGGACAAGGGGCGGCAAGAGGCCGCCGGCGCAACCAGTGACGAAAAGCCGGCGGTTGCCGAGAGCGGCAACACCTTGCCTGCCGAAACGGTGACGGACGAGGCGCCCGACAGCGAGCTCGACCCATTGCTGCTGCTCGGTCTGGGCGCCCAGCTGGTGCCCGCGGAAGACGTACAACCGGTGACGGATGCAGGCGGTGAGACGCTTCTGTCCGGCTTGCCGGTCGCGCAGCCGCCGATTGCTGCCGCCATCGATCAGACGATGGAGGAGACACTCTCTGCGGGGCTGCCGACGCTGGACGAAGCGTCGAGCGCGCTGCCGAAGGCCGTCCAGGCACAACCACAGAACCCGCTCGTGGACGCTCAGGCGAAAGCCGAAGCGGATGACGGTTTCGCCAGTCTATTGGCCGGCCAGACCGCCGATACGCCTGAAGAGCCAGAGCTGGAGCTGGCAACCAAGGAGCTTCTGGAAAGCCTCGAGGGGCCGAAGGAGAGCCGCAGCTCGAGTTCCGCAGACCCAGCTGCGGCTCGCCTGAACCCGTTGAGCCAGGCCATCGCCCAGCAGGTCCAGCAGCCGCAGCGACCGGCCCTGGTTCCTGGCCAGCCGGTGCAGATGCAGCAGGCCGGCTGGAGCGAGGCAGTGGTGGATCGGGTGATGTGGCTGTCCAGCCAGAACTTGAAGTCGGCCGAGATCCAGCTCGATCCGGCTGAGCTTGGTCGCATGGAAGTGCGGATCGATCTGACCAAGGATCAGGCCCAGGTGACATTCCTCAGCCCTCATGCCGGTGTGCGTGACGCCCTTGAAGGCCAGATGCAGCGCTTGCGCGAAATGTTCACCCAGCAGGGCATGAACCTGATGGATGTCAACGTCTCCGATCAGTCCCTGGCCCGCGGCTGGCAGGGCGGTGGCGAGGGTGGTTCGTCGCGCGGCGGAGCTTCGGCAGAGTCCGAAGAAGAACTGCAGGTCGGTGTCAGTGAGATCGCCAGCAACCGGGCCACGGGCGATCGTGGCCTGGTGGATTACTACGCCTAAGGCGCCCCCCCGCCAATATCTTCCGACGCCGGCGTAGCCTCGAGGCTGGCGCCGGCCTGTCGCCGCCCGTCGTGCTTGTCGCTGTCCCGGGCCTGGCGCAGAGGTTGCCGTCTTCGATTTCCTGATACCTTGTCCGAGCCGCATTTGGCTGGCGCCGTAGCCGTGCCGGTGAAAGGACGTTGGCACAGCTGTTGCTCCGAACTCGCAAAACCCACAACGAAACGCTGTTGATGACGGATATTTGGCATGGCTAAGAAACAGGCTCCCGCAGCGGTGCCGCCCACCGGGCCGGATGCGGCGCCAGCGGGCAAGGGGCGACTGAAACTCATCATCCTGATCGTGGTCGCCATGTTGGTGGCCGTAGGACTTTCCGTGGGCGGCACCCTGTACTTCATGAGCAAGGGCGACGATCTGGAAGGCAGCAAGACGCAGGAGGCGGCGACTACCGTTTCCGGCAAGCAGCCGGCCATCTACGAGGTGCTCATGCCGGCGTTCGTGGTCAACTTCAACCACAAGGGGCGGCAGCGCTACATGCAGGTGAGCATCGCTTTGATGTCACGTGATCAGGCGGCGCTGGATGCGCTCAAAGTGCACATGCCGCTGTTGCGCAATCGTCTGGTCATGCTGCTGTCCAGCCAGGATTTCGAGGCGTTGAAAACGCCGGTAGGCAAGGAGATGCTGCGTCAGCAGGCGACTGCCAGCGTGCAGGAGCTGGCGCAGAAGGAAATTGGCAAGCTTGCCATCGAGCAAGTGCTTTTCACCAACTTCGTATTGCAATAGAAGGCTGCCGCAGATGGCTGTTCAAGACCTGCTCTCGCAAGACGAGATCGATGCGCTCCTGCACGGGGTCGACGACGGTCTGGTGGATACCGAAAGCGATTCCGAGCCGGGGTCCATCAAGAGCTACGACCTGACCAGTCAGGACCGTATCGTGCGCGGGCGCATGCCCACGCTGGAAATGATCAACGAGCGTTTCGCCCGTTATACCCGCATCAGCATGTTCAACCTGTTGCGCCGCTCGGCCGATGTCTCGGTGGGCGGCGTCCAGGTGATGAAGTTCGGCGAGTACGTGCATTCGCTGTACGTGCCGACCAGCCTCAACCTGGTGAAGATGAAGCCGCTGCGTGGCACGGCATTGTTCATCCTCGACGCCAAGCTGGTGTTCAAGCTGGTGGACAATTTCTTCGGAGGTGACGGGCGCCACGCCAAGATCGAGGGCCGCGAGTTCACCCCGACCGAGCTGCGCGTCGTGCGCATGGTGCTGGATCAGGCCTTTGCCGATCTGAAGGAAGCCTGGCACGCGGTGCTGGACGTCAACTTCGAGTACGTCAACTCAGAGGTGAACCCGGCGCTGGCCAACATCGTCAGCCCCAGCGAGGTGGTGGTGGTGTCCACCTTCCACATCGAGCTGGACAGTGGCGGCGGCGATCTGCACGTGACCATGCCCTATTCGATGATCGAGCCGATCCGCGAGATGCTCGATGCCGGTTTCCAGTCCGATGTCAGCGACCAGGACGAGCGCTGGGTAAAGGCCCTGCGCGAGGACATCCTGGACGTCAATGTACCGCTGGGCGCGACGGTTGTGCGCCGCCAGCTCAAGCTGCGCGACATTCTCAACATGCAGCCCGGCGATGTGATTCCCGTGGAAATGCCGGAAGACATGATCATGCGCGCCAATGGCATGCCGGCCTTCAAGGTCAAGCTGGGTGCCCACAAGGGCAACCTGGCATTGCAGGTGCTGGAACCCGTGGTTCGCCCACGCTGAACCAGCCCTTTACTCAATTCGAGCCGATCGAGGATTAGCGATGGCAGACGAACGCGACACTACATCTCCCGAGGAACAGGCGCTGGCCGACGAGTGGGCCGCGGCCCTGGCCGAGGCGGGCGATGCCTCCCAGGACGATATCGATGCGCTGCTGAACCAGGGGCCGGCAGCGGCGGCGCCCGCCGCACCCGCGGCGCCGCGCGCGCCGCTGGAGGATTTTGCCAGTGCGCCGAAATCCAATGGTATGCAGCTGGGGCTGGACGGCCCGAACCTGGACGTCATCCTCGACATTCCCGTATCGATTTCGATGGAGGTCGGCAGTACCGAGATCAGCATCCGCAATCTGCTGCAGCTCAATCAGGGCTCGGTGGTGGAGCTCGATCGACTGGCCGGCGAGCCACTGGACGTACTGGTCAATGGAACGCTGATCGCCCACGGCGAAGTGGTGGTGGTCAACGAGAAGTTCGGTATCCGGCTGACCGATGTGATCAGCCCCACCGAACGCATCAAGAAGTTGCGCTGACATGCGTGGCCTGGCAATTCTGGCCGCGCTCGTGGCGCTTCCGGTGTGGGCGGCGGAGCCGGCAACGAGCATGAGCAGCGCGGGCATGGGTGCGCAGCTGAGCAAGCTGTTGCTCGGCCTGCTGCTGGTGATCGGTCTGATCTTCCTGCTGGCCTGGCTGCTGCGCCGTGTACAGCAGCTCAATCCGCGTGGCGCCCAGGTGATCAAGCTGGTCTCCAGTCAGGCGCTGGGGCCGCGTGAGCGGCTGGTGCTGGTGCAGGTCGGTGGTGAGCAGATTCTCGTCGGCCTGAGTGGCGGGCGCATCACGCCGCTGCATGTGATGCGCGAGCCGGTGCACCTGCCGGATGCCGAGCCGGCCAACCCTGAATTCGCCCAGCGTCTGATGGAGCTGCTCGGCAAGGATCACAAGGACAAGCCTTGATGTTGCGCATTCTGCTGCTGGCCACGCTGATGCTGGTCGGCCCTCTGGCCATGGCACAGGAGCCTTCCGGCATCCTGGCGCAGGGCAACAATCCGCTGTCGATCCCGGCGATCACCCTGACCACCGATGCCGAGGGGCAGCAGGAGTATTCGGTCAGTCTGCAGATCCTGCTGATCATGACGGCGCTGAGCTTCATCCCGGCGTTCGTCATGCTGATGACCAGCTTCACCCGGATCATCATCGTCTTCTCGATCCTGCGTCAGGCGCTGGGGCTGCAACAGACGCCGTCGAACCAGATCCTCATCGGCCTGACGCTGTTCCTCACGCTGTTCATCATGGCGCCGGTGTTCGACCGGATTAACCAGGACGCGCTGCAGCCCTATCTGAGCGAGCAGATTCCGGCACAGGAGGCGATCGCCCGCGCCGAAGTACCGCTGAAGAACTTCATGCTGGCGCAGACCCGCGAGAGCGACCTGGAGCTATTCGTGCGGCTGTCGCAGCGCACCGACATCGCCTCGCCGGAAGCCGCACCAATGACCATCCTGGTCCCGGCGTTCGTGACCTCCGAGCTGAAAACAGCGTTCCAGATCGGTTTCATGATCTTCATTCCGTTCCTGATCATCGACATGGTGGTGGCCAGCGTGCTGATGGCGATGGGCATGATGATGCTGTCGCCGCTGATCATCTCGCTGCCGTTCAAGATCATGCTGTTCGTGCTGGTGGACGGCTGGGGGCTGATCATCGGCACCCTGGCCGGCAGCTTCGGCACGCTTTAGGGAAGGACGCAGATGACTCCAGAAGTGGCGGTGGACCTGTTTCGTGAAGGCCTCTGGATGACCGCGATGATCGTCGGCGTGCTGGTGGTGCCCAGCCTGCTGGTCGGTCTGGTGGTGGCGATGTTCCAGGCGGCGACGCAGATCAACGAGCAGACCCTGAGCTTTCTGCCGCGCCTGCTCGTCATGCTGTTGACGCTGATCTGGGCCGGCCCGTGGCTGGTGCGCGAGCTGATGGAGTACACCCAGAACCTCGTGCACAACATTCCGTTGCTGATCGGGTAGGCGCGTGCTTGAGCTGAGCAATGCGCAGATCGGCGGCTGGGTAGGGCAGTTCCTCCTGCCGCTGTTTCGCATCGCCGCGTTGCTGATGAGCATGCCGCTGATTGGCACCCAGCTGGTGCCGGTGCGCGTGCGGTTGTATCTGGCGCTGGCCATCGCCCTGGTTCTGGTGCCGACCCTGCCGCCGATGCCGGTGGTCGAATCCCTGAGCCTGGCTTCGCTGCTGTTGATCGCCGAACAGCTGCTGATCGGCGTGATGTTCGGTTTCGTCCTGCAGCTGTTCTTCCATGTCTTCATCGTCTCGGGTCAGCTGCTCGCCATGCAGATGGGCCTGGGCTTCGCCTCCATGGTCGACCCGGCCAACGGCATCTCCGTGCCGGTGCTCGGCCAGTTCTTCAACATGCTGGTGATCCTGCTGTTCCTCTCGGTCAACGGTCATCTGGTGGTGCTGGAGATCCTCGCCGAGAGCTTCGTCACCTTGCCGGTGGGGGGAGGTCTGTCGACCAATCACTTCTGGGAAGTGGCGGGCAAGCTGGGCTGGGTGCTGGGCGCCGGGTTGCTGCTGGTGCTGCCGGCGATCACCGCGCTGCTGGTGGTTAACCTGGCGTTCGGTCTGATGACCCGGGCCGCGCCGCAACTGAATATCTTCTCCATTGGCTTTCCGCTGACCCTGGTGCTCGGTCTGATCATCGTCTGGATCGGCATGGCCGATATCTTCGCGCAGTACCAGATATTCGTCAGCGAGGCGCTGATGATGCTGCGCGAGCTGGCGGGTGCGCGCTGATGAGCCGTGCCCTGCATCTGACGGAGGTCGCTCATGGCTGAGAGCGAAAGCGGCGCCGACAAAAGCGAGGAACCCACAGAGAAACGCCTGCGCGAATCCCGCGAGAAAGGGCAGCTGGCGCGTTCCCGCGAACTCAGTACGGTGGCGGTGACGTTGGGCGGCATCGGCGGGCTGCTGGCGTCCGGTGGCGGCCTGGCGCAAACCCTGATGGCGATGATGCAGGGCACCTTCGAACTCAGCCGGGAAACGCTGCTGGACGAGGGCGCCATGGTGCGCCTGTTGATGGGCAGCGGGCTGATGGCGCTGGAGGCGATCATGCCGCTGTTGATCGCGCTGCTGATCGCGTCGATCGTCGGCCCGGTAGCGCTGGGTGGCTGGCTGTTTTCGGCCAAGGCGATGGCGCCCAAGGTCAGCCGGATGAACCCGGCCGCCGGCCTCAAGCGGATGTTCTCCACCAAGGCGCTGGTGGAGCTGCTCAAGGCGCTGGGCAAGTTCCTCGTCGTGCTCGGCGTTGCGCTGCTGGTGCTGTCGGCGTATCAGGATGACCTGCTGTCCATCGCCAAGCAGCCGCTGGACCTGGCCATCATGCACAGCGTCGAGATCGTCGGCTGGTGCGCCCTGTGGATGGCCTGCGGGCTGATCATCATCGCGGCGGTGGACGTGCCGTTCCAGCTTTGGGACAACAAGCAGAAGCTGATGATGACCAAGCAGGAGGTCAAGGACGAATACAAGGACTCCGAGGGCAAGCCGGAGGTCAAATCGCGGATTCGCCAGCTGCAGCGCGAGGCTGCGCAGCGGCGCATGATGCAGGCGGTGCCCGAGGCCGACGTGGTGATCACCAACCCGACGCACTTCGCCGTCGCGCTGAAATACGACGGCGACAAGGGCGGTGCACCGCGGCTAGTGGCCAAGGGTGGCGACTTCGTGGCGCTGAAGATTCGTGAAATCGCCCAGGAGCACAAGGTGACGGTGCTGGAATCGCCGGCGCTGGCGCGGGCGGTGTATTACTCCACCGAACTTGACCAGGAAATCCCGGCTGGTCTCTACCTGGCGGTGGCGCAGGTGCTGGCGTACGTCTATCAGTTGCGTCAGTACCGCTCGGGCAAGGGACGCCGCCCCGACCCGTTGAACAATCTGCCGATTCCCCCCGACCTGCGTCGCGACGAGTGATCCGGCCAGGCGACTGGCGGCGTCGCCCGGCCACTGCGCTTATTCGATTACGCCGCAGGCGACACGTGCGCCGCCACCGCCCAGGGGCTGCGGATGGTCGGAGTGATTGTCGCCGCCCTGATGGACCATCAGCGCCAGGCCCTTGATGTCACCCAGGCTCTTCAGGCGCGGCGCCAGTACCGGTTGGCTGGCCTTGCCGTCACTGTCGACGTAGAGCGCTGGCAGGTCGCCCATGTGCCCGTCACCCCAGGGCTCGCCATGCTTGCCGGTGTTCTTCGGATCCCAGTGGCCGGCGGCGGCACCGGCGGCAGTCGGCTTGCCGTCTACCTCGGCCGGCTCGCAGCTGCCTTTGGCGTGGATATGAAAGCCGTGCAGGCCGGCCTGCAGCCCGGTCAGCTCGGGGCGAAACACCAGGCCGTACTCGCTGCTCTCGATCTTTACGCTGCCCACGGATTCGCCAATTCCCTGGGCGGTAACGGCGTTGACCTTGACGCTCAGGGTTTCCGCCTGGGCGGCGAGGGCGGTGCAGCCGGCCAGCGCGGCGATGATCCACTGTTTCATCTGAAAGCTCCTTTGCACGAACGGCGACGGGCTGTCGCCGGTTGCTAGTGTGACTGCCAGTTGGCGGTCGCGTTCGGCTGACTGCGCCTTCGCCCTACGACCGCCGGGCCGGCCGCTGGCGCGGACCGCAGCGCAACCGCGAAGTTGGACCCCTTCTTGCTATAACCCGGTCGGGACGCATGTCGCGTCAAGAATTCGTTCTGTATTCCGGGGTTTCTGTGGATCGCACGCAACTCATCAATATTCGCAACGGCCTGGCAGGCGCGGGGCGCGGCAATCTCGGCGTACCGCTGCTGTTGCTCGTGATGATGGGCATGATGATGCTGCCGGTGCCGCCGTTCCTGCTGGACGTGCTGTTCACCTTCAATATCGCGCTGTCGATCGTCGTGCTGCTGGTCAGCGTCTATGCACTGCGGCCGCTGGATTTCGCCGTGTTCCCGACGATTCTGCTGGTCGCCACTCTGATGCGTCTGGCATTGAACGTGGCGTCTACGCGAGTGGTGCTCATCCACGGTCATGACGGCGGCAGCGCGGCTGGTCACGTGATCGAGGCATTCGGCAATGTGGTGATCGGCGGCAACTACGTGGTCGGTGTGGTGGTGTTCGCCATCCTCATGATCATCAACTTCGTGGTGGTGACCAAGGGTGCCGGGCGCATCTCCGAGGTCAGCGCACGCTTTACCCTGGATGCCATGCCGGGCAAGCAGATGGCGATCGACGCCGACCTGAACGCCGGCCTCATCGACCAGGAAGAAGCCAAGAAACGTCGCTCCGAGGTGTCTTCGGAAGCCGACTTCTACGGCTCCATGGACGGTGCCTCGAAGTTCGTCCGCGGCGATGCGATCGCCGGCCTGCTGATCCTGTTCATCAACCTCATCGGTGGTATCGCCATCGGTATCGCGCAGCACCAGATGAGCTTCAGCGAGGCCGGCCAGGTGTACGCGCTGCTGACCATCGGTGACGGTCTGGTGGCGCAGATTCCATCGCTGCTGCTGTCGACGGCGGCGGCGATCATGGTTACCCGCGTGACCAGTTCCGAGGACATGGGGCAGCAGGTGCAGCGGCAGATGTTCGCTTCCCCCAAGGCGCTGGCCGTGTCGGCGGCGATCATGATCGCGATGGGCCTGGTGCCGGGCATGCCGCATTTCTCCTTTCTGAGTCTCGGGGCGGCTGCCGCCGCTGGCGCCTACTGGATCTGGCATCGGCAGAAGCAGGCGGTCAAGAAGACCGAGCAGGAAGTGCAGAAGCAGCAGGAGATGTTGCCGGCCCAGCGCGCGGCCGAGACCAAGGAGCTTGGCTGGGACGATGTGACTCCGGTGGACATGGTCGGTCTGGAAGTGGGTTATCGCCTGATTCCGCTGGTGGATCGCAACCAGGGTGGCCAGCTGTTGGCGCGCATCAAGGGCGTTCGCAAGAAGCTTTCGCAGGATCTGGGTTTTCTCATGCCGTCGGTGCATATCCGCGACAACCTCGACCTGCTGCCCAACGCCTATCGACTGACGCTGATGGGTGTGAGCCTGGCCGAAGCCGAGGTCTACCCGGATCGCGAGCTGGCGATCAACCCGGGGCAGGTGTTCGGTCCGCTCAACGGTATCGCCGCCAGGGATCCGGCGTTCGGTCTGGAGGCTGTCTGGATCGAAGCGAGCCAGCGAGACCAGGCGCAGTCGCTCGGCTATACCGTGGTGGATGCGAGTACCGTCGTCGCCACGCACCTCAACCAGGTTCTGCACAAGCATGCCCATGAGCTGCTCGGGCATGAAGAGGTCCAGCAGCTGCTGCAGCTGCTGGCCAAGAGTTCGCCCAAGCTGGCCGAGGAGCTGGTGCCGGGCATGGTGTCGCTTTCGACGCTGCTCAAGGTGCTGCAGGCGCTGCTGCAGGAGCAGGTGCCGGTACGCGACATCCGCACCATCGCCGAGGCCATCGCTAACGTGGCCGCCAAGAGTCAAGATCCCGCCGCAATGGTGGCCGCGGTCCGTGTCGCGCTGTCGCGCGCAATCGTGCAAAACGTTGTGGGACTAGAGCCGGAGCTCCCTGTGATCACCCTCGAGCCCCGGTTGGAACAGATCTTGCTCAATAGCTTGCAGAAGGCCAATCAGGGCTCCGACGACGGCATTTTGCTCGAGCCCGGAATGGCCGAAAAGTTGCAACGGTCCCTGGTAGAAGCGGCACAGCGTCAAGAAATGCTCGGCAAGCCAGCGATTCTGCTGGTGGCCGGCCCGGTCAGGGCGATGCTGTCGCGATTTGCGCGTCTGGCGGTGCCGAACATCCATGTTCTGGCCTACCAGGAAATACCGGACAACAAGCAGGTCACCATCGTCTCGACGGTGGGTCAGAATTAACCGAGGGTGCAGGCCATGCAGGTCAAACGTTTCTTCGCCGCCGATATGCGCATCGCCATGAAAATGGTGCGTGACGAGCTGGGCGCCGATGCCGTGATCATCGGCAATCGCCGGGTCGCCGGCGGCGTCGAGCTGACGGCTGTCCTCGACTACCCGATGCAGTCCGCGCCGGCGGCAGCCAAGCCGAATGCCGCGCTGGAGGCCGAATTGCGCAAGACGCAGTCGCGCCTGGCCAGTGCCCATGCCGAGCTGAGTGCCGCACCCCGCGCGAAGATGCAGGATCGTCAACTGGTTGACGAGAAGCTAGCCGCTGCGGCGAGCAAGCCGCAACCTGCCGCGGTGGCCGAGCCGGCCGCTGCGGTGGACGCCCGCGCGATCGAGGCGATGTATTCGGAACTGCACGGCCTGCGCGAGCTGATCGAAGTGCAGCTCGGTTCGATCGCCTGGGGCCAGGAGCAGAGCCGCCGCCCGCAGCAGGCAGGCCTGTGGCGTCGCCTGCAGCGTCTGGGTCTGCCGGCGGAACTGTCGCGCAGCCTGCTGGACAAGGTCGCCGCCATCACTGATGCGCGTCAGGCCTGGCGGATGGTTCTGGCGCATCTGGCGCAGGCCATCAAGGTCAGCAAGAACGAGCCGCTGGAAGAGGGCGGGGTGATTGCCCTGGTCGGGCCCGCGGGCGTCGGCAAGACCACCACGCTGGCCAAGCTTGCCGCTCGCTATGTGCTGAAGTACGGCGCGCAGAGCATCGCTCTGGCGAGCATGGACAACTACCGCATCGGCGCCCAGGAGCAGCTCAAGACGCTTGGCCGCATCCTTGACGTACCGGTGCTGCAACTCGATCCGAGCGAGCCCCTGAGCAAGTCGCTGGCTTCGCTGGCGCGCAAGCGGGTGATCCTGATCGACACTGCCGGCCTGCCCGCCAGCGATCCGACGCTGCGCATGCAGCTGCAGGCGCTTTCGGACAAGGGTGTCAAATCGAAGAATTACCTGGTGCTGGCGGCAACCAGCCAGAGCCAGGTGCTCAAGGCGGCATGGCACAACTATCGTCGTTGCGGCCTGGCTGGCTGTATTCTGACCAAGTTGGATGAGGCGGGCAGCCTCGGTGATGTGCTCGGGCTCACAATCAGCCAGCACTTGCCGATAGCCTACCTCGCGGACGGCCCGCGCATTCCGGACGACCTGCATCTGCCGCGTAGCCATCAGCTGGTGAGCCGTGCGGTGAGTTTGCAATCCGGCGAGGAACCGAGCGAGGAAACCATGGCCGATATGTTCGCCGGGTTGTACAACGGTTCGTCACGGCGGGCTGGATGATGTGGCGACAGCGGTACCAGAATGAATCAGATGCGTGCCCTGCGTGCGCATCGCCGGCCGAAAGGCCCCAGCAAGATATAGGCGTGTGAACATGGGTATGCATCCCGTACAGGTGATTGCGGTGACCGGCGGCAAGGGTGGCGTCGGCAAGACCAACGTGTCGGTCAATCTGGCGCTGGCCCTGGCCGATCTCGGTCGGCGCGTGGTGCTGCTCGACGCCGACCTCGGCTTGGCCAACGTCGACGTGCTGCTGGGTCTGACCAGCAAGCGCACCCTGGCCGACGTAATTGCCGGCGAGTGCGATCTGCGTGACGTGCTCATCCAGGGGCCAGGTGGCATTCGCATCGTGCCGGCAGCGTCCGGTACCCAGAGCATGGTGCAACTGTCGTCCCTGCAGCACGCAGGGCTGATCCAGGCATTCAGCGAGATGGGCGACGAGATCGACGTGCTGATCATCGACACCGCGGCCGGTATCGGCGACTCGGTAGTCAGCTTCGTGCGCGCCGCGCAGGAGGTGCTGCTGGTGGTCACCGACGAGCCGACATCGATCACGGACGCCTACGCGCTGATCAAGCTGCTCAATCGTGACTACGGCATCAGCCGCTTCCGCGTGTTGGCCAACATGGCCCATGCGCCGCAAGAAGGTCGCAACCTGTTCGCCAAACTGACTAAGGTTACCGAACGGTTTCTCGATGTGGCGCTGCAGTACGTTGGCGCCGTGCCTTACGACGAGGCCGTGCGCAAGGCGGTACAGAAACAGCGTGCGGTCTACGAGGCCTATCCGCGCTCGAAATGCGCGCTGGCCTTCAAGGCCATCGCACAGAAGATCGATACCTGGCCGTTGCCCGCAACACCGCGCGGCCATCTCGAATTCTTCGTGGAGCGCCTCATCAGTCCCGCTTCTCAAAGTCACGAATGACAGGTGCCGGATCCGCTATGTATTACAGCAAGGCTCAGGCAAAGGATGCGCAGTACCGCCTGATCGATCAGTACGCCCCGTTGGTCAAGCGAATCGCTTACCACCTGTTGGCGCGCCTGCCTGCCAGTGTGCAGGTGGACGATCTGATCCAGGCTGGAATGATCGGACTGCTGGAAGCAGCGAAGAAATACGACGCCGGCAAAGGTGCCAGTTTCGAAACCTACGCCGGTATCCGCATCCGCGGCACCATGCTCGACGAAGTGCGCAAGGGAGACTGGGCGCCGCGCTCGGTGCACCGCAACTCGCGCATGGTCAGCGAGGCGATCCGCGCCATCGAGGCGAAAACCGGGCGTGACGCTAAAGATCACGAGGTTGCGGCCGAACTTAAGCTTAGCCTCGACGAGTATTACGCCATTCTCGGCGACACGCTGGGCAGCCGCCTCTTCAGCTTTGACGATCTGCTGCAGGAAGGCGAGCACGGCGAACTGCAGGAAGACGCGAGCAGCACCCATCCGGAACCGTTTCGCGATCTGGAGGACGAGCGTTTCCAGCAGGCGCTGGCCGATGCCATCGGTAATCTGCCCGAACGCGAGAAGCTGGTGCTGTCGCTGTATTACGACGAAGAGTTGAACTTGAAGGAAATTGGTCAGGTGCTGGGAGTCAGCGAGTCGCGTGTGAGCCAGTTGCATAGCCAGTGTGCTGCGCGCTTGCGTGCACGCCTCGGCGAATGGCGCGCCAATTGACAATTGTTTGCGGTATGACGTGCTCGGTTTGCTGAGGCATTTTGGGACTTACGGAGGTCGACTTGGACAAGAACATGAAAATCCTCATCGTCGATGACTTCTCGACGATGAGACGAATCATCAAGAACCTCTTGCGTGATCTGGGGTTCACCAACACCGCCGAGGCGGACGACGGCACCACCGCACTGCCGATGCTGAAAAGCGGCAGCTTCGATTTCCTGGTCACCGACTGGAACATGCCGGGCATGAGCGGTATCGATCTGCTGCGCACAGTGCGCGCGGACGAGCGCCTCAAGCATCTGCCGGTACTGATGGTGACCGCCGAGGCGAAGCGCGATCAGATCATCGAAGCGGCCCAGGCCGGGGTCAATGGCTATGTGGTCAAACCCTTCACCGCCCAGGTGCTCAAGGAAAAGATCGAGAAGATCTTCGAGCGCGTCAACGGCTGAAGCAGTAACGCCGCGAGGGCACTATGACGCAAGCAGACCAAAGCCTGGCAGAGTTCGAAGCGACTCTGAAGGCCAATGCACCCCGCCTGATTGAAAGCCTGCAGCAAGGCCGCTTCGATGAAGCGACGCAGATGTTCAACGAGCTCAATCAGGTGCGCAACAACGGGCTCTATCAGGAAGTGGGCAAGCTCACGCGCGAGCTGCACAACGCCATCGTCAAGCTCGAGATGGACACCTGCGCCACGGGCGGCGACCCGTCACCGATCACCGATGCCACCGACCGTCTGTCCTACGTGGTGGAAATGACCGAGAAAGCCGCCAATCGCACCATGGACCTGGTCGAGGAATCGGCCCCGCTGGTGAACTATGTCAGCTACGAGGCCCAGAGCCTGACGGCCGATTGGCAGCGCTTCATGCGCCGTGACATGAATGCCGAGCAGTTCCGCGATCTGGTCAAGCGCATCGACCAGTACCTGCAGCGCAGCATGAACGATGGCAGCCAGCTTTCGCAGAATCTCAGCGAGATCATGCTGGCCCAGGACTTCCAGGATCTAACCGGCCAGGTGATCAAGCGGGTGACCCGACTGATCACCGAGCTTGAAAGCAACCTGCTCAATCTCGTCCTCATGGCGGGGCAGGTGGACCGCGTTGCCGGCATCCAGCACGACCGCGATGCCATGCGCGCCGAGCAAGAGAAGAAAAAACAAGAAAAAATGCCTTCCAACGGTGAAGGTCCGCAGATGCATGCCGATATGCGTGAAGACGTCGTTTCCGGCCAGGACGATGTCGATGATCTGCTTTCAAGCCTGGGCTTTTAGGGGAAGTGAATATGAGCTTCGACGCCGATGAAGAAATCCTCCAGGACTTCCTGGTAGAGGCCGGCGAGATTCTCGAACTATTGTCCGAGCAACTCGTGGAGCTGGAAAGCAGCCCCGATGACATGGCGTTGCTCAATGCGATTTTTCGCGGGTTCCACACGGTCAAGGGCGGTGCAGGCTTCCTTCAGCTTCATGAGCTGGTGGAGTGCTGCCATATCGCCGAAAACGTCTTCGACATCCTGCGCAAGGGTGAGCGTCGCGTCGATTCCGAACTGATGGATGTCGTTCTGCAGGCGCTGGACGCCGTGAACGAAATGTTCAGTCAGGTCCGCGAACGCGTCGAGCCGACGCCTGCCTCACCCGAGCTGCTGGCTGCGCTTGCGCGCCTCGCCGAGCCCGCTTCCGCCGATGCAGCGCCAGTCGTTCCGGCTGCCCCGCAGGTGGTCGCCGAGCCTGAGGCCGAGCCCGCTGGCGCCGATAGCGAGTTCGAGCAGTTGCTCGACGCCATCCAGCCGGCTGCGAGCGAGACGGCTGCGAGCGAGGCCGAACACGGCCCCGTCACCGACGAGATCACCGACGACGAATTCGAGTCGCTGCTCGATCAGTTGCATGGCAAGGGCCAGTTCTCGGCACCGGCTAGCGCCGCAGCGCCTGCGGTACCTGTTGCGCCAGATGCAGCCGCTGCAAAGACCGGTGATGAAATCACCGATGAGGAATTCGAAGCACTTCTCGACCAGCTGCACGGCAAGGGCAAGTTCGAGCCAGTCGGCTCGGTCGCCGGCTCGTCGGCCGACGCGGCCGAAGCGGCCGGCGCCGAGTCCGCCAAGGACAGTGCGCCCGCGGCGTCCAGCGACGAAATAACCGACGACGAGTTCGAAGCGCTGCTCGATCAGCTGCACGGCAAGGGCAAGTTCGAGCCGGCGGTCGCCGATGCGTCCCCGGCCGAGCCCGTTGCGGCAGCCCCGGCAAAGGCGGCACCCAAGGTGGAGCCCGCACGTGCCGCTGCGCCAGCCAAGCCGGCCGCGGCAGCGAGCAAGGCGGCCGCTCCGGCACCGGCCGCGGCGGACAAGGCTCCGGCCGAAGTCGAGACGACCGTGCGTGTGGATACCGCGCGCCTCGACGAGATCATGAACATGGTCGGCGAACTGGTGCTGGTCCGTAACCGCCTGGTGCGCCTGGGTTCCAATAGCGGCGACGAGGCGATGGCCAAGGCCGTTTCCAACCTCGACGTGGTCACCGCCGACCTGCAGAGCGCGGTGATGAAGACCCGCATGCAGCCGATCAAGAAAGTGTTCGGTCGCTTCCCGCGACTGGTTCGCGATCTGGCGCGCAGCCTGAAGAAAGAGATCAACCTGGAGCTGGTGGGCGAGGAAACCGACCTTGACAAGAACCTGGTCGAGGCCCTGGCCGATCCGCTGGTGCACCTGGTGCGCAACGCCGTCGACCACGGTATCGAGATGCCGGAGGAGCGCGAGGCCGCCGGCAAGCCGCGTACCGGTCGAGTGGTGCTGTCCGCCGAGCAGGAAGGCGACCATATCCTGCTGGTCATCAGTGATGACGGCAAGGGTATGGATGCCAACATCCTGCGTGCCAAGGCTGTGGAAAAGGGCATGCTGGAGAAGGATGCCGCAGACCGCCTGAGCGATCTGGAGTGCTACAACCTGATCTTCGCGCCGGGCTTTTCGACCAAGACCGAGATTTCCGACGTGTCCGGCCGCGGCGTCGGCATGGACGTGGTCAAGACCAAGATTTCCCAGCTCAACGGTACGGTCAACGTGTTCTCCACCAAGGGCCAGGGCTCGAAGGTGGTGATCAAGGTGCCGCTGACCCTGGCAATCATGCCGACGCTGATGGTGATGCTTGGCAACCAGGCGTTCGCCTTCCCGCTGGTCAACGTCAACGAGATCTTCCACCTGGACCTGTCGCGTACCAACGTCGTCGACGGTCAGGAAGTGGTGATCGTGCGCGACAAGGCGCTGCCGTTGTTCTACCTCAAGCGCTGGCTGGTCCATGACGCCGCTCAGGAAGAGCAGCGCGAAGGTCACGTGGTGATTCTCAGCGTCGGCAACCAGAGCATCGGCTTCGTCGTCGATCAGCTGGTTGGCCAGGAAGAGGTGGTCATCAAGCCACTGGGCAAGATGCTGCAGGGTACGCCCGGCATGTCCGGCGCGACCATCACCGGCGATGGCCGCATCGCTCTGATTCTCGATGTGCCCAGCATGCTCAAGCGGTACGCGCGCAGGGTTTGATTCGGTCAGGCAGCGCCGCCTGTGTGCGGCGCTGTCGCTAGGAGTGATGTATGGCAGTCAAGGTCCTGGTCGTCGACGATTCCGGTTTCTTTCGCCGGCGTGTCTCGGAAATCCTTTCCTCTGATCCCAATATCCAGGTCGTCGGCACCGCCACCAACGGGCGCGAGGCGATCGATCAGGTGCTGGCGCTGAAGCCGGACGTCATCACCATGGATTACGAGATGCCGATGATGGACGGCATCACCGCGGTCCGGCAGATCATGCAGCGCTGTCCCACGCCGGTGCTGATGTTTTCCTCGCTGACGCACGAAGGCGCGCGGGTCACCCTCGATGCGCTGGATGCCGGCGCGGTGGACTATCTGCCGAAGAACTTCGAGGACATCTCGCGCAACCCGGACAAGGTCAAGCAGCTGCTGTGCGAAAAGGTGCATACCGTCTCGCGCAGTAACCGCCGCTACAGCACCTTCTGCTCTTCAAGCGTTGGTACGCCTTCGACTTCACCGCGTGGCACGGCTTCGGCGCTGCCCGCTTCGACTGCGCCTCGTGCGGGCAGCGCAGCGGCAACGCCTGCGCCTGCGGCCAGCCGCTCTCCCGCGCCCAAGCGCAAGGCCTACAAGCTGGTGGCGATCGGTACTTCCACCGGTGGCCCGGTGGCGCTGCAGCGTGTGCTGACCCAGCTGCCGGCCAACTTTCCCGCGCCGATCGTGCTGATCCAGCACATGCCGGCGGCTTTCACCAAGGCCTTCGCCGATCGCCTGGACAAGCTCTGCCGTATTCGCGTCAAGGAGGCCGAGGACGGCGATGTGCTGCGCCCAGGGCTCGCATTGCTGGCACCCGGCGGCAAACAGATGATGATCGACGGGCGCGGCGCCGTGCGCATCCTGCCCGGCGATGATCGCCTGAACTACAAGCCCTGTGTCGACGTGACCTTCGGCTCGGCGGCCAAGTCGTTCCACGACAAGGTGCTGGCGGTGGTGCTGACCGGCATGGGCGCCGATGGCCGTGAAGGCGCGCGTCTGCTCAAGCAGAGCGGCAGCCAGGTGTGGGCGCAGGATGAAGCCAGCTGCGTGATCTACGGCATGCCGATGGCGGTGGTGAAGGCCAACCTCAGCGACGCCGTGTACGGTCTGGATGACATCGGCCGCAATCTGGCCGAGGCCTGCATCTGATGGACGTACTCAGCCTTATCGGGCTGTTGCTTGCGTTCGTCGCCATTGTCGGGGGCAACTTTCTCGAGGGCGGCCATATCTCGGCGTTGCTCAACGGACCGGCAGCATTGATCGTGCTGGGCGGTACGCTGGGCGCGGTGTTGCTGCAGACGCCGATCGCGGTGTTCATGCGGGCGATGAGCATCGGCCGCTGGATCTTCTTTCCGCCGCGCATCGATCTGGCGCGCGGCATTCTCATGGTGACCACCTGGAGCAACACGGCACGCAAGGAGGGGCTGCTCGGCCTCGAGCCCGTCGCCGAGACCGAGCCCGATCCGTACGCGCGCAAAGGCCTGCAACTGCTGGTCGACGGCGCCGAGCCGGAGGTGATCCGCAGCATTCTCGAGGTTGATCTCTATACCCAGGAGGGCCGCGACCTGCGCGCCGCCAAGGTCTACGAGAGCATGGGCGGCTACTCGCCGACCATCGGAATCATCGGTGCGGTGATGGGGCTGATCCATGTGATGGGCAACCTTGCCGATCCCAGTCAGCTGGGCAGCGGTATCGCCGTGGCGTTCGTTGCCACCATCTATGGCGTCGCCTTTGCCAACCTGCTGGTGTTGCCGGTCGGCAATAAGCTCAAGAGCATCGTCCAGCGGCAGACGGCCTACCGCGAGATGCTGCTGGAGGGGGTCCTGTCGATCGCCGAGGGTGAGAACCCGCGCTCCATCGAGATGAAGCTGCAAGGCTTCATGGACTGAGCGCCATGGCCAGACGCAGAGCGCCGGAAGAGCACGAGAACCACGAACGTTGGCTGGTCTCGTATGCTGACTTCATCACCTTGCTGTTCGCCTTTTTCGTGGTGATGTATTCCATTTCCTCGATCAACGAAGGCAAGTACAAGATCCTCTCCGATTCGCTGGTCGGCGTGTTCAACCAGGTCGACCGTTCGGTCAAGCCCATTCCCATCGGTGAAGAGCGACCGCGCACCACCGAGCCCGACGTTTCGCAGGTCGAGGATCTCACCGGTCCCGGCTCCGGGGAGCCGACGCTCGATCCGCTGGAGCGCATCGCACAGAGCATGCGTGAGACATTCGGCGAGCTGATCGCCAATGACCAGCTGACGATTCGGGGCAACGAGCTGTGGATCGAGATAGAGCTCAGCTCCAGCCTGCTGTTTCCCAGCGGCGATGCGTTGCCCAACGATCAGGCGTTCCAGCTGATCGACAAGGTTGCCGGAATTCTGGCTCCGTTCGACAACCCGGTCCACGTCGAAGGCTTCACCGACAATCTGCCCATCAGTACCGACAAGTTTCCGACCAACTGGGAGCTGTCTGCCGCGCGTGCCGGCAGCGTGGTTCGAATGCTGGCGGCACAGGGCGTCAATCCGTCCAGGTTGGCCGCGGTGGGGTATGGTGAGTTTCAGCCTGTGGCGGACAATGCGACTGCCGAGGGACGGGCGCGGAACCGCCGTGTGGTGCTGGTAGTGTCGCGCAATCTCGATGTGCGGCGCAGCGTGACCGGCGTAGGCAGCGGCAACGCCCGGCCGAACGAAGCCTTGCGTCGTGCTGGCACACAATCTGCACCAGCCGGGTCCATGTAAGCGCTTCCGGGCGCAGTCGTCAAAACACCGTCGCTCTGCCATTTTCAGGCGGAGCCGTTCCGGTCCATTCGCCGGGTGGATAAGCAATGAGAGTCTGGGCTGTAGCCAATCAAAAGGGTGGAGTGGGCAAGACCACCACGTCGGTCGCGCTGGCAGGTCTGCTGGCCGACTCCGGTAAACGGGTCGTGGTGCTGGATCTGGACCCGCATGGTTCGATGACCAGCTATTTCGGCCACGATCCCGACAATCTGGAGCACAGCGTGTTCGACCTGTTCCAGCATCAGGGGACCGTTCCGGAGGGGCTGCCCTGGCAGTTACTGCTGGCCACCAGCCACGAGCGCATCTCGCTGATGCCGTCGAGCACCGTGCTGGCGACACTGGAGCGCCAGTCCCCGGGGCAGAACGGTCTCGGGCTGGTGATCGCCAAGAGCCTTTCCCAGCTCTGGCAGGATTTCGATTACGCGATCATCGACAGTCCGCCACTGCTTGGCGTGCTGATGGTCAATGCCCTGGCGGCGAGCCAGCAGCTGGTGATTCCGGTACAGACCGAGTTCCTGGCGATGAAGGGGCTGGAGCGGATGGTCAGCACGCTGGCGATGATCAACCGGTCGCGCAAGCAGGCGCTGCCGTACACCATCGTGCCTACGCTGTTCGATCGCCGGACCCAGGCGTCGATGAACACGCTCAAGGTGCTGCGTGCCGGTTATGCCGATCACCTGTGGCCGGCCTTCATCCCGGTCGATACTCGCCTGCGCGATGCCAGCCGCGCCGGCCTGACGCCGTCGCAGTTCGACCCGGCCAGCCGGGCGGTGATTGCCTATCGTGCCCTGCTCAAGCATCTGCTGGCGTCGCAAGCCTCACCGCAGGTGGCATGAATGGCATGCCGCTCGGCGGCTGATGGCTCAAGTTTGTCGCGCACATGGCCGATAGCCTGTTCAGATTCTCATCACGAGTTCGCTCCATGAACCGCACCGTTCTCACCGAAACCCGATCCCAGCAGGCGCTGCAGTCCTATCTCGATGGGCTGCTGCAGGATGCTGCCATCGAGCTGGCGGATTCGGTCAGTCAGGATGAATTCAAGGCCGCGGTGCTCGAGGAGCAGCTGCGCGATATCCGGCAAAGCCAACCTCCGCGGCTGGAAATCGTGCCGTCCGCGCCGCCGGTTGCCGTCCCCGAGACGGCTCCTGTCGCTCCGCCCCTGGTCGTTGCCGAAGCAGTAGCGGCGCCAGCGGCCCCCGAACCGGTCGTAGAAGTGCTGGTGGCACCGCCGCCTGCCAGCGAACCGCTGGAGGTTCCGGCACAAGCACATCCGGGTTGGGGTGATGAGCCCTTCGAGTGCCTGCTGTTCGATGTCGCCGGGCTGACGCTGGCGGTACCGCTGGTGTGTCTGGGTTCCATCTATCCGCTGGCAGGGCAGGAACTGACCCCGCTGTTCGGTCAGCCCAGCTGGTTTCTTGGCATACTGCCGAGCCAGGCGGGCAATCTCAAAGTACTGGATACCGCGCGTTGGGTGATGCCGGACCGTTATCGCGACGATTTTCGTGAGGGCCTGCAGTACGTGATCTCTGTCCAGGGCTACGAGTGGGGGCTGGCGGTGCACCAGGTGAGCCGCTCGATTCGCCTGGACCCTAGCGAGGTGAAGTGGCGCACCCAGCGTAATCAGCGCCCCTGGCTGGCCGGCACGGTGATCGAACACATGTGCGCACTGGTCGACGTGACTGCGCTGGCCGAGCTGATTGCCAGCGGTGCGGTCAAGCATATGCACGACGCGGCGAAGCCGAAAACACATTGACACAACCAACGAGGGGGCCGTGCTTTGCGCGGCCCCACGATAGAATCGACCGCCAAAGCGGTAACTAGAGAAGGTGGGACTATGAAGATGACGTCTGCGCAGGGTTCCGAAGATCCTGTTCTGCAATGGGTGACCTTCCGTCTGGACAACGAGACGTATGGCATCAACGTGATGCAGGTTCAGGAAGTGTTGCGCTATACCGAGATCGCTCCGGTGCCGGGTGCACCTAGCTATGTGCTGGGCATCATCAACCTGCGCGGAAACGTGGTCACGGTCATCGATACCCGCCAGCGCTTCGGTCTGGAGCCGGCGCCGGTGTCGGACAACACCCGCATCGTGATCATCGAAGCCGACCGCCAGGTCATCGGCATCATGGTCGATAGCGTTGCCGAGGTGGTCTACCTCCGCCAGTCCGAGATCGAAACCGCGCCGAACGTGGGCAACGACGAATCCGCCAAGTTCATTCAGGGCGTTTGCAACAAGAACGGCGAGCTGCTGATTCTGGTCGAACTCGACAAGATGATGAGCGAAGAAGAATGGGCCGAGCTTGAGAGCATCTGATACATGCTGATCGCGTCGCTGGTCGCATCGCTGGTTGCGCTGGCCTTCTGCTGTCTGGGACTGCTGGGGTTCTGCCTGTGGCTGCTCAGACGGCAGCGCCTGCTGGCCGAGCAACAGCAGCAGCGTGACGCCAGCAGGGACAAGCGAATCAAGGAGCTGAGCAGCCGTCTGGATGCCTATCTGGAGGGCAGCCTGCGCATGGGCGACGAGCTACGCGAACTGAGCCGTACCGTTGCCCCGTTGCCGGACAAGCTCACTCAGCTGGAGCAGCGCGATCCCAACAACTTCGCGCTGTCCCAGGCCGCCAAGCTGGTCGGCATGGGCGCCAGCATCGACGACCTGACCCAGTCCTGTGGGCTGTCGCAGTCCGAAGCCGAGCTGATGAGCAAGCTGCACAAGGCCCGTCAGAAGCCCTGATCCCGGCTGATCGAGCCCCTCGTCGGCCTGATCGGAACCTCCTGAATCCCCCATATTCCAACACCGTATCGGCTTGGCTTAGCTGAGCGCATCCATGTCCCGGCCTGGGACGAGGAGGGCAAAGATGCGGCGCATACTGGTTGTGCTGTTGGTCGTGGTTTCGTTTGGCGCGCATGCTGCCGAGGCCCCGGACAATGTCGACGGGGCGATGACCGTCAACGTCTTTCAGGCCAAGCGACTGCACGAGCTGGGCGCAGTGTTCATTGACGTCCGTGCTGATCGGGAATGGCTGTGGGGACATGTGGAAGGCGCCGTACATTTCGATCTCGCCAGTGACTTCGTGAGCCTGGCCGGGCCGGAATGGCCCCGCGAGCTGCCGCTGGTGATCTACTGCGACAGCGAAGTCTGCCCGCGCAGCGCGGAAGCGGCGCGCATGGCTGTCAGCTGGGGCTACACGCGGGTGTTCTACTTCCGCTCGGGCTATTTTGCCTGGCAGCTGCACGATTTCCCGCAGGTCACCGGAGAAGACCGGGCGGCCGCCACGCTCAATGCCCAGGCCCACTGAGCAGCGGCAGGTTCGCCGTAGAACCGGAGTCGGACGCTGTCTGAAAACCGGGTGGATACTTGCCCTTGAGATACCAGGCGAACGCGATGATCTCGGCGATGGTCCGGTACAGGGCCTCGGGAATCTCGTCGCCCAGCTCCAGTCTCGCCAGCAGTTTTACCAGGTCGGCGTTCTCGTAGATCGGCACCTCATGTTCCCGAGCGATCGCAAGAATCGCCTCGGCCAACTCATCGTCACCCTTGGCGCTGAGGCTCGGCGCGTTGACGCCGTCGTAGCTCAGGGCGATGGCTTGGCGCGGCTGCTTGTCGGTCATGCTTTTTCGTCCACGAAACGTTGTTCCAGCGTGGTGCTGGGACCCTGCGGCGGTGTGCCCTGGCGGCAGCTCAGTTCGCCTACGCTCAGCCCGGCCGCTTGCAAGCGCTCGCGCAGATGAGCTAGTTCCTTGGCGACCAGCTGGGCGGTGGCGCTGCGCTCGGCCCAGAGCTGGCTGGACAGCGTTCCGCGCGTCAATTGGGCCTGAACCTGCAACGGGCCGAGCGGAGCGACGTCGAACGCCAGTTCGATCTTCCACAGCGGATCACCGCGCTCCTTTTCCTGTCGTTTCGGCTGGTCTTCGCGCTGCAGCTTGATCTGCAGTGGCACGATGTCGCGGTGGTCCCGCATCGGCAATTCCAGCTGCCAGGTGGTGACCATAGTGCCGTCGGGCCCGACCTGTGTCTGCGCCAGGCTGGAAAGCTGGTGGGTCTGGAGCCTCGATACGGCAGCGGCAGCGAGCTTGAGCAGCATTTCCAGATCGGCTTCTTCCTCGAGACCGGGCGGTAACCTGGCCGGCAGCGGAAAGCCGAGCGCGAGCTGACGCGGACTGTTCTGCGCCAGCGAGCCCAGCGCTTGCCGCGCGAAGGCGGGCAGTGCCTGGCCGATGGCGCCGGCCTGCGCTCCCCCCAATGGCGTACTACCCGGCAGATTGGGCATCTGCGCCAGCAGGCGCAGCAGTCCGGCCTTGAGGTCGCCTTGCAGCCCATCGGTATGGCCGGCAAGCAGGCGGGCCTCCAGGAACACGCCGCTCCGAGCCAGCGCTGCTGCCAGCGCCTTGGCGTCGCCCAGCTGCTGCATCTCCGGAATCAGCCCGAGCAGCTTCTCCGCCGCGCCGCGCAGCCCTTCCGGGAGCGCGCCCGGCGCGCCCTGCAGCGCCCTGAACAATCCTTCCAGCGAAGCCTGTCGGTTCTGCTGCGCGCCCAGTTGCTCACCGACATGCAGTTGATCGAGCCGACCGCTCAGTGGCAGAAACGCCAAGGACTGGCTGTCCTTGACCTGCGCCGTCAAAAGACTGCCGAGCGCCAGCGGGTTGGCCGATTCGATGCTGAGTTTCTGCCCGGCGACGGGTGAGTTGAGCAGGCTGACAACGATCTTGAAAGACGTTTGCCCATCCTCCGTGCGCTGCTGGCTGGTCGCCACGACGCGGCCCTGGATCACGCTGCCTACCGGAAGCTGCTGCAGATCGATCATCGAGGCTGGCTGGCGTCCGGCCGCTTGCGGCGTGGCCAGCAGACGGGTATCGGACAATGCGGTGACGACCAGCGCCGTGCCGGCCGCGGCGGGTTTGTTGCTGCTGACTTCAACCGTGGCCTGGCGTCCGCTGCCCATGGTCAGGCGCAACACCAGGCGGAACGCTTCGGCGGCCTCCCGGATGCTGACCACTTCGGCTTCGATCTGCTCGCCAGCTGCCAGCAGGTTCTGCATCGGCTGCAGCACCTTGAGGGCGAGATCCTGTGCCGCTACAGCCGGACGTGTCGCGCTGGTCGGGGGCAGGGCAGTGGTACTCTTGATCTCGGTCATCTTTCCTCAAATGCTCTTACAACCTTTCGCGTTTGCGGCCCTCGGCACCTGGGGTTGCCATGTATAATTCCGCCCGCCTGGCCCTGATGCCTGAGTATAGCGGCCGGGCCTTTTTCATCTTGAGGTGTCGCCAGCCGTGTCAACTCCCTTTCTCGAAGCTGTAGCGCTCGCCTGCGAGCGGGATTGGCGGCTGTTATTCGACAAGCTCGATCTCCGTCTCGAGCGCGGCGAGATGCTGCAGATATCGGGCCCCAACGGCAGCGGCAAGACCAGCCTGCTACGCCTGCTTTCCGGTTTGATGCAGCCGACCTCCGGCGAGGTGCGGCTCCAGGGGCAGCCGCTGGATGCCCAGCGTGGCGAATTGGCGCGCAACCTGTTGTGGATCGGTCATGCAGCCGGAATCAAGGGGCTGCTGACTGCGGAAGAAAATCTCACCTGGCTCTGCGCTCTGCATCAACCCGCGGGCCGCGACGCGATCTGGCAAGCCCTTGCCGAGGTAGGACTGCGGGGCTTCGAAGACGTGCCCTGTCACACCCTGTCCGCCGGTCAGCAGCGTCGCGTCGGCCTGGCTCGGTTGTATCTCTCGCCGCCGCCCTTGTGGATCCTTGATGAACCCTTCACCGCGCTCGACAAGCATGGCGTGGCGCAGTTGGAACGGCATCTGGCAGCCCATTGCGAGCAGGGCGGGCTGGTCGTGCTGACCACCCACCACAGCCTGACGGAGAAGCCCATCGGCTATCGTGAGCTGGATCTGGGGCAGCGGGCCGCATGAGCAGCGTCTTCACTCTCCTGCTGGCGCGCGAGACTCGCCTATTGTTCCGCCGCCCAGCCGAACTGGCCAACCCGCTGGTCTTCTTCGCCATCGTCATCGCGCTGTTTCCTTTGGCGGTCGGGCCGGAAACGCAATTACTGCAGACGATTTCGCCGGGACTGGTCTGGGTTGCCGCGCTGCTTGCGGTTCTGCTTTCGCTGGATGGCCTGTTCCGCAGCGATTTCGAGGATGGTTCCCTGGAGCAGTGGGTCGTTTCGCCGCACCCGCTCGCGCTTCTGGTGCTCGCCAAGGTGCTGGCACACTGGGCATTTTCCGGCTTGGCGTTGGTCTTGCTGGCGCCCCTGCTGGGGTTGATGCTCGGCCTCCCGATTGGGACCATCCCGGTGTTGCTGGTATCGCTGCTGCTGGGAACGCCGATCCTCAGCCTGCTCGGTGCGGTCGGTGCGGCGCTTACGGTTGGGCTCAAGCGCGGCGGTTTGCTGCTGGCGCTGCTGATCCTGCCGCTCTACATCCCGGTACTGATCCTTGGCAGTGGTGCACTGCAGGCGGCGCTGCAAGGCCTGCCGGCGGTCGGACACCTGCTCTGGCTGGCCAGCCTGACCGCGTTGGCCGTTACTCTTGCACCCTTTGCGATAGCCGCCGGGCTGAAGATCAGCGTCGGCGAATAGCGATACCCAGATGGCCGGCATGTGCCGGTCGATGTAACGAATTCGAGGCCTGATCCATCAGGGCCTCGCTGGACGACGAGTCATCCGATGAACTGGACATGGTTTCACAAGCTGGGCTCACCGAAGTGGTTCTACGAGATCAGCGGGCGCTGGTTGCCCTGGCTGGCCTGGGCAGCCGTGTTGCTGGTCAGCGTCGGCGTGGTCTGGGGCCTGGCGTTCGCTCCCGAGGACTACCAGCAGGGCAACAGCTTCCGGATCATCTACATTCATGTCCCCGCCGCATTCCTGGCCCAGTCCATCTACGTGATGCTCGCCGTCGCCGGCGTGGTGGGACTGGTCTGGAAGATGAAGCTGGCTGACGTTGCGCTGCAGCAGGCGGCGCCGATCGGCGCGTGGATGACTTTCATCGCACTGCTCACCGGCGCGGTCTGGGGCAAACCGACCTGGGGCGCCTGGTGGGTGTGGGACGCGCGGCTGACCTCGATGCTGATCCTACTGTTCCTGTACTTCGGCATCATTGCGCTGGGCCAGGCAATCAGTAACCGTGACAGCGCGGCCAAGGCCTGTGCGGTGCTGGCGATCGTCGGCGTAGTGAATATCCCGATCATCAAGTACTCGGTGGAGTGGTGGAACACGCTGCACCAGCCAGCGACCTTCAAGGTGACCGAGAAACCGGCCATGCCGATGGAGATGTGGCTGCCGCTGCTGGTGATGGTGATCGGCTTCTATTGCTTCTTCACCGCGGTGCTGCTGATGCGCATGCGCCTGGAAGTGCTGCGCCGCGAGTCGCGTGCAAGCTGGGTGAAGAACGAGGTCAAGGCTCTGGTGGGAAATAACTCGTGAACTTTTCATCCTTCGCCGATTTCATCGCCATGGGCAATCATGGCGTGTACGTCTGGACCGCATACGGCATCAGCCTGGCGGTGCTGATTCTCAACGTTGCGCTGCCCGTACTGGCGCGTCGGCGTTACCTGCAAGATGAGGCGCGTCGTTTGCGCCGGGAGGAGTCGAAGTGAATCCGGTGCGCAAGAAGCGTCTTTTCATCGTCCTGGCGATTCTCGCCGGTGTCGGTATCGCCGTGGCGCTGGCGTTGTCCGCCCTGCAGCAGAACATCAACCTGTTCTACACGCCGTCCCAGATCGCTGCCGGCGAAGCGCCGGAGGGCACCCGAATCCGCGCAGGCGGGCTGGTGGAAGAGGGTTCGGTCAAGCGCACCAACGATTCGCTCAGCGTCGCCTTCCGTGTCACCGATGGCGCTCAGGCGATCACCATCACCTATCAAGGCATCCTCCCGGATCTGTTCCGTGAAGGGCAGGGTATCGTCGCACTGGGCCGGGTCAACGCCGACGGCGTGCTGGTCGCCGACGAGGTCCTGGCCAAGCACGATGAGAACTACATGCCGCCGGAAGTGACCCAGGCGCTGGAGAAGAGCGGCATGATGAAGCATTACGAGGGCGGCAAGCAGGAGTACGCGAAATGATTCCGGAGCTCGGCCATCTGGCAATGATTCTGGCCCTGTGCCTGGCCGTGGTCCAGGCCACGCTGCCGCTGATCGGTGCCTGGCGCGGTGACCGGCAATGGATGGGCCTGGCGCAGCCGGCGGCCTGGGGGCAGTTCGCGTTTCTCGGTTTCTCCTTTGCCTGCCTGACCTACGCCTTCATGGTCGACGATTTCTCCGTCGCCTATGTGGCGCACAACTCCAACAGCGCCTTGCCCTGGTACTACAAGTTCAGTGCCGTGTGGGGTGCCCACGAAGGTTCGCTGCTGCTGTGGGCCTTCATTCTCGCCGGCTGGACCTTCGCGGTGGCGATCTTCTCCCGTCAGCTGCCGGAAGACATGTTGGCGCGCGTGCTCGGTGTGATGGGCCTGATCAGTATCGGTTTTCTGCTGTTCCTGATCGTCACCTCCAACCCGTTCGAGCGGTTGCTCCCGCAGGTGCCGATGGATGGCCGGGATCTCAACCCGCTACTGCAGGACTTCGGTCTGATCGTGCATCCCCCGATGCTCTACATGGGGTACGTCGGTTTCTCGGTTGCCTTCGCCTTCGCTATCGCCGCGCTGCTCGGCGGGCGTCTGGATGCCGCCTGGGCGCGCTGGTCCCGTCCATGGACGCTGGTGGCCTGGGCGTTCCTCGGTCTGGGCATCGCGCTGGGTTCCTGGTGGGCCTATTATGAGCTCGGCTGGGGTGGCTGGTGGTTCTGGGACCCGGTGGAAAATGCCTCGTTCATGCCCTGGCTGGTCGGTACCGCGTTGATCCACTCGCTGGCCGTTACGGAGAAACGCGGCGTCTTCAAGAGCTGGACGGTGCTGCTGGCGATCGCGGCCTTTTCGTTGAGCCTGCTCGGCACCTTCCTCGTCCGTTCCGGTGTACTCACTTCCGTTCACGCCTTCGCCACCGATCCCGAGCGCGGCGTGTTCATCCTGGTGTTCCTGCTGATGGTGGTCGGTGGCTCGCTGACCCTGTTCGCCCTGCGCGCGCCGGTGGTCAAGAGTCAGGTCGGCTTCGGCCTCTGGTCGCGCGAAACCCTGCTGCTGGTCAATAACCTGCTGCTCGTCGTGGCGACCGCGATGATCCTGCTGGGTACGCTGTATCCGCTGCTGCTGGATGCCCTGTCTGGCGCCAAGCTGTCGGTCGGGCCGCCGTACTTCAATGCCATGTTCGTGCCGTTGATGGCCGCGCTGATGCTTACGCTGGGTGTCGGGATCATGGTGCGCTGGAAGGACACGCCGGTGAAGTGGTTGCTCGGCATGCTCACGCCGGTGCTGATTACCAGCGTGGTACTCGGCGGGCTCGGCTCGCTGCTGTTCGGTGACTTCAACTGGGCCCTGCTCGCGGTATCCCTGCTGGCGGCATGGGTGGTCATCGCCAGCGTCCGCGATCTGCTCGACAAGACCCGCCACAAGGGCCTGTTGAAGGGGGCACGGAGCCTTGCACCGAGTTATTGGGGCATGCACCTGGCGCACCTGGGCCTCGCTGTCTGTGCGATCGGTGTGGTGTTGACCAGCCATCAGAGCTCCGAGCGTGACCTGCGCCTGGCGCCGGGCGAGTCGCTGTCGCTGGGTGGTTACGAGTTCGTCTTCGAGGGGGCGGTGCACCATGAGGGGCCGAACTTCACCTCGGACAAGGCCACCATCCGGGTTTTCGACGGTGACAAGCAGATCGCCACCCTGCATCCGGAGAAGCGCCTGTACACCGTGCAGCAGATGCCGATGACCGAGGCGGGCATCGACGCCGGCTTCACTCGCGACCTCTATGTGGCCCTCGGCGAGCCGCTGGGCGACGGTGCCTGGGCAGTGCGCGTGCATATCAAGCCGTTCGTGCGCTGGATCTGGTTGGGTGCGCTGATGATGGGCCTGGGCGGTGCCCTGGCCGCCAGTGATCGTCGTTATCGTGTCAAGGTAAAGACCCGCGTGCGCGAAGCATTGGGTATGGCGGCGCAAGGAGCCTGATGTGAAAAGACTGCTGATGTTGCTGCCACTGGCGATTTTTCTGGTGGTGGCAGTGTTCCTCTACCGGGGGCTTTTTCTCGATCCGTCCGAGCTGCCTTCGGCGCTGATCGGCAAGCCGCTGCCCGCGTTCTCGCTGCCCTCGGTGGAAGATGAGCAGCGCCTGATCACCGACGCAGATCTCAAGGGCAAACCCGCACTGGTCAACGTGTGGGCAACCTGGTGTGTCGCCTGCAAGGTCGAACACCCGGTACTCAATCGCCTGGCCGCGCAGGGCGTGGTCATCCATGGCGTCAACTACAAGGATGACAACGCAGCGGCGCAGAAATGGCTGAAGGAATTTCACGATCCCTACCAGCTGAACATTCGTGACGAGCGCGGCAGCCTGGGCCTGGACCTGGGCGTATACGGCGCGCCCGAGACCTTCTTGGTCGACAAGCAGGGCGTCATCCGTCACAAGTTCGTCGGCGTGATCGATGATCGTGTCTGGCGCGAGCAGCTCGCAGCGCTCTATCAGGAGTTGGTGGACGAATGAAACGATTGATCCACGCTGCGCTGCTGGGGCTGTTCCTGGTTTCCACGGCCCAGGCAGCGATCGACACCTACGAGTTTCGCGATGAGGCCGAACGCGAGCGCTACCGGACGTTGACCGAAGAGCTGCGTTGTCCGAAGTGCCAGAACCAGAACATCGCCGATTCCAACGCGCCCATCGCGATGGATCTGCGCCAGGAAATCTTCCGCATGCTGGAGGAGGGGCAGAGCAACGACCAGATCGTCGATTACCTGGTGGACCGTTACGGCGACTTCGTTCGTTACAACCCGCCGGTGAATGCGAAGACTCTGCTGCTCTGGTACGGCCCGGCGGGCCTGCTGGTGCTGGGCTTCGGTGTTCTGGCCGTGATCCTGGTACGTCGCCGCCGCGTCGAGAAGGCGCCTGCATCGAACACCCTTTCCGAGACCGAGCGCGAGCGTCTCGCCAAGCTGCTGGATAAAAAAGACTCATGACCGATTTCTGGATAGCCGCCAGCGCTCTGCTGCTGGTGGCACTGGCCTTCCTGCTGCTCCCCATCCTGCGTGGTCGTCGCGCCCAGGCCGAAGAAGACCGTACGGCGCTCAACGTTGCGCTCTACGAGGAGCGCCTGGCTGAACTCACCGCCCAGCACGCGGCGGGAACACTGAGCGATGCCCAGCTCGAGGCGGGGCGTGCGGACGCGGCGCGCGAGTTGTTGGAAGACACCGAAAACAGCGACAGCCCCAAAATCGCCAAGTTGGGTCGTAGCGTGCCGCTTATCGCAGCCGTGCTGGTGCCCCTGGTGGGCTATGGGTTGTACATGCACTGGGGGGCTAGCGACAAGGTGCAGATGGCTCGTCAGTTCTCGGAACAGCCACGCACCGTCGAGGAAATGACGGCTCATCTCGAGCAGGCCGTGAAGGAGCAGCCCGACTCGGCCGAAGCCTGGTATTTCCTCGGGCGCACCTACATGAATCAGGAGCGCCCGGCCGATGCGGCCAAGGCATTCGCGCGCGTGGTAGAGCTTGCCGGACGCCAGCCCGAACTGCTTGGCCAGTGGGCTCAGGCGCAATACTTCGCCGGCGATCGGCAGTGGTCCGAACAGCTGCAGGCGCTTACCGATGAGGCGCTGCAGGCCGATCCGCAGGAACTGACCAGTCTCGGCCTGCTCGGCATCGCGGCATACGAGGAAGGTCGCTATCAGGATGCCGTGCGCTTCTGGGAGCAGCTGGTGGCTGCGTTGCCCGAGAACGATCCTTCTCGCGAAGCCATCCGCGGCGGCATCGAACGCGCCAGGCAGCAGGTCGATGGCGGTTCCGGCAACGCTGCAGCAGGCGAGGCTCCGGCTGCGGCGAGCACGCATGCCGCTGCGCTGCAAATCCAGGTGCAGCTGGATCCGAAGGTGGCGGAAACGGTATCGCCCGAGGACAGTGTTTTCGTTTTTGCGCGGGCAGTGAACGGACCGCCGGTTCCGCTGGCGGCCAAGCGCCTGACGGTCGGTGATCTTCCGGCGACCGTCACGCTGAGCGACGCCGATGCGATGGTGCCGTCCCTCAAGATCTCCAGCGTCGAGCAGGTGACGGTGATGGCGCGGGTTTCTCGTACGGGTGACGCAACAAAGGGTGAGTGGATGGGTCAAAGCGAGGCGCTCGAGACTCGCGGTGATAAAAACGCCGTGCGGTTGATGATCGATCGCGCCGAGGCGCCCTGATCCCAGTAGAGGTGGAGATGAACCTGAAGCCAACAGCGAACCCGTTTGCTCCTGCGCGCATTGTTCTGCGGGCCGCGCTGATTGGTCTGACGCTGTTGCTCGGCGCCTGTGCTGGGAATCCGTACGATTCTGCACCGCAGGCACCGGCACCTGCACCGGTTCCGCGGGCACCGGAGCCCTCCGGTCCGGTCATCGCGCCACCGCCTATCAAGGCGCCACCGGCACCCAGGGCTCCAGCCACGCAGAGAAGCCATCCGCGTTACGCGCCGCCGCCGCACGTGGCGGCTCATTGGGACAATCGCCTGGGTGTCTATGTGGTGGAGGGGCGCGAGCTGTACTATCGCGAGCGCCTTTACTATCGCTGGGATGGCGACTGGTTCTGCGCGGCGCGCCCGGATGGCCCTTGGGAACCGGTTGCACCGCCCAGCGTGCCGCCGGGGTTGCGCGAACGCTACTGAGCTGCACGCCGAGCAGTCTTTTTGCCGTTCGGTCTAAAGGCTGAGCGTCGATTGCCGATAAGGATTCAGCACCGTTGCTTTGCAACGTATCCGCTGGCTCGGCAAGACCGCCGCATCGGGCTCAGGCCCCGGAGTCGAACATGAATGCTTCCGTCAAGCGCCTAGAAGAAACCGGCACCGCACTGCGCGACGCGCTGACGCAGCAGGATTGGTCGGCCATCGGCATGCTCGACCGCGAGTGCCGCAGCGCTGTCGATGAGGCGATGCGCGAACATCAGCGTGATGATGGAGCTGTCCGGCAACGTTTGCAGGAGCTGCTCGATCTCTATCGCGAACTGGTCATGACCTGCCAGATCGAACAGGCCCGGGTGGCAGGCGAACTGCGTCAGCTCAATCAGTCGCAGCAGGGCGCCAAGGTCTACCAGCTGTTCGGTTGAATGCCGAACGCAACATGCTTGTGTGCAGCGTTCCCGACCGTCCTCGGCTCCAGTCACGACCTCTCGCTTTTTATCATTACAAAGTATGTGGCATTATGTCGCCAGTGCGGCGTTGGCGGTCATCTGTTTGACGCGTACTGCTTAGTAAATCCCTATCTTGTCCACGATCTTGCGCGCAACTGACCGGTTGAGCTGCTGGGCGTTTCACAACACTCTGATTTCCGGCTCGTTCTTTGGTCGTTAATTCACGCCATAAATTTGACTCAGTTCATTTTTTCATTAATCTACGTTTCATCTGCCATGAAGTGTGATCGCCTTTATTTCCATGGATGCGAGCGCAGGCTTTCTTTCAGCCTCTAAAGAGCCCTATAAACAAGATGTGGCGTGAAACCAAGATTTTGTTGATAGATGATGATCGTGACCGTCGGCGGGATTTGACGGTCATTCTGAATTTTCTCAGTGAGGATCATCTGGCTTGCTCCAGCAGTGAATGGCAGGACGCTGTCGCCGGCCTCGAGTCCAGTCGAGTCGTGAATGGCGTCATGCTGGGGGATGTGACCACCAGGGGGGGCGCCATCGAGCTGATCAAGCAGATGAGCAAATGGGATGAGAACGTCCCGTTGATGCTGATTGGCGAGCCGGCACCGGCCGACTGGCCCGAGGAGATTCGACGCCGGGTCCTCACCAGCCTGGAAATGCCGCCCAGCTACAACAAGCTGCTCGACTCGCTGCACCGGGCGCAGATCTACCGCGAAATGTACGAGTCCAAGACGCGCGGCCGGCAGCGCGAACCCAATCTTTTCCGCAGCCTGGTTGGCACCAGCCGAGCGGTGCAGCATGTCCGTCAGATGATGGAGCAGGTCGCCGATACGGAGGCCAGCGTGCTGATCCTCGGCGAATCCGGTACCGGCAAGGAGGTGGTCGCGCGTAACCTGCACTACCATTCCAAGCGGCGCCAGGGGCCGTTCGTTCCAGTCAATTGCGGTGCTATCCCGGCAGAATTGCTGGAAAGCGAACTGTTCGGACACGAAAAAGGCGCCTTTACCGGCGCGATCACCGCGCGGGCAGGGCGCTTCGAGCTGGCCGAGGGCGGTACGCTGTTCCTCGACGAAATCGGTGACATGCCGTTACCCATGCAGGTCAAGCTTCTTCGTGTACTGCAGGAGCGCACATTCGAGCGCGTCGGCAGCAACCGCACGCAGAATGCCGATGTTCGGATCATTGCCGCGACCCACAAGGATCTGGAAAAGATGATCGAAGAGGGGACCTTCCGTGAGGACCTCTACTATCGCCTGAACGTCTTCCCGATCGAAATGGCGCCGCTGCGCGAGCGTGTGGAAGACATCCCACTGCTGATGAACGAGCTGATCTCGCGCATGGAGCACGAGAAGCGCGGTTCCATCAGGTTCAACTCGGCTGCCATCATGTCGCTCTGCCGGCACGACTGGCCGGGCAACGTTCGCGAATTGGCCAATCTCGTCGAACGCATGGCGATCATGCATCCTTATGGTGTGATCGGTGTAATGGAGCTGCCGAAGAAGTTCCGGCACGTTGATGATGACGACGAGCAGTACGCAACCAGTCTGCATGACGAGATGGAAGAGCGTGCCGCCATCAGCGCGCCGATGGTGGTGCCTGAGGCGCAGGCCATGCTCCCTGTCGAGGGGCTGGACCTGAAGGAGTACCTCGGCAACCTTGAGCAGGGGCTGATCCATCAGGCGCTCGAAGACGCCGGTGGTGTGGTTGCCCGTGCCGCGGAGCGGCTGCGCATCCGGCGGACCACGCTGGTAGAGAAAATGCGCAAATATGGAATGAACCGCCGCGACGACGAACTGGGCGAGTAATATTCGTGCATGACAAAGGCCACCTTCGGGTGGCCTTTTGCGTTTCTGGGACGCATCAGCGGATGACGCCGCGGGCATGAACCTTGCTGGTTTCACTTGACCGACCATCTTTTGACAGGCGCAAGTGAATCAGTGAATTTCGTCACCAGGCCGTCCATAGCGTCCTTTGAGCCCACCGATGCCGTGGACCTCACAGGCTCGCTCGAGCGTTTCCGAGAGCTTGCCGGGCAGCTGGGCGAGTCCGAGGGGCTTTTGCAGGCACACGTCGCTGAGCTCCGGGACCAGCTTGCCGAGGCGGGGGCGCAGCGTCGCCACGAGCTCGAGGAGAAGGAGCGGCTCGCTCAAAGACTGCGGAACGTGCTGGACCTGCTTCCGGGCGGCGTGATCGTCATCGATGGCCAAGGGGTGGTGCGCGACGCCAATCCTGTGGCCTCGGAGCTTCTGGGTGAGCCCCTGGTGGGTGTCAACTGGCGCGATGTCATCGTCCGCAGTTTCGCCCCGCGCAAGGATGATGGCCATGAGATTTCCCTGCGCAACGGACGCCGTCTGTCGATCGCCACTCGTTCCCTCAGCGGCGAGCCCGGCCAGTTGGTGCTGTTGACCGACCTTACCGAAACCCGGCGTCTGCAGGATCAGTTGGCGCGCCATGAGCGCTTGTCGTCCCTGGGGCGAATGGTGGCATCGCTAGCCCATCAGATTCGCACACCGCTTTCCACCGCGCTGCTGTATGCAAGCCACCTTGAGCAAGGTGGCCTGAGCGAGCAACAGCAGCAACGTTTCGCCGGCAGTCTGAAAGCGCGCCTGCACGAGCTGGAGCACCAGGTTCGCGACATGCTGGTGTTCGCCCGGGGCGATCTGCCGCTGAACGACCGCGTGACCCCGGCCGAGCTGCTGTCCGCTCTTCGCGCGGCGGCGGAGCCGAAACTGGGAGATGTCGCCGTGCGCTGGCAGAACGATGCGCAAGGCGGCGAGCTTCTTTGCAACCGCGACACACTGGTCGGCGCACTGCTCAACCTTGTCCAGAACGCCTTGCAGGCCTGCAGTGGCGCATGTCGTTTGAAGATTCATCTGTATCGGCGTGATGCCACGCTGCACCTGTGCATCAGCGATAACGGCCGCGGCATAGAGGCTGGCATCCTGGGGCGGTTGGGCGAGCCGTTCTTCACTACCCGGGACAATGGAACCGGCCTCGGGCTTGCGGTCGCGAAGGCTGTCGCCCGTGCCCATCAAGGCGAGCTGCGCCTGCGTTCCCGGCCAGGTCGCGGCACTTGCGTCATCGTTGCGTTGCCGTTGATTCCTATCGTTCAGAAGGTCGTGTGAGCTGATGGCTGCGAAAGTACTGCTGGTCGAAGATGATCCATCCCTGCGAGAAGCACTGGGTATCACGCTCGAACTGGGCGGCTATGCACATCGAGCCGTCGACTGCGGCGAAGCCGCACTCATCGCACTGGAGCAGGAGCCCTTTGGTCTGGTCATCAGCGACGTGAACATGCCGGGTATGGATGGCCATGAGCTGCTCGCCTCGATTCGCAAACGTTATCCGCAGATTCCGGTGCTGCTGATGACGGCCTTTGGCGCCGTGGCGAAGGCGGTGGAGGCGATGCGTCAGGGGGCGGTCGATTACCTCGTCAAGCCCTTCGAGCCCGGCACACTGCTCGAACTGCTGGGTCGCCACGTCAACGGCGCCCTCGGTCCGGTGGAGGCACAGGGTCCGATCGCCTGCGAGCCGTCCAGCCAGCGGCTGCTGGATCTTGCTGCGCGCGTGGCGCAAAGCGACTCGACGGTGCTCATTTCCGGCGAGTCGGGTACCGGCAAGGAAGTGCTGGCACGTTATATCCACCAGCGCTCGCCGCGTGGTGCAAAGCCGTTCATCGCCATCAACTGCGCCGCTATTCCGGACAATATGCTGGAGGCGACGCTGTTCGGCCACGAAAAGGGCGCCTTCACCGGGGCCATCGCCAGTCAGCCTGGCAAGTTCGAGCAGGCCGATGGCGGTACGCTGCTGCTCGACGAGATTTCCGAGATGCCGCTCGCGCTGCAGGCCAAGCTGTTGCGGGTGCTGCAGGAGCGCGAGGTGGAGCGGGTTGGCGGGCGAAGGTCGATTGCCCTGGATATCCGGGTGCTTGCGACCACCAACCGCGATCTGGCCGCTGAGGTGGCCGCCGGGCGCTTCCGCGAAGACCTGTTCTATCGATTGTCCGTTTTTCCCCTGGCCTGGCCGCCGCTGCGCGAGCGTCCGGCCGATATCCTGCCGCTGGCCGAGCGCCTGCTGGCGGGCCATGCCCTAAAGATGCGACAGGTACCGGCTCGGTTGTCGTCGGCGGCGCAACGCTGCCTGCTCGAACACGGCTGGCCGGGTAACGTGCGTGAACTGGACAATGCCATTCAGCGTGCGCTGATCCTTCAGCAGGGTGGTGTCATTCAGCCCGAAGATCTCTGCCTGCTCGGCTCTGCTGGTGCTGTCGGTGCGCCGCTTGCCAGTAATCCAGCGCCACTGCCGAGCGAGGCCTCTGCCGCTGATGGCGAAGTCGGTTCCGCCTTGGGTGATGATCTGCGGCGGCGCGAATTCCAGTTGATCATCGACACGCTGCGCGCCGAACGCGGGCGTCGCAAGGAGACCGCCGACCGGCTGGGCATCAGTGCGCGAACCTTGCGCTACAAGCTGGCACAGATGCGCGACGCCGGGGTCGATGTGGAAGCGTTGCTCTACGCCAGCTGAGCCGGGGTCGCAATGGCTCTGCTAAGCTGCGGCTTTCATGCAGCGGAGGCGCGCAGGTGCACCAGAACTTCTGGCAAGAACGTTGGGCTCGCAACGAAATCGGTTTTCACCTCGAAGACGTCCATCCCGGCTTGCGCCGTCACTGGCCGCGGCTGGCTTTGCCCGAGGAAGCAGCTGTGCTGGTGCCGCTGTGTGGCAAGAGCCTGGACCTGGCCTGGCTCGCAGGGCAGGGCCATCGCGTACTGGGGGTGGAGCTGAGCCAGAAAGCCGTCGAGGCGTTTTTCGCCGAGCAAGGTCTGGAGGCGGAGATTTCGCAGGTCGGCGCATTCAAAGTCTATCGATCCGGCAGGCTTGAGATCCGTTGTGGCGATTTCTTTGCGCTGGCGGCGCAAGACGTTGCCGACTGCCGGGGCGTCTACGATCGCGCCGCGCTGATTGCGCTGCCGCCGGCGATGCGCCAGCGCTACGCCGCGTTGCTGACGAACATTCTGCCGGCCGGCTGCCAGCAATTGCTGGTTGCGCTCGATTACGACCAGGCGGAAATGGATGGCCCGCCGTTCGCTGTCAGCCATGCGGAAGTGAGCACGTTGTACGACGGCGCGTGGGACGTGCAGCAGCTGGAGGCCAAGGAAGTGCTGGAGCGCAATCCGAAGATGCGTGAGCGTGGGCTGCAGCGCCTGCAAGAACAGTTTTACCGGCTGCAACGGCGGGGTTGACCGCCGTTGCCGCTCGCTGCGCTCAGCTGTCCGCCTGGAGTCTGCGGATAAAGGTGTCGGCCTCGTCGATGGCGCGCTGCATGTCCGCCATCAACTGGTCGACATTGCCTTGCAGCGTGCGGTACTCGCCATGCAGGGCGCTGATCGCGCGAGCATTGAGGTTGTGCTTGAGAAACAGCACCTGATCGCGCAGTACGCTGAGCACCGGCTCGATGCGTTGTTCGGCTGCCTTCATGCGTTGCAGCAGCGTCCGGTATTCGGCACGGGTACGGCTCAGCTCCTTCGCACTGGCAGCCTTCAGGCTGGCATTGCTGTACTGCTTCAGTTCGCTCTCCCATTCCTTGAACAGAGCATTGGCGACGTCTTCCACCGCGTCGATGCGGGCCCGCACATCCCGGGCGCTGGCGACGCTCGCCTCGTACTGTCGGTTCAGTGCGTCATAGCGCTTCTCCAGGTCGCCGCCCTTGACCTCTACCACGCTGCGATAGCGTTCCAACGCATCCTTGAACTGTTCCTTGGCGGCTTGCTGCGAGTCGCGTGCGTCCTCCACCCGGTCGACCAGGATGTCACGCTTGTGGATGCCGGCTTTTTCCATTGCGGAGTAATAGGCACTCTGGCAGCCAGCGAGGGCGAGCAGGGCGCAGCAGACGAAGATGAGGCGGCGCATGGCGATTCCTTCTATGCGGAGTTGAATCTGCATAGACAAACGAAAAGGGCGACTTGCGTCGCCCCGGTACCACTCGGTCGATCTCAGCCACGCTGACGCAGGGCTTCGATGCGATCCTCCAGAGAGGGATGGGTCATGAACAGGCCGGCCATGCCGTGCTTGAGCGAGCCGTTGATGCCGAACGCCTTGAGCGAATCGGGCATGTGCACCGGCAGGCCCTGTTCGGCCCGCAGGCGCTGCAGGGCGCCGATCATAGCGCCGGTGCCGGCCAGTTGCGCGCCGGCTTCGTCGGCGCGGTATTCACGCTTGCGCGAGAACCACATGACGATGATGCTGGCAAGGATGCCCAGTACCAGTTCGGCGAAGATCGTCGCGACGAAGTAGCCGATGCCATGGCCGTCCTCGTTCTTGAGGATCGCCTTGTCGACGAAGTTGCCGAAGATTCGTGCGAAGAACATGACGAAGGTGTTCACAACGCCCTGGATCAGCGCCAGGGTGACCATGTCGCCATTGGCCACGTGGCCGATTTCATGCGCCAGCACCGCGCGCACTTCATCCGGGGAGAAACGTTCGAGCAGGCCCTGGCTGACGGCTACCAGCGCGTCGTTGCGATTCCATCCGGTGGCGAAGGCGTTGGCCTCGTAGGCCGGGAAGATACCGACCTCGGGCATCTTGATGCCGGCTTCGCGCGACAGTTGCTCGACGGTCTGCAGCAGCCACTGCTCATGGCGGGTGCGCGGCTGGCTGATGATCTCCGTGCGTGTGCTCATCTTCGCCATCCACTTGGAGATGAACAGCGAAATCAGCGATCCCGCAAAGCCGAACACCGCACAGAAGACCAGCAGGCTGCCATAGTTCTGGCCGGTGTAGCGATCGACCCCGAGCAGCTTCAGGGTGATGCTGGCGATGACCAGGACCGCAAGGTTGGTGGCCAGGAACAAGAAAATGCGCATCATGTTGCGGCAGACTCCAGGGTAGGATTTGAAGAACGATAGGCTATATAAGGTGCGCCCTTGAGCTATTCAACCGAGCGACTATTTCAAGCTATGTCGCTTGTGCGCCAAGGCTGGAGTGCAGCGGCGAGCCGGTGTCGTTTTCGAACAGCAAGCGGGCAAGATGGGCGATGCGCTCGCTGTGACCGGTTTTCAGTGCGTCGCGAAGCTGATGGGCGAGACTGGCCTGGATGCGCAGTACGCTGGGAGGCAGGCTGCGGTCGCCCGCCAGGTATCCGGGGACGGCGCGGGTCAGGCGAATGAAACCCTTCTCGGTCAGCACAGCCTGGTCCAGTGCGAGGAACTGGATGGTGCTCTCGAAGCGCAAATAGCCTTCGTCGGCCAGCCAGAGCAGGGCGCCCAGGCAGCTCTGGTGGCGTTTGGAGGGAAGGCCGAACTCGTCCGGCTCTTCCCGGCCTATCAGGTCTTCCACATACAGCGCGATCTTCCGTGGAAACGCCTGATACAACGCGAGCAGACCGCCCGCGGCGTCCTTGTAGAAGTCGTCTATCTGCAGATCCATTCGGTTACTGCTGGTAGGTCTTGAGGAAGTTGCCGATGCGTCCGATCGCCTGCTCCAGGTCATCCACGCGCGGCAGGGTAACCACCCGGAAGTGATCCGGCCACGGCCAGTTGAATGCCGTGCCCTGGACGATCAGCAGTTTCTCGGAAAGCAGCAGGTCGAGCACGAACTTCTCGTCGTTGTGAATCGGGCAGATCTTCGGATCGATGCGCGGGAACGCATACAGCGCGCCCATGGGCTTGACGCAGCTGATGCCGGGAATGTCGTTGAGCAGCTCCCAGGTGCGGTTGCGCTGCTCGAGCAGCCGACCCGGCGGCAGGACCAGGTCATTGATGCTCTGATAGCCGCCCAGTGCAGTCTGAATCGCATGCTGCGACGGTACGTTGGCGCACAGGCGCATGTTGGCAAGGATATCCAGGCCTTCGATATAACTCTGGGCCTTGTGTTTGGGGCCGGAGATGGCCACCCAGCCGGAGCGGAAGCCGGCGACACGATAGGACTTGGACAGGCCGTTGAAGGTCAGGCAGAGCACGTCCGGCGCCAGCGAGGCGGTGGAGATGTGCACCGCGGCGTCATAGAGAATCTTGTCGTAGATCTCGTCGGAGAACAGCACCAGCTTGTGCTGGCGAGCCAGCTCCACCATGCCCTCCAGGACTTCCTTCGGATAGACCGCGCCGGTGGGGTTGTTCGGGTTGATCAGGACCAGCGCCTTGGTGTTTGGCGTGATCTTGGCCTTGATGTCGGCCAGGTCGGGCCACCAGTTGGCCTGTTCGTCGCAGAGGTAATGCACCGGCTTGCCGCCGGCCAGGCTCACGGCGGCCGTCCAGAGCGGATAGTCCGGAGCGGGGATCAGCACTTCGTCGCCGTTGTTGAGCAACGCCTGCATGGACATCACGATCAGCTCGGACACGCCGTTGCCGAGATAGATGTCCTCGATGCCGATGCCTTCCACCTGCTTTTGCTGGTAGTACTGCATGATCGCCTTGCGGGCGCTGAACAGGCCTTTCGAGTCGCTGTAGCCCTGGGCAGTCGGCAGGTTGCGGATCACGTCCTGGAGAATTTCCTCCGGAGCTTCGAAACCGAACGGCGCCGGGTTGCCGATGTTCAGCTTGAGGATGCGATGGCCTTCCTCTTCCAGGCGTTTGGCGTGCTTGAGCACTGGCCCACGGATGTCGTAACAGACATTGGCGAGCTTGTTCGATTTGCTGACCTGCATGATCCTGAGTGTCCCGAAGTGAAAACGTGCCAGTTCCGGAAATGGCTGGTCACGTTTGGCATGAACCCGGGCGCCTTGGCAGTCGGAAACCCCGCTGCCAGACTAGGCGTCGAAGAGGGAGGCATGATACGTGCGGCCCGACCACCGGAAAAGGTACAGATCGGCCTTTTTTATATAGCGTGCTGTTGCGCTTCGTGTGCGTTCCAAACAACCGGTGCGCCATGTCGTGGCCATGGGACGAAACGCGAACAGACCCCGAGGAGGCTACCGATGGACAAGCTGGAAAAACCGCTCGACGCCTGGCGTGAGGAGCTGTCCGATGAGCAGTTCCAGATCTGCCGGCTCGGCGCCACCGAGCGCCCCTTCACCGGCAAGTACAACGACACCCGGACGCCGGGCGTCTACCATTGCGTCTGCTGTGATGCGCCACTGTTCGATGCCGATGCCAAGTTCGACTCCGGCTGTGGCTGGCCCAGCTATTTCCAGCCGGTAAGCGATACGGCGATCGCCAGCCTGGATGACTTCAGTCATGGCATGCACCGGATCGAGGTCAGGTGCGCTCGCTGCGACGCCCACCTGGGGCATGTGTTCCCCGATGGCCCTAAACCGACCGGTCTGCGCTATTGCATCAATTCGGCCTCGCTCGACTTGAAGCCCCGCGAAGTCTGAGCCGCAAGGAACCAGCATGCGCGATCCTCTGTTAGATATTCCCTGCGTCACCATCGACGGCGAGCACAAGACGCTCGCCGATTTCGATGCCAAGGTGCTGCTCGTGGTGAACACCGCCAGCCAATGTGGTTTCACGCCCCAGTACAAGGGATTGGAGGAGCTCTGGCAGCGCTACGGCGAGCGTGGCCTGGTCGTGCTCGGTTTTCCGTGCAACCAGTTCGGCGGACAGGAGCCGGATAGCGAGGCGCAGATCGCCACCTTCTGCGAGCGTCGGTTCGGCGTGTCCTTCCCGTTGTTCGCCAAGGTCGAGGTCAATGGCGGCGACGCCCATCCGCTGTTCATCGAGCTGAAGAAGCGCGCGCCCGGCCTGCTGGGCAGCAAGGCCATCAAGTGGAATTTCACCAAGTTCCTCATCGCCGATCAGGGGCGCACGGTGCGGCGCTATTCCTCGCGTACCGCGCCGCAGGCGCTGGCGGCGGATATCGAGGCGCTGCTCTGAAGCACGAGCGGCGCGGGATCGATAGCTTTCGCAGGCGTTGATGTCTGGTCCGGCTTCGGCCGGACTTTTTCTGTTTTGGAGTCAATCATGGATGTCGAGTTGAAAGCCTTCCTGCAGCGTGCCGAAGGCCTGTTGGCGCGTATCGAGCCGTTGCTGCCCGCGCAGCCGCCCGTTATCGATTGGGAGCATACGCTGGCGGCGCGCTGGCAGCGTGACGGCCGAAGCGGCTATCTGGCGCCGCTCGAGGTCAATCTCGATCTGCGTCTGGACGACCTGATCGGCATCGACCGACAGCGTGATCTGCTGGCTGCCAATACCCAGCAGTTCGTCGATGGCCTGCCCGCCAATCACGTCTTGCTCTGGGGCGCCCGTGGTACTGGAAAATCGTCGCTGATTCGCGCTCTGTTGGCCGAGTATGCCGGCCGTGGGCTGCGCCTGATCGAGATCGAGCGCGACCATCTGGCGGATCTGCCGCGCGTGGTAGAGCTGCTTTCAGGGCAGCGCCAGGCCTTCGTGCTTTTCTGCGACGACCTGTCCTTCGAGGCTGGCGAGGGTGACTACCGGGTGCTCAAGAGCGTGCTCGACGGTTCCCTGGAGCGTGCGCCGGAGAACGTGCTGCTGTATGCCACGTCGAACCGCCGTCACCTGGTGCCGGAGCGCCAGAGCGACAACGAGAACTGGCAGATGGTGGACGGCGAGCTGCATCCGAACGAGGCGGTGGAGGACAAGATTGCCTTGTCCGATCGTTTCGGCCTCTGGCTGTCGTTCTATCCCTTCAGCCAGCAGCACTACCTCAGTGTGGTGCGCCACTGGATCGATTCGCTGGCAGGCAAGGCGCGCCTGCAATGGGATTGGGACGAAGCGCTGGAAAAGGACGCGATTCGTTGGGCCACCGGACGTGGCAATCGCAATGGGCGCTGCGCGTATCAGTATGCCCGTCAGTGGGTGGGCGCACGTTTGCTCGACGCGCGGCGCTAACTTGGTAGCTTGTCGAACCCGCCGCAGCTGTTGCGGCGGGCCCGATGCCGGCCGACCCTAGACGGTAGCGGCCTTGCCCATCTCCTGCAGCTTGGCATTCATGCGTTGCTCGCCCGGCAGCAGGCTTTCGATGGCGGGGCGCGCCAGCATGCGCGCATGGTGTGCAGCCAGCCCCGGCCAGCGCTGGGCATCGAGCTGTTCGCCGCCGTGGCTCATGTTGATCAGCTGACAGGTCACGGCGATGTCCGCCATGGATAACCGGTCGCAGACGAAGAAATCGTTGTCGCCGAGCTGCTGCTCGAGGTAGTCGAAATGAGGCGGCAGCTTCTGCTGCATCGTTGTCTGCACCGCCTCTTCGTTGCACGGCTGGCCGGAGGTCGGCTTGAGAATTCGGTTGCGAAACACGGTGAAGGTGGTCAATGGCGCCAGCTCGTAGTCCGCGTATTTCTCGAGCCAGCGCACCTGACCACGCGCCTGGGCGCTGTCGCCGTACAGGGTTGGCGTGGCGGGATAGGCTTCTTCCAGGTACTGGCAGATCACGCTGGAGTCGGCGAGGGTGCAGTCACCATCCTTGAGCGAGGGAATACGTCCCAGCGGGTTGATGGCGTAATACCAATCGGGCGGGGTGAAGGGCATCACCGTTTCAAGCTGATAGTCGAGTCCCTTTTCCTGCAGGCACAGCCGTACCTTGCGGACGAAGGGGGAGAGGGGCACGCCGTACAGGGTCACAGACATCATCGTCCTCCGCGGTGGATTCGTTCTTGTTATGAGCTGGCGCCGGTGATGCGATCAGTAGACGTTGTTCTTCTTCCAGAGGTCGTCGTCGTCGAATGCCTTCATGCCTTCGGCCAGCTCGCTCGACTCGTCGGCCTTGGGCACCTCGTTCTTCAGCACCAGTGCGTTGGCATGCTCCAGCAGGGCCTCCAGCTGTTTCAATTGAGCCTGGTAAGGCGCCGGTGCCGGCTGCCGTCGAATGTGCTGGACGCCTCGTTCGAAGGCCAGGCGTGCACGCTGCGGCTGGTTCTGCTGCAACGCCTGCTTGCCCAGGTTGGTGAAGAACTCGATGTGCAGGATGGCCAGCATCCGCTGGATATCCTGTACCCAGCGCTTGGCCTCGGCTTGTTCCAGGAGGCCTTCCTTGGTGGCGCGCACGATCTGGGCGTGGAGATCCTCGAGCATGAAGCGGCTCTCCTTGGCCTGGGCCTCGGTGAGGATCTGCCGGGGCGGATTGCGCACTTCGATCGCCTCACCCTTCGCCACGTCTGCGCGCAATGTCTGAAGGCGGGCTGTCAGTTTGTCGTTGCCCTTGTCCAGCGGCTGCAGGCGCTCGCTGAGCGCCAGCTCGAGGCGGGTGAGCAACAGCTTCAGGGCCGGGGTCATCATCTGCCCGGGCAGGCCGTCAGAAAGATCGGCGCAGCGGCGGCAGCGGTCGGTCAGCTCGGCGCGCTTGCGGGCCTTTTCCAGATTGCCTTTTTCGACGATCTGTATGGAGTAGACGATGATGACCAGAACGAGCAAACCGGCCAGGATCAATCCCGTGATCATTAGTGGGGACACTTGACTACCTCTCGAGCCGCTGGCTTTTCGTCTGAGTGTAGTGGCTTGATGATGTGGCCGATAGCTCCAGCTGCCGCACGGTGATGCTGCGAAAATTTTTTTTAAAACTATGCTTGACGACCTTCGGAGGCCTCCATAGAATGCGCGCCACTTGCAGCGTGAAGCGCCAAACAGAGCGCTGCAAGCCGGAAGTAAGCTGTAGTTTCCGGGCAGCGTCCCCTTCGTCTAGTGGCCTAGGACACCGCCCTTTCACGGCGGTAACAGGGGTTCGAGTCCCCTAGGGGACGCCACTTTTTGTTGTAGATAAGCGGGAATAGCTCAGTTGGTAGAGCACGACCTTGCCAAGGTCGGGGTCGCGAGTTCGAGTCTCGTTTCCCGCTCCAAATTCTCTTCGCGGCTTCTTCAGGCCTGCGAGGAATCAAAAAAGCGACCTAAGGGTCGCTTTTTTCGTTTTGCGTTCTCGACATTCACCTGGATAGCGTCAACGGTTCGCTACGGCCCAGGCCGGCGTGCTCGCCGAGGCTTGCGGTATCGATCGGTCGACAGCGGCTTGCTTCAGGTGTACTTGGTGAAAATGCTGCGCACGCGCTCCAGGGTCTCGCCGGTATCCTGGGTCTGATCCTGCAGCGCTTCCTCGATCAGGCACGTCAGCATCAGCCGGTAGGCCTTGTCCAACGCACTGCGCGCAGCGGAGAACTGCTGAGCGATCGCTTCACAATCCTCCCCGCGTCTGATCATCGCCTGAATGCCGCGCACCTGCCCCTCGACTCGCGCGAGCCGTTTCAGCATGGCCTGCTGCTGAGTCTGCAATTCCGCGGATTCAGCGGCAGTGGTCTGGTCATTCATGCGTTTACCTCGAGATCACGAAAGAAGAGCTGGCGGGTGTTCCGGTCGCTTGGCCGAGTGGCCTGTATACGGGTAGGGGCATGCTAACGATGACCGCGAGCACGGCCAACTTCTTTCGCTGACGGCTTGCCTTATATTATATAAAAAAATATATTGTATTCATCTTAACCGTGCTGGTGACCGTCTCATGACGCCCGAGCTGGACATCGAACAGCTGCGAGCCAATGCAGCTTCCGCCGGCGCCTTGCTCAAGGCCCTGGCCAACCCGGATCGCCTGCTGCTGCTCTGTCAGCTGTCGCAAGGCGAGCGCAACGTTTCCGAGCTGGAACAGCTGCTGGGTATTCAGCAGCCCACATTGTCGCAGCAACTGGCTGTGCTGCGGCGCGAGGGGCTCGTTGCGACTCGCCGTGAAGGCAAGCAGATCCACTATCGAATCAGCAGCCCAGAGGCGCTGGCGGTGATCACGACCCTGTATCAGCTGTTCTGCGAGAGAGGTCAGGCATGACGATCGATTGGATCAATTTCACGCCCTGGACGGCGCTGGCCGGTGGCGTCCTGATTGGCACGGCTGCCGGCCTGTTCGTTGTGCTCAACGGGCGTATCGCCGGAATAAGCGGTTTGCTTGCGAGCTTGCTCGAACGAGGTGCCGAAGGGCGCGGAGAGAAAGCGCTGTTTCTTCTCGGCATCCTGTTGGCACCACTGTGCTGGTTGCTGATGGCCGAGTTGCCCGGCGCGGAGTTCCAGACCAATTGGCTGGGGCTGCTGGCTGCCGGGCTTCTGGTGGGTATCGGCACCCGCTACGGTTCCGGCTGCACCAGTGGTCATGGGGTCTGCGGGATCTCGCGACTGTCGCCGCGCTCCATCTTCGCCACCTTGGCGTTCATGGCTGCTGGCTTCGCCACGGTCTTTGTGCCCCGTCATCTGCTGGGAGGTTGAACATGCGCAAGTTGACGTCATTCGCCGCCGGGCTGCTGTTCGGGATGGGGCTGCTCCTCTCCGGCATGACCAATCCGGCCAAGGTCATCGGTTTTCTCGATCTCGCCGGTGCCTGGGATCCCTCGCTGGCGCTGGTGATGGTCGGTGCCATCGCAACGGCAGTGCTGCCTTTTACCTGGGCGAAGGCGCGCACCCGTTCGCTGCTCGACGCGCCGATGCAGTTGCCGGCCAAGCGGGAGCTGGATGGTCGCCTGATCGGGGGCAGTCTGTTGTTCGGGGTGGGGTGGGGCGTCGCCGGGATCTGCCCCGGGCCGTCGATCGCGATGCTGTTGGGCGGGCACTGGCAGGTCGTGGTGTTCGTGCTCGCCATGCTCGCTGGAGTGCTGTTGTTCTCTGCGCTGGAACGCCGGCGCGCTTGCTGACCGGGAGGTCATTATGAAAGCCAATGTTGGAACCATTGATCGGACACTGCGCATCATCGTCGGCCTGGCGCTGATCGCCTTGAGCCTGGCCGGCGTGATCGGCGTCTGGGGCTGGATCGGCGTGCTGCCGCTGGCCACGGGTATTTTCCGTTTCTGTCCGGCTTACACGCTGCTCGGCATCAAGACGTGCAAGAGCTGCAGCGCCAAATCCTGACGTGTGTTTGAAAAAGAGGCCGACGATGATGTCGGCCTCTTCTTGTTTATCGAGGGTGCCGAGCTAGTCGAAGCTCGGCAGGCTCGGCTTGACGACGGGCTTGTGCGCGGCGGTCCAGGCATCGAAACCACCGGCGATCGATTTCACCTGCAAATAACCCATGTCCTGCAGCGCTACTGCCGCCAGGGCAGCACGTCCGCTGGTCTTGCAGTAGAGGACGATGTTCATGTCCCGCGCGGCGAGTTCCGGGGTGGCGCTCAGCTTGAATTCCAGAACGCCCCGGGGAATGTTCAGCGCACCGTTTATATGGCCTTCGCGGTACTCGTCCGCCTCGCGGACATCGATCAGCACATCCGCTGCCTGAATCGCTGCCTCGGCGTCAGCGAGCGGTATTTCCTGGATGTGGCGCCGGGCCTGTTCGACGAGTTCGTGTGCGTTCTTCATCCTGCGTTCTCCTTGATGCTGGCAAAGCGTTCACGCGGCCGTTCGAGTGCGTGAAAGGTGGTATCCGGGTCCAGTGCAAGCAGCGCCTCGTACTGGCTGATGAAAACCTGGCCGCCGAAGTCAGAGAGGAAATTGCTGTGGCGCAGTCGATCCATGACCGGTCCTTTGACTTCGGACAGATGCAGCTGGATGCCGGCGGCGTGCAGTCGTGCCGTGATGGCCTCTAGGCTCTCCAGCGCACTGGCGTCGATGAGGTTGACGCCGGGACACATCAGCACCAGGTGTTCGGCCTGCGGATGACGGCCGATCAGCTCGGCGATGCGGTCTTCGAGAAAGCGCGCGTTGGGAAAATAGAGGCTCTCGTCGACCCGTACCGAGAGGACACGGGGGCTCTGTACCACGGCGAAACGCTCGACGTTGCGGAAATGTTCGCTGCCCGGCAGCTGCCCGACCACGGCGATATGTGGCTGGCTGGTGCGCCAGAGAAAGAGCAACAGCGACAGGCCGACACCCAGGAGAATGCCGCTCTCCACACCAATCAGCAGCACGCCGAGCATGGTTGCCGCCATCGCGGCGGCGTCCTGTCGGGAGTAGCGCCATGTGCGCCTGAGTGCGGAGAGGTCCACCAGGCTGAGCACGGCGATGATGATCGTCGCGGCCAGCACTGCGTGAGGCAGGTTGTGGAATAGCGGAGTGAACAGCAGCACGGTAATGCCGATGCCCAGGGCGGTGAGGGCGCCGGCCAGCGGCGTCTGCGCGCCGGCGTCGAAATTGACCACCGAGCGGGCGAAACCGCCGGTCACCGGAAAGCCGCCACTGAGGGCCGCGGCGACATTGGCGCCGCCGAGCGCAACCAGTTCCTGATTGGGCTCGATGCGTTCGCGACGCTTGGCTGCCAAGGTTTGCGCCACCGACACCGACTCGACGAAGCCGACCAGGCTGATCAGCACCGCCGCAGGCAACAGCTGCAGAATCAGTGCCGGCTCCAGCATTGGCAGACTCAACGAGGGCAGGCCGCGCGGTACTTCGCCGACGACCCGCACGCCGGCATCGGCAAGCCGGAAGGCGCTGACCGCCGCGATGGCCAGTAGCAGGGCGGCGACCGGGCCGATCTTGGTCAGCGTGCCGGCAATATGCGGGCTCATGCCCAGATGCTGCAGCCAGACGGAGAGCCGGCTGCGGACCAGATAGAGGAACAACAGGCTGCTGCCACCGATGGCGAGCGTCGGCAGATGCGCCCCAGGCAGCGCCGTGAGCAGCGCGGCAAGCAGGTGCACGGCGTTCTCGCCGTCGATCGAGATGCCGAGGATGTGCTTGAGCTGGCCGAGGGCGATGAGAATGCCCGACGCGCTGATGAAGCCGGAAATCACCGGATGGCTGAGGAAGTTCGCCAGGAAGCCCAGGCGCAGCGCCGCCATGAGCAGCAGCACCGCGCCGGAAAGCAGCGCCAGCAACATGGCCGCTGCGGCGTATTCCGCGCTGCCCGGGGCGAACAGCGGCCCGAGAGCGGCGGCGGTCATCAGCGAAACCACCGCTACCGGGCCGACCGCCAGGGTGCGGCTGGTGCCGAACAGCGTATAGGCGATCAGTGGCAGCATGCTGGCGTACAGGCCGGTCACCGGCGGCAGGCCGGCGAGCATGGCGTAGGCCAGGCTCTGCGGGATCAGCATCAATGTCACGATCAGTGCGGCCAGACTGTCCTTCGTCGCGGCCGCGCGATCGTAGTGCCTGGCCCACGCCAGCATGGGTAGATAGCGGGCCAGGCGCTGCTTCATCCCTTCTTCTCCTGGGTGAAGTCGCAGGCGTTGCGTGCCTCGGTCGAGCGCGGTTCGAAGTCCAGATGCTTCGGTTCGGCCAGCCACTCATGCCCCTTGAGCATCATGTCGAAGTAGATCGAGGGCATCCATTGCGTCTTCAGCTTCCAGGCCAGCCGCCGCGGCACCTTCGGGTCGAGGGGGAAGGTCGGCAGCAGCTTTCCGCCGTAGCCGAACTCGGCGAGGATCACCTTGCCGTACTCCACGGTCAGCGGGCAGGAACCGTAGCCGTCGTAGAGCGCCCGCGGGCCGCTGCCCTTGAGTACGCTCAACACGTTCTCGGCGACCACAGGTGCCTGCTTGCGTACCGCCGCGGCGGTCTTCGCGTTGGGCGCGGAGCAGACGTCGCCAAGGCTGAAGATATTGCCGAAGCGCGGACGCCGTAGCGTCTCGTGCTCGGCCTCGAACCAGCCGTCGGCGTTGGCCAGGGCGCTGTGGCGGATGAAGTCCGGTGCGTGCTGCGGCGGCACCAGGTGCAGCAGATCGAAGTCCCGCTCCACCGTGCTGTGCTGTCCGGCGCCGTCGGTGACCTTGAACCAGGCCTTGTGCGCGGGCCCGTCCACCGCCACCAGGGAGTGGTTGAAGTTCAGTCGGGCACCGTAGCGTTCGACGTACTGCATCAGCGCGGGTACGAAGTCGGCAACGCCGAACAGCACTGCACCGGCCGAGCAGAAGTCGACCTCGATATCCTTCAGTACGCCGTGCTGGCGCCAGTGATCGCAGGACAGGTACATGGCCTTCTGCGGTGCGCCGGCACACTTGATCGGCATGGGTGGCTGGGTGAACAGCGCCTTGCCGCCGCGCAGGTTCTGCACCAGCTGCCAGGTGTAGGGTGCGAGCTCGAAGGCGTAGTTGGAGGTCACGCCGAACTTGCCGAGGCTGTCGCGGGCGCCTTCGATGGCGTCCCAGTCGAGGCTCAGGCCCGGGCAAACCACCAGGGCACGATAGCCGATGCGGCTGCCGTCCTCGAGGACCACCTGCTGGTGCTCGGGTTCGAAGGCCTCTGCGGCTGCGCGAATCCACTGTGCCCTGGACGGAATGCAGCGGCTCATCGCGCGCTCGGTATTGGCACGGTCGAACACGCCGGCCCCCACCAGCGTCCAGCCGGGCTGGTAGTAGTGCTGGTCACGCGGTTCGATGAGGGCGATGCGCAGTTCGGGGTCGCGCTTGAGCAGGCTGGCAGTTACTGCGCAGCCGGCCGCGCCAGCGCCGATCACCAGAACGTCGTAACGCGGTGTGGCGGCGAAGGTCGAGGCGGCCGGAAGCGGCTGGTCGATGATCGACTGCCAGTACTGCTGCATGCGCGGCAGCAGGCCGCTGAGGTCGTAGCTGGCCTGCTGGGTAGTTTGCAGCAGCACCTGTGGGTCGAGATGGTGTGCCTCGGCCAGCGCCCAGAGTGAGGCCGAACGGGTACCGGTGCGGCAGAAGGCCAAGGCCGGGCCCTTGATCCGTTCCAGCAGTTCTCGGAAGGCCGCAACGTCAGCTTCGGTGATCTGTCCGGATACCACCGGGAGATGGTGATACTCGAGGCCGGATGCCTCGGCAGCGGCGCGCATGGCCTCGCTCGACGGCTGGCCCTCGCCCTCGTTGTCCGGACGGTTGTTGATGACGCAGCGGAAGCCATTGCTGGCCAGCAGTGCCATGTCGGCCGGTTGCAGCTGGGCCGCGACGGAGAGAAAAGGGGTCAGTCGTTTTATTGTTTGCATGTCGACGTCCTCCGCATTCGGGGGTTACAGCACGTCCAGGGGAATCTTCAGGTAGCGCGTCCCGTTGCTTTCGGGCTCGGGCAGTTCGCCGCCGCGCATGTTGATCTGCACCGACGGCAGGATCAGGGTGGGCATGCCCAGCGTGGCATCGCGTGCGGTGCGCATGGCGACGAACTGCTCCTCGCTGATACCGCTGTGGATATGCACGTTGTGCTCGCGCTCGGCGGCGATGGTGGTCTCGTAGAGAAACTCCTCGCGCCCGGGCGCCTTGTAGTCATGGCACATGAACACCCGGGTCTCGCCTGGCAGGGTGAACAGCTTCTGGATCGACTGGTACAGGGTGCGCGCGTCGCCGCCGGGAAAATCGCAGCGGGCGGTGCCGTAGTCGGGCATGAACAGGGTGTCACCGACGAAGGCGGCGTCACCGATGACGTAGGTCATGCAGGCCGGGGTGTGGCCCGGGGTGTGGATGGCGCGGGCCTGCACGTTGCCGACCTGGAAGCGGTCGCCGTCATGGAACAGGTGATCGAACTGACGGCCATCGGTGGCGAACCCGCTGCCTGCGTTGAACAGCTTGCCGAAGGTGTCTTGCACCACGGTGATGCGGTCACCGATCGCCAGTTTGCCGCCCAGTTGCTGCTTGAGATAGGGCGCCGCGCTCAGATGGTCGGCGTGCACATGGGTTTCCAGCAGCCACTGCACCCGCAGGTCCTGGTTGCGCACGTAGTCGACCAGGCGCTGCGCGCTTGCATGGGAGGTGCGGCCGGATGCCGGGTCGTAGTCCAGCACCGAGTCGATCACCGCACACTGGCGCGTTGCCAGGTCGCTGACCACGTAGCTGTAGGTAAAGGTCGCGGGATCGAAGAAGGCTTCGACGTGGGCATTCATGGCGCGGGGCTCCTCTTCAGATTAAATACCGGTGGGGGTATCTGTCCGGAGAGATCTTAGCCCTGAATTAGGTTATATGCTTAGATTTATTGGTTATTAGTGAAAGCCGCGAAATTCGTCCGGACGACCCGGCACAACGGCTCGCTGGGGCTGCCGCTGAGTTCAGCTTGCAAGCGGGTTGGCGGCATCGCTGACGATGCGGCCGTCGACCAGCTGGATGGTGCGCTCGCAGTCTGCGGCGAGTCGCGGATCGTGAGTGACAACCAGGATGGCGCAGCCGAACTGGGCGTTCAGGCGGTGGAACAGCTCGAACACGCTTTGCGCGGTGCGCGTATCGAGATTGCCGGTCGGCTCGTCTGCCAGCAGCAGCGGTGGACGGGTCACCAGCGCACGGGCAATGGCGACCCGCTGCTGCTGGCCACCAGAGATCTGCGTGGGTTTCTTGTCGGCGAACGGGCCGAGGCCGACCTCCTCGAGCAGGGCGCGCGCCAGGTCGGTCTCCGCCCGGGAGGGTTTGCCGTGGCGGATCATCAGCGGCATCAGCACGTTCTCCAGCACGCTGAACGCAGAGATCAGGTGATGGAACTGAAACACGAAGCCGATCGCCTGATTGCGCAGCTGCGTGCGCGCTTCATCGTCGCTGTCGCGTGTCGCCTGGCCGAGTACATACAGCTCGCCGGAGCTGGGCGTATCCAGCAGGCCGATCAAATTCAGCAGAGTGCTCTTGCCGGAGCCGGACGGGCCGACCAGCGCGGCCAGCTCGCCGCGCCGAAGCTGCAGGTCGATGCCGTGCAGGACTTCGGCCTCCAGGGGTGTGCCGATGTTGAAGGCCTTGCGCACCTGTTCCAGGCGCAGGACTTCCTCGGCAGGGGCGATCGGTGCGCTTTCACACATAGCGGATCGCCACCGCCGGGTCGTAACGCGCCGCACGTCGTGCGGGCATCGCCGCCGCCAGCACGCCGGTGACCGTCGCCACCAGCATGGCCAGCGGCACCAGCGTGGGGTCGACCGGAATGATGAACAGCCGCGGGCCGAACAGGTTGAACACCTGCACCAGTCCCCAGCCGACCAGCCCGCCGCAGGCCGAGCCGAGCAGCCCGAGCAGCCCGCCCTGCAGCAGGAATACGCGCAGGATCTGCCCGCGCGGGCTGCCCATGGCGCGCAGGATGCCGATCTCGCGGGTACGCTGGACCACACTCACGGCCAGTACGCTGGCGATGCCGAAGGCCACCGAGATGCCGACGAACACACGGATCATCTCGGTGGTCATGCTTTGCGAGCTGAGCGCGTTGAGCAGCTGGCCGTTGGTTTCCATCCAGCTTTCGGCGCGTAACCCGGTCAGGCGCGCCAGGCGCCTGGCAACTTCGTCGGCCTGGAAGATTTCGGCGACCGTGGTATCGATCACTGTCACGCCGCCGGGCAGGTCGAGCAGCGTTTGCGCCTGCTTGAGGTCGAGATAGACGTAGCGCGCGTCCAACTCGCGCACGCCCAGCTCGAAGATGCCGGCGATGTCGACGACCGCTTCGCGGCCTTCGCCGGCATCCAGGCGCAGCTTGTCGCCGATGCCCAGGCCGAGGTCGCGGGCCAGCTCCTTGCCGATCACTGCGTTGCCCGCACCCACCAGGAAGCGGCCGGCGATCAGGTCGTCGGCCAGCGGGATGATGCGCTGATAACGCGGTGGATCGATGCCCAGCAGCGCCACGGACGCGCGGGCGACGCCGCGCCGGGCGATGGCCGGGCCGCTGATCACCGGCGACACCGCGAGAATCTGCGCGTCCTGGTCGAGGACGTCACGCACGTCCTGCCAGTTGATGATCGAACGCAGACGCTGGGCGCGCGGGCTTTCCAATACCAGCGACCAACTGTCGGCGACGGCTGGAAGCGTGCGGTTGACCTCGTCCGGGGGCAGGATGCGGATGTGGGCCTGGGTGCCGAGGGTTCGTTGGATGACGTTGGCCTGCAAGCCGGTGATCAGGGCGGTAATGAAGACAATCACCGCCGAACCGACGGCGATGCCGAAGGTGATCAGCAGCGTCTGCATGCGGTTGTCCAGCAGGAAGCGCAGGGCGATCTTCCATTCGGTCCACAGCGAATCGGCCAGGCGCATGCGCTCAGTCCTGGCTGCCGCTGGGGATGGGTTGTACGCGCGGCCGCACGCGCTGGCCTTCTTCGGCGTCGCCGATCAGCACCAGATCGCCGGCCGCCAGCCCCTCGCTGATCTCGCTGAGCGCCGTGCCCAGCATTCCCAGTCGCACACCGACGCGCTCGACCACACCATCGCGCACCCGTAGCACCTGGGCGCGCGTCCCGTCGCGGGCGCGCAGTGCATCATTGGGCAGCACCAGTGCCTGGTCGCGCCGGCCTGTCTCGATGTTCACCGACACCGTCATGCCCTGGCGGAGAAAGGCGGCCGGCTCCTGCAGGTCCAGATGGACATCGATGGTGCCGCGCGCCGTGTCCACGCTTGGTGCGATGAAGCTCACCTTCGCCGTCAGCACGCGGTCCGGATAGGCGTCGGCGATGATCCGGGCGCTCTGCCCGTGCTCGATCGGTGCCAGGCTCTTCTCGTCGAGGGGCAAGAGGATTTCGCTGCTGCCGGAGCGGGCAATGGTCAGCAGTGTGCGGCCCGGCTGAACCAGGTCGCCCGGCTCGACGTCGCGCGACTGCACGACGCCGTCGACCTGGGCGTGAATACGGGTTCGTGCCAGGTTCGCACGGGCGACCTCCAGACGCTGCCGCAGGACTTGTTCCTCGCTGCCACCTTCGGCCAGCGCTGTGGCGGCGAAGCGGGCGCGATCACGCACCTCGCGTGCGGTCAGCTCCGCGCGGCGCGCCTGCTCCAGCGGCTCGGAAGCCAGCAGCTTGCGCTCGAACAGCGTTCCGCGGCGCTGCAGTTCGCGGCTGGCCTGTTCCAGATTGTGTTGTGCCTCGCGCAGAGTGGCCTGCGCCTGCGGTCGGGTGGAATCGATGAGCTGCTGCAGCGCCGCTTCGGCCTCGCGCAGGCGCGCGCGCTGTTCGTCGTCGCGCAGTTCCAGCAGCAGATCGCCGGCGTTCACCGCGTCGCCTTCCCGCACATGGCGTGCAGCAACCACGCCGGTGATTTCGCTGCCGACCTGCGCCAGCGACTGGCTGTCCACTTCACCACTGGCCACCACGCGCTGCACCAGTGGGCGAGCTTCCAGGCGGTAGGCCGGCAGTTCCGGGCCCTGCAGCTGACGCCAGATCAGCCAGCCGCCAATCGCCAGTAGCGCAATGGCCAGGATAACTAGACGGCGGATGGATCTTACGGCAGGCACGACGGACCACTCCCTGATACGGCCCGTGACGGCCATCGAAACGGTGCAAGCTTACGGACATCCTCGGCGTGACTACAACGCGCGCTGCAAGCGACACGATGCCCTGCGCCTATCGTAACCATAGCCTCTGGCATGGGGCAGGGCGGAGTACACTGGGGGCACCCGCATCGAGGATCCCGAATATCATGGCGTCCACCGTCCAGAGCCCTGCTGCCACCCTGCGTTCCGCCTGGCTTGCGCAAGCCCAGGCCAATCCCTGGATCACCATCGGCCTGGCCGCAACGGCAGTCGCCGTCCTGCTGCTGTTGCTGGCCGGAGCGGTCAATGCATTCCAGAGCAGCGCGGCCAGCAACGTTCGCTACGCATTGCTGGGCGGCAGTGCCGGGTTTGTTGCGACGGCGGTCGGCGCCTTTCTGGCGATCGGGCTGCGCGACATTTCCACCCGCACCCAGGACAGCATGCTCGGCTTCGCCGCCGGCATGATGCTCGCGGCGAGTGCCTTTTCGCTGATTCTGCCGGGGCTCGCAGCGGGCCGTGAGCTGTTCGGCAACGGTCCGGCCGCCGCCGCGACCGTTGTGGCCGGTCTCGGTCTGGGCGTGCTGCTGATGCTGGGGCTGGACTACTTCACGCCCCACGAGCACGAGAGCACCGGGCCGTGTGGGCCTGAATGCGAACGTCTGAACCGGGTCTGGCTGTTCGTGCTCGCCATTGCGCTGCACAACATTCCCGAAGGCATGGCCATCGGCGTCAGCTTCGCCAACGGCGACATGAGCGTTGGTCTGCCGCTGACCACCGCCATATCCATCCAGGACATTCCCGAAGGCCTCGCGGTGGCCCTGGCACTGCGCACCACCGGGCTGTCGGCGCTGGCGTCGGTGCTGGTCGCCGCGGCGTCCGGGTTGATGGAACCGATCGGGGCACTGGTGGGCATCGGCATGTCCAGCGGTTTCGCCATCGCCTATCCCGTCAGCCTGGGCCTGGCCGCCGGCGCAATGATCTTCGTGGTATCCCACGAGGTGATTCCCGAGACTCACCGCAACGGCCATCAGACCCCGGCGACGCTCGGCCTGATGGTTGGCTTCGCGGTCATGATGTTCCTGGATACCGCGTTGGGCTGATGCCTCAGGGTTTGTCCGGCTCGGTCTGCATCACCAGCTCGACGCGGCGGTTGCTGGCGCGTCCGCGCTCGTCAGCATTGTCGGCGAGCGGTCGGGTGTCGGCGTAGCCGGTGGCACTCAGGCGCGTCGCTTCGATGCCTGCCAGCTGCAGGTAGCGCACCACGCTGCTGGCGCGGCTGGCGGAAAGCTCCCAGTTGGAAGGAAAGCGCTCGGTCTGGATCGGCAGGTTGTCGGTATGCCCTTCAACGACGATGCGAAAGGCGTTCGCCGCCAGCGTCGGCACCAATCGGTCGATCACTTCCAGCCCAGCGTCCTCCAGTTCGGCTCGTCCGGAGCCGAAGAGTATCTCGCTGCTGATGCGGAAGCTGATGCTGCCTTCGTTGACGATGACCTGGATGTCATCGCCCAGCGCCATGCCTGGCGTCGTCGGCATGCTCTCTTGCGGGGCATCCGGTTGCGCATCGGCGGCGGGCGTCGGCACCGGTGCGATCGATGGAATCGTTGCGGCGGGAGCTGGCAGCGCCACGCCCAGTTCGCCGGCCGCGAGCATGGCCGAGGCGGCGGGGTCGTTCTGCTCACCGTCGCCCTTGCCGGCCAGCGCGAGCATGATCACCAGCATCACCAGCAGCAGCGTCAGCATATCCAGATAGGTGATCAGCCAGGCTTCCTGCTCTTCTTCCCGCTGCGGCTCGATATGCCAGCGGGAGAAGCGGCTGCCCTGGGATGCTTGCCCGTTCACCGTCAGTCTTCCTGCGGTCTGACGCGCGGCGCCGCAGGCGTACCGTCGCGGATTTCATCGTCGTGGTGGGCGATGAACGATTTCAGCGTCTCGCGCATGTACGCCGGGCTACGGCGGTTGCACATCATCGAAATACCTTGCATCACCAGGTTCATCAGGGCGACCCGCTGCTCGGTACGCCGCTCCAGCTTCACCGCCACCGGCTTGAGAATGAGATTGGCCAGCAGCACACCGTAGAAGGTGGTCATCAGCGCAACGGCCAGGCTGCGACCGATCAGATCCATGTCACCGCTGCCGAGCATGAACATCAGGTTGATCAGGCCCACCAGCGTGCCGATCATGCCGAACGCTGGCGCGTAGCTGGCCATCGCGCGGAACAGCTGCGCCTCGGCGTTCTCCCGTGCGCGTAGCCGGGCGATCCGCCATTGCAGCACCTCCAGAATGTCCTCCTCCGGGGTGTTGTCGATCACCAGCTGCACGCCGGTACGCAGGAAAGGATTGCTGACCTGCTCGACAGCCTTTTCCACCGCGGGCAGATCGCCGCTGATCCACAGCCGCGAAATCTGCACCAGCTCGTCGAGATCCTGACGGGTGTACAGTCGCTCGTTGCGCAGCACGGTCCAGAGCAAACCGAATACCCGAGTGACTTCGCGCAACGGATAACTGATGAAGGTGGCAGCCAGAGTGCCGACCAGCACGATGCCGAGGCTGGGCAGGTCGATGAAGAGCGCCGGTTCCTTGGCCGCGAAAAGCAGGACGACCGCCAGCAGGCCGATGCTCGCGACGATGCCGATCAGGGTGGAGGGGTTCATCGGGGCTCCGCTGAGAGGGCTGTTGCAGAAAACGCGGGATGATAACAGCGGGCCCGGGGGCCGGGCTGACCTGGATCAGGACCGGGTCAGCCATCCATCGTCAGAGGTTTTCCAGCAGCCGCCGGGCGGCTTCCTGGCCGCTGAGCCAGGCGCCTTCCACCCGGCCGGACAGGCACCAGTCGCCACAGGCGTACAGACCCAGGCCGGCGTCGGCCAGGGCAGTCCACTCGTGGGCCTGTGCCGGGCGGGCATACAGCCAGCGGTGCGCCAGGGTGAACTCGGGGGCTGGTACAACGCAATCGATCAACTCCGCGAAGGCGCCGTGCAGGCGCTCGATCACCGCCTCCTTCGACAGATCCAGGTGCTGACGGCTCCAGCTGCTGGTGGCGTGCAGTACCCAGGCGTCCAGCGCGCCATCGCGCCCCGACTTGCTGCGATTACGCGCGATCCAGTCCAGGGCGTCATCCTGGACGAAGCAGCCTTCCAGCGCCGTGCCCAGCGGTGTGGCGAAGCCCAGGGCGACGGCCCAGGTCGGCTCCATGGCAACGCTGGCGGCGACCGCCGCGAGTTTCGGCGCGCCAGAGAGCAGCGCGGCGGCCTGCGGCGCCGGCAGGGCGATGACGACATGGCTGAAGGGCCCATGGCTGGCGCCGGTGGCGTCCACCAGTGTCCAGTACTGTTCGCCACGGAACACTTCGGTGATGCGACAGCTGAAGGTGACCGGCATTTCGCCGAGCAACCCGCGGGTGATCGCGCTCATGGTCGGGGTGCCGACCCAGCGCAGCTGCTCATCGGCAGAGGGGCTCAGCTGCCCGTCGCGGGACTGGAACAGGGTGGGCGTCCACTGATCCACCCAGCCCCCGGCCTGCCACTGGCGCACGGTTTCGGCGAAACGGCGGTCACGTGCCGTGAAGTACTGTGCGCCGAGGTCGAGTGAGCCGGCGTCGCTGCGCTTGCTGGCCATGCGTCCGCCGCTGCCGCGGCTCTTGTCAAAAAGGTGTACGGCCTGCCCGGCATCGTGAAGCGTGCGGGCGGCGGAAAGTCCTGCGATTCCGGTTCCGATGATGGCGATTGGAGCCTTGCTCATGATTACCTCGTGTGCTGTTGCCATCAGCCGCACAGGCGAAGCGCCGCGCAGCACGTTTTCATGACAAGCGTTCGATCGCTTGAGCCTGCTCATCCTCGAACAGACATCGTCCTTTGGCTAGAGGCTTTCGACGCAATGCGACATCCCGGTCGCCGGTTTCGGCAGTTGCTGACCAGCGGTCGGTGCCGCGACCTGTTCAGCGCGATTCCGACCAGGCTCAGTCTGTGGTTGTAAGTTGCTGATAAGCCGGTACAATGGCGCCGCTCGCCGCCAGGCGGGTTTCGTTATGGTGGGCCCTGCCGGTCCCCTCGCAACGATCAGCCGTGAACCCGGTCAGGCCCGGAAGGGAGCAGCCGCAGCGGTGACATTGTGTGCCGGGGTGTGGCTGGTAGGGTTCACCTCCATAACGACCTTCTCGCGTCCCCCCTTTCTTGATTCACGACGGCCGGTTGTCCGTGGCCTGAGCGTGCGCGCCTGTCCTGTCCCTTCGATCGTTAGCCACGCGGTTCTTCACCCCGGATCGGCTCATGTATCCTGCGCGGCATTTTCAACGGCGCCGTCGCCGTTAACGGTTCAAGGAGCATGCTTTGTCGGTCAGGGCGAGTTGGGACATTTTCTGCGCGGTCGTGGATAACTTCGGTGACATTGGCGTCACCTGGCGCCTGGCCCGTCAGCTGGCTGCCGAGCACGGCCAGCAGGTGCGGCTGTGGGTGGACGATCTGGATACCTTCGCCCGGCTGTGTCCGGCGGCCAGTGCGCAGGCTGATCAACAGATGCACGAAGGCGTCGATGTCCGCCGCTGGTCCAGCCAGTGGCCGGGTGCCGAGCCGGCCGATGTCGTCATCGAGGCGTTCGCTTGCAACCTGCCGCAGGCCTATATCAACGCCATGGCCGCGAGCGGGCGGCGTATCCTCTGGCTGAATCTCGAATACCTCAGCGCCGAGGACTGGATCGTCGGATGCCATGCGTTGCCGTCCTTGCAGCCCAACGGCGTACAGAAGTACTTCTTCTTTCCCGGCTTCGAGGCCGAGACCGGTGGCCTCATCCGCGAGGCGGACCTGATGCTGCGCCGCGCCAGCTTTCAGGGCGATCCTGAGCGGCAGGCCGGTTTTCTCGCGACGCTGGGCGTGGTGCGCCAGCCGGAGGCGCGTTTGCTGTCGCTGTTCGCCTACGAGAACACAGCCGTTGCTGGCTGGCTGGACGTGCTTGCCGCCGATTCCCGCGTCAATCAGCTGCTGGTGCCAGAGGGGCGGGTGCTGGGCGATGTCGCGGCCTGGCTGGGTGTTGCGACGCTCGAGCCGGGGGCCTGCCACCAGCGCGGTAGCCTGCAGATCTCCATCGTGCCGTTCATGACGCAGGACGAGTACGACCTGCTGCTGTGGAGCTGCGACTTCAACGCGGTGCGCGGCGAGGAGTCGTTCATCCGTGCCCAGTGGGCGGGGCGTCCGCTGGTGTGGCACATCTATCCGCAGGAGGACGACGCGCACTGGGACAAGCTCAATGCATTTCTCGAGCTCTACTCGCAGGGGCTCTCGCCTGCTGCCGGTTCGGCGCTGCGAGAGTTCTGGCATGCGTGGAACGCGGGAAAGGGCGCCGAGCAGGCGTGGAGCGGACTGCTGGGCCAATACCCGACGTTACTGGAGCACGCCGAAACCTGGACCCACGCGCAGGTCGCCAATGGCGATCTGGCCGGAAAGCTGGTGTTTTTTTACACAGATTGGCTATGATACGCGGCCTGTTTTTTTGTCTCTAATTCCCTTCGGATATTTCGTATGAAAACCGCACAAGAGTTCCGTGCCGGCCAGGTGGCCATCATCAACGGCGCACCCTGGGTCATCCAGAAAGCCGAGTTCAACAAGTCCGGCCGCAACAGTGCCGTGGTCAAGATGAAGCTGAAGAACCTGCTCAACGGTTCGGCTACCGAGACCGTCTACAAGGCTGACGACAAGCTGGAGCCGGTCATTCTCGAGCGCAAGGAAGTGACCTACTCCTACTTCGCCGACCCGCTGTACGTCTTCATGGACAACGAGTTCAACCAGTACGAAATCGAAAAAGACGACCTGGAAGGCGTGATGACCTTCATCGAAGACGGCATGACCGACGTCTGCGAAGCGGTCTTCTACAACGACAAGGTGATCTCCGTCGAACTGCCGACCACCATCGTTCGCGAAATCGCCTACACCGAGCCGTCCGTACGTGGCGACACTTCCGGCAAGGTCATGAAGACCGCCCGCCTGAAGAACGGTGCCGAGCTGCAGGTTTCCGCTTTCTGTGAAATCGGCGACTCGATCGAGATCGATACCCGTACCGGCGAGTACAAGTCCCGCGTCAAGGCCTGATCCTCGGCCTGCGGTGGACAGAAAAAAAGCCCAGCTCGATGCTGGGCTTTTTCGTTTCTGTGCGCGTGTCAGCTCGCCCATATCCAGCCGACCAGGCCGTAGCAGAGCAGGGAAACCAGCAGCACACCGAACAGGTTTAGCACGAAGCCGGCCTTGATCATCGCCTGGATCGGCAACTGTCCCGTGCCGAATACGATGGCGTTGGGTGGTGTCGCTACCGGCATCATGAAGGCGCAGCTGGCAGCGACCGCGGCCGGAATCGCCAGCATTTCCGGGGACAGCCCCTGGGCCACGGCGAGCGCACCGAGCAATGGCAGGAAGGCCGCTGCAGTCGCGGTATTGGAGGTGATTTCGGTGAGGAAGATGATCACCGTCACCACCAGCGCGATCATCGCCAGCAGGGGCAGGGCATCGAAGGCGCCGAGGCTGCTGGCGATCCATTCGGCCAGCCCGGACGCACCGATGACGCCAGCCAGCGAGAGACCGCCGCCGAACAGCAGCAGCACGCCCCACGGCGCCTTGTTGGCCTGTTCCCAATCCATCAGAAACACCCGTTTGTGCAGGTCAACTGGAATCAGGAACAGTGCGATCGCTGCGGCCATGGCAATGCTGGTGTCGTTCACGCCGTCGATATAGTCCGCCAGCAGTGGCTGGAAGATCCAGGCCGCCGCTGCCAGCACGAATACCACGGCGACCATTTTTTCGGCACGCGACATCGGCCCGAGGGCGGCCATTTCCTTTTCGAGCAGACCACGGCTGTCGCCCCCCGCCAGGCGAAAACCGCCGCGGGTGAGCGACCACCAGATGAAGATCAGCATGCCGACGCTCAACGGCAGGCCCAGCAGCATCCACTGGCCGAAGCCGATCTGGACGTCGTAATTCTCCCGCATGAACGCCGCCAGCAGGGCATTGGGCGGGGTGCCGATGAGCGTGGCGATGCCGCCGACGCTGGCCGAATAGGCGATGCCCAGCAGCAGCGCTACGGCGAACCGCGCGCCTTCCTTTTCCTCGCTGCCGGCGATCAGCAGGCCGATGACCGACAGGCCGATGGGCAGCATCATGATGCTGGTCGCCGTATTGCTCACCCACATGCTGATGAACGCCGTGGCGATCATGAAGCCGGCAATCTGCCGGCTCGGCTGGTTACCCACCGCCAGCAGCGTCGCCAGGGCGATGCGTTTGTGCAGGTTCCAGCGCTGCATCGCCAGGCCGAGCAGAAAACCGCCGAGGAAGAGAAAGATGGTCGGGTTGGCATAGGGCGCGGTGGCCTTGGCCAGGGTATCGATGTCGAGCAGGGGTATCAGCAGAATCGGCAACAGCGAGGTCGCCGGGATCGGTATCGCCTCGGTCGACCACCAGACCGCCATCAGCGCGGCCAGGCCCACGGTCAGCCAGGCCTTTTCCGAAAGGCCGCCGGGTGGGTCGGTCAGGATGCAGGCCAGCAACAGCAGTGGGCCCAGGATCAGGCCGATCCACGCGGCCAGTACGGCGCCCCGGCTTTGAGATGATTCCGCCATTTTCGTCCTCTTCGAAACTGCGCTATCGAAAGCGGGGCCGTGTGGACTGAACCCGCGCGGCCCCTACTTAGGCGGACAGGGCCGGCGGGGTTTCGTTTCGTGCGCGCGGGCGGTGCTGCCCGCGCAGAGGGGCCGAGAGGCTCAGTCCGGTCGGACCTGCTTCAGGGTTTCGGCGATCATGAAGGCCATTTCCAGCGACTGGTCGGCGTTCAGGCGCGGGTCGCAATGGGTATGGTAGCGATCGCAGAGGCCGGCCTCGGTGATCGGGCGCGAGCCACCGATGCACTCAGTGACGTTCTGCCCGGTCATCTCGATATGGATGCCCCCCGGATAACTGCCTTCGGCGCGGTGCACGTCGAAGAACTGGCGGACTTCGGCGAGTACGCGCTCGAAGTCGCGTGTCTTGTAGCCGCTGGATGCCTTCATGGTGTTGCCATGCATCGGGTCGGAGCTCCACAACACCTGGCGTCCCTCGTTCTGCACCGCGCGCACCAGGCGTGGCAGGCCAGCTTCCACCTTGTCGGCACCCATGCGCACGATGAGGTTCAGGCGGCCGGGGTCGTTCTGCGGATTGAGGATGTCGATCAGGCGAATCAGCTCATCCGTAGCCATGCTGGGGCCGACCTTCACCCCGATGGGGTTGCCGACGCCGCGCAGGAACTCGACGTGAGCGCCGTCCAGCTGACGGGTGCGATCACCGATCCACAGCATGTGCGCGGAACAGTCGTACCAGCCGCCGCTGAGGCTGTCCTGGCGCACGAAGGCCTGCTCGTAGTTGAGCAGCAGTGCTTCATGGGCGGTGAAGAAGCTGGTTTCGCGCAACTGCGGCGCGCCGTCCAGGCCGCAGGCACGCATGAACTTCAGTGTTTCGTCGATGCGCGCGCCGAGCTGGTGATACTTCTCGGCCAGCAGCGAGTTGGCGATGAAATCGAGATTCCACTGGTGCACCTGATGCAAGTCGGCGAAACCGCCCTGGGCGAAGGCGCGCAGCAGGTTCAGGCTGGCAGTGGACTGGTGGTAGGCCTGCAGCAGGCGCTCCGGATCGGGTACACGGCTCTTGGCGTTGAAGTCGATGCCGTTGACGATGTCGCCGCGGTACGCCGGCAGCGTAACGCCGTCGATGGTTTCATCACCTGCCGAGCGTGGCTTGGCGAACTGACCGGCCATGCGTCCGACCTTTACTACCGGGCAGCCGGCGGCGAAGGTCATGACGATTGCCATCTGCAGCAGCACTTTGAAGGTGTCGCGAATCTTGGTCGCCGAGAATTCGGCGAAGCTCTCGGCGCAGTCGCCGCCCTGCAGCAGGAACGCGCGCCCGCGCGTGACCTCGGCGAACTGCCGCCTGAGCTCCCGCGCCTCGCCGGCGAAGACCAACGGCGGCAACCCGGCGAGCGTGCGCTCGACGCGCTTGAGGTGCTCGGCATCCGGATATTCGGGTTGCTGCTGAATCGGCTTGTTTCTCCAGCTGTCGGGGCTCCAGGCGTGGTTCATGGTCATTCCAGATCGAAAGATGAATGGCGCGAGTTTACCTGATGCATCCGGCGCCCGGAGATAGCGATGGCCTATGGGCCTGCGTAAGATGCGCCTTCGCTGGCACATAGCGGCCATAGACTTTGCGGGAGCTAGCAGATGGAAAAAGAGGAACGGTTGCTCGCTGAAGTGCGCGATGCGTTCGGGCTCATCCGTGTGCTCGAGGTCGGTGACTACCGCTTTCTCGAATTCGGCGCAGCAGTCGAGCAGAGCTGCGTGTTCATCGCCGATCCCGCCTGGCTCGAATATGACTACACCCGTGCCATGCTGCTCGGCGGGCTCTGCCATCCACAGCCGGAAACCGCGCTGTTTCTCGGTCTGGGAGCGGGCAATCTGACCCAGGCCTGCCTCAAGTTCCTGCCGCTGGAGGACGTCGAGGTCATCGAGCTGCGCCCGGCGGTGCCGGAGCTGGCCATGCAATACCTGGGGTTGCAGAACGATCCGCGACTGTACATCCGCATCGGAGATGCGACCGAGCTGCTGGAAACCGCGGAAACGGCTGATTTGATATTCGTCGACCTCTACAACGACTCGGGGCCGGACGCGGCGCATCTGGCCTGGTCATTTCTCAAACGCTGCCAGGAAAAGCTCAACCCGGGCGGGTGGCTCGTCATCAACCAATGGGGCACCGACGACGACCGGCCGCTGGGAGCTGCCCTGTTGCGTGGCCTGTATCACCGGCACTACTGGGAATGCCCGGTGAAGGAGGGCAACGTGGTGGTGCTGGTGCCGGCCGATCTGGAACAGCAGCTGGATTTGGCGGGCCTGCGATCGCGTGCCGAAGCGTTGGCACCTCGTCTGGGCTATTCGCTGGATTCACTGATCGGCGCGCTGCGCCCAGCCAGTTGAGCGCAAGCGTGCGCCATGCTGGTGCACAGCGATGCGCCGGCCAATTCACCAGGTCTCTAATTTGGTGCGCTTATGTCGGCATACCGCCGAGGACCTGCCCGCGGCGTTTCGACGCACCCGCTACGCAGAGCGCTTTCCCATGCGGGGCGCCATTCACCGGTCTAGCAGCTTATGAGGCGAACATGAGCGGTCCTGGCGCACAGGGGAGCCTGTGCTCGCAGCCGTGGCCTGATCGCTTGCTGGTCTGCTAATTGCAATTGGCCAGTATGTCTTTCCGATCATCAAGGACTGCCCGGTGACCCAGCTTCAAAGCCTCCAAATGCAACTTTCCCCTAGTGAACGTCACTGGCTGCCCTGGCTGGGACGCACCGGCAAGCTGTCGATGGGCTGGTCCTGCTGGTTGAACCGTGGTGTGTATCCCGCCATCGAGCAGGTGTTTGAAGGCGTTGCGCAGTCCCGGGTGCGCATCCTGCAGAACTGGGTGAGTGCTCACTGGGACCATCTGGCGGACCTGGCCGCGAGCCTGGGCGAAGGGCTGGTTCATGTGGATGTCGACCTGCTGGAAAAGAAGCGTGCTCAGCTCCCCGACCTGTCCGAACTGTTCGTCATCGACCCGCAGGGGCGGGTACTGGCGTCCACGTGCGCCGCGCATGTCGGTCAGCAGGATCTGGATGCGCAGGCCGTTGCGCGGGGGCTGCGCGAGCCGTTCTTGCATGGCCCTTATCGCGATCCGCTGACCGAGCGCCTGGGGGCGAGCACGTCACGCTTTCACGACGCGGTGACGCTGATGTTCTATCAGCCCGTGCACGCCGCCGGTAAACGCCTCGGCTGTCTCTGCGCGCGAGTGCCGAACGATGTGCTGGGGGATCTGATCCAGCGCGAAGCCGGGCATGTCTATCCCGAGTCCGGCGACAACTATCTGTTCATGGTCGACTCGCGCTTCGACAGCCGCATCCAACCCGGTACGGCCCTGTCGCGCTCGCGCTTCGAGGACGCCACCTTCAGCCACGGTGAGAACCTGAAAAGCGGCGTGCACACTCGCTGGGGCACGGTCCGTGTACAGCAGCACACCGAGCTGGAACTGCGCTTCACCGATCCGGCCACCGGCCAGCTGCACCCCGGTGTGCGGGAAACCATCGCCAGGGGTTCGAACCTGTTCGTCACCTATCCCGGCTATTCCGATTACCGCCACATTCCGGTGATCGGCAAGGGCGTCACCTTCCAGCTGCCGGGCTCCCCGGATCGCTGGGGCATGATGTGCGAGGCCGATCTGGAAGAGGTCTATCGCCGGCGTTCGCTGAGCGTTGGCCTTATGAAGACGTACCTGCTCACAGTAATCACGCTGTTCGTCACGGGCAGCCTGCTGCAGGCCTTCAGCGGGCTGTCCGAGACGGCGCTCTACCTGCTCAACGGCGTGCTGCTCGTGCTCGGCGCCTGGGCGTTCGCCTCATTCGGGCCGCGCCGGCTGGCGGCGCGCATGCAGGCGATGACCGAGGTGATCCGCACCCTGGCCGAGGGCGAGGGCAATCTGCGTCAGCGCGTCGACAGCAGCGCCATGCCGCGCGACGAGAGCGGTGACATGGCGCGCTGGATCAACAGCTTCATCGACAGCCTGGATGGCGTGGTCGGTCAGGTGATCCAGGTGTCGAAACACGTGCGCCAGGACAACGAGCTGATGCTGGTGCGCAGCAGCGAAGCCGGGCAGACCACCAGTGACGTCGCCGAGTCGATCCACCAGCTGCTGTTGCTGGTGGAGGAGCAGTTGGGCGAAATTCAACAGGCGTCGATGACCGCCGAAGAAATGAAAACCGCCATGGACGAAGTGATGTGCCGCGCGCGGGAGCGCTTCGATACGGTGCGCCAGGGCACCGAATCCATCCGTGATGTGGTGCAGCGCTCGGCGCAGAGCGTGCAGCTGCTCGACAGCCGCATGGGCGAGATCGACGAGATCGTCGGGCTGATCAGCGACGTCACCACCCAGACCAACCTGCTGGCGCTGAATGCCGCGATCGAGGCGGCCCGTGCCGGTGATCACGGACGCGGTTTTGCGGTGGTGGCAGGGGAGGTACGTTCGCTCGCGCTGCGCACGGCCAAGGCGGCGGAGGATATCCGCGGCAAGGTGGAAAGCCTGCAGTCCGAGACGCGCCAGGCGGTGTCGTTCATGCAGGGCGGCGTGCAGGACGTCGACAGCAGCCTGCGGTTGACCGAAGAGGCGTCGTCGGAGAACGTCCACCTGCACGAAGCCGTGGAGCGCATGTTCGAGATCATCAAGGGGTTGAATGAGCGCAGCCTGCACTACGGGCAAACCATCCGCGGCGTCGATCAGGCCTCCAACGAGATGGGGCAGACCCTCGGCGTGCTGCAGGACAGCGCTGAGCGCGTCCGCCATACCGCCGGCAAGCTGCACCAGCTGGTCGGCCGCTTCCGTGTCAGTGCCGCCAACAGCGAAGCGGCCTGATCTCCGGTCGCGCCTCCCGGCGGTTTCGCTGGGAGGCGCCTGTGCGGGGAGTCCCGGGCCATGGCGTCATCCGCTGCGGCTTAAAATATCCGCACAGCGTCACGTTAATCCGGTATAGTACGCGCCGGCTGAAACCCAGCCTGCGTTCAGGTACTGCAACACACGAAGCGCCGCTTCGGCTGCTGTCCGCTTCGAGCGGACTATCTTGACGATTCATCATCCATACGTTTTCGCAACCCCGCCGACCAGGCTGCCAGGGTGACCTTCGGGTTTTGCACGGCATGCGCAGCTTCGGAACAATGGGTCTTGCGGAGCATCAGAGACAAGACCCATGACCCAGGAAATCGGCGGCTTTGCCGCACTCGGTATTCACTCCGCTGTTCTGGCTGCCATCAGCGCAGTCGGCTACGAAGAACCGTCCCCCATCCAGGCCCAGGCGATCCCGGTGATCCTCGGTGGCCACGACATGATCGGCCAGGCCCAGACCGGTACCGGCAAGACCGCCGCCTTCGCGCTGCCGATCCTGTCCAAGATCGATCCGGCCAAGCGCGAGCCGCAGGCGCTGATCCTCGCGCCGACACGCGAACTGGCGCTGCAGGTCGCCACCGCGTTCGAAACCTATTCCAAGCAGATGCCGGGCGTCAGCGTCGTCGCCATCTACGGTGGTGCCCCGATGGGCCCGCAGCTCAAGGCCATCCGCCAGGGCGCGCAGGTCATCGTCGCCACTCCGGGCCGCCTGGTCGACCACCTGAGCCGTAACAGCGAGCTGCTGTCGACCATCCGCTTCCTGGTCCTCGACGAAGCCGACGAGATGCTCAAGCTCGGCTTCATGGACGATCTGGAAGTGATCTTCGAAGCCATGCCGGAAAGCCGCCAGAGCGTGCTGTTCTCCGCCACGCTGCCGCACTCCATCCGTGCCATCGCCGAGAAGCACCTGCGCGAGCCGCAGCACATCAAGATCGCTGCCAAGACCCAGACCGTCGCGCGCATCGAACAGGCGCACCTGATGGTCCACGCCGACCAGAAGATCCAGGCCGTGCTGCGCCTGCTGGAAGTCGAGGATTTCGACGCGCTGATCGCCTTCGTGCGCACCAAGCAGGCCACCCTTGACCTGGCCGCCGCGCTGGAAGCCAAGGGCTACAAGGCCGCTGCGCTGAACGGCGACATCGCGCAGAACCAGCGTGAACGCGTCATCGAATCGCTCAAGGATGGCCGTCTGGACATCGTCGTCGCCACCGACGTCGCCGCCCGCGGTATCGACGTACCGCGCATCACCCACGTATTCAACGTGGACATGCCGTACGATCCGGAATCCTATGTGCACCGCATCGGCCGTACCGGCCGTGCCGGTCGCGAAGGTCGCGCGCTGCTGCTGGTCACTCCGCGTGAGCGTCGCATGCTGCAGGTCATCGAGCGGGTAACCAACCAGAAGGTCGCCGAAGCCCGTCTGCCCAATGCCCAGCAAGTGCTGGATGCCCGTATCAAGAAGCTGACCAGCAGCCTCGCGCCGCTGGTCGCCGATGCAGAAGCCACTCATGGCGAGTTGCTCGACAAGCTGGTTGCCGACATCGGCTGCAGCCCGCGTGCCCTGGCTGCTGCGTTGCTGCGCAAAGCCACCAATGGTCAGGCGCTGACTCTTGCGGAAGTGGAGAAAGAGCAGCCGCTCGTCCCCACCAGTGGTCCGCGCGAGCGTTCCGATCGTCCGGAGCGCAGTGGCGATCGTGAACGTCGCGCACCCGTGCCCCTGGCCGAAGGCCGCGCCCGCTGCCGTACGCCGCTGGGCGCACGCGACGGTATCGCTGCCCGTAACCTGCTCGGCGCCATCCTCAACGAGGGCGGCCTTGCGCGCGAAGCCATCGGCCGCATCCAGGTGCGCGACAGCTTCAGCTTGGTCGAACTGCCGGAAGATGGCCTCGATCGCCTGCTCGGCAAGCTCAAGGACACCCGCGTCGGCGGCAAGCAGCTCAAGCTGCGCCGTTATCGCGAAGATTGATTTGTCGTAGCTAAAAGTAGGCGGGCTCTAGAGCCCGCCTTTTTTATGCCTGCAAGAAAGGATCGGCAGCATTCCTCCGTAGACCGGCCCCGCCGGGGTGAAGGGCTGAATCATGATGCCGATCTGTGCCGTGGTCTCCTAAACCAAGCGCTCATTCGTCGTCAATCCCGTTCGGGCTGTTCAAAGTCTGAGCAACATGCTACAAACGACCGCAACCCGAATGATCTAGCCGCTTGAAAACGAAGGGAAAACCATGACCAAGTCGGAGTTGATCGAGCGAATCGTCACCCAGCAGGGGCTGCTTTCATCCAAGGATGTCGAGCTGGCCATCAAGACCATGCTTGAGCAAATGGCTCAGGCCTTGGCCACTGGCGAGAGGATCGAGATCCGCGGCTTCGGCAGTTTCTCCCTGCACTACCGCGCCCCCCGCGTCGGCCGCAACCCCAAGACTGGCCAATCCGTCAGCCTTGACGGCAAATTCGTTCCGCATTTCAAGCCGGGGAAGGAATTGCGGGATCGGGTGAACGAAGAGTAACGCTCAGGTTCCTCAATCATAAGCGGAACCTTGTCACAAAATGCCTGTCGGACCTCCGTTGCCTGTATTTCAGGATGATCGATCAACGAGGGAACAACCGTGGGCATAGCGATGCAACAGGTAAACACTTCCGCTGACGAAATCGACCTGGTAGCTCTGTTCCAAGCGCTCTGGCAGCAGAAATTCCTCATTCTGGCGATTACCCTGGTTTGTGCTGCTGTTGCCGTTGGCTACGCATTTATAGCGACGCCGTACTACAAGACAACTACCTATCTTCGACCCACCGATCGCAGCAGTCTCGACCAGCTTAACGAAACCGGTATCTATAAACTGGCGCCCGAAGAAGCACTGGGGCGCGTAGCGGCAAGCCTCTCATCCTACGATCTGCGCCGTGAGTTTTTCCGGCAGCATCCTGATCTGTTCGAGCCCATTATGCGTGACGGTCGTCCCGATCAGCTCTCTTTCAGCGATTTCAACGAAAGAGCGTTCGAAGTTCTGCGGCCGGACCCGAAGCGGACTGACGATCGCAACGCCTACGTCGGACTGGCACTTACCTACCCATCAAAAATGGACGGTGTCGCGGTAGTAAATGAGTTCGTAGGTTTCGTGTTGGGTCATGAGCGAGATGCGATTGGCCGTGAAGTAGCGCATCTGGCGGCCAATCGGCTTGCTGGTTTAGAGGCGCAGATTGCAGCAGGACGTGCAGCCTACGAGTCGAGCAAGGAATCGGAAATTGCCGCTCTGCTCGAGAATGATGCCATCAAGGCCGCAAAGCTTCAGGCCGAGCGCGACGCTTTACGAACCCAGCTTCGCACCAAGCGTGAGAACCGCGTTCTTCAGCTGGAAGAAGCGATAGGAATTGCCGAGTCGCTGGGTATCAAGAAGCCGAGCCCATTGCTGGCGATGAATACCGCAACCATTGATCGCGGCACTGGCCAAACGCCAAATGCGGATGGCTTGGAGACGCCGCTTTACTTCCTTGGATCTGAAGCTTTATCGGCGGAGCGCGAGGCGTTGCTAGCCCGCGAGAGCGATGATTTTGCTGAACCACGTATCGCAGAAATCGAGAAGGAACTGGCGATACTGGAACGCAACCCACAGGTAGAGCTTATGCGGCAGCGGGACACGGATGATCTGTTTCTCGCTGATCTGGCGAACTGGCGTAAGGAAGCAGCACGCCTGAAGGCCATTGATGTCGATATCGAAGCGCTCAAATTGGTCCGCCTAGACCAACCCGCGATGACGCCGTCTGATCCGCTAAAGCCGAAACGGGCTTTGGTTGTTGCACTGGGCGCAGTTTTAGGACTGATGCTCGGGGTATTCGTGGCACTGGTACGTGCGCTTCTGGTTAATCAGCGCCGTGTTCAGCCCATCTGATTTTTCAAAGTGACTACTCAGTCCCAATTCGGTCTGTCTTGTGGCAGAATGCCCCGCTTTTTAGTAAGGCCAAGGGGCGGCGAATGCATAACGGTCTGGAACGGCTGGATACTGATGAAATCGATTTGGTTGCACTTTTTCGTCAACTTTGGAAGGGGCGCGTGACGATTTTGCTCATGGCAACGCTGGCTACATCGCTTGCAGTTGCCTACGCGTTATGGACTCCCCCGGTTTATCGTGCGCAGGCAATCATAGCACCTGGCGCGCTGGATGATTTCGGGACTCTTGCAGGGCAGATGCAGGCTCGCTCAGCTCAGCCGGTTGCGGTAGCCATCGCTGATGGTAGACAACTGGTCATCGATTCATTCGAATTGCTGACCAGCCAGCTTGAATCGAAAGCAGCAAAAGCAGAGTTCGATGGTGCGCAGGCCGAGGTGCTGCGAGATGTCACGCTTGAGATCAAGCGCGGGCGCGTCAAAGGCGACCCGGTTACCATCGTTGCCAGTACGACTCGCCGCGGTCAGGCTGGCGGGGTTCTTGAGGCCTATCTGGCGTTTGCATCAGGCCGCACAGCCACGGAGCTCAACGGATTCTTGACGGGCATGGGGGTTACCTACGAAGTCGGGCCCGAGGTGCTTTATCGATTGGAGGCTCCCGCGCACGAGCTCAGCTCGCCTGTCCACCCTAAGCGGCTCTTGATAGCGGCGCTCGGGTTCGTACTCGGGACAATGGCAGGCGCGTTCATTGTTATGATGCGCCCTTTGCTGGCGCGGAATAGGGCTCTGCCAGTCATCCCCTGATTCCCAGGGCTGTACTCTGCTGTGCTGTGCACCGTCAATGCTGAGCTGAGCCGGGGGCAACGGAAGGGCTTGAACTGATGGTGCTGTGTTAAAGGAGCTAACCGTGCGCTACCTACATATCGTCCATCACGGCGCCCAACATGGCGTTACCGGCTCCTGCCATCAAGTGCATAGGGGTGCCGAACACAGCCTGTTGGTCCATTGCGGTCCATCTCAAGGCGATCATGTCGGGCACATCCCCTGTCTGCGCGCGGCTGGCTACAAGGGGCCGATCTTCAGTAGTAAGCCTTCGACCACGCTGCTACCCATCGCTCTGATAACGCACTCAAGCTCGGCTTCAGTCGTGACTCGTATTCAAGAGCGCTCCATATGACTCTTGGACTTACGTATTTATGGCTGTGCACCGTTATCATCGCTTGCTGAATGTAGCGCTGCGCGGCATCACCCTGGCGAGCAAGTTTTTGCTGATTTTCTTCCTGGCGCGTTTTCTCGAGCCGGCGGAGCTGGGGCTATATGGGCTTATTACAGCGACCATTGGCTACACCCTTTACCTGCTGGGGTTTGATTTTTACGCTTTCACAACCCGCGAGCTGATCAAGCGTGAACGCAGTCAATGGGGAGGGTTATTGAAAGGACAGGGCGCGCTTACAGCAGTGCTTTATTGTGTCTTTCTACCGTTGTTTTGTCTGATCTTCGTTCAACAGCTACTGCCTTGGAGCTTGGCTGGTTGGTTCTTCGCCCTATTGATACTCGAGCATCTAGCCCAAGAGTTGAGTCGCCTGCTTATTGCTATTTCCGAACAACTAATGGCGAGCTGGGTGCTATTTCTGCGTTCAGGCGTCTGGGCGGTTGCTGTGGCAGCTCTGATGTTCATTGAGCCGGAGTCGCGGTCACTCGACTTCGTGCTAGGGGCCTGGACGCTTGGCGGGCTGTCGGCACTGCTGCTTGGCGCTAACAAGGTTATGCATTCGAAAATGGGGGGGTGGCACCAAAGCGTGGACTGGCGATGGATCCGCAAAGGACTGAAGGTTGCCATTCCTCTGCTCATCGCTACCTTGGCGATACGTGGAGTGTTCACGCTTGATCGTTATTGGGTTGAAGCGCTGGCAGGATTGGAAATACTGGGAGCTTATGTGTTGTTCATGGGGGTTAGTAGCGCGCTGATGTCTTTTCTGGATGCGGGTGTATTTGCCTTCAGTTATCCGGGGCTCATTGCCGCGCATAGCAGGCAGGATGCTCCTGCATTCCGCCTAGGCCTGCGGAAGTTACTTGGACAAACCTTGCTGCTTTCTGCTGCCTTTGCCGTGATCGCACTCTTGCTGATCGGACCTTTGCTGCAATGGCTCGACAGGTCGCTTTATATTGATCAGGAAAATTTGTTTCCGTGGATCCTTCTAACTACCGTGCTTTATGCCATTAGCATGGTTCCACATTATGCGTTGTACGCCCAGGGGCATGATCGACCGATTATTCAAAGTCACGTTGCAAGCCTTATAGCCTTCATCCCGGCTACCTGGCTGTTCTCATTCTACTCACCGCTGCTCGCCGTACCGCTCGGCCTGTCTGCAGCGTTTACTCTGGTACTGCTCTGGAAGTCCTGGTTCTTTTTCCAGCTGACGCCGGCGCACTATCGTTCCACTCGCGTCAATCAGAAATCGGTCTGAAGAAAAGGAATGTATTAATGTTTAGCGACAAGACCATCCTCGTTACCGGCGGTACCGGCTCCTTCGGCAATACGTTCGTGCCTATGACGCTGGCCAAATACGATCCGAAGAAGATCATTATTTTCTCCCGCGATGAAATGAAACAGTGGGACATGGCCAAGAGGTTCGAGGGTGACAAGCGCGTTCGCTTCTTCATCGGTGATGTGCGCGATAAGGATCGCTTGTACCGCGCACTGGATGGCGTCGATTACGTGGTGCATGCCGCTGCTACCAAGATCGTCCCGACGGCTGAGTACAATCCCTTCGAATGCGTTAAGACGAACGTCGACGGAGCCATGAACCTGATTGATGCCTGCATCGACAAGGGAGTGAAAGGTGTGGTGGCCTTGTCCACCGACAAAGCCAGCAGCCCAATCAATTTGTACGGTGCCACCAAGCTGGCTTCTGACAAGCTGTTCGTCGCCGGCAACTCATACTCCGGTGAACACGGCACCCGTTTCTCCGTGGTGCGCTACGGCAACGTGATGGGCTCGCGCGGCTCGGTGATCCCGTTTTTCATGTCCATCAAGGACAAAGGCGTGCTGCCGATCACTGACGAGCGCATGACGCGCTTCATGATCTCGTTGGAAGAAGGCGTCGAGCTGGTCTGGCATGCCTTTGAGGACATGGAAGGCGGTGAGATCTACGTAAAAAAAATTCCGTCGATGAAGGTTACCGATCTGGCTCGCGTCGTTGCCCCCGAAGCTCGCCAGGAGATCATCGGCATTCGCCCTGGTGAAAAGCTGCACGAGCAGATGATTAGTGCCGAGGATGCTTACTACACCTACGAATATCCCGAGCATTTCAAGATCCTGCCGACCATTCATAGCTGGTCCACTTGCCCGAAGCGCATAAAGGACGGCAAGAAAGTCCCAGAAGGCTTTGTTTACGCCAGTGATAACAACAGCGAGTGGATGAGCGATAGCCAACTTCAGGCATGGATTGATGCGAACCGCGAAAAGATCGGGAGCATCTGACGATGATTCCCTATGGTCGCCAAGACATTACCCAAGCTGATATCGACGCTGTTGTGAGTGTGTTGCAATCCGACTTCCTGACGCAGGGGCCGATGGTGCCGCGCTTCGAGCAGTCCGTGGCGCAGCATGTCGGCGCCAGCCACGCTCTGGCAGTGAATAGTGCTACCTCGGCGTTGCATGTTGCCTGTCTGGCGCTGGGGCTTGGTAATGGCGACTGGTTATGGACAACGCCTATCACGTTCGTTGCTTCGGCAAACTGCGGTTTGTATTGCGGCGCGCAGGTCGACTTCGTCGACATCGATCCCCGAACCTACAACCTCTGCCCGCAGGCGCTGGCTCGCAAGTTAGAGCAGGCCGAGCGCGAGGGCCGCCTGCCCAAGGTCGTGGTGGCCGTGCACCTGTGTGGCCAGCCGTGCGACATGCGGGCCATCCATGCTCTCGCTCAGCGCTACGGCTTCAAGGTCATCGAAGATGCCTCCCATGCCATCGGCGGCAAGTACCGTGACGAGTTCATCGGCAACTGCCGTTACAGCGACATCACCGTCTTCAGCTTCCATCCCGTCAAGATCATCACCACCGCAGAGGGCGGCATGGCGCTGACCAAAGATGCCCAGCTGGCGAACAAGATGGCGCTGCTGCGCAGTCACGGTATCACCCGCGATCCGGCGCAGATGACCCACGAGGCCGATGGCCCCTGGTACTACCAGCAGATCGATCTGGGCTTCAACTACCGGATGACCGAACTGCAGGCCGCCCTCGGCAACAGCCAGATGGAGCGCCTGGATGCGTTCGTGGCGCGTCGCCACCAGTTGGCCAGCCGCTATGACGACCTGCTCGCCGATCTGCCGGTCACCACCCCCTGGCAGCATCCGGACAGCTATTCCGGCCTGCATCTGTATGTCATTCGCCTGCAACTGGACAAGATCACCAGGACCCATCGCCAGGTGTTCGAGGCCCTGCGCGAACTGGGTATCGGCGTCAACCTGCACTACATCCCGGCGCACACCCAGCCGTATTACCAGCGCATGGGCTTCCGGCAAGGCGACTATCCTGAAGCCGAGCGCTACTACGCCGAAGCTGTCAGTCTGCCAATGTTCCAGACCATGACCGAGGCGCAGCAGGATCGGGTCGTGGCAGCCGTACGCAAGGCAGTAGCAGCATGAAACTGGCGATCATCCCGGCCCGGGGCGGCAGCAAGCGGATACCCCGCAAGAACATCAAACCGTTCTGCGGCAAGCCGATGATCGCCTGGTCCATCGAAGCAGCCTTGGAAAGTGGCTGCTTCGACCGCGTCATCGTCTCGACGGACGATGACGAGATTGCCGAGGTGGCTCGCCAGTACGGCGCCGAGGTTCCCTTCATGCGGCCGCTCGAGCTGTCCGATGACCATGCCGGGACCCTTCCGGTGATTCGGCATGCCATTGAGACGATGAACAGCCAGGGTCGCGCCGTGGAGCAGGCCTGCTGCCTGTACGCCACAGCGCCCTTTATCCAGGCAGAAGATCTGCGGCGGGGGTTGGAGATCCTGCAGGGGAGCGGGGGCGATTACGCGTTCTCGGTAACCAGCTATGCCTTTCCCATCCAGCGTGCCATCCGCCTCACGCCGGGAGGCAGAGTGGAAATGTTCAACCCCGAACACTTCAACACCCGCTCGCAGGATCTGGAGGAGGCCTATCACGATGCCGGCCAGTTCTACTGGGGCCGCGGCAAGGCCTGGCTGCAGGGCCAGATGATCTTCAGTCCGGCGTCGCTGCCGGTGATGCTGCCCCGCCATCGGGTCCAGGACATCGACACGCCGGAAGACTGGGTGCGAGCCGAATGGTTGTTCAAAGCCATGCAGGCGCAGGGCTAAAAATGAAAATTGTCTTTCGCGCCGATGCCTCCCTGCAGATCGGTACCGGCCATGTGATGCGCTGCCTGACCCTGGCAGATGCGCTTGCTGCGCGCGGGGCCGACTGCCAGTTCATCAGCCGCGCGCATCCAGGCAACCTGATCGAGTTCGTCCGCGGCCGGGGCTATATCGTCCATGCCCTGCCGGAGTGTCCGACGTCCGCCGATGCGCTCCAACCTGGCAACGAGGCGCAACTCCTCTCGCATAGTCACTGGCTCGGTGTAACCCAGGCTCAGGATGCCGAAGCGTGTGCAGCTATCCTTACCGATCTGCAGCCGGATTGGCTGATCATGGATCACTACGGCCTTGATATTACTTGGGAAGAGACACTGCAGACTTTTTACCAGCGTCTTATGGTTATTGATGATCTGGCTGACCGCAAGCATATCTGTGAATTGCTATTGGATCAGAATCTCGGGCGAGACCAACAAGATTACACAGGACTAGTGCCAGGCGGCTGCAAACTCATGGTCGGACCGCATTATGCGTTGCTCAGGCCAGAGTTTGCTGAGCTAAGAGGTTTTAGCCTTAAAAGGCGTGAAGAACCTTCCATCGAACAAATACTCATCTCCATGGGGGGCGTGGATCCTGACAATGTGACCGGCAGAATCCTGTCGTCTTTGCGTGGATGTCCGCTGAGTAAGAACTGTCGGATTTTAGTGGTTATGGGGAGGAATGCTCCTTGGTTGCAGAATATTAAGAAGCAAGCTGCGGACCTGCCTTGGCCGGCGGAAGTGCTCGTCGATACTAAAGATATGGCGAAGAAAATGGCCGAAAGCGATTTGTCGATTGGCGCTGCCGGCAGTACTTCCTGGGAGCGCTGTTGTCTAGGCCTGCCGTCCATAGTTGTCGTACTGGCGGAGAATCAGAAAAACGTTGCCAGATTTCTGTCGAATAAGAAGGTGGCGCTGGTAGTAGACCTGAACTCCATTGAGAATGATTTGCCAAATTGTTTTGAGTCTGCGTCGCCATCTGTATTGAAATTATTGAGCGACAGGTCAAGTCAGGTTACGGCTGGGGATGGGGCTGAAAAAGTAGTTCAGCAGATAATGCTTGGATAAGCATCGTGCCGGAGATTAGTACATGACAGAAATTGGTTATTTTCGTGAGATCAAGGAGTGCGAGCTTGAAATGATGCTCGCATGGCGTAATCAACCAAGTGTCCGTGAAAATATGTACACCCAGCATGAAATTAGCTGGGATGAGCATATTGCTTGGTGGGGGCGCCTGAAACAACAAGCCACGCAGATATACCTGATGTACGAATGCGATGGCCAGCCACAGGGCGTCGTTTACTTCACATCAATTGATAAGTCAAATTCGAACTGTGCATGGGGCTTTTATTCATCTCAAGACGCTCCAAGAGGTACAGGGACGAAAATGGAGTTTTTGGCTCTGGAATATGCATTCACCGATCTTGGGCTTTATAAGCTGTGGTGTGAAGTCTTAGCCTATAACGCTGCTGTCATCAGGCTTCACGGAAAGTTTGGCTTTCTTCAGGAGGGCGTCTTCCGTCAGCAATTCAAACGCGGGGATGAATACTTCGATATTGTCCGCATGGGCATGTTGTCTTCTGAGTGGACTTCGCAGCGAGATGGTATGAAGCAACGGATTATCGCTCTAAATAGATAGTCTGGCCTGATATTGAAGAGAGTAAATATGACAGACATTAAGCTGGTACAGATTGATCAAGAGCGTCGTCAAGATTTTATCGTTGCTTGGGAGGCGGCTTTCTCAAGGCAACTTGACCAAAGTATTTATGACTGGATATTTGATGGGGTTAATGTTTTATATGCTGCGCTGATTGGCGGTGAGATTGCAGCTGGATACTGCTTGTATCCATTGAAATGTGTTCTCCAAAAGAAGTCAGCCGTTGCTTTACTGTGCAATAACGTTTTTGTTCATCCAACCCATCAGGGCAAACATCTTTTTACTAAACTCGGCAAGCTAGCGCTTCAGGATGCTGGCCATAGAGGATATGGTCATATCGCGTTTGGCATCCCAAACAGGCAGGCGCTTCCTGGGCACAAACGTGTTGGCTGGGGAGTGCAGTCAACTATCAAATTTTTGGAAAAGACACGTGGCGAACCAAAAAATAGGGATGTTGTCTGGGTCCAAGGTAAATTGAATGAGTTGCAGCGTAGGCAGATCCAAGCATGTTCGCAAAAGTCGGCGCAGAATAGGGATTTCTCAATCGTCAAGACCGCTGAGTTTGTAAAGTGGCGTTATGAATCAAAGCCTGGCACCGCTTATTGGTTCGGATTTGTGTACGATAACGATGAATTGATGGCTTACTGTGTCTGTAAATTTTATGAAACAAGCAAGACCCTACACGTGCTGGATATTGACGGTACCGGTAATGGATTTCTAACCCGTCTGATCGAGCAATTAACGAACGTAACTGAATCCTTTGATAAGGTAAATGTGTGGGGCACGACTGCGCATGCGTCGCTCTTTGTTGATGCAGGCTTTAAACAAGCTGAGCTCGAAGATAATCTGATATTTATAATTCCGGGTGATCTGCAGGCCGTTCATTTTGATGGAAATATCAATGTGTGCCTTGCGGATAATGATGTGTACTGAGGGGCTGGGTAATGATTGATATACAAGGTTATAAAGTTGGGCCTGGTTCTGCTCCATTCATTATCGCGGAAATGTCTGGTAATCATAACCAGTCGCTTGAGCGGGCGATGCAAATAGTGGATGCGGCAGTGGCTGCGGGTGCGCACGCTATTAAATTGCAAACCGCTAGTCCGGATGGATTAACTTTGGATGTTGATAGTGAGGATTTTCTTATTACCGACCCCGAAAGCCTGTGGTATGGTCGAAATTTGTATAGCCTATACCAAGAGGCTGTAACGCCTTGGGAATGGCACAAACCTATATTCGATTATTGTAAAAAGAACAACATAATTTCCTTTAGTTCTCCATTCGAATTGAAAGCTGTTGAGTTCTTGGAGGAGCTGGAAGTTCCGTGCTATAAAATCGCGTCTTTTGAAATTGTCGACGTGCAATTGATTCGTAGAGTGGCTAGAACCGGCAAGCCAATAATTATGTCTACTGGCATGGCCTCTCTTTCTGAAATTGAGCGCGCCGTCAAAACGGCGCGTGCGGAAGGAAACGACCAGATAATATTGCTCAAGTGTACATCTACCTATCCGGCAACACCTGAAGATTCTAACTTATTAACGATTCCACATTTGCAAGCGGCATTTGGAACACAGGTAGGATTGTCCGATCATACGATGGGTGTAGGTGTTCCTTGTGCAGCAGTTGCACTAGGGGCAACTGTTATTGAAAAACATTTTACTCTTTCTCGAGCAGATGGTGGTGTTGACTCTGCGTTTTCTCTTGAGCCGCAGGAATTAAAGTTGCTGGTAGAAGAAACAGAGCGCGCTTGGCTCGCAAAGGGCGAAGTTCGATATGGTGGAAGTGATAAGGAGCAAGCGTCTCTAAAATATCGGCGCTCCATATATGTAAGTGCGGACGTGAAGGCTGGTGAAGTTCTCACTCATGAGAATATAAGAGTCGTTCGGCCCGGCTTTGGGTTGCCGCCTTACTTTTTGGATACTCTTATTGGTCGGCGTGTTAATAAATCGCTACAAAAGGGCGTCCCAATGGCTTGGGAGCATATAGGTTGAAAACCATACTAGTTGTCGCCGCTCATACTGACGATGAAGTTCTGGGCTGCGGCGGGACGATTGCACGTCACACTGCTGGTGGTGACGAGGTATACGCCGTTTTCATGGCGGACGGCGTAACGTCAAGAAGCCAAGCAAAAGAGAGTGATCTGACAACCCGTACCTGTGCTGCTGAGAATGCAAGGAAAATTCTAGGCATTCGGAAAAACTTCTATCTGGGGCTTCCTGATAACCGACTCGACAGCGTTCCACTCATTGATGTCATTCAGCGTCTCGAACTGATAATTCACGAGTTAAACCCGAGCATCGTATACACGCATCATCATGGCGACCTCAACGTCGACCACCGAATCACCCATCAAGCGGTATTGACCGCGTGCCGACCGGTGCCTGGAAGCAGCGTACGAGCAATTTATACTTTCGAGGTCATGTCGAGCACTGAGTGGGCAACACCAATTGCAGAACCTTTCATGCCAAACCACTACGTGGATATCAACAGGCATCTCAATACAAAGTTAGACGCCCTTAGGGCGTACCAGTTGGAGATGCGCGAAGCGCCCCACTCGCGAAGCATCGAGCATCTGAAATATCTCGCGTATCACCGCGGCCATATAGTTGGTTTGATCGCAGCGGAGGCCTTCATCACTGTTAGAACAATAAATTAGTGCCCTCACGTGGTTAATTCCGGTGAGCACGGTCTCGCTGACTAAGCCTTTTGGAGTGTACAGCGTATATACGTGGATTTTATGACTGAAGCAATTTATCCTCCTGTTAGCAATTCGCAAAAAGCATGGACTTTTGTTTCAGTTTCTGTGCTTCTAAGTAATTATTATTTTCTGTACTTCGTGGATTTCCATCAAGGGTTGGCGAATGCTGGATTTTTATTTTCTTTTATGAAGATTATTGGTGTAGTGCTCATATGTTCTGTTTTTTTGAGTGCTTCTATTTGTTTAAAATACACGATTGAAGCAGTAGTATTGATTTTTTTCTTGTTGTTTTCAATATTGATTTATGTATTAAAGTCAATAGAGATTGGTGTGAGTGATGCGATGTATTTTAATGGGGTTTTCTGCCTGGCTCCTTTTTTGCTCTTAAGGTTTGGTGCGGATCTTAATCGGGTCAGGTTTTTCTTCGAGTGTTGCGTAGTAATAATTGCGATGCAAATTTTGTTGGATTTGATAATTTATATGGCGGGGTATAGTCTTTGGGAGAATAAAGCTTTTATCGGGGGGCTTGGAAATCCATCGAGCTTTGGTTTTGTTTGTAATGTTCTAATGTGCTATGTGCTTTTTGAGAGAAAAAGTGGGGCGAGTTCTGTTTTGTTTTTTCTTGCTCTTGCGTATGGTGTATATATGACAAGCTCCATGCTTGCTTTATTGCTTCTTGCTTTCGTGATTACTTATTGGGTTTTTAGTAAAGTTACGATTTCCAGAGTGCTGCTGGGGATAATATGTGTTTCTCTTGGGGTGTTGTTTGTAAGCAGCTTCTGGGGGGGTCATGTTCAATACAAGTTAGCATCAATTGCCGGGCTAGTCACCGGCGAAAAAGATGCTCAGTCGCTTTCCGTTTCTCTTCGCGTTCAGAATATATTCGAATATATAGGTAATTTTTCAGGGAGCCCCGTTGCAGGATTGTTTTATGGGTTCACTGAGCGCTCTTATTATGGATATGATAGTCAGTATTTAACGTATGCTAGTAGTTTTGGGGCTTTTTTGTCTCTGCTTTTTTGTCTCGCGATTATTGTTCTTTATTTTCGGCTCCGGCATGAGTCGAAATGGTATTTTTTGAGTGTTATTGTTTTGCTTTTTGGTATTGCTTTTTCGGTAAATAGGTTTATGGATTATTATCCGTTGCCGATTTTTCTGGCCGTTATTTTGTGTGTTCATCGTGAGTTGGTGAGACAAAGGAATGCAGGTCGTTGGGTGGCGGCTGATGCGCCTGGCACTTAAGTTATTCTTTTTTATTTTTTACTGTGTTTCGAATGGGTTTTTTATGGGGGGCTTTCTATGAGAATTGGTTTTGTTAATCTTTTCTCCTTTCGGCCTCATGTTGAACAGCTTTACTACCTCTCGGTGTTGCTGAAGTCTGCTGGACATGAGGTCTTCTTTCTGACGTGTGATGCGGGGGTGAGCAATTGCTATCCTCGTGCAATCAAGGGAAGTAGCAGGATCAAAGAATGCACCAAGTGTGTGATTGGTGGTGTGCGAAGCTACACCGGAAAGTCGGTTATGTCGATTCGGCATACTCCCGCCAATGAGCTGCCGATCTCCGTTCTCGATGAGCTTGCTCTGTCCAGTTCATGCACGCTGACACGTACCGAATCTGAAGATGAGTGGCTCGAGCCTGACGTCGTTCGGGTTCGTCAGTCGTTATACGCCCCGATCGCGAGTACTTATGAAAGTGCGAGACATTGGATTGAGGACAACGCGCTTGAGGGGGTCATCTGTTTCAACGGACGCATGGATATGACCCGTGCAGTGACATATGCGTGCGAAAAGCTTGGGGTGCCTTTTATCACACACGAGCGGCCTTGGTTCAGCCAAGGCCTGCATTTGACGCCCAATGCTAACTGTCTTTCGCTCAAAGCTGTGGGGGACATGGTGGCTGAGTTCGATGATCGGCCATTGACCTTACGGCAGGCGAGAATCGCTGGGAAGCTCATTGGCCAGCGCTTCTTGCAGCGCAACTCTTTAGAGTGGCGACTTTATAATCAAAACCCAGAGCCAGCACCTTGGCCGCTCAAGGCATCGGGGGCTCGTGTGTTGGTATTGCCTAGCAGCAAGAATGAGTTTGCTGGCCATGCCGAGTGGAGCTCCCCTTGGATTGATAATACTCGGGCTCTTGATGATTTCTTCGAGGCCTTCTCTATTAGACCTGAGCAGGTGGTGGTCCGGTGCCATCCCAACTGGGCTGAAAAGATCGGCCAGGTTGGAGGTGATCGCTCATTGACGCTTTATAAAGACTGGGCTCAGAGGCGTGCCATTCACTGCATTTCCAGTGAGCAGAAAGCCAGCACGTATGATCTCATCCAGCAAGCTGACATTGTGGTGCTCAACGGTGGCAGTTCAGCCGTAGAAGCGGGCGCCTGCGGTAAACAAGTGATTTGCCTAGGGCCCTCGACCTACGCGCGGGCCGGGTTCGTAAGAGTATTTACCGATAAAGCAAGTATGTACGTGCCGCACGCCCGCTCGAACTTGGATCCAGAGCTAGTTATGCGCAAGACACTGCGTTTTCTATATGTGCGCTCTCATCGTCACCCGCAGTTCGTTGACTATGTTCGTCCGGTTGAAACCACCCGTTACCGCTATTTTCAGGGGGCGGATGCTACCCGGATTATTGACATTTTTCGTACTGGGATATTAACGCCCGATGATTCTGATTACGCGCAGTGTGAAGATCAAGAAAATTTGGTGCTAAGGCTTATGATGAAAAAAAACTGGGGCGAGCTTGCAGACTATGAAGTTCAGAGTCCTGCACTGCCGGTATTGAATGTCAAACGGCGTTTAGCATTGCGTTGGGTCGATGATGTCAGAGCAAGGCTGCCCAGAGGAGATAGGGGGTGAATCAGTTGGGATCGCCAGCCGTAACAGTGGTCACACCATCATATAATGCCGAGAAGTTAATCGGGCGTACCATACAATCCGTGCTCAAGCAGTCGTGGCGGGACTGGGAGTTGCTGGTGGTTGACGATTGTTCAAAGGATGCGACTCGTGACATTGTTGCTAGCTATGCAGCAAACGATCCTAGAATCCGGCTAATTGCTTTGGATAAGAATCATGGCGCCCCTGCTGCGCCTCGTAATATCGGTGTGGGGGAAGCTAGAGGGGCCTGGATAGCCTTTCTTGATGCGGATGATATTTGGCATCCAGAGAAGCTCGCCCTGCAATTGGCGGCAGCCGACTCGACATCGGCAAGGTTTATTAGTTCGCAGATGAAAGACTTTTGCGATGATTCGAATTTACGATTTTTGCCCGTTGCTAATGCTTCCGTTGGAGCTGTTACCTTCCATCAGCAGCGAATAAAAGGGCGAATTCCAACATCCAGCGTGCTGGTCTCGCGGGAGTTGATGTTGGCTTTTCCATTTAATGAAGATATTCGTTACAAGGCTGTGGAGGATTACCACTGCTGGCTGCGCATTCTTGCTAGCGGGGTAGAGCACAGGAAGGTCCAGTATCCTTTACTCAGCTACCGGCGGATTGAAGGCCAAATTTCTGGCTCCAAACGTTACATGGTAGAGCGAATGCACATGCTGCATCGTGAGTTCCCTAATACCAGCGCACTACAGGCGGCGGTATTTACGTTTACTCATGCATTGGGTGGTTTCTATTATCGAGTTTTAAGGAAGGGTCTATGAAACGGATTATGGTGACGGGTGGTGCTGGATTTCTGGGGTCTCACCTCTGTGAGCGCCTGTTGGCCGACGGGCAAGAAGTTTTATGCGTTGATAATTTTTTTACAGGATCTAAGCGAAATATCGCTCATCTCATTGCCAATCCATATTTCGAGTTAATTCGTCACGACGTAACTTTTCCTCTATATATAGAGGTGGACGAAATCTATAACCTTGCCTGTCCGGCTTCGCCTGTGCATTATCAATATGACCCTGTGCAAACATTGAAGACCAGCGTGCATGGCGCAATCAATGTTTTGGGTTTGGCCAAACGTACTAAGGCTAAAATTTTTCAAGCCTCCACCAGTGAGGTATACGGTGATCCTGAGGTTCATCCACAACCCGAGTCTTATTGGGGGCGAGTGAATCCTATTGGAATTCGCTCCTGTTATGACGAGGGCAAGCGCTGTGCCGAAACGCTGTTCTTTGATTACCATCGACAGCACAGTCTCAAAATTAAGATCGCGCGCATTTTCAATACTTATGGTCCGCGTATGCATCCTAATGATGGGCGAGTCGTGAGCAACTTTATCGTCCAGGCGCTGCGAGGCGACGATATCACTATTTACGGTCAAGGGCAGCAGACGCGTAGCTTCTGTTATGTTGACGATCTAATCGATGGCTTTGTGCGCCTGATGAAGACGGATGGTGAGGTAACAGGGCCAATCAACCTGGGCAATCCCGGTGAATTCACTATGCTACAACTGGCCGAACGAGTTCTGGCTTTGACAGGTTCGCGTTCCAAATTGGTATTCCGTCCGTTACCGCAGGATGATCCGAAACAGCGTCAGCCTGATATAACTCAGGCGAAGGAAATACTAGATTGGAAACCTCATATTTCGCTTGATCAGGGCCTTGAAAAGACGATTGGCTATTTCGATGCCTTGCTTAAAGAGGAGTCGCTGGTTTGAGTTCGGTCATGAAGATAACGGTTTTTGGCAGTGGCTATGTTGGCTTGGTTACTGGAGCATGTCTGGCAGATGTCGGCCACTCTGTAATGTGTATCGACGTTGACCAAGACAAGATCGATGCGTTGAATCGAGGCACCATCCCGATTTATGAGCCGGGTTTGGAGGAGTTGATCCTTAAAAACTGCAAGGTTGGGCGCTTGAGCTTTTCGACCGATGCAGCGGCTGGGGTTGCGCATGGCTATTTGCAGTTCATCGCGGTCGGTACACCTCCTGATGAAGATGGCAAGGCAGACCTTAAGTACGTACTGGAGGTCGCGTCGACAATCGGTCGCTATATGACTGATGCAAAGATCGTGATTGATAAGTCAACCGTACCTGTTGGTACTGCGGACAAGGTCCGCCAGCAAATAGCTGCTATATTGAATAAACGCGAAATTGAAGTGGATTTCGACGTTTGCTCGAATCCTGAATTCCTCAAAGAGGGCGCGGCCATTGACGACTTCACTAAGGGCTCGCGTATCGTTGTTGGGACGAACTCGGCAGAAGTTATGGATGTGATGCGACAATGTTATGCCCCTTATAACCGTAATCATGACAAGATGATGTTTATGGATGTGCGTTCGGCAGAGCTCACGAAGTACGCGGCTAATGCCATGTTAGCCACCAAGATCAGTTTCATGAATGAAATGGCACTGATTTCTGAGTGTCTTGGTGCAGATATCGAGAAGGTACGCCTCGGCATTGGATCTGATCCACGGATTGGTTTCCACTTTATTTATCCAGGTTGCGGTTACGGTGGTTCTTGTTTCCCAAAGGATGTTCAGGCGTTGGCGCGTACTGCGCTAGAGGTTGGTGTCGAGCCTGACCTATTGACGGCCGTAGAACGCGTAAATCAGCGACAGAAGCAAGTGTTATTCGGCAAGTTGTTCGCCGCATTCGATGGTCAGTTAGCTGGTAAGACCATTGCGTTGTGGGGGTTGGCTTTCAAGCCCAACACAGATGACATGCGTGATGCACCGAGCCGCGTTCTGATGGAAGCGCTCTGGCAGGCAGGAGCCAGCGTGCAAGCATTCGATCCCGAGGCTATGAATGAGTGCGCACGTATCTACGGCGTACGCTCCGATTTGATGCTTTGTGGGTCTCGTGAGGAAACACTACAGGGTGCAGATGCGCTGGTGATTTGCACGGAGTGGAAAGCTTTTCGTACCGTCGATCCAGTACAGCTGAAGGCGGCACTTCGGTTTCCCATCGTTATAGACGGACGCAACTTGTTCGATCCGGCGGAGATGACTGCTGTTGGCCTTCTCTACCATGCCATCGGCCGTGGAGTGGGGCGCTAATGTCTGTTCTCGTGACGGGGGCTTCGGGATTTGTCGGAAGCGCTCTTGTCGAGCATCTAATCCGACTGGGTATGCCTGCTCGCGCGTTGGGGCGCACACGCCCTGAGGTTGACGTTGTTTTTTTTGAAGGAGCTCTTGATGACCCGGTTGTCTCGAAGAGCGCTTTGGATGGTGTCGACTGCGTAGTGCATCTGGCGGGGCTTGCTCACCAAATCCATGACGCGACTGGCGATCCGTTGGAAAACTATATGGCAGTGAACCGTGATCTGACCATTGCACTAGCAAACCAAGCAGCTTTGGCTGGGGTCCGGCGCCTCGTATTTATTAGCTCCATTGGAGTAAACGGTGCCATTACGACCGAGGCTCCTTTCAACGAGTTTAGTGCTCCGAATCCGCATTCTAACTACGCACATTCTAAATATGAGGCGGAGCGGGCTTTGCAAGCTCTGGCGGAAGATGGCGGTATGGAGCTTGTAATCATTCGCCCTCCGTTAGTTTATGGGCCGAATGCGCCGGGCAACTTCGGAAGTTTGATGCGTTGGATTGGAAAAGGTGTACCACTGCCTCTCGGCGCAATCCACAACAGGCGGTCTTTGATTGGTATCGATAATCTTGTCGATCTCATTATCCGCTGTATTGATCATCCCGCAGCTGCCAATCAGATATTGCTCGCAGGTGACGGTGACGATCTTTCTACCACTGAACTTCTGCGGGGTGTAGCGAATGCGATGGGCAAGCCTGCACGGCTAATCCCTGTGCCTGCTGGCTTATTGCAATTAGGTGCTGCCTTGTTAGGAAAGAAGGACGTAGCTCAGCGCCTTCTTGGTTCTCTGCAGGTCGATATCAGCAAGACTTGCGAGCTACTCGATTGGAAGCCGCCCTACTCGGTGCAAGAGGGGCTACGACGTTGTTTCGAACCGCCCCATGGACGAGCGTTAGGTGAATCGTGATCCGATTTTTTGATTTTGTTTTTTCTTTGCTGGGTTTGGTAGTCGGCTTTCCGCTATTGGTGGTGCTTACGGTCATCGGCTTGTTCGATACCGGCTCACCGATATTTCGGCAGGTTCGTGTTGGTCGGCATCAGAAGCCATTCACTTTGATCAAATTTCGCACAATGAAGGTGAATACGGCATCGGTTGCCACGCATCTGGCCAGCAGTGCTTCCATTACTCGTTTTGGCCGTTTCCTGCGCAAGAGCAAACTGGACGAGTTGCCTCAGCTATGGAACGTGCTCAAAGGGGAAATGAGCTTGGTCGGGCCGCGTCCAGGACTGTTCAACCAAAGTGAGCTGACTGAAGAGCGTGCCAAAAGGGGAGTGTTTGCTGTCCGGCCTGGGATTACTGGTCTGGCGCAGGTGAGTGAGATCGATATGTCTACACCGGCCTTGCTGGCTGAGACCGACGAGAGAATGATCCAGAGCCTCACGTTGGCTCATTACTTCAAATATATCTTAATGACTGTGACGGGCAAGGGTGCTGGTGACAGAATCGTTCGTGGGGAATAATGGCTAAGATGATTCTGGCGGTTCACCATTTTGGGCACTACTTGTAACGGGTAGACCCGGCGCAAATAAAGAGAAAAGAAGAGTGTTAAGGCTAGCTGAAAAACTACGGGCTTCGCTGGTGCGTCTGCCTAGGCAACAGAAGCGCCTGATTCAGGTTTCCGCGGACGTGCTGTTGGTATGGCTGGCGCTTTGGCTGTCTTTCTATCTCCGGCTGGGGAACCCGAGTTTTGTCGAGCCATTAGGTGGCCATGCCTGGCTGTTCGTCGTTGCACCACTGCTGTCGATACCATTCTTCGTTCGTTTTGGAATGTATCGAGCGGTCATGCGTTACTTTGGTAACGACGCGCTAATTGCCATTGCCAAGGCAGTTACACTTTCTGCCTTGATGCTGTCTCTGGCTGTGTATTGGTACACCAATGCGCCCAAGCTGATTCCTCGTTCCATGGTGTTCAACTACTGGTGGTTGAGCCTGGTGCTTATTGGGGGCTTGCGGCTCGTGATGCGTCAGTACTTTATGGGTGACTGGTTTTCGCCAAATGCCGCCACCAAGTTCAAGGGCAAAGAAGCAGGATTACCCAAGGTCGCTGTGTATGGCGCGGGGGCGGCAGGCAATCAGCTGGTTGCCGCTTTGCGTATGGGCCGTGCAATGCGTCCTGTGGCTTTCATTGATGATGATCCCAACCTGCATAACCGTGTTATCGCAGGGTTGCGGGTTTATTCGGCTAAACAGATTACCCAACTGGTAGAGGATACAAGCGCCGCCGAGATCCTGTTGGCCATTCCTTCTGCTTCGCGGGCACGCAGGCGCGAGATCTTGGAAATGCTCGAGCGTTTCCCTTTACACGTGCGTAGCGTGCCGGGGTTTATGGACCTGGCGAGCGGCAAGGTGCAGGTTGAAGATATTCAGGAAGTCGATATCGCTGACTTGCTTGGACGCGACGCTGTTCCCCCACAGCAGGCTTTGTTCGAAAAGTGCATACGCGGCAAAGTCGTGATGGTCACGGGTGCGGGCGGGTCTATCGGTTCGGAGTTGTGCCGACAGATTCTTTCCAACAAGCCCAAGGCGCTGCTCTTGTTCGAGCACTGCGAATTCAACCTGTACAGCATCCACCTTGAACTGGAGAGGTTGATCGAACGGTCGTCACTGGCAACCCGGCTAGTGCCCATCCTGGGGTCGATTCGTAACGAGGATCGGCTCCTAGAGGTGATGCGCACCTGGGAGGTGGAGACGATTTACCACGCCGCGGCTTACAAGCATGTGCCGATGGTTGAGCACAATGTGGCCGAAGGCGTGCTGAACAACGTGATCGGCACCTTGAACACGGCACAGGCAGCGGTGCAGGCTGGTGTCAGCAACTTCGTTCTGATTTCTACCGACAAGGCTGTTCGCCCGACCAACGTGATGGGCAGCACCAAGCGTGTGGCTGAGCTGATTCTGCAGGCGTTGAGCCGTGAGCCGGCGCCTTGCCTGTTTGGCGCCTCGGGTGTCCATCACGTCAATAAGACGCGCTTCACCATGGTGCGTTTCGGCAACGTACTTGGCTCCTCAGGCTCGGTCATACCGCGCTTCTACGCGCAGATTCGCGCTGGCGGGCCGGTGACGGTGACGCATCCGAAGATCACCCGTTATTTCATGACCATTCCGGAAGCGGCGCAGCTGGTGATCCAGGCCGGCTCGATGGGGCAAGGTGGCGATGTGTTTGTGCTGGATATGGGCCAGCCGGTGAAGATCGCCGAGCTCGCTGAAAAGTTGATTCACCTGTCCGGCCTCAGCGTGCGTTCCGAGAATTGCCCACACGGGGATATCGCCATCGACTACACCGGCCTGCGCCCCGGTGAAAAGCTGTACGAGGAGCTGCTGATCGGTGACAACGTCAGTGCCACCGAGCATCCGATGATCATGCGGGCCAACGAAGAACATCTCGACTGGGATGTGCTCAAGGACAGGCTGGCCAAGCTGCTCAAGGCGGTGGAAAACGATGATTACCCGCAGGTTCGGCAGCTGCTTCGTGAGGTGGTGAGCGGGTACGTGCCGGAGGGTGAGATCGTCGACTGGATCTATCAGCAGCGGCGGGTGGAGCCGGAGTAGCTCATGCCTGGCGCCAATCCGCGCGCTGGAGCTTGATAGCTCCGTAGGCCCAGCGGTCTTTTGTTCGAGTAACAGGCCCGCGGTAGAGACGATAGGCGGGCTTGGTATCACTGGCTTCGGGACACTCCGAGATCGGTTTACTGAGTGTTTTTACGGATCTATCGCCAGAGGTGGGATCGTCAGTGCCGCGCACCCTCATCCGGCATGCTCAATAGCTGCTTCTCATGGTTCCAGTCGAAGGGCTCGTCGTTCTGTTCGGCTTCGTAGCGGCGCTCCTCGAGTTGCTGGAATACGGCGATTTCCTCGTCCGGCATGAAGTGCAGACAGTCGCCGCCGAAGAACCAGAGCAGGTCGCGCGGGACGAGGTGGGCGATCTGCGGGTAGCGATGGAAGACCTGGCAGATCAGGTCCTGGCCCATGTGACGCTCTTCCGGCACGTTTTGCAGGTTCATGATCAGTTCGTCGAAGCGTTCGAGGAACAGCGCGTGGCTTTCTTCCGAAACCTGTTCGGCTTCGCCCATGGCAAGCAGAATGCCGCGCAGATGGGCCAGCAGCGCCAGGTTGTGATCGTGGTATGGATTGGCCATGGTGCACCTGTGTCGTTTCTGAGGGCGCGATTATAGGCGTGCGCGCCGGTGATTTGGGGTGTCTGGTTGACTCGTCTGGAGCCTGAGGGTTCGGTTCCAGCCTATCGAATCAGCATGAGGGACCAGCCAGGCGGGGCGCTTCGACGTCTGTCGGCCTCCGTCGCTTCAATCTGGCGAAGGCGCGGTGGGGATACTGACCAGGCTCAGCAGGTAGCCGTCGAAACAAGCGAACTGGCCTTCGACCAATGCGCCGTTGCGCCAGGTCTGCGAAAGGTCGATAAGCAGGCGCAGGCGCGCGAGCCCCCCAGGTGTGGCCTCCAGCACCTCGGCATCCTGAAAGTAGAAGCGTTGCTTGACCAACGGGTAGAGGGCCTTGAACAGGCTTTCCTTGAGCGAGAAGGTGCGGGTGACCAACTCGGCGCGTTCGTGGTCGCCCAGCGATGCAAACGCCTCCAGTTCGCTGGGCGTGAGAATCTCGCCCGCCAGGCGGTCGGCACGCTCGCACACCAGCATGCGTTCGATATCCAGCCCCAGACCGCACCATTCGCGTTGCCGCGCTACGACGACGCCCGCCCAACCGGCGCCATGGGTGATGGAGCCAACGACGCCGCGCGGCCATTGCGGGGCGCGGTCCTCGCCCACGGTTGGCACATAGGGTGTGCCGGTCAGGCTCTGTAACGCTTCCCGTGCACATAGGCGGCCGGCCAGGAACTCTGCCTGTCGCTTGCTAACGCCTCGCGGCGCGGCAATGCCCCAGCGGGTGAAGTCTTCGGGGTCGAGCAAGGCGGAGTCGAACTGCGTGCTCAATAGACGAACACCGGGCAATGCCTCGGGCAAGGGCCAATGGTCCTGAGGCGGCGTGCAGCAGTGCGGGTAGGGCGGGCGCTCGATCATGGCCGGTATTCTGCCTGAAGTGCGCTGCGATCGTTCAACGGAACGCGCGCTGCAGCGGCTCATGGAGCCGGCCGGCAGCGGGGCGTGCGGTGACCTGGCAGAAGGTCAAGGTCTCGCTGTCTCGCCGACGCAGATCAATGTCACGCGATCTAATCGGCCATGGTCCTCGCTATGCCCGCGGGCTGCCTGCTAGGGTTGAGCGCATCAACCGAGCGGAGAGCGCGATGTTCGAATCAGCCGAAATTGGTCACGCCATCGACAAAGCCACCTACGATGCCGCAGTGCCGGACCTGCGCGAGGCGCTCCTGCAGGCGCAGTACCGGCTCAAGGCCCAGGCGAAGTTCCCGGTTTTGATCCTGATCAACGGTATCGAAGGGGCGGGCAAAGGCGAGACCATCAAGCTGCTCAACGAGTGGATGGACCCCCGGCTGATTCGGGTCGACAGCTTCGATGTGCCCAGCGACGAAGAGCTGTCGCACCCCCCGGCCTGGCGCTTCTGGCGGCGGCTGCCGCCGAAGGGGCATACCGGCATCTTCTTCGGCAACTGGTACAGCAAGATGCTCGAGGATCGCGTGCATGGCCGCATCAAGGGTGCCGAGCTGAAGCTGGCCACGGCCCGCGCGCAGCGTCTGGAGCGCATGCTCTGCGACGAAGGCATGCTGATCTTCAAGTTCTGGTTCCATCTCTCGAAAGACCAGATGAATGCACGCCTCGACTCGTTGAAGAACGACCCGCTGCACAGCTGGCGCATCAGCCCGCTGGACTGGCAGCAGTCCAAGACCTACGACAAATTCGTGCGCTACGGCGAGCAGATCCTGCGGCTGAGCAGCCGCGATTTCGCGCCCTGGTACGTGATCGAAGGCGCCGACGAGCGTTATCGCAGCCTGACCGTGGGGCGCATCTTGCTGGAAGGTCTGCAGGCTGCGCTGGCGGCCGCGGAACAGCCCGGACAGAGCGTGGCCCAGCCCCATTCGGCGCCGCTGCAGGTGGACCTCGATCACCTGAGCCTGCTGGACAGCCTGGACCTGAGCCAGAAGCTCGACAAGGACAACTACCAGCAGCAACTGGCCGAGGAGCAGGCGCGGCTATCACGGCTGCTGCGCGACCGCAGGCTGCGCAAGCGCGGCGTGCTGGCCTTGTTCGAAGGGCATGATGCGGCCGGCAAGGGCAGCGCGATCCGGCGGGTCACGGGCGCGCTGGACCCGCGAATGTATCGCACGGTGCAGATCGCCGCACCGACCGACGAAGAGCGGGCGCAGCCCTGGCTCTGGCGCTTCTGGCGCAATGTGCCGGAGCGCGGCAAGTTCACCATCTTCGACCGCTCCTGGTACGGTCGCGTGCTGGTTGAGCGGGTAGAAGGGTTCTGCACGCCGGAGGAGTGGCTGCGGGCCTATTCGGAGATCAACGACTTCGAGGAGCAGCTCGTCGATGCGGACATCGTGCTGGTGAAGTTCTGGCTGAGCATCGACAAGAAGACCCAGCTCAAGCGCTTCAAGGAGCGCGAGGATACCGCCTTCAAGCGCTTCAAGATCACCGACGAGGATTGGCGCAACCGCGAGCGCTGGGACGATTATGGTCACGCGGTGGCTGATATGGTCGACCGCACCAGTACGGAGATCGCGCCTTGGACGCTGGTGGAGGCTAACGACAAGCGTTTCGCCAGGGTGAAGGTGTTGCGGACGCTGAACGAGGCGCTGGAGGCCGCGATCGAGAAGGGGCGTTAACCAGGATCGGCTCGCCAAGTGCCTGGGAGCGGACTTGTAACTGCAGCGAGGCGCCAGCTAGACGCTGCAACCACCTGCAAGATTGCTCAAAAGCCTGCCCCGGGCGTGTCTGACCCGTGAGGCAATGGCCGTGCATATGCTTGCTGAATGGTCATCGCCACGCTGGCGAGGGCGGAACTATGCTCGGATCACCGTCCACCCTGCGGTCGTGGAACAATCCGTGCGCGCTGCGCCGCCATAACATTCCCGCGACCGCGCCTAGTCTCCGAGGTATGTCATGCGTGAAGTAGTGATCGTCGATAGCGTGCGGACCGGCCTGGCCAAGTCCTTCCGCGGCAAGTTCAACATGACCCGTCCCGACGACATGGCAGCGCATTGCGTCGATGCGCTGCTGTCGCGCAACGATGTCGATCCGGCGCTGGTCGAGGATTGCATCGTCGGGGCCGGTTCCAACGAGGGCGCGCAGGGCTACAACATCGGCCGCAACGTCGCCGTGTTGTCGCGCCTGGGCATCGCCTGTTCCGGCATGACGCTGAACCGCTACTGTTCGTCCGGCCTGCAGGCCATCGCCGTCGCGGCCAACCAGATTGCCTCGGGCTGCAGTGACGTCATCGTCGCCGGCGGGGTGGAGTCCATCACCCTGACGCTCAAGAGCCGCAACACCGATCATCTGTTCAACCCGATCATCCAGGAACGCGTGCCGGGCATCTACCACACCATGGGGCAGACCGCCGAACTCGTGGCGCGGCGCTACAACGTCACCCGCGAGCAGCAGGACCTCTACTCACTGCAGAGCCAGCAGCGCACCGCGCGTGCCCAGGCCGAAGGGCTGTTCAGCGACGAAATCGTGCCGATGAACGTGCAGTATTTCACCGAGGACAAGAATACCGGCGAGCGCACCCTGCATCAGGGTGTGGTCGACCGTGACGACTGCAACCGTCCGGACACTACCCTGGAAAGCCTCGCCGGACTCAAGCCGGCTTTCGCCGAGGACGGTTCGGTGACCGCCGGCAACGCGTCGCAGCTGTCCGACGGCGCCTCGATGACGCTGGTGATGAGCCTAGACAAGGCCATCGAGCTCGGCCTCAAGCCGCGTGCGTTCTTCCGTGGCTTCACCGTGGCCGGTTGTGAACCGGAAGAGATGGGCATCGGTCCCGTCTACGCCGTACCGCGCCTGCTCAAGGCAAAAGGGCTGCAGATCACCGATATCGACCTGTGGGAGCTCAACGAAGCCTTCGCCTCGCAGTGCCTGTATTGCCGCGACACACTGGGTATCGATAACGAGAAGTACAACGTCAACGGCGGCTCGATCTCCATCGGTCACCCGTTCGGCATGACCGGCTCGCGTACTGCCGGTCATATCGTGCGCGAACTGCAGCGCCGCAATCTGCGTTACGGCGTGGTGACCATGTGCGTGGGCGGCGGCATGGGCGCGGCCGGGTTGTTCGAAGCGGTGCGCTGACGCCCTCGAAGCTGCTCACAGAAACGGGCCTGCTACCAAGCTGTAGCAGGCCCGTTTTTTTGCCTGGCTGCGTTCTCCGGGGTACTCGCCGAACCACTTCTGACCGATGCTGCGTGGAGCGCCGTCGCCGACGGCGGTTCGGTTCCGCTGGAGGCATTTGCACGCACGGCGCAATGGCAGGTGCCAAGATACGAAAAAGCCGCAGAGCATCGGTGATGACTCTGCGGCTTTTCTACCCGATCCGGCGATCAGGCCGTGGCGCGCTTAGCGAGACAGGTTGTACTCGGCAGCGGCACCGGTGCCCACGATGCTGGCGGACGGCAGCAGCTGGCTGATGAAGCGGTTCCAGCGGGTGATGTTGGCCGGCCCCACGAACACCACATCCTGCGGCTGCAGCGGGAAGTGCTTGGCCAGAGCGAAGGCGGTCGGCGACTTGGCGTTCAGCTGGAACACCTTGGCCTGACCTTCGGCCATGTTTTCCGCACCGCGGATCACGTACAGCGCCTCGCCATCGGCAGTTTCCTGGCGAATGCCGCCGGCGGTGCCGACCGCGTCCATCAGGTTCATGCTGGTGGCCTTGAAGGTCATGGCTTGCGGCGACATTACCTCACCCAGCACGTAGACCTTGCGCTGGTCGTTGTACGGAAGGTGCAGCTGGTCGCCGTCCTTCAGGTAGACCTGGTGCAGCCAGGAATCCGGGCGGTTGAGGGAGTCCACGTCCAGCATGTACTCGCGACCATCACGCTTGAGGGTCAGACCGGTGAGGTCGGCGGTATCGGTATCGACGCCAGCCTGGCCGATGGCCTGGGTGATGGTCATCGGGGCGGTGGTGATCGGTACTTCGCCGGCAGTATTGAACGCACCGGAGACGACCACGCGCTGGCTACCGAAGCGCAGGATGGAAACGTCCACCTGCGGACTGTCGATGTAGTTGGTCAGACGGCGGGCAATGGTGGCACGCAGCTCTTCGATGGTCTTGCCGGCCGCTTCGACGTTGCCGATGTACGGGTAGAACAGCGTGCCGTCAGGGCGAACCAGGCGTCCGTTGGCATCCAGCTGCTGCTGCGGGCCAGACGGCGCGGTCAGTTCAGGGTGGTCCCAGACGGTGATGTAGAGCAGGTCGTTGGCACCGATGCGGTAGGCGCTCGGCTTGTAGCTGAGCAGTTCCTGCTTGCTCGAGGTGCCCTGGTCGGAAGCCAGCTCACCCCGGAGCATTTCCGGCGTGATACGGACCAGCTGCACCGTGCCGTGTTCGGCTTCGGCGCCTTCCTTGAACTCGTCGGGGTCAAGATACTGGCCGGGGGCGAAAGCACAGCCCTGCAGTGTCAGAGCGGAAGTAAAAGCGAGTGCAATGAATGGTTTCATGGTTTGTTCATCCTTGACGGAGTGGTTGTTGTTCAAAGAGTGAGACGGCTTGATTCACTTTTTTGCCTGAGGCGTTTGAATTGTTCTTTCGCCTTTTCAAGAGGACCGGAGTCATCACTCCACACTCCTCAGCGACCAAATCGGATCGGTAGCCAAAGTTTCTCTCCTTCCTGAATGTTCATCTCCAGCGGCTTTTATATTCAGCTACGCGGAAGCGTTTAGTTCCCTCCTGGTTGTAAAACGGCAGCGGTCGGCTTGGCAGGTTTAATCCCTTACTTGTTTATGCGTGGCTGCTGCATTACGGCCGAGGCGGGACGGCGCTTAATGTTTAGTTCGATGTTGAAATGCCATCCTGTCACGCTCACACAGAAGGGATAGACCGTCTCGATCTGGCTGGGTTCACCGCGGTTCCGTGCAATTCCAGCCATTTTTTCGATGAATGCGTCAGCTGTCCTGTTTTGCTGGCTTGGCCTTGTCCATGCGGTAGTTCTTCTCCCGCCAAAATGCCGGAACAATGAACAGCGCATCATGGACATAGCGTTTGACCAGGCGTTTTGGCTCGGAGAGCATGCGATGCAGCCATTCCAGTTTGCAGTTCTGCATCCATACCGGAGCACGCTTAATACTGCCGGTGGCGAATGAAATCGACGCGCCGATACAAAAGCCCATTCCGGTCCGCTCGTGACTTTCGATCGAACTGGCCAATATTTCCTGGCGCGGTGCACCCACCGCGTAGAACACCAGTTCCGAGGGGTGTTCACGAACGAACTGCAATGCCTTTTGCACTTCATCCGGTCGATTGATGAAGCCCATCGGCGGATTGTGGTGGTAGACCGTGATGCCCGGATAAAGCGCGCGCAACTTGCTGCATTCCTGTTCGGTAGCGCCGATCAGCACGATGCGCAGATGCTCGCGGTTGGCCCAGTCGAGCAGGTCCATGGTCAGGTCGCTGCCGGGAATGACTTCCTCGATCTGCACGCCGAGACGCTGCAGCAGCGGCTGCAGGATCCGGCTGTCGCACAGGCGCAGCCGGGCCTTGGCGTATGCCTCGCGCAGGGCAGGGTTGTCCTGCAGCTGCGCGAGGTGATCGACGTTGGGTGTCACGACGAACGAGTAGGGCTGCTTGACCCCCTCGCGAATGCAGTTCAGCAGCGACGCCTTGCTGCCGGTGTAGAAATTCACACCGAACGCGTGGTTAGTCTCGTTAGACACTCATCGTTACTCCCTTGAAGGCGCCCTTGATGCCGGACCAGGCAAGGCTGGGGTGGTTGAACTCCTTGATGACGGTGATCGCCGATAGGAAACAGGCCGAAGCCAGCGCAAACCCCTGGCCGTAGAAGCGCTTGTTGAAACGGGTGGCCGCACGGTTGCGGTAGTAGTGGTAGAAAGCCGAACGACCGCCCGAGCTGAGCGAGCCGTAGTGGAACAGGCGGCTTTCGGGCACGACGCGGATCGACACGCCTTTCTTCTTTGCCTGGAACTGCCAGTCGACTTCTTCGGAATACATGAAGTACGCCTCGTCCATCATGCCGATGCGGTCGATCAGCTTGGCCGAGAACGCCAGGCTGCAGCCCATCAGGTAATCCGGTTGCTCGCTGGTCTGGGCCATGGCTTCGAGGGTCTGGTCCTTGCCCAGCAGCTTCGCCTTGCCCAGCAGCGGGTACAGCTTGCCGCCGCCATAGCACTCAAGGCGGCCGGTATCGGCGCTGAGGATCACCGAGCCGACGAACTGGCGATCGTTCTGCGCGAGGGCATCGAGCAGCGGGGTGAGGGCGTCGCTGTCGACGTAGGTGTCGTTGTTGACGATCCAGAAGTTGGTCACCGGCAGGTTGTCCAGCGCCCAGCGCAGCCCGTAGTTGTTGCCACCGGCGTAGCCGTTGTTCTCCGGGTTGGCGAGCACGGTGACGTTGTGCCGCGGCTGGGCTTCCAGCCACTGGTTGAATGCCACGACGGAGCCGTCCTGGGAATCGTTGTCGATGACCACCACATGGTTGAGAGCCGGGCAATGAGCGAGCAGGCTCTCAACGCAACTGATGGTTTCAGTAGCTGCCTTGTAGTTGAGGATAAGCGCGACGTTCATGGATAGGTTCCTGGCTGCGGAGGTAACGGGCCCGTAGGGCATGAATGACGAACAACATGGCGATGACCGGCTGGCCGTATTCGAACAGGCCGTTGAGCGGCCAGATGACGAAGAGGGCCAGCATGGTCGCGTAGATGAAGCTCATGTCGCTGGCGATGTTCTTGGCGATGCGGTGATAGACGAACAGCGTCATCGGCACGATCAGGAAGGTCAGGAAGCCGAAGCGGAACAGCGTGCCGATGATGCCGACGTCGGAGAGGAAGAAGTGTTCGCCGAAATAGGGGATGAAGCCGTCCTGCCACATCAGCGAGAGCGAACCGCTGGGTAGCCAGTTGACCTGCTTCAAGTGGTCGAAGATCAGGGCGATGGTGACCGAACGGGCGCCGTCTTCCACGCCTTCCAGGGTGCTGTCGTAGAACTCGACGTTCAGTCCGAGAATTTCCAGCAGGCTCGGATAGAAGTAGAACGGCGACAGCAGAATCGACAGCGAGGCGGCCCAGATGATGGCCTTGGCGCGCAGGCAGAACAGGGTGAAGGCCAGGCACAGCACGATCAGCTGGCGCGTCTGGGTAGCGAACACCAGGGTCAGCAGCAGCACCGCGGCGATCACCAGATAGAAGGTCTTGCTGCGCGCCGCACCGCTGATCGGCGACGCCCCCTTCGACCAGATCTGGATGCAGTAGAAGTACGCCAGGCAGATCAGGAAGGGGCCGATGGAGGATCGGTCCGGGCGGTCATCGGAGCGCACTTCCGGGCGCATGTCCGGAATCACGCCGAACTTGAAGCACCAGGAGAAGAACGCGGCAATCAGCGCGGCATAGAGGAATGCCCGCTCGAACTGCAGGGTGCTGACGCGCTTGCCGAGGAACAGCAGCGGCGCGAAGCCCAGAGCCGCCAGTACCCGGCGTTCCTCGATCAGCCCGAAGACGATCGGCTGTCCGTACGTGTAGTAGGCGAAGATCGCCGGGAGCACCAGAAACACCACGGTGGTGTAGGCGCAGTAGTACATGATGATGCGAAACTCACGCGGAGCGTTTTCCGCCGAAGCCAGCAGCAGCAGGATGGTGAAGATGATGCAGATGGCGAGGTACAGCTCGTTCAGACCCTTGATGCCGTAAGGGTTGTGCGGGCTGTCCCCGAACACGGCGAAGTGCAGCACGATCGCCATGATCAGCAACGGAAAAAAGAAGAAGCGTGAACTGAAATTCGTCATCAACCTGAGTCCTTAGGTATTGGTTCCTTGAGCGCCACAGCCCATCAGGCTGTTTCCAGCGCCCGCTTCTTGATCTTCTTGCGCCGCACCAGCAGACCGGTGAACGCCTTGAAGCTCTGGTAGAACCCGATCTCCTTGGCCCCTTTGCCAAGCTCGAAGCCTTTGTACGAAGGGGTTTTGAGCAACAGCAGCTTCATGGCCAGCAGCCGCGGAAGAATCGTCGTGCGGCGGTAGTACTGGAACGGCTGGATGGCGAAGATGCTGCCCGTATCGAACGCCTCCGCTTTGACAACACCATCGGCCTCCGCGTTGCGAAAAAGTTCGCGGCCTTTTGCGGTGCGTACCAGAATCAGCGAGTTGCCCTCGCGCTCTTCGAACGAGGGGTAGCCTTTTTCATCGCCTTCCCAGCCGTCGGCACAGACGATATCGGCGAACTCGCCGATGCCGTCCGGGCAGATCTTGCAGCGGGTCTGCAGGTGACGGTTGAGCACCTTTCCCCAGGAGTCGTTGTAGGTCATGGTGCGTTCGTCGCCGTTCTTCAGCGTCGCCTTGGTCAGACCCGGCCAGCCGTCGCCGCGGTAGCGGAAGGCGGTGACGTCCTTGCGTTCGACCTCCAGCTTGTCCAGCACCTGCTCGGTACCCTGCAGGCTCGGGGTGCCGGCGCACATGAAGGAGACGATGTAGGGAATGTTTTCCTTCAGGCGGGGATCGTGCTGCTGCATCTGGCGCACCGCTGCGACGTCGCAGGGTTTGCCGATGAACAGGTACTTCTCGGTGGACATGGCCACCCATTTCAGTGCCTCACCGGGGCTTGCCGGCGCGTAGCGCGAGCCGGAGGAGGCGATGATGTTCTGCCGCGAGCGGCTGATGGTGGCGACGTTCTCCAGAGGGTCGGTGTGTGAGGCCTGGATCTGGATGACACCGTCGACCAGGTTCTTCTCCAGGCAATACTGCGCCAGCGCGGAGATCACACCGCCGGAGGAGCCGGCCTGGCGGATCTCGTTATCGGTGGCATAGCCCTTGAGCGTATCGAGGATCTCGCCCCAGATGGGGTGGTAGTTGGCCGACTTGTACGGTCGAATGTCCAGGTTCAGCGCCGGGCAGGACTTGGCGAAGGCGGCGCTGGTCTGCTCGTTGGCAACCGGCTTGTTCTGGTACTGCGCATTGAGCACCGGGCGGTGATAGCCATCGCCGGTCAGACGGATCTTGATGGCATCGTCATCGGCCACCGAGCTGCACATGCCGCAGCCACTGCACAGGTCGTTGTTGAGCACGCGATTGAGTAGAGCTTTCATACCTGCCTTCCCTTGAGCGGCCGGTCGGGCGCGATGCGCGACCGGCAGTATTTAACGAGTTCGGTCATGCGGGCTGGCGCCGCTTGCGGTAGATGGCGAGCACCGCATAACCGTAAATGGCTGTCAGGACGACCATGCCGAGAGTGGACACCCAGGGGGCCGCCTGTATTCCGTGGGACGGAATGAAAATCCAGTAACAGAGCACGGTGATCACGCCCGAGGCGATGATTCCGAAGGTGCGCAAGAAGCCCGTTCCCATGGCCATCAGCTGTACGCCAAGCCCGGCGGCGATGAAGCGCGCGGCGGTGAAGCAGGCGAACGCCAGCCAGAGGGTGTTCAGCTCCGCGTACTCGGCGCCGAGGAAGTAATCGGTAAACAGCGGGCCGATAAAGAAGAACGCCAGCGCGAAGATCAGCCCCATCCCCGTGTATTCGCCGAGGATGCGCAGGCCGTAGCGGGCCAGCCCGGCGGTCTTGTTGTGCAGCTGATAGGCGAAGCGCGGGATATGCACGCTGGCCAGCAGCACGCTGAACGGCACCGCGCCCTGGATCAGCCGCGAGCCGGCGAAGTAGATGCCAGCGGCCTCGCGGCCGGCGAGGTGGTTGACCAGGATGACGTCCAGTTGGGCGAAGATGTTGGTTGCGCCACTGTCCACCGCGAAGCTCGTGGAAGACTTGAAGCGTTCGCCCAGCACCTTCCAGGAATTGCGCAGGATGCCGCCCAGTTCGAGGATCCTCGACAGGGCGCGAAGGGCGAAGGTGGCGTAGATCAGTCGCGACAGGAGAAACGCCACGCCGATGGCCAGGACGTCGTTGCGCAGCAGAATCGCGGCACCGATCAGGACGAAATGCACCAGCGCCGTCGCCACCACGATTCGGGTTTCGCGGTGGAACTGGCCGATGCTGCGAAACACTGTCAGACCCAGGTCGCCGTAGGACGAAGCGAGCGTGCCGAGCAGGAACAGCACCGCGGCGAAACGTTCGATGAGGTGCAGATCGAGCACGAACAGAATCACCGGCAGCAGCACGATGCAGGCCGGCAGCACCAGCACCGACTTCGCCGCCAGGCTGGCCGACATGATCTCGCCGGCCCGCTCGCGTTCGGCACCGATGTCGCGCAGGGCGCGCATGCCGAAGCCATAGTCGGTCACCAGGGCGACGATGGTCGACCAGGTGATGACGATGGAAATGAAGCCGAAGTCGCTCGGCCCCAGCGTGCGCGCGAGGATCAGCAGGGTGCCCAGCTGCACGGCGGTCCGAGCCGCCGTGGTGACCCCCATCAGGGCGTGGTCGCGCATGGTTATCTCTGATACGCGGCCTGAGGCTGGTGCAGCGTCGCCAGGATCTGTTCCAGCGCGGCGCTGTAGGCGTCCAGCTTGCGACGGATGATCGCGCCGCTGGCGGCGACCTCGGCCTTGAGCTGTTCACGGTTGTCCAGGTGCGCCAGTACCAGCTCCAGCGCGCTGTCGGTGTCCTCGGTCTTGAGGTCGACCACGCGGTGGTAGTCCAGCGACTGGTAGAGCCCGGCGAACTTGCGGCTGTAGGCCAGTGGCACGACCGGTACGCCCGCGGAAAAGGCACCAATGGTGGCGTGCATGCGCGCGCCGACGAAGAAGTCCATGCCGCTGATATAGGACTTGGCTTCGATCGGCCCCTTGAAGCGCGGCGCCAGCTTGAGCTCCGGATACTGCTGCTGGAGCTGCTGGGAGACGGTGTAGTCGTCTTCGGCGGGGAACCCGATCGGGATCACGTGGGGCACCAGGTGCACCTCGTGGCCGCGCTCGAGCAGGGTACGGATCAGCCGGTCGGTCAGGGCCTTGTAGTCGGCGCGCAGGCCGAACTGGTTGGCCGTGCCTTCGTAGCCGCCATGATGCAGCAGCGCGGAGACACTCAGGCCCACGGCGAGCTTGCTCGGGTCGCGCTGTTCGCTCTGGCGCTCGAAGGGCAGGGCGAAGGCGACGTCGATCACCTCGTCGCGATTGGGGATGTTCAGCTGCTTGAGCACATCGAAGGACTGGTGATCGCGGGCGAAGACCATGGTGCTCTTCTTCATCGCCCAGGCCGAGGCCTTGGTGCCCCAATCGGACTTGAACGGGCCGATGGTCTGCGGCGACAGGATCAGCGGCACGCGGCCACCCAGTGCCATGCCCTTGCTGACCAGCAGCTTGATCAGGCGCTTGGCGCCATAGATGTCGGAAAAGCTGTCGCCCTCGCCGATGTCGAAGATCGCGTCGCAGGAGGCGATCGCCCGATACAGGCCGTGCGGGTTCTTCAGCAGGGCCTTCTCGTTGAACTCGATGAATTCGTAGTTGAAGCGTTCGGTGGACGGCGGGTAATCACAGGGGCCGGAGGAGCCGATGATCAGGAACTCCGGGGTGATGCCACATTTGCGGGCGGCTTCGTCGATCAGCAGCATGTTGGAAATGCTCAGCGCGCCAACCCCGAGGTTGCCGGATGAGAACGAATGCCACAGCAGTCCGAATTTCATGTTCGAGTCACTCCAGAATCAATCAGCAATTTGCGCAGGTGTAGGGCCGATGGCCGTGCAGTCGTTGGCCAGGTGCTTGCGCATGAGCTCCATCTGCGGACGGTCTTTGCCGTTGCGCGGCTCGATCGCAAGCTTGTAGGTGCCCCAGCCGGGGCCGCCGGCCCAGTACGCGCTGGGCACGCAGTTGTCGTTCAGGTAGGCGAGCAGGTTGTCCATCGCTTGCGCCGCTTCGGGCAGGTCGTCGGGTATGCCGTACTCGCCAAGGAACCCTTTCTGGCCATGCTTCTGCAGCCACTCGATGAATGGCCGCGCGCGTTCGACGCCGATCATCGGATCGATGTTTCGGCTGGTCTGGGCCATGTACTTGCCGGAGAAGTCGTCGTCGAAGTACAGGTGCGCCTCGTAGATGAGGCGGTCGGCCGGGTCGTTGATCAGGAAATTGGCGTTCACCAGCGGCCAGTGATAGGCGCTCGACCAGCGCTCGCCCTCGATGAAGATCAGCGTCTGGTCGTCGACTTCGCGGATCGCATCGACCGCCGCCTGGGCTGCGCCCGGCCAGAGCCCCACGGTGCTGTGCGGCTCGTTCATGATGTCGTAGCCGAGCAGGCCCGGGTGACCTTTGAAGCGCTCGGCCAGCTTGCGCCACACCGAGGCATAGGCTTCGTAGGGCACCTTGCTCGAGCCGATGAGTTCGCCGTGGTAACGACCATAGTTGTGCATGTCCAGAATGACCTTCTGGCCGTTCTGTGCGGCCAGATCCAGGGTCTTCTTCAACAACCGGATCTGGTCGAAGTTCAATCCGGAATCGAGCGAGTGCTGCACGCGCTCCCAGATGAACGGAAAGCGGATCAGGCGGATGCCCTGATCGGCGTAGTACTTGAAGTGTTTCTTCTCGGGGTAGAAGTAGTGAGTGCCGTTCTTGCCCGGCGTGATGTGCGGGGCGAAGCCGGCACCGGAGATGTTGACCCCGTGCAGGGCCAGGCCTCCTTCGTCATTGACAGGCCAGTCGGCGGCGCACACGCCGACAGCCGACAGCGCGGCGGCCAGGGCCACTGCCAGTCGGGTCGAGCGCATTGCAGGCCGGTTGGAGTGTCTGGTCATCGCTAAACACCTATCTTCAAGCAAAAAAAATGTCCGCTGACGCTCGCAAGGTCAGTGTCGGGCAGATACGAAAAAAAATGGGGCGGCGTTCGGCATGGCGACGGGGTTGACCCCGCCGCCGTGCGAATCACTTACTTATTGGTGCTGGCGTATTCGTACTGGTAGTAGCCGTACTCGCCATAGGTGGATGCCTTGCGGACCACGGCGTTGAAGATCACGCCCTTGACCAGCAGGCCGTTCTGCTCGAGGCGCCGCTTGGCCGCTTCGATTTCCTTCAGGCCGTTCAGGCCGTAGCGGGTGACCATCAGCGTGGTACCTGCCTGGCTGCCGACCAGCGCGGCGTCGGTGACCGCCAGGATCGGCGGGGTATCGAAGATCACCAGGTCGTACATGTGGCTGATCTCCTTGACGAAGCGCGAGAAGTTCTCGTGCATCAGCAGTTCCGACGGGTTCGGCGGCAACTGGCCATGGGTGATCACGTGCAGGTTGTTCAGCTGGGTCTTCTGGATGGCATCGAACAGGGTGATGCGACCGGAGAGGATATCGGACAGACCCTTGTCGCCATCGCAACGCATGACCTTGTGCAGGTAACCCTTGCGCATGTCGGCGTCGATCAGCAGTACACGCTTGCCGGACTGAGCGACAACGGCGGCCAGGTTGGTGGTGACGAAGGACTTGCCGACTGCTGGGCTCGGGCCGGTGATCATCAGGACGTTGTTCTTGGCCTCGATCATCGCGAAGTGCAGGCTGGTGCGCAGGCTGCGCATGGCCTCGGTGGCGAGGTCGGCCGGGTCGTTGATGGTCAGCAGGTAGGATGCAGTGCTCTTGTCGCGCTTGAAGTTGGCCAGGCGCTTCTCCAGCGTGGCCTGCTTCTCGGTGAAGGGAATCGAGGCGTAGACCGGAGTGCCGGTGCGTTCGATGTCCTCCGGGTTCTCCACGCCGCGCTTGAGTGCTTCACGCACATAGACGAAGGCGGTGGCGAGCAGGGCGCCGAGCAGGGTGGCGACGATGACGACCAGCGGCTTGTTCGGCTTGACCGGGTTTTCCAGGTCTGCCGCGGCGTGGTCGATGATGCGCACGTTACCCACGGTGCCGGCGCGGATGATGTCCAGCTCCTGGGTCTTGTTTAGCAGCATGGAGTAGGTTTCCGAGGAAACTTCCACGTCGCGGGTCAGGCGCAGCAGTTCCTGCTGGGTCGACGGCAGGGTGTCGATCTGCTTCTCCAGCTGGTCCTTCTGCATCTGCAGCTGGTTGATCTGGTTCATCAGCGCCTGGAAGTTCGGGTGCTGACGAGTGAAGCGACGTTCCATCTCGGTGCGCTTGAGGTTCTGCTCGGAGATCTGCTTTTCCAGGTCGACGATGCGATCGAGCACCGACTGGGTTTCTGCGGTGATATCCACCGAGCGGGAGCCGGTCTGGTACTTGTTCAGCGCGGTCTGGGCAGCCTCGAGGTTGCGGCGTACGGCCGGAACCTGCTCGTTGAGGAATTCCAGGCTCTGGGTCGCTTCCGCAGCGTTACGGGCAACGTTCTGATCGACGTAGCGGTTGGCCACTTCCTCCAGCACGCGGATGGCGTGTTGCGGATCCGGGTCTTCCAGGGTCACGTTGACGATGCCCGACTGCTTGCCGCGCTCGGCGGCGGACAGGCGCTGCTGATAGCTCTCCGTGGTGTTGTAGGTGCGATTCTTGATCACGGTGAAGGTGGTGCCGGGGCGAGCGTTCAGCTCGGCCACGGTGACGCGGTAGCCTTCGTTCTCTACCGGCTCGCCGGTGACGCCCTGTACCACGACTTCACCGTCTTCATCGCGCAGGATGAAGCCGTTGTTCTCGGCGGCTTCCAGCGTCAGCTCCTTGCCATGCACCTTGTCCGGTACTTCCAGCTGGGTGACCTTCAGCACTTCGCCACCCCAGGCGTAAGCGCCGAGGCCGGTCGGGTACCAGCCCAGCTCGCCTTCTTCGGTCGGCTCGAAGCGCCGGGCCATGAAGCCGCCGATGATCGGGAAGTGGTGGGGCTTGATGATGATGTCGAGGTTCAGGTTGCTGACCGCGCCACCCACCACCGAGCGCGACTTGAGCAGCGCGATCTCGGTCTGTGCCGGCGATACCGGCGGGTTGTTGTTGACCACGTCGGTCAGGCTCGGCAAGCCGCTCTTGGGTTCGATCTGGATCATCGCGCTGGCGAGATAGACCGGTGTTGCGAGCAGCGCATAGGCGATGCCCAGGGCCGCGAAGAAGCCGGTGATGCCCAGAATGAGCATGCGGTTGTTGATGAAGGTGTCAAAGAGGTGGGCCAGGTCGATGTCCTTGTCCTCTTTGGTTTCATAGATTGGGCGGGGCATGGTTGTCATCGAAGTTCCTTCTTCATTTCAGGTAAGGAAGCCAGCTCTCGACGGATTTCGTCAGGAGATTGTGGACATGTTCAAACGCGGGTTTGGATTGGCGGTAGGGATCCGGAATTTCCAGGTTGTCCTGCCATTTGCCGATGAGAAACGTCTTGCCGTGGACCTCGGGTGCAATCTGGCGAATGTGTTGAATGTGGCTGTTCTCCATCGCCAGGATCAGGTCAGCCTGGTGCAGCATGTGACTGTCGACCTGGCGCGCACAGTGGGCGGGGAGTTCCAGCCCGTGGTCCTGCAGTACTTCATGGGCGGTTTTGTCCATGGGGTTACCTACTAGTGCGCCAATGCCCGCCGAACTGATCGTCAGGCCCTGGCCGCTGAGTCTGTGCGCGAACAATGCTTCGGCGGTTGGGCTCCGGCAGATGTTCCCGACACAGACGATCAAAATGTTCTTGAACATGGGTTCAACCTCGTGGCTGCAAGGTCGCAGCCGCCGGGATTCGGCCCGTGATGAACGAATGTGAGATTTTGGGCAGTGTCATTAGTTCCTTCCTGTCACGCCTTTGTGCGGCGTGACTTTTTCCAGTCTTTTCGGCGGCGCGCGGAGCGTGCGTCGATCAGTACACGTCCTTGTTCAGCAGCAGCGCCGGCGGGGTGCGTACGAGGATGTAGAGGTCGAACCAGACCGACCAACGCTCGATATAGTCGAGGTCGAACTCGACGCGTTTCTCGATCTTCTCCAGCGTGTCGGTCTCGCCGCGGTAGCCGTTGATCTGCGCCCAGCCGGTGATGCCGGGTTTGACGCGATGACGTGCCGAGTACTCGGCCACGGCGTCCTCGAACAGCACGCCGGCAGCCTTGGTGGCGGTGGCATGTGGGCGCGGACCGACCATGGACATGCTGCCGAGGAAGACGTTCAGCAGCTGTGGCAACTCATCGAGGCTGGTCTTGCGGATGAAGCGGCCGACACGGGTGATGCGATCGTCGCCACGGGTGGTCTGCCGATCGGCGTTGGCGTCGGACTTCTCGTGGTACATCGAGCGGAACTTGAAGACCTCGATCAGCCGGTTGTTGTAGCCGTAGCGCTTTTGCTTGAAGAGCACCGGACCCGGCGAGTCGAGCTTGATCGCCAGCGCGATGAGCAGCATCACCGGCGCGGCAGCGAGCAGGGCGATGCTGGAGATGACGATGTCTTCCAGCCGCTTGAAGAAGGGGGACCAGCCACGCAGCGGCAGGTCCGACGCGATCAGGGTGGGCAGGCCGCCGACTTCGGTGATGCGCTTGTCGGCGTGGCGGAAGGCGACCATGTCCGGTACCAGCAGGACGTTGACCGGCAGCTTGCGCAGTTCGTTGATCAGCTGGCCGATGCGGCTGTCGGCGAACCAGGGCAGGGCGACCAGCACCTGGGTGACCTTTTCCTCGCGGATCATGCGTTCCAGATCGCGGGTGTTGCCGAGCAGGGGCAGGTTGGCCAGTTCCTTCGGCAACCGCTCGAGGCGGTCATCGATGAAGCCCAGCACGCCGGTGCGAATGTCGCGATGGTTCTGCAGGTGTTCGGCCACGCGCAGGCCGTTCTCGGTACCGCCGAGGATTACTGCGTTCTGCAGGAACATGCCCCGCGCCATCAGGCGGCGGAACAGCGCGAGCATGGCCAGGCGCTCGGCGCCGAACAGGACGGCGCTGGTGAAGAACCAGAACACCAGGTGTTTGGTTTCCAGGTAACTGAACAGGCCCATGCCTTGATGCATGAAGATCAGGAAGCTGAACGCTGCGGCCCAGGCCACGAGCATGACGCGGAAGCGCAACAGGGTGCTGAACACTTCTTCGCTATAGATGCCGACGGTCTGGAAGATGATGACGCTGAGTACCGCGAAGAAGCCGAGGAATGCGCTGAACGGGCCGCTGGCGGGAAGTTCCATGAACGCCAGCAGGAGTAGCCCGGGCAGGATCGACGTGAGGCCGTGGATCAGGCGAATGCTGGCAAGGAAGTAATCGACGAAACTCGGGTGAGCATATTCAAGGGTTCCAACAGACTGTACGCGCATACAAGGCTCCATCCTCAGCTCAAAGCTGGCTCAAATCTCGAATTAATCGCCGCGGAACGCGGGGGATTGATAGCAGGCCGCCATCGCAACCGTGATCGGGACTCCTGCTCCGACCGTGCCTCTCCGGATGAGTTCAGTAGGAGTCAGTGGGCCGCCAAAAAAATGAGCGGGCCCGCAAAATGCGCGCAAATAGCTGTTTTGAAAGCGCTTTGAGCGGCGCCCGAGATGAGCGTGGCGGGCTAAGCAGGACGCGGATAATGACGGGCGGTGCGATACATCGAAGTTTTGGATTAATACCGCTGCGCTTGTTGCGCACAACTTCCGACCCCGGCCCCGGTCTTATGCAGCGGTGCCAATTGCGAGGAATGAACTGCCATGGGCGATGCCAAGGCGCTGCTGATACTGCATGGAAAACAGGCGCTCAACGATGAGGTACGCGAGGCGGTTAAACAGCGTCGCGAGGCGGGGTGGGATCTGGCGGTTCGTGTCACCTGGGAGCCAGGCGATGCGCAGCGGCTGGTGCGCGAGGCGCTGGATGCGGGCTATCCGACCCTGATTGCCGGTGGCGGCGACGGCACCTTGCACGAGGTGGCCGCGGCCATGCTGGAGATACAAGCGGACGCCAGCCTCGCGCTACTGCCGCTGGGGAGTGCAAACGACTTCGCCAAGGCTGCCGGCATACCGCTCGACCCGGTCGAGGCACTGGGTCTGCTGGAGCAGCCGGCGCAAGTGATCGATATCGGCGAAATGAACGGCCATCCCTTCGTCAACATGGCCACCGGGGGCTTCGGCTCCAAGGTCACCGCGAGCACCTCCGAGGAGCTCAAGCGGGTGCTGGGTGGCGGCGCCTATCTGCTCACCGGCCTGACGCGCTTTGCCGAGATTCATTCCGCGAAGGGGCGTTTCAGCGGGCCGGGCTTCGATTGGGAAGGAGAGTTCCTGGCGCTGGGCATCGGCAACGGGCGACAGGCTGGCGGTGGCCAGCTGCTCTGCCCGCAGGCGACGATCGACGATGGGCTGCTGGACGTCTGCATCGTGCCGGCACCGGCGGATGCCGTCGGGACCCTGGGCACGCTGCTCAGCGGTGGTCTGCTTGGGGTCGATGCGGTGTCGGTCAGTGCCCGGGTGCCCTGGCTTGAGGTCGAGGCGCCGACGGCGATCAACATCAATCTGGACGGCGAACCCTTCACAGGCGCCTGTCTGCGCTTCGATGTCCGCCCGCGGGCTTTGCGCCTGCACGTGCCCGCGGAGTCGCCGCTGCTGCAACGAAATCTCCGGGCGCAGTGATATGGGCGAAGCCGGCAGCCGGTAAGTTGGGAAAAAAGTGGTGAACGGTACATAAAGCCGAAGGGGATGCGGCCGATATGCCTCTTACCATGTTTTCCCAAGGAGCCTGGAAATGGCCGGCATTCTCGATTCAGTCGATCAACGCACCCGCCTCGTGGGGCAGAATCGCCTGGAAATTCTCATGTTCCGGCTCGGCGGGCGGCAGAAGTTCGCCATCAACGTCTTCAAGGTGCAGGAAGTTGTCCAGCTGCCGAAGATGACGCTGATGCCGCACCGACACAGTTCGGTGTGCGGCGTGGTCAACCTGCGCGGGCAGACCCTGCCGGTGGTCGATCTGTCGCGAGCCATCGGCCTGCGGCCACTGGTGCCGGACGAGCGCAGCACCATCATCGTCACCGAGTACAACCGCACCGTGCAGGCCTTTCTGGTCGGTGGCGTGGACCGCATCGTCAACCTGAACTGGGAAGCGGTGATGCCGCCGCCGACTACCGCCGGCCGGCAGCACTACCTGACTTCGATCACCAAGGTCGACGATGAGCTGGTGGAAGTGATCGACGTGGAGAAGGTGCTCGCCGAGATCGTCCCCTATGACACCAACATCTCCGCCGAGCGGCTGGCCGATCCGATCCTCGAGCGTGCTCGTGGCCGGGAAGTGCTCTGCGTGGACGATTCCTCGGTGGCCCTGGCTCAGCTGCGCGAAACCCTCAGCCAGCTCGGCCTGAAGATCCACACCGCAAGCGACGGCTTGAAGGGCCTGAACATGCTCAAGGCGTGGGCCGACGCCGGCGAAGTGCTCACCGACAAGCTGCTCATGGTGTTCACCGATGCCGAGATGCCGGAGATGGACGGCTATCGCCTGACCACCGAGATTCGCCACGATCCGCGTCTGCGGGACCTCTATGTGGTGCTGCACACGTCACTGTCGGGTAGCTTCAACCTGGCCATGGTGCAGAAGGTCGGTTGTGACAACTTCCTCTCCAAGTTCCAGCCGGAAAAACTGGTGGACGTGATCCAGGACCGCCTGAAGCTGGACGAGCAGGCCTGACAGCCCGCCTGTAGCCGGCTGCTGAACCACGCAGCCGCCCCTGCTATGCTGCTGCGCTTTCCCCCAAGGAGGCGCAGCATGCATCTCTCCTCGCTCTATCGCTTCCCTCTCAAGTCGGCGGCTGGCGAATCGCTGCAGCGCTGCGCCAGCGATTCGCTTGGTCTGCTCGGCGATCGGCGCTGGATGGTGGTTGCCGCCGGCACCGGGCGCTTTCTCACCCAGCGCGTACTGCCGCGTATGGCTTTGCTGCAGGCGCATTGGCAAGGCGATACGGCGTTGAAGCTGGCGGCGCCCGGCATGCCGGAGCTGCTGGTGCGAGTACCGGATGACAAGACGATGCGCTGTGTGCAGGTCTGGAGCGCCAATCCGGTGGTACCGGATGCTGGTGAGACCGCCGCGGCCTGGCTCTCTGACTTTCTCGGTCAGGCCTGCCGGCTCGTGTACCTGCCGGAGGACGACGGCATTCAGGTCGATCTGGATTATGCGCGGCTCGGCGAGCGTACGGCCTTCAGTGACGGGTTTCCTTTTCTGCTGATCGGTCAGGCGTCGCTGGACGATCTGGCCCGGCGTGTAGGGCGTCCACTGGAGATGCTGCGCTTTCGACCGAACCTTGTCGTCAGCGGGGCCGAGCCCTATGCCGAGGATGGCTGGAAGCGCATCCGTATCGGCCAGCTGACCTTCCGTGTGGTCAAGCCCTGTTCGCGCTGCGTCATCCCCACGCTCGACCCGGCCACTGGCGAGCGCGCGCCCGATCGGGAGCCACTGAATACGCTGCTGTCGTATCGCAAAGGGCCGGGCGGGGTGTTTTTCGGCCAGAATCTGATCGCCGAAGGGCGTGGCGAGCTGGAAGTCGGAATGCCGGTCGAGCGGCTGGAGTGAGAAACGGCCGGGCCCGGACGGTGTGCCGTCCGGGCCGGCTGCGCGTCACTGCGATTCGAAATAACGCTCGTGCCACTCCACCAGCGGTTGGGGTGAATTCAGCTTCTGCCCGTAGATCACCGAGTAGGTCAGCACGTTCTGCACGTACTGGCGGGTCTCGTCGAACGGAATGTTCTCTACCCACACATCGAACGACAGGTGCTCGGCGTTCCGCAGCCACTGGCGCACACGACCGGGGCCGGCGTTGTAGGCGGCCGAGGCCAGTACACGGTTGCCGTTGAACTGCCCGTAGATCTGGCTGAGATAGGCAGTGCCCAGCTGGATGTTGGTGGTGGGGTTCAGGACCTGCTGCGGCGAAGCCAGCGGGATGTTGAAGCGCTTGGCGGTTTCCTTGGCGGTTGCGGGCATCAGCTGCATCAGGCCGGTGGCGCCGACATGGGAGCGGGCATCGGCCATGAAGGCGCTTTCCTGGCGGGTTACGGCGAACGCCCAGCTGGGATGGATCTCCCGCGCCCGCGCGGCCTGTACCAGGGTGTTGCGGTGGGCCATGGGGAAGCGGATGTCCAGATCATCCCAGTACTGCGCCTGGCTGATGGTGCGGATGGCCGGGAAGTACCACTCCTTTTCATAGGCGATGCGTGCCTGCGCGACCATCTCGTCGCGGCTGAACAGCCGACTGACGTGATACCACTCGCGGCGGCCATCGACGATCTGCCCGCGGTCGTGGAATTCCAGTGCGCGGCGAATACCGGCGGTATTGCGTACCTTCTGCACGACCTTCGGATCGAGCGCCAGTGGCTGATGGTTCAGCTTGTACGGCGCCTGGATGCGGTCGGCCGACAGGAAGCCGTAGAAATCCCGCTCTTCGGCCACTGGCTTATAGAGCAGGGCCGCCTGCTTGCTCTCCGGTTTGGCCAGCTGCAGGCTGCGCGCCTGCCAGTAGCGCCAGCGATTGGTATTGGCCAGTTCATCGGGAAAACGCTGTGTCAGCCGGTACGCTTCATCCCACTGGCCCTGGCGCAGCAGCAGACGGGTGCGCCACTCGGTTACGGTGTTGTCGCGCAGCTCGGGATCGTACTCGGCCATCACCTTGAGCGCGCGGCTGTCGAAGCGCTTGGCCAGGGTCAGCCCGATCTGCCGGGCAATGGCGACCTTTTCCTCGGGCGAAAACGCAAAGCGGCGGGCGTAGCCGTCGAGCAGATTGAGCGCCTGCTCCGGGTCCTGGCGCGCGAGGCGCCGCAGGCCGATCGAAACGACGTCGGCCATCGCCGGGCTGGTCGGCGAGAAGCGTTCAGACTGGCGAAGCATCTGCGGTTTCTGCGCCACGTCGATCATCAGCTGACCCTGGCTCTGCAGCGTAGGCAGACGTTTCACCAGGAAGCTGGCGACCCCGTAGTTGCCGCTCTCCACGGCCAGCTTGGTGCGTTTCCAGCGCCGGTCTTCGGTCAGGAGACCCTTGGATTCCCAGAGCTCGAACAGCGGGTCGCAGGAGTTGTGCTGCGACTTGCCGACCAGCCACAGCCGCTCGGTTGCGGCGTCAGCGTCCGGGAGACCGTTGCGCAGCTGATACTGCGCGAACAGGCAGTCCAGCTCTGTGAAGTTCATCTTCGGATCGTAATAGCGGGTAAAGGTCTGCCAGTCGCCGCGGGCGGCCAGCAGGCGCAGCCAGCGCAGCTTCATCCAGTTGATCTGAGGCAGGTCGCCGTGTTCGGCGAGAAACTTCTCGACTTCCTGATTGCTGGCCGACTTCAGCCGATGGGTCAGCTCGTCATAGGCGAGGTAGGGCTCGAGCGGATAGTCGCGCAAGGCGCTCTGGTAACGGCGATAGGGACCCGCATCGCCCTTGGCCAGGGCCTGCTTGGCCTCATCGTAATACTGGCGTTGCTGGCTGAGACTGGCGGCGGACGCATCCAGGCCAATGGCAGAAACGAACAGGCAGAAACACAAACTGGAGAGTCGGCCGCGCATGGTACATCCGTAAAACGGGGGGCGTTGAGATGACAGGCGACGTGCTGTACCGGGCGGCACAGGAGACGGCCTGCTGCAGGAGCTAGCTTAGCTTGCCGCACCGGCCAGTTAAACGAGCATTAAGCTCTGGTAACAAACAAAACCACTCTTCCGACGAGCGTACGGCGACAGGGGCGCAAGTCGCCGACAGACGGGAGGCCGGCGCGCCAGCTCGGCAGCGATAAATCTCGGATCCGACCGGGTTCATGGTCGCCATCCTGCTAGAATGCGCGCCCTGTTTTCGGAGGTAGCCATGACCCTGCTCAAGTTCACCGATGTATCTCTCGCCTACGGCACCACGCCGTTGCTGGATGGCGTGTCCTGGCAGATCGCGCGGGGCGAGCGGGTCTGCATCATCGGCCGCAACGGGACAGGCAAATCCAGCATGCTGCGCCTGGTCAAGGGCGATCGCAGCGCAGACGACGGAGAAATCTGGCGCGCGCCGGGACTGAAGATCGGCGAGCTGCCACAGGAGCTGCCGCGGGCCGACGACCGCACGGTCTTCGATGTGGTCGCCGAAGGCCTGTCCGGGGTAGGCGAGCTGCTCGCCGAGTACCATCACCTGAGCATGAACATTCAGGATCAGGACGACCTCGACAAGCTCATGCATGTTCAGCAGGCCCTGGAAGCCAAGGATGGCTGGCGCTTGCAGCAGCTGGTGGAAAGCACGCTCAGCCGCCTGCAGTTGCCCGCCGATCGCACCCTTGCTGAGTTGTCCGGGGGCTGGCGGCGGCGAGTGCTGCTGGCTCAGGCGCTGGTGTCCGAACCCGACCTGCTGCTGCTCGACGAACCCACGAACCACCTGGACATCGGCGCCATCGCCTGGCTGGAGGAAGCGCTGACCGGCTTCAACGGTGCCGTGCTGTTCATCACCCACGACCGCGCCTTCCTGCAGAACCTGGCGACCCGCATTCTGGAGCTGGATCGTGGCCACCTGATCGACTGGAACGGCGATTACGCCAGCTTCCTGGTGCACAAGGAACAGCAGCTGGCCGCGGAGGAAACCGCCAACGCCCTGTTTGACAAGAAGCTCGCCCAGGAGGAAGTGTGGATTCGCCAGGGCATCAAGGCGCGGCGCACCCGTAACGAGGGTCGTGTGCGTGCCCTCAAGGCGCTGCGTGCCGAGCGCAGCGAGCGCCGTAATGTGCAAGGCAAGGCGACTTTCCAGGTGGAAACCGCGGAAAAGTCCGGCAAACAGGTTGTCGTTGCCGAGCACATCAGCTTTGCTCATCTGGGCGGCGAACCGCTGATCCGCGACTTTTCCCTCGTCATTCAGCGCGGCGACCGCATCGGCCTGCTCGGCGCCAACGGTACCGGCAAGACCACGCTGCTCAAGCTGCTGCTGGGTGAACTGCAGCCCAGCAGCGGCTCGATCGAGTTCGGCACCAAGCTGGAAGTGGCGTATTTCGACCAATTGCGTCACCAGCTGGAGCTGGAGAAGACCGTGGTGGACAACCTCGCCGAAGGCCGCGAATTCATCACCATCGATGGGCAGAATCGCCACGTGCTGAGCTACCTGGGCGACTTCCTGTTCAGTCCTCAGCGGGCGCGCACGCCGGTCAAGGCGCTGTCCGGCGGTGAGCGGGCACGGCTCTTGCTGGCGAAGCTGTTCAGCAAGCCGGCCAACCTGCTGGTGCTCGACGAGCCGACCAATGATCTCGATGTGGAAACCCTCGAACTGCTCGAAGAGGTGCTGCTCGGCTTCCAGGGCACGGTGCTGATGGTCAGCCACGATCGGGCCTTCCTCGACAACGTGGTCACCAGCACGCTGGTGTTCCAGGGCGGTGGCGAGGTGCGCGAGTACGTCGGTGGCTATCAAGACTGGCTGCGCCAGGGCGGTTCGCCGCGTCTGCTGGGCGTTGCCGACTCCGCTGCGCAGGCGAAGGAGGCCGGCAAGGCGCAGGGGGCGGCGCCTGCTCCCGCTCCGGCGCCGGCCGAAGCGGCACCGGCGAAGAAGAAGCTCAGCTACAAGCTGCAGCGCGAACTGGAGGCGCTGCCGGGCAAGATCGATGAGGCCGAGAAGGCCATCGAGGCGCTGCAGGCGGACATTTCCGATCCGGCGTTCTATCAGCAGGCGCCCGAGGCGACCGCCGCGGCGCTGGCCCGCCTTGAGGCGCTACAGCTCGAGCTCGACGGGCTGCTGGAGCGTTGGGCCGAACTCGAGGAGTGATCGCACGCTGTGGGCCCCGGCGGCGCCCGCGAAGACGGGAGCCGCTGCACGGCGGAGCGGGTCCCGGTCACGGCTTATGAGATGGATCAATGCCATGCGCGCTGGCGCGTAGTTAAGTATCCGGAAAAGGATCAGCAGTCATGATGGAGCGTTAATGGCAATCGAATACCGCATCACTCTGGATGACGAACACGATTTCAGTTACCGGATCGAGCTGGATCGTGATTACGACCAGGAGGCCGCCGCCCAGGCGCCAAAATGGACCCGCCTCGATCATCAGCGTTGCTCCAACTGCCCGCTCAGCAAGGACGATTTCAGCCATTGTCCCGCCGCCGTGGACCTGCATCGAGTGATCGAGGACTTCCAGGGGCTGCCCGCCGTGCAGAAGGCTCTGGTCTGGGTGCGTACCCCCGAGCGCGAATACACCAAGCAGGTCGGACTGGACGAGGGCTTGCGGGCGCTGCTCGGAGTGATCATGGCGACCAGTGCCTGCCCGGTGCTCGGCCGGCTCAAACCCATGGCCAAGCAGCATCTGCCGTTCGCCAGCAATCATGAGTTCGTGCTGCGGGCCGTGTCGCTCTACCTGGCGCGACAGTATTTCAATCTGCGCGAAGGGCGCCATGCCGATTGGGAGCTGCGGGGGCTGGTGCGCTCGTTCCAGCAACTGCAGCTGGTCAACCAGGCGTTCTGGCAGCGCATTCACGATACCTGCCACGCCGACTCCAACCTCAAGGCCTTTCTGACTTTCTTCTCGATGGCGTCCAGCCTGACCTATTCGCTGGAGACGCAGCTGCAGAAGATCCGCCCCTTGGTGATGAGCGCGGGCGAGGGCGTGGAGCTCTTCTGATCACCGCGACCGCGCAGCGCCATCGCGCTGCGCGGTCGGGGCTGTCATTCCGTTTTTTTCAGGCGCACGGCCAACACGTCGCACGGCGCGCCATGCAGGATGTCGTTGGCGGTGGAGCCGAGCAGCAGCGCAAGGCCGTGGCGGCCGTGGCTGCCGACCACGATCAGGTCGCAGCGCTGCTCCTTGGCCAGTCGATGCACTTCCTGGCGAGGCTGCCCATAAGCCAGATGGCGATTTTCCGGAGCGAGGCCAGGATAGCTATCGGCAAAGCCGTTCATGCGCTCGCGGGCCTGATCGAACTGCTGTTGCTGCAGCATCGAAAGATCCATCGGCACGTCACCGCCGAACGCCATGGCCATCGGTTCGATGATATGCACCAGGCTCAGTTTGGCATTGGAGGTGCTGGCGAGCGACTGCGCGCGAGCGACAACCGGATGGCATTCTTCGGTCAGGTCGATGGCGACCAGTATGTGTTGGTAGGGCATGGCGCGTTTCTCCTTGCGTGCCGGTCGCCAGAGGCAGTGGTCGTCCCGGCGGTATCTGGGTGATTACCCTTTCGTTTAACAGGTTTATACGACCTTGCGTCGGCCCCCGCCAGTGGCTTGTTGTCACCATCGATGACGGTGACCGGGCAGGGGCTGCTATCATGGCCGCCTTCTTTTTTGCGTCGCTGTCATGCTCGCCGCGTCGCCGCAGGTACGAGAAACGCCAATGCCGATGTTCGAATCCGATTATTCGCTTGCCTGGGCCCTGTACGGGCTAGCCGCGCTGGGCTGCCTGTTGTTCTGGTTCCGGGTGACGCGCTGGATGTGGCGCTGGTTGCGCGAGCCGCTGCGATTGATCGCGGCCGTGCTGCTGTTCACGCCGACCATCGTCGACCCGGCGAAGGAACTGTTCGCGCCCGCCGTGGCCATTACTGCCATGGACCTGGCGTTCAAGGTCGGCAACAACGCCTGGCGAGCGGTGGCGGATCTTGCGATGTACGGCTTGATCGCCTTCGCGCTGTATCTGCTGCTGGTCGCCATTCGCTGGCCGCTGGAGCGCAGGTACGGCCGGCGCGACGAAGCCGTTGCGGACGAGGACCCACGCACGCTGCGCGAGCGCATGGAGGATGAGCACGACGATGAGCCGGACTACACCCCATCGCGTGGCCGGATGCGCACCGAGCCGCGGATCTGAGCGCAGCCAAACATAGGTTACGAACCCCCATCGGGAGATGACGCATGTGCGAGCTGCTTGGCATGAGCGCCAACGTGCCCACCGATATCGTGTTCAGCTTCACCGGCCTCATGCAGAGAGGCGGCAAGACCGGGCCGCACAAGGACGGCTGGGGCATCGCCTTCTATGAAGGTCGCGGCCTGCGCCTGTTCCAGGACCCGGTCGCCAGTTGCGAGTCCGAAGTGGCGAAGATGGTGCAACGCTACCTCATCAAGAGCGAAGTGGTGATCGGCCACATCCGCCACGCCAATGTGGGCAAGGTTTCGCTGGTCAATACCCATCCTTTCGTTCGCGAGCTGTGGGGGCAGCACTGGTGCTTCGCGCATAACGGCCAGCTCGCCGACTTCGAGCCGCCTAAGGGCATCTACCGCCCGGTTGGCGACACCGACAGCGAGCGCGCGTTCTGCGACCTGCTGAACCGCATCCGCCTGGATTTCCCGGACCGCTGCCCACCGGACAACCTGCTGCCGGTTCTGCTTGGCGCCTGCGTCGAATACCGCCGCAAGGGAGTCTTCAACTGCCTGCTGAGCAATGGCGAATGGCTGTTCAGCTTCTGCAGCACCAAGCTCGCCGATATCACCCGGCGCGCGCCGTTCGGGCCGGCGCAGCTGAGGGACGCCGAGCTGACGGTGAACTTCCATGCCGAAACCACACCGGACGACGTGGTCACCGTCCTGGCCACCGAGCCGCTGACGAACAACGAACAATGGACGCTGCACGAGCCCGGCCAGTGGAGTCTATGGCGCCTCGGCGAGTGTATCGCTCGGGGGAGGGTGGCCGAGTGTTGAGGAGTTATCTGCGTCTGACCCTGTTCGCCTTCGGCCTGCTGGTCGGCATCCAGGTGCCGGGATTCATCGAGGCCTATGCGCAGCATGTCGAGGCGCGACGGCTGGAGGCTCAGCAGGGCCTGCAGGGCTTTCAGCAGACGGCGCAGCGCTTCTTCGGCGGCGATCTGGATGCCCTGGTGCGGCATTATCAGGACAGCGACGACCCGGTGTTCCAGAGCGATGCGCAGAGCGTGGAGCAGCTGGTGAGCCGGGCGCGGATGCTGGAGCGCGAATGGCAGGCGATGCAGGGGCCGTGGTACGCACGGGCCGCGCACGTCTTGCTTGGCGCACAGCGCAGTTTGCGCGAGCAGGTCTGGAGCAGCTACCGCTTCCAGGTCCTGTTGGCGCCCGAGGCCATCGCTTGGGGCCTGAGCTGTGCGTTGCTGCTGGCCTGGCTGGTGGAGAGCCTGTTGCTGGCCGCCAGTTTCCCGCTTCGCTCGCGGGCGCGACGCTACCGGCCGTATCGCTGAGCGTCATCGCCGTGCGCTCAGCGGTCGCCGCCCAGGTGCCGACCGCTCACTTGGCCAGGAACTTCATCCCTTCCTCGAGCCCACTGAGGGTCAGCGGATACATCCGGTCTTCCACCAGCTCGCGAACGATCCCGGTGGAGGTGGTGTAGCCCCAGGTATCCTTGGGATAGGGGTTGATCCAGATGAGCTTCTTGTACTTCTCCATGAAGCGCTGCATCCACACGTAGCCTGCTTCCTCGTTCCAGTGCTCGACGCTGCCGCCCGGCTGGGTGATCTCATAGGGCGCCATCGCCGCGTCACCGACGAACACCACCTTGTAGTCCGCGCCGTACTTGTGCAGCACATCCAGCGTCGAGGTGCGCTCCGACGTGCGGCGGAAGTTGTTCTTCCACACCGATTCGTAGATGAAATTGTGGAAGTAGAAGTACTCCAGGTGCTTGAACTCGGTCTTGCAGGCAGAGAACAGCTCCTCGCAGACCTTAACGTGGGCGTCCATCGAGCCGCCGATATCGAACAGGATCAGCAGCTTCACCGCGTTGCGCCGCTCCGGTCGCATCTGAATGTTGAGCAGGCCAGCATCGCGCGCGGTATGGTCGATGGTGCCGTCGATGTCCAGTTCGTCCGCCGCGCCCTGACGGGCGAATTTGCGCAGGCGGCGCAGGGCGATCTTGATGTTTCGCGTACCGAGTTCGACCTGGTCGTCGAGGTTCTTGTATTCGCGTTGGTCCCAGACCTTCACCGCCTTGCCCTGGCGTTTGCCGGCATCGCCGATGCGGATGCCTTCGGGGTTGTAGCCGCCGGAGCCGAACGGGCTGGTGCCGCCGGTACCGATCCACTTGTTGCCGCCGGCATGGCGTTCCTTCTGCTCTTCGAGACGCTTCTTGAACTCCTCGATCAGCTTGTCCAGCCCGCCGAGGGACTGGATCTGCGCACGCTCCTCGTCCGTCAGGCTGCGCTCGAACTCCTTGCGCAGCCAGTCTTCGGGGATCAGCGCTTCGAGGTGCTGGTCGAGATTCTCCAGGCCCTTGAAGTAGGCACCGAAGGCCCGGTCGAACTTGTCGAAGTGGCGCTCGTCCTTGACCATCACCGTGCGCGCGAGGAAATAGAACTCGTCCATGTCGGCGAACACGACGCGGTGCTTGAGCGCATCGATCAGATCCAGCAGTTCGCGCACCGATACCGGCACCTTGGCGGCGCGCATCTCGTTGAACAGGCCAAGCAGCATGGCAGAAACCTCTGGCGCCGAGGTCGGCGCGATATACGGGCGCTCAGCGTGGGCTGTCGCCGTTGTGTTGGGGCATCCCGTCGCGAATCGCATACCAGTCGGCCTTCGAGTCGACGTAGATATGCGATTGCGGCGGCTCCGGCAGCGGTGAGTCGAGGGTGCCGGCGGCGACGCCGACCTCGTGTTCGCGGTTGTCGACGAACAGCAGATTGGCACCGCAGCGAATGCAGAAGGTGCGCGTGACGTGCTCGGAGGAATGGTAGACGCCGAGCTGATCCTTGCCGGACATGAAGTGGAAGGCATCCAGCGGTACGCTCGCATAGGTGGCGAATGCGGCGCCGTGGGCCTTGCGGCACATCTTGCAGTGGCAATGGGTCAGCGCGTCGATGGGAGCGTCGATGCGATAGCGCACGACCCCGCACAGGCAACTACCGGTATGCGTTTGCATGGTTTCTTCCTCCAGTGAGTGCACGGCCGGCTCCACCGGAAACCGGCGCCGATCAGCGGCTGTTGGCGCGTCGGCTCATGAAGGCTAGACGCTCGAGCAGCATCACGTCCTGCTCGTTCTTGACCAGCGCACCGGCCAGCGGCGGGATCGCACGGGTCGGGTCGCGCTCGCGCAGCACGGCTTCGCCGATGTTGTCGGCCATCAGCAGCTTCAGCCAGTCGACCAGCTCGGAAGTCGAGGGTTTCTTCTTCAGGCCCGGCACCTTGCGCACGTCGAAGAACACGTCCAGGGCTTCGCTGACCAGCGACTGCTTGATGCCCGGATAGTGCACGTCGACGATCTTCTGCAGCGTCTCGCGGTCCGGGAAGGCGATGTAGTGGAAGAAGCAGCGGCGCAGGAAGGCGTCCGGCAGTTCCTTCTCGTTGTTGGAGGTGATGATGATGATCGGCCGCTGCGTTGCCTTGATGGTTTCGTTGGTCTCGTAGACGTAGAACTCCATCTTGTCGAGTTCCTGCAACAGGTCGTTGGGAAACTCGATGTCGGCCTTGTCGATCTCGTCGATCAGCAGGATGACCCGCTCCTCGCTTTCGAAAGCCTCCCACAGCTTGCCCTTCTTGATGTAGTTCTTCACGTCGTGGACCTTGTCCACGCCCAGCTGCGAATCACGCAGCCGGCTGACCGCGTCGTATTCGTAGAGGCCCTGGTGGGCCTTGGTGGTGGACTTGATGTGCCAGGTGATGAGTTTGGCGCCGAAGGATTCGGCCAGCTGCTCGGCCAGCATGGTCTTGCCGGTGCCCGGTTCGCCCTTTACCAGCAGGGGGCGCTGCAGGGTGATGGCGGCGTTGACCGCGAGTTTCAGGTCGTCGGTGGCGACGTAGGACTGGGTGCCTTCGAATTTCATTGCGGATTCCTTCGGCGGGGCCTAGCACGCAGGCGCTCGTTGTAGTCAGGTGGACGACTATAAGGGAAGGCCGTGTGGCTGTGAACGCGAGCGCATCATTCAGTCACTGAATGGCCGTGTGCGTGTTTCTGGTGACGCCCGCGGATCATTCTTCCTCGTCCAGCGCGCGTTCGAAGCGGGCGGTAAAGGCCTCGACGAAAGCATTGCGCAGGATCGCGACGAACGCCTGGAACGGGCTGACGTCCGTTTCCTTGGTCGTGCCGGACAGCTCGACGCGGGTGGCGAACTGGTCCTTGCGCTGGTTTTTCAGCACTTCCTGGCCGCCGCCGACGACCGCCTCCCACAGGCCGCGGAAGAAACCCTTGTCCTCGTTGGCCACGTCCTGCTCGTAGTCGAAGATGTCGACGTTGCGCAGCAGCGGTTTGATATAGCCGTCGAGCTGGCTGTTGCTGGCCTCGACTTCGACCACCAGGTCGCCGGTGCCGCCGGCGAAATCGAACTTGCCATAGGCCCGGCTGAGGTCGTTCAGCTGCTTGAGCGGCACCCCCGTCACGCGCAGATTCACCTCGAAGTCTTCCCAGTCGGTGAACGGGTCGAAGCGCGCGGTCGCCTCGATCGGCGCCTGATTGAACAGCTTGCCGGTGCCCTCGAAGGTCGCCGTGCGAGTGCCGTCGGCATCGTCGGTGTTGGTCAGGTTGTACAGGCTCGCCTGGATGTCGCTGGCATACACGTGCACCTGCGGGTCGGAGGAAAAATTGCGGAACGACAGCTGGCCGTCCACTACGCGAATCTCGTTGAGCGTGATGGGCACCAGCGCATCGAGCTGGTCGCGCCAGTCGACGCCTTCGCCGCTCTGCGAGTCGCCACTGTCGCCGCCATCGACGAAGTTCAGGTGTGGCTGCTTGAAGACGACCTCGCCGACGATTTCGCGGTGGCGCAGGATCGCGTCCCAGCTGATGGCGATATCGATGCTCGGCGCCTTGAACAGGGGGGCTTGCACCCGCTTGTCCTTCTTTTCGATCAGCAGGCCTTCGACCCGGTAGGCGCCACGCCACCAGACCAGGTCGACATCCTCGACATGGCCCTGATAGTCCCCCATGTCGGCCATCTTCTCGTTCAGGAAGTTGCGCACCAGGTGCGGCAGGGCGAGATGCAGCAGGATCAGCAGCAGGCCGAGCGCTAGCAGGATCCACAGGGGAAGCAGGCGGCGAGTCATGGCATTCCGGGATGTGCGAGGTTATGCACGATGGACCCGGCCGGCAGGCATGAGTTCGGCTGGACTGTCGTCAGGACTGCGCATAGGCTGAACGGTCTGATACTCCTCGGACAGGGCCTTCCCATGAGTCGCATATACGCAGACAACGCACGCTCCATCGGCAACACCCCGCTGGTCATGATCAATCGTCTCGGGCCGAAGGGCGTGAGCATCATGGCCAAGATCGAGGGGCGCAATCCGGCCTATTCGGTGAAGTGTCGGATCGGCGCAGGGATGATCTGGGACGCCGAAGACAGCGGCCGGATCAAGCCCGGCATGACGCTGGTCGAGCCTACCTCGGGCAACACCGGGATCGGCCTGGCATTCGTCGCCGCCGCGCGCGGTTACAAACTGATGCTAACCATGCCGGCTTCGATGAGCCTGGAGCGACGCAAGGTGCTCAAGGCGCTCGGCGCCGAACTGGTACTCACCGAGCCGGCCAAGGGCATGAAGGGTGCTATCGAGAAGGCTGCGGAGATCGCCGCCTCGAACCCGGAGCAGTACTACATGCCCCAGCAGTTCGAGAATCCCTCCAATCCGGCGATTCACGAAAAGACCACCGGGCCGGAAATCTGGAATGACACCGATGGCGGCATCGATGTGCTGGTGGCTGGCGTCGGCACAGGGGGCACCATCACCGGCGTGTCGCGCTATATCAAGAACACCAAGGGCAAGCAGATCCTGAGCGTTGCCGTGGAGCCCACCAGCTCCCCGGTGATCAGCCAGACGCTGGCCGGTGAAGAGGTAAAGCCCAGCCCGCACAAGATCCAGGGCATCGGTGCCGGCTTCGTACCGAAGAACCTCGACCTGTCGATGGTCGACCGCGTCGAGCTGGTCGATGACGACGAGGCCAAGCAGATGGCGCTGCGACTGATGCGCGAAGAGGGCATTCTGTGCGGCATCTCCTGCGGAGCGGCGATGGCGGCGGCGGTACGGCTGGCCGAACGGCCGGAAATGCAGGGCAAGAATATCGTCGTGATCCTGCCGGACTCCGGCGAGCGCTACCTGTCCAGCATGCTGTTCAGCGACATGTTCAGCGAGCAGGAACTGGTGCAGTAATACGCCTCGCGGCGCGGCTGCGATGTCAGCCGCGTCGCAGGTCCGCCTGTGGCTGGGCTGGCGGCGTTGGTCGCAGGATCAGCCACAACGCCAGTGCGATCAGTGCACCGCCCTGGACATAGGCCCAGGACAGCGGTTCATCGAGCAACAGCACGCCCCACAGCACGCCGAATGGCGGAATCAGGAAGGTCACGGTCAGCGTCTTGACCGGGCCGATGTCCGCCAGCAGGCGAAAGTACAGGATGTAGGCGAACGCCGTGCAGACCAGTCCGAGCCCCAGCAGGCTGAGCCAGACGGTCTGGTCGCCCCAGCTCACCGGCGGTGCGTTCAGCACGGAAAGAACGAACAGTGGCAGCAGGCAAAGCGTTGCCCCTGCCTGGCTGCCGAATGCCACCACCTCGCTGTTCACACTGTCGCCCTGCTGGTTGATCCAGCGGCGGGTAAGGAAGCCGCCTACGCCATAGCAGGCCGTCGCGCCCAGGCACGCCAGCGCACCGAGCAGCACGTCCGTGTCGAAGGGCACCGGGCCGATGCGCATCAGCAGGGCAACACCGCCGAGTCCGCTGAGCACGCCAACGATCTTGGCCAGCGTCAGCTCCTCGGCAAAGAACAGGGCGCCGATCAGCACGCCCATCATCGGCGTGGTCGCGTTGAAAATGGCCGAATAGCCGGCCGGCAGCAGCTGTGCCGCTACCGAGTACAGCACGAACGGCACGCCAGAGTTGATCGCGCCGAGCACCAGGCACAGGCCGAGCTTGCCGTGGAAGTCCCAGCGTGTGCGCATCAGAGCCAGGATCGCCATCAGGCCGACGGTCGCCAGCAGTACGCGAAAGAAGGCGGTGGGAAAGGTCCCGAGTACGGGTGCGATGATGCGCAGGAACAGAAAGCTCGCGCCCCAGATGGCGGCAAGGCCGAGCAGGCGAAGCAGGTCAAGCGGTCGCATGGACTGGCTCCATCTCACGAAGCAGCAAGTGTTGTCGCCCTTTGCGCAACTGGCAATCCGAAACCGACTTTCAAACAGCGGGCTGCTAAGCTCGGCGAACCTTCATGTCCGGCAGTGGGTGCATCATGGTGCAGCACGAACTGGCCGCGGAAATCGCGCGGCAGATTCTCCTCGGCTTCGACGATTATCGAGAGCATTTCCGTCTGATCACCGAAGGCGCGCGGGCGCGCTTCGAGCAGGCGCAGTGGCAGGAAGCCCAGCGCGCCTCCGCAGCGCGGATCAGTCTCTACGAGGAGAAGGTGGGGGAAACCCGGCGCCGTTTGCTGGCCAGCTTCGATCATGCCGACCTGCTCCAGGTCGAGGCCTGGCCGCAGATTAAGAGTGCCTACATCGAACTGATCAACCCGCGCTTCGACGATGAACTGTCGGAAACCTGGTACAACTCGATCTTCTGCGGGCTGTTCAGCCACGACTGCATCAGCGACGGCACCATGTTCATCCATACCACCCGGCCTGCGGTGCGTGCTCATGAGCGGCTGGCGCAGACGCGTCGCTACCGCCCGAACGGTGATCTGCGCGGGATGCTGGAGCAGATCCTGCGCGACTATGCGTTCTCGGTGCCGTACTGCGATCTGCCGGGTAATCTTCAACGGTTGCAGACGCAGCTCTGCGAGACGCTGCCTGACTGGGTCTGCAAGGACCCCGAGCTGACCGTCGAGGTGTTCGTGTCGGTGCTCTATCGCAACAAGGGCGCGTATCTGATCGGGCGCATCTTTACCTGCGACGAGCAGTGGCCATTGGCGATTCCGCTGTTGCATCGCGATGGTCAGGGCATCGTGGCCGATGCGCTGATCACGGACGAGGCGGAGGTGTCGATCATCTTTTCCTTCACTCGTTCTTACTTCATGGTCGAGGTGCCGATCCCTGCCGAGTTCGTCGGCTTTCTCAAGCGCATCCTGCCCGGCAAGCACATCGCCGAGCTGTACAGCTCGATCGGCTTCTACAAGCATGGCAAGTCCGAGTTCTACCGCGCACTGATCGACCACCTGGCCAATACCGATGACCGTTTCGTCATGGCGCCCGGGGTGCGCGGCATGGTGATGACGGTGTTCACGCTGCCCGGCTTCAACACGGTGTTCAAGCTGATCAAGGATCGCTTCTCGCCGATCAAGAGCGTCAATCGCGCCAACGTGATCGAGAAGTACCGGCTGGTGAAAAGCGTCGATCGGGTAGGGCGTATGGCCGATACCCAGGAGTTCGCGGACTTCCGTTTCCCCAAAGCCAAGTTCGAGCCTGAATGCCTGGCCGAACTGCTGGAAGTCGCGCCATCGACGGTGGAGGTGCAGGGCGACACCGTGCTGGTGCGGCATTGCTGGACCGAGCGGCGCATGACGCCGCTGAACCTCTATCTGGAAAACGCCAGTGAACAGCAGGTACGCGAGGCGCTGGAAGACTACGGCCTGGCGATCAAGCAGCTGGCGGCAGCCAATATATTTCCCGGCGACATGCTGCTGAAGAACTTCGGCGTCACCCGCCATGGTCGAGTGGTGTTCTACGATTACGACGAGATCAGCTTTCTCACCGAGGTGAATTTCCGCCACATACCGCCGCCGCGCTACCCGGAGGACGAAATGGCGTCCGAGCCCTGGTATTCGGTGGGGCCGAATGACGTCTTTCCCGAGGAATTTCCGCGCTTTCTGTTCGCCGATCTCGGCCAGCGTCGACTCTTCGCCAGCCTGCACGGGGAGCTCTACGACGCCGATTACTGGAAGGGGCTGCAGGATGCCATCCGCCAGGGTAAGGTGATCGACGTCTTCCCCTATCGCCGCAAGGCCGACCGCAACTGACGCAGTGCCGTCCGCGAAGTCGGTGGAACGCCCAAGCGCCCGCTCGGTCGCAGATGTAAAGCGCCGTAACAAAGCGGCGCCCGTGCAGCAACGTATGGCCACATTGCGTGCGAGCACCAGGCCGGAACTTGGATTATGCTGTCCACATAGGCCGCATGGCTCCGATGTAGCCCGTTATCTAGCAGGAGGGTATGACCATGAAAGCATGGCTCAATGAAATGTATTGGAAGCTGGCGGTCGCTCTTGGCTTGATCGAACCGCCTCGTATGCAACCCATCCCTGTACGCGCCCGCCGCGAGCAGGAGCGTCGCGCCCAACGCTGAGCCGCGTCACGCGGTGGGCAGGGCCGGTCCGCCGCGTTCGACGGCTCGTTGATAGGCGGGCCGCTGCTGTATGCGTTCGAGAAAGTCCAGCAGGCGCGGGCGGCTCTGGTCCAGCCCCGCTCTCGAGCGTGCCGCCTCGAGCGGAAAGCTCATCTGAATATCCGCCGCGCTGAAGCTGTCTCCTGCGAACCAGGGGGATTTCTCCAGCTCCGCTTCCATATAGTCCAGATGCGTCTTCAGTTGAGGACCGATGAACGCCTTGTGCGCGCCGTCGGCGATGGCACGGGCTACCGGCTTGATGAAAAACGGCATCGGCCCGCTGGCGACCCGGTCGAACACCAGCTTCAGCAGAAGCGGCGGCATGGCCGACCCTTCCGCGTAATGCATCCAGTAGCGAAACCGTCGGTAGTCGGCGCTTCCCTGGGCCGGCATCAGCCGACCGTTGGCGTAGCGCTCCAGCAGGTATTCGAGAATCGCAGCCGACTCTGCCAGGGTCAGGTCACCGTCAGTGATAACCGGGGATTTGCCCAACGGGTGAACGGCTTTCAGTTCCGGCGGAGCGAGCATTGTTTTCGGATCGCGCTCGTAGCGCTTCAACTCGTACAGCAGCTCCAGTTCCTCCAGCATCCAGAGCACGCGGTGCGAGCGGGAATGGTTCAGGTGGTGGACGGTGATCATGCGGGCTCCTCGGTAGCGGGTCGGGGCAAGCATAGCCGTTCGGCAGAGCACTGCCCGATCTGGCAGACTTCGCGGCTGAGGTGAACCATGTCCCGACCACGCTGCTCCCGCTGCCAACGCCCGTCGCTGCACTGCCTGTGCGCATTGATTCCGTCTCTGGAAAGCCGTACGCAGATCGTCATCCTGCAGCACCTCAGCGAAGCGAGTCATGCACTGAATACTGCGCGCCTGGCGGCGTTGGGCTTGCGCAGCGCGCAGTTGCAGATCGGCGAGCGTTTCGATGAGGTCGCTGATGCAGTGCCGACCTATCTGCTCTTTCCCGGCGAGGACGCCGTGCCGCTGTCAGTCGTCGCCCACGATGACTTGCCGGTGCGCCTGATCGTGCCGGACGGCACCTGGCGCAAGGCGCGCAAGCTCCTGCACCTCAATCCTTGGCTCGCGGCGCTACCGCGGGTCGCGCTACCGGAGGGACTGTCGTCGCGCTATCGGTTGCGCAAGGCACCTATGCCCGGTGCGCTGTCCACCATCGAGGCCATCGTCGCCGCCTTGAACACCCTCGAGGCGCCCGAGCGGTACGATGACCTTCTGCGACCGTTCGAGGCGTTGATCGAAGGGCAGATCGACGCGATGGGGGCGGATGTCTACCGGCGCAATCACGGTGGTTAATAGAGTTCTGGCGGGACAGGCTCCAGCCTGCAGATAGGCTGAGCGTTCAGCGCGGCTCGGGCTGCTTGGCGACCGCCAGGGTTTTCTGCCTGAGGATGTACAGCGTCACCAGTGTCGCGCTCAGCAGCATACCGACGCGTGCCCAGACAAACGGGACCAGCCAGCAGGAGACGCTGATGCTGATCCACATCGTTGCAATGGCGTAGACCTTGCCCTTGAGTGGGATGCCGTTGCCTTCGAGGTAATCGCGAAACCATGGCCCGAGATGCGGGTGATCGACCAGCCAGCCGTAGAACCGCCGCGAGCTGCGCACGAAGCAGGCGGCGGCCAGCAGCAGGAAGGGAGTGGTTGGCAGCACGGGCAGGAAGATGCCGATCACGCCCAGCGCCACGGCGAGCCAGCCTACCGTGAGCAGCGTCATGCGGATGACCGGATTGCGGTGCTGCCGAATGTCGCGATGGGCCATGGCGCTACTCGCTGCTGCCTTGCAGACCGCCACGAATGGGGAACGACAGCCGGGTGCTATCCGGACCCGGGCGGTGCAGAAGCCGAAGGCCTGAGGGCTGGGACATGGACGGCTCCTCCTGGCAGAGAGCGGCGGTTAGGCTTCGCCTGCCGCCGTCGCCTGCGTCCGGCATCGAGCCGCGATCAGTGGCGGCGCGGCTTGAGCAGGGCGGGTTTTTCTTCCGGTGCATGGCAGATCAGGTATAGCGCTGTCAGCAGCTCCGGAATCTGCGCCACCATTTCGTCCACCAGATCGGGATTGTCGGCGATGTCGGCAAATTCCGGCTGTTCGTCGAACAGCCCCGAGCCGACCATGATCGGCAGCAACAGCTCGCTGACCTCCTCCTCGGAGTCTTCGAACCAGACTGCTTCGCGCATGAATACGCCTTCCATGAAGCCGATGCACCAGCCGCGCAGGTCGGACTCGTCCGGGTCTTCGCCGAGGTCCAGTTCGCACGGCAGTTCCATGTCCTCGTCGCTGGCCAGCTGGCGCGCGATATGGGCCTTGAGCTGGACCAGCGTGGCCTCGATGGCCTCGCGTTCCGTGTCGTCCTTGTATTTCGGCGGTTCGGAAAACAATGCATCGATCCACTCGCGCTCGGGTACCTGTTCCGAACAGATGCACAGCGCTGTCAGGTAGCCATGGGCGGCGATGTAATCCAGTGCTTCCTCATGCAGATCATCTGCATCCAGGAAGACTTGCAGGCGGGCGAGTTGCTCGGCGAATGACATCGGGAACTACCTTGGGGTGGGAAGACAACCCGGATTCTAGACGAGGCGCGGTGTCCAGGCTACTCGCGCCTCGTCCGCCGCCTGCGTGCAGCCGATCCGGCAATGGCGCAGCGGTCCTGAACTCCGTGATGCGCTCGCGTATACTGCGCGCCTTGTTTCGGAGACCGGCATGCTCGACCAGGCACAGCGCATCCTCAAAGACGTATTTGGCTACGACGCCTTTCGCGGCAACCAGGGCGCGATCATCGAGCGTGTGGGCAGTGGCGGCGATGCGCTGGTATTGATGCCGACCGGCGGCGGCAAGTCGCTCTGCTATCAGGTTCCGGCGCTCTTGCGCGAGGGGCTGGCGGTGGTGGTTTCGCCGCTCATCGCGCTGATGGACGATCAGGTCGCCACGCTCGATGAGCTAGGCGTCTCGGCCGTCGCCCTCAACTCGACGTTGAGCACGGACGAGCAGCGCGACATCGCCGAGCGTATCCGTCGCGGCGAGATCAAGATGCTCTACCTGGCGCCCGAACGCCTGGTCCAGCCACGCATGCTGGCCTTCCTGCAGCGGCTCGAGATCGCCCTGTTCGCCATCGACGAAGCGCATTGCGTGTCCCAGTGGGGCCATGATTTCCGTCCTGAGTACATGCAGCTGGGCCAGCTCGCCGAGCTGTTTCCCAACGTTCCGCGGATCGCCCTGACCGCCACGGCGGACAAGCGCACCCGCGAGGAAATCGTTCAGCGCCTGCATCTGGAAAATGCCGAGCGGTTCCTCTCCAGCTTCGACCGGCCGAACATCTTCTATCGCATCGTGCCCAAGGAACAGCCACGCAAGCAGCTGCTGGGCTTTCTCGCCGAGCGCCGCGGCGACGCCGGCATCGTCTACTGCATGTCGCGCAAAAAGGTCGATGATCTGGCCGCCTTCCTCACCGAACAGGGCTTTCCGGCGCTGCCTTATCACGCGGGCTTGCCCAATGAGCTGCGCGCCTATCACCAGAAGCGCTTTCTCAACGAGGAAGGGCTGATCATGGTGGCGACCATTGCCTTCGGCATGGGCATCGACAAGCCCAACGTGCGTTTCGTCGCCCACCTCGACCTGCCCAAGTCGCTGGAGGCCTACTATCAGGAAACCGGTCGGGCAGGGCGTGACGGGCTACCGGCCGACGCCTGGATGGCCTATGGCCTGCAAGATGTAATCTTCCTCAAGCAGATGCTCAACAATTCCGAGGGTGATGAGCGGCACAAGCGGGTCGAGCAGCACAAGCTCGATGCAATGCTGGCGCTCTGCGAGGAAACCCGTTGCCGACGCCAGGCGTTGCTGGCGTACTTCGACGAAGAGCTGCCCAGGCCTTGCGGCCATTGCGACAACTGCGTCGACGGGGTGCAGACCTGGGACGCCACCGAGCCCGCTCGCCAAGCGCTTTCAGCCATCTATCGCAGTGGTCAGCGCTATGGCGTCGGGCATCTGGTGGATGTCTTGCTGGGACGCGACAACGACAAGGTACGCGGCCTCGGCCATCAGCATCTGTCAGTGTTCGGCGTCGGCAAGGCGTTGTCCGAGGGTGAATGGCGCTCGCTGTTCCGCCAGCTGGTCGCCCGCGGTTTGGCCGATGTCGATCTCGAAGGCTTCGGCGGCCTGCGGTTGAGCGATAGCTGCCGCCCGCTGCTGCGTGGTGAAGTCACCCTCGAGCTGCGCCGGGATCTATCCAGCAAAGCGCCGAAACCGGCATCCAGTGCCGCCAGCCAATTGGTGCGCAGCGAGGAGCGCGAGACCTGGGAGGCGTTGCGTACGCTGCGGCGCAAGCTGGCCGAAGAGCACAGCGTGCCGCCCTATGTGATCTTTCCGGACGCCACCCTGCTGGAAATGCTGCGCAGCCAGCCGGCGTCGCTCGCGGACATGGCGCGCATCAGCGGCGTCGGCGCGCGCAAGCTGGAGCGCTACGGCCAGGCCTTTCTCGAGGTCTTGCAGGGTACGGTCGAGGTGGTCAGGTCGCCGGCTGACCTGCGTCATGAACTCGTGACACTGGCCCGTGCCGGCATGACGCCGGCGCAGATCGCGCGCCAGCTCGATTGCAGCGAGAAGAACGTCTACACGCTGCTCGCCGAGGCCATCGGCAAGCAGCAGCTGAGCCTGGAGCAGGCGCTCGACCTGCCGGAAGACCTGCTTGGCGAGATTCAGGAAGCCTTTCTCGACGGCGAGGGCGAGCTGCCTCCGGTGGGGGATGTGGCACCGCTGTTCGCCGGACGGGTCCCGGAGCAGGTGCTCTTTTGCGTGCGCGCTGCGCTGCAGGCTGAGTTCGAATTGTAACGGGGTGCATCCGCAGCGCCCGCCTACAGCGGCCGGCGCTGCGGCCCTCGAGCCCAGCCCGACTGTCCCTCTGCCATCATTGCGCCTTTGGCACGCCTATCAGCAACCGAAGGTCGTCTTGCCTGGTCATCGGAGCTGTGGTTAGCTCACTAATAATTAGTTTTTGTAGGAATGGTCGTACATGTACGCCGAGCAACATCGCTTCGCCATGCAGTTGGCGCAACTCTCGCGTGGCTGGCGCGCGGAACTGGATCGGCGCCTGGCCGATCTGGGCCTGTCTCAGGCACGCTGGCTGGTGCTTCTGCACCTGGCCCGTTTCGATCACGAACCCACCCAGCGCGAGCTGGCGCAAAGCGTCGCGGTGGAAGGCCCCACGCTGGCACGCCTGCTCGACAGCCTCGAGGCGCAGGGGCTGGTACATCGCAAGGCATCGGCCGAGGATCGCCGTGCCAAGCGCATTTCCCTCGGGGCTCCGGCGCTGCCGCTGATCGAGAAAATCGAGGCGATTTCGACGCAGGTCCGCCAGGAGGCCTTTGCCGGGATCGACGAAGAGGACCTGCGCAAGTGCCAGCAGGTGCATGCGCGCATCCTCGCCAATCTGGACAAGCGCTAGAAGCTGCGTCCCAGATTCATGTAAAGCGCCTGCTCGTCCTCGTCGTTGATGCCGTAACCGAAGTTCAGTGGGCCCAACGGCGTGTCGTAGCCGAGGAAGATGCTTGCGGCGTTGATGTAGCCGCTGTCGAAGGCGTTGTCGTTGTTCCAGGCCCGGCCGCGCTCGAGCGATCCGCCGAGATAGAGCGGAAAGTCCAGCGGCTGGAATGCGCGCGGCGTCACCCGGCGGTAATACACCATACGCCCGAGGCTGACATTCTGCCCTGACAGCGCGTCCTGACGAAAGCCCGATAGCTGGCGCGCGCCACCGAGCAGGAAGCTCGAGGTGACCACCTCGGCGTCGTCCAGGGTGCGACCGTAGAGACCGCCCAGCACCCAGGTGTTGGCACCATGGCTGAGTGCCTTGTCCAGCTTGATGTTCCACTGTCGATAGCGCTGGTCGGAGCTGAGGCTCGGGTCGTATTGACGCAGGGTCAGACGGATATCCTCGCCCTCGCGGGGAAAGTCGATATTGTCCAGCGTATCGAACGAGTACTGCATCTCGTAATAGCCTTCGGTGAAGCTGAAGTCCGGCAGATCGCGCTCGCCGATCCGCACGTCCGCTTCCCCCCAGGCCTGGCCGATACCGAAGCGGATCTCGCCGTTATTGGCGATCTGCCGGCCGAGATTGAGACCGTAGCCGTAGCGCTGCAGGCGGTATTCGGCGATCGGGTCGTTGTCGAGAATGGCCTCGACGTTCTGCGCCTCGATGAACAGGTTCGGTGCGGCGAACCAGCGTGAACCGGCGTCCAGCGGCTGGTAGAACTCGCTATAGAGCTCCTGGCGATCCCCCAGCTGCAGACGGGTCAGCCATTCGGCGCCGAGCTGGTTGATGCCGTTCTTGCGGTAGCTGGCGCCCAGGTTGAACACGCTGTCGCCCTGAAAATCGTCGGAAAGGCTCAGCCCCAGGCGCAGGTAGTCGGTGCCGCTGCGCTTCTCGCGTGCGTTGATGACCAGGGTGTTGCCGAGTTTTCCGCGCTGGACGCGATATTCGACCCGCTCGAAGTAATCCAGGCCGTAGAGCGTGCCCATGTCCTTTTGCAGGCGCTCCAGGTCCAACGGCTCGCCCAGCGGCTGGCGGATATGCCGCCGGATCACCGCATCGCCGACCTTGGAGTCGTTTTCCACCCGGATTGCGGTTATGACCGGTGTGCGCGGGTCGCCGGAGCGCGCGAGGCTCAATGCCGGATTGCCGCCAGTCGTCGTGCGCATTTCGGCCAGTCGTCCTTGCAGCGCGAGCGTCGCACGATAGCCGGCATCGACCAGCTGCTCGGCGCGGGCGAAGTCGGTAGAGCCGTAGGCGGCCAGCGGCGGCTGGATCAGCACGTCCTGCGGCTGCAGCGTGGCCAGCTGCGCTTCGGAATTACGCCGGGTCATCATGGTGGTGGTCTGGTTGAGCACATCGACCACGGTCACCAGCTCCTTGCGCGGTTTGAGCGGAGTACCGATATCCACCACGATCAAACGGTCGACGCCCATGTCACGCGCCACATCCATGGGGATGTTGTCCACCATGCCGCCGTCGACGAGCAGCCGGTCATCGATCTCCACCGGCGCGAACACCGCGGGGATCGACATGCTCGCGCGGATCACCTGGGGCAGGTGGCCGCGGCGGAAGACCACCTTTTCGTCATTGGCGATGTCGGTGGCCACGGCGCGGAACGGAATCGGCAGCTGGTCGAAATCGCGGGTGTCGCTGGCATGCACCAGCAGGCGTTCGAGCAGCAGTGCGAGGTTCTGACCCTGGATCACGCCCAGTGGCAGGCCGAGGCTGCCGTCGTCGCGAAAGCTGAGCTTTTGCTTGATGAGAAAGTCGCGGTCGTCCTGCTTGCGCCGGTAGGGAATGTCCTGGCGCGGCGGGTCGTCGGACAGCACCTGCTGCCAGTCGAGGGTGAGCGCCAGTCGCTCCAGCTCGGCCACGCTATAGCCCGCCGCGTAGAGCCCGCCGACCACTGCGCCCATGCTGGTGCCGGCGATGGCGTCGATGCGCACGCCCTGTTCCTCCAGGGCTTTCAGCACCCCGACATGGGCCAGCCCGCGCGCGGCGCCGCCGGACAGCACCAGGCCGGTCCTGGGTTGGGCCGTTTCGGCAAAGGCAGCTGGCAGGCAGACAACGAGGAGCAGGAAAGCGAGCAGGCGAAACATGGTCGAACCAGAGGTATGCACGGGAGAGGCGGCTATTATAGGCGGCACTCAACCAGCCGGAGGCGCCGCGCATGAGTCCTGCCAAGCCTGAAATTATCATCACCTATTGCACCCAGTGCCAATGGCTGCTGCGCGCCGCCTGGCTGGCTCAGGAGCTGCTTTCGACCTTTGCCGACGACCTGGGGCGGGTGTCCCTGGTGCCCGCGACCGGCGGGACCTTCCACATCAGCTGCGACGGCGAGCAGATCTGGGAGCGCAAGCGCGACGGCGGCTTCCCCGAGGCGAAGGAACTCAAGCAGCGAGTGCGCGACCGGATCGACCCGCAGCGGTCGCTGGGGCACAACGACCGCTGAACCGGGCCGGGCGATCGCGTAGGTTCAGCTCACTGGCTGGGGCGTGGGCGCCGGGCTCTTCAGGCGGCTGGTGATCACGCTCGCGATGATGATCAAGGCGCCACCGATCAGCATGCGCAGCGTTGGCTGCTCGTTGAACAGCCACCAGGCGAAGGCGATGCCGTAGACGGGCTCCAGAGCGAAGATCACCGAGGTGGTTCGCGCTTTCAGTACCCGCAGGCTGGCAACGAACAGGCTGTGCGCAAGCCCGGTGCAGAGCACTCCCAGCAGGGCGAGCCAGAGCCAGTCCTGCGCCGGGATGGTCGGGATCGCCGCTCCGCAGAAGGGCAGCAGGCCGGCGAAGATCGCCAGGTTCTGCCACAGCGCCGATCGCACCGGATCGAGGCCACGGGTGACGGCGCGATTGAGCAGCGACAGCAGCGCGAACAGCAAACCCGAGAGCACGCCATAGAGCAGTCCGGTAGTCGGGCCGTTGCCGAGATCGAAGGTGGGTGCGACCAGCAGCAGGCCCGCGGTGACGAGGCCAACCATGGCGAACTCCACGGCGCGGGTGCGCTCGCGGAACAGCAGGCCTTCGAGCAGGACGGTGAACGCGGGGAAGCTGGCGAAACCCAGGGTGGCGATGCCGACACCGGCGATCTTCACCGCAATGAAAAAGGTCAGCCAATGCGCGCCGAGCAACAGCCCTCCCAGCGCCAGACCGGCACGCTGACGCCAGCTGGGCAGCGCGCCGCTGGGGCGCAGCAGCTGTGCCACCAACAGCAGGGCAAGCACGGCGAACAGCGCACGGCCAAAGGTGATGACCAGCGCCGAGCTCTCGGCCAGTTTCCCGAGCACGCCGGACAGGCCAAACATCAGCGCGCCGAGATGGATCGCCAGCAGGGCGTTGCGCGGCGTCATGGTGTGAGGAACCGGCGTGAGCTGCGCGTTACGCAGCGAATATGAAGCGAGCTGATCATGGCGAGCTGAACCTTGACGAATCAGTGGCCATGCTAGGCCGCGGGCGAGCGGGTGTCTGTCGCGTCAATCATCGATTTTGTCGCGCAACTCTCGCCGCAGCGCGCGCGGCGTGCAGCCTCGGGCGCGCACCAGGGCGACGGTGAAGGCGCTTTGCGAGCCATAACCGACGCGCGCGGCGATCTCGCCAACCGGCAGGCGGGTGTCGTGCAGCAGCGCCTCGCCCTGTTGCAGGCGGCGCCGGCGAACGTACTCCATGGGCGTGCAGCCGGTCTCGCCTTGAAAGCGCGCGTGCAGCCGTGCCACCGACAGACCGGCGATGCGTGCCAGATCGGCGACCTGCAGCGGGTGTGCGAGATGCTGGTCAATGAAGCTGTCGATGGCGGCCAGCGGCAACGCGGTAGAGTCGGACGCGGCGCCATGTACGCCGTTGAGGCTGGCCAGCAGCAGGACGGCACCCTGCTCGGCGATCACCGAATCGTTGATCGGGCTGCTCGCCAGCCAGCTCACGAGGCTCTGCTGGGTCGGGCCGAGACGCAGCGTGTCCGGGCGGTCCAGCAACCGCAGGCTGCTTTCGCAGTGGTGGCCCAGGCGCTGGCGCAGCCAGCCTTCGGACGGCACATCCAGCACCAGGCAATGGCTGCCGGTCACACTGGCACAGGCGTGATGCACGGCTGCAGGGACGATTGCCAGGCCGCGTTCGCCGATCCGGCTGCCGCGTCCGGCGATCTCGAACTCCAGCTGGCCACTCAGGCCGAACACCAGTTGCGGGTGGTCGTGGCTGTGGGCAATGAGGTCGTGCTGGTAGTTGCGCAGCGATAGCATCGGCGATCTCGAAAGCGGGCTCTGCGGACCGGACACGGTAACCGCACGCTGCCAGCCCGCCAATCAGTAAATCAGAGGATGACCTTGTCGCGGAGTTTCTCGGCGGCCTGTTGCAGCGCCTGGATTACCCGCTCCTTGTCGAAGTTCTGCACGCCGTTGGTGTCCAGGTACATGGAGAACCCTGGCAGCTCGTGCTCGACGAAGCTGTTGGTCGCGCCCAGGTCGCGGCGGAAGTCCACCACCTGGTAGATCTGTACCGGACGGGAGAAACCCTTGACCGCGATCTGCCCCTTGTCGCGGCACATGATCACGTCCTTTACCAGCGAATAGGTTTCGTGAGAGACCAGGATCTCGCTGGCCTCGGCCGCGCTTTCCAGGCGGCTGGCCAGGTTCACTTCGCGGCCGATGATGGTGTAGTCCATGCGGGTGTCGGCACCGAAGTTGCCCACCGTGCAGTAGCCTGTGTTGACGCCCATGCGGATTTCCAGCGGGCGGGTGATGCCCCGCGCGCGCCATTGCTGGCGCAGCACCTTCATGTGCTTGCGCATGGCGATGGCCATGGAAACGGCCGCCACCGCGTCTTTCTTGGCGCCCTGGCTGGACGGGTCGCCGAAGAACACCATCACGCAGTCGCCGACGAACTTGTCGATGGTGCCGCCGTACTTGAGGGCGATCTTCGACATTTCATTGAGGTAGTTGTTGAGCAGGTCGGTCAGGGCTTCTGCTTCCAGCTCTTCGGAGAGCTCGGTGAAGCCCTTGATGTCGGAGAAGAACACCGTCAGCCGCTTGCGCTGGGTTTCCAGGCGAACGCTGCGCTTGCCGGTGAAGATCGATTCCCAGACCTGTGGCGACAGATACTTGGCCAGGTTGCGGGCCAGGCGCGCGGCCTTGGCCTGTTCCAGTTCGATTTCCTTGCGCGCCAGGGCCAGGCGCACGCCCTGCTGGTGAACGAAATAGGCGGTGGCGCAGACGTAGAATGTCGTGAACAGAATGCTGACCAGCGAGACCAGCGGCGGGGTGACGCCCTGGTAATGCAGACTCACCACGGGGTAAGCCAGGCCGATGCCGATGCCCACGCAGAGCAGCGCCATGGCCAGGTTGCGCAGGCTGCCGCTCACCAGGGCGCTGAAGCTGAGGGTCAGCAGGAACATCAGGCTGGGCACGATGGAGAAGCCGAGCAACAGGATGCCGGCACCGGCATTCATGGCGTCCAGGCAGAGCAGGACCTGTGCCGTGCGTTCCGGATGATCGCGCTTGAAGCGGTAGCTCAGGTGATAGGCCAGGTGCGGATAGAGCAGGGCGTACGGCACCATCCACAGCAGGTCCATCGAGAAGTACTGGATGTAGGTACCGGCGGCAATGGTCGCGGCGCAGATCAGATAGGCGAGCACGCGGGAGTAGTACTCGCGCAACGGGCGAGTGGCGAGGCCATTGCGGCGCTCAACCCTGGTGGAAGTCATTATGCGTACGATCCCTGGTAGATTTATCGACGCCTTTTTCTATGCGCCTTGCAGACTGCCACCGGGCGGGATCGGCGCCAGGCATCGATGATGGTGGCTCCGGCCGAATCGCGCAGGTTTCAGTCTCGCCGTCGCGGAGCCAGCTCGGCGATGACCGGTCCGGGCGACAGCCGACAGATCATAACCAAGCCGCGCCGCATCGCCAAACCAGAGCGTCGAAAGTGCGCATACGCTGGTCGGATATGCTGCTGGCGTCGCACTCAGAAGCGGACGCGGCCGGTCAGCATGTCCTTGAACATGACCCAGTCGCCGAGAAGGCTGTACAGCGGATACTGAAAGGTCGCGGGACGATTCTTCTCGAAGACGAAATGGCCGACCCAGGCGAAACCGTAACCGGCCACAGGCATCGCCAGCAGCCACAGCCACTGCTGGGTGATCAGGGCGTAGCCGAGAATCGCCAGGACCAGCAGGCTGCCAACGAAATGCAGACGGCGACAGGTCGGGTTGCTGTGCTCGGCCAGGTAGAACGGATAGAAATCGGCAAAGCGGGTGAAGCGTTCGGCGGTTTGCGTACTCATGGCGTACCTCCTGTTATTGTCGCGGACAGCTTAGTGAGCGCGAAGCTTGCGAGTCAGTGACAATCACGGCCAGTTTAGTAGCCTTGTGCGCAGCCGCCCGACCATTCGAAGAACAACAACATGACTGAACGCACCACATCCTCGAGCTGGGCACAGGGAATCGTCCAGGCGCTGGAGTCGGCCGGGCTCGATTGCCGTGCGCTGTTCGCCGAGCTCGGGTTGGACTATGGGGCACTGCAGGACCCCGACGCGCGTTTCGCGCAGGACGACATGACCCGGCTCTGGCATCGCGCCGTGGCGGTTTCCGGCGACCCGGCAGTCGGCCTGAACATGGCGCGGCAGGTACGACCTGCGGCGCTGAATGTGGTGGGCTACGCGCTGATGTCCAGCCGGAATCTGAAAGAGGGCTTCGCCCGTCTGGTGCGCTATCAGCGAATCATCGCCGAGGGTGCCGATCTCGACTTTCAGCCATGCGCCCAGGGTTATCGATTGAGCCTGACCATTCAGGGCGACCGTCTGCCACCTGCTCCGCAGAGCGCGGAAGGCTCGCTTGCCGGTTGCCTGACCTTCTGCCGCTGGTTGACCGGAGACGCGCTGCGGCCGCTGGAGGTCTGCTTTCAGGGGCCGCAGCCGGCCGATCTCGAACCCTATCGTCAGCTGTTCCAGGCGCCGCTGCGCTTCGGCGCGCCGCGCTATGCCCTGCTGTTCCGCGAGGCCGATGTGAACACGCCGCTGCCGACCGCCAACGAGGCGCTGGCGCAACTGCATGACCGCTTCGCCGGGGAATACCTGTCGCGCTTCGCCGACAGCCGGGTGATGCACCGTGCGCGACAGATCCTGTGCCGTCTGTTGCCGCAAGGCGAACCCCGGCGCGAGGCGGTCGCCCAGGCCCTGTGCCTGTCGGAAAGAACGCTGCAGCGGCGCCTGCAGGAGGAGGGCGGCAGCTTCCAGCAGTTGCTGGACGACACGCGACGCGACCTGGCAGAGCAGTATCTTGCGCAACCTGACCTGGCGCCGCTGGAAATTGCCTACTTGCTCGGCTTCGCCGATCCGAGCAATTTCTATCGGGCCTTCAAGCGCTGGTTCGGCGTGACGCCTGGAGAATACCGCCTGGCCGCTCGCGCGCGGCGCTAGGAACCTGTATCCGTAGTCGAAGCCTTAGCTAAGGCGCTCTGCACATCAACACGATGGAGAACGAAATTGGCCAGCAGCCTGCTTGCGCTGATCGATGATATTGCGACCGTGCTCGACGATGTGTCGGTCATGACAAAGGTCGCGGCGAAGAAAACCGCCGGGGTGCTGGGCGACGACCTCGCCCTCAACGCCCAACAGGTAACCGGCGTGAAGGCTGACCGCGAGCTGCCAGTGGTATGGGCTGTGGCCAAAGGGTCGCTGCGCAACAAGGCGATCCTGGTGCCGGCGGCATTGTTGATCAGCGCCTTCGCCCCCTGGGCAATCACGCCGCTGCTGATGCTCGGCGGGGCGTTTCTCTGCTACGAGGGATTCGAGAAGCTGGCGCATCGCTTCCTGCACAAGGAAGACGGCGAACATGCCGAGACGGCGAGAGCGCTGGCCGACCCAGCGGTGGACATGGTGGCTTTCGAGAAACGCAAGATCGCCGGCGCGGTGCGCACCGACTTCATCCTTTCCGCAGAGATCATCGCGATCACCCTGGGTACGGTAGCGGCGGCTTCGTTCAACCAGCAGGTGGCGGTCCTGGTCGGCATCGCGATTCTGATGACGGTGGGCGTCTATGGCCTGGTGGCGGCGATCGTGAAGCTCGATGACCTGGGTCTCGCCTTGAGCAAGCGGGCCAGTGGCCTGGCCAGTTCAACGGGGCGGGGCATCCTGCGGGTAGCGCCCTGGCTGATGAAATCGCTGTCGGTCATCGGTACCGCGGCGATGTTCATGGTGGGCGGCGGCATCCTTACTCATGGCATCCGCGCACTGCATCATTTCATCGAGACCAGCGCCCACGAAGCACTTGGGCTGCCTTACGTCGGTGCGGTACTGGGCGGGTTGCTGCCGACCTTGCTGGATGCCGCATTCGGCATCCTCGTCGGCGCTGTCGTGCTGGGGCTGGTGACGCTGGGTGGCCGCTTGTTCAAGCGCGGCTCCGGCGCCGCGGCCTGATCAGTGACGCCAGAAGGCCGGGGTCAGTAGCACCAGCACGGTGATGATTTCCAGGCGGCCGAGCAGCATGCCGATCGACAGCAGCCACTTGGCGGTGTCCGGCAATGTGGAGAAGTTGCCGGCCGGCCCGATGATCTCGCCCAGCCCGGGGCCGACGTTGCATACGGCGGTCGCCGCGCCGGTCAGTGCGGTGATCGGGTCCAGGCCCAGCAGTGCCAGACACAGCGCCAGCACACCGATGGTCATCGTGATGAAGAACGAGAAGGTGAGGATCGAACGGACGATTTCCTCGTCGAGGTTGTGGCCGTTGTACTGCTGACGGATCACCGCGCGGGGATGGATCAGCTGCTTGAAGTTGGCGCGCAGCAGCGAATAGGCCACCTGGAAGCGGAACATCTTCAGGCCGCCTGAGGTCGAGCCCGAGCAGCCGCCGATAAAGGTCAGGTAGAAGAACGCCATGACCGCGAAGCCGCCCCACTGGGTGTAGTCGTCCACCGCGAAGCCGGTTGTGGTGACCACCGATACCACGCTGAAAGTGACGATGCGCAGTGCATCCAGCGCCGGTACATCGTTGTTCAGCCAGTACCAGCCGCTGAACAGCACGCTGGTGATGGCCAGCATGAGCACGAAGCCACGCACCTGCTGATCCCTGAACAGCGCAGTGCGGTGGCCGCGCAGGGTCATCACGTACAGCGTGAACGGCAGGCTGCCGACGATCATGAAGAACACCGCGACCCAGTGGGCGGAGGGGCCGAACTTGCCCATCGAGGCGTCCGAGGTGGAGAAGCCGCCGGTGGCGACGGTGGACATGGCATGGTTGATGGCGTCGAAGGCGCCCATGCCGGTCAGCAGGAAAGCGATGAAGGCCGCGATGGTGAAGGTCACGTAGATCACCAGCAGATACTGCCCGGCCACGTGCGAGCGCGGCATGACCTTCTCCGACCAGTCCGAGGATTCGGTCTGGAACAGCCGCATGCCGCCTACGCGCAGCAGCGGCAGGATCGCGATGGCCATGCCGATGAAGCCGATGCCGCCCAGCCAGTGCAGCAGTGACCGCCACATCAGCAGGCCGGGCGACGCGCTGTCCAGGCCCGAGAGCACCGTCGCGCCGGTGGTGGTGATGCCCGACATGGTCTCGAAGAAGGCATCCGAATAGCTGATGTGCTGGATCAGCATCAGCGGCAGCGCGGCGAAGCAGCAAACCACCACCCAGCTGATGGTCGTCAGGAAGTACATGTCGCGCGGGCGCAGGTGGGTATTGGCCGGCTTGCCCGGGGCGACCAGGGCGAAGCCGCAGGAGAAGGTGATCAGGCTGCCCCAGATGAAGGCCTGCAGGTCGTCGGTGCGCTCGTAGGCCAGCAGTGTCAGCATCGGGATGATCATGCTGACGGCAAGGGTGATGAGGAAAATGCCGAGGATGAAACCGATGATGCGCAGGGTCGGCAGGGCCATGTAGAAGGTGCTCGGCACGGGTGAAAGAGGGGCCGACATTCTACTCGCGTCGCGGTGGCAGTAAACCGCTCGGCGGTTCATTGAAAAATGTTTTCGCGGCGTGGCCCCGGCCCCTTCCCAAGCCCATCGGCATGAATAGAATAGCCGCCCGGGCGCCGGCCCATTCCGGTCTCTGGGTGTTCACCTGCCATGTCCATCGACAATCCCTGCCTCACGTGCGGCGCCTGCTGCGCGTACTTTCGTGTGTCCTTCTATTTTGGCGAATGCGTATCGGCGGGTGGTGCAGTGCCGGACCATCTGACCGTTCAGGTGTCGCCGTTCCATGTCGCCATGCTCGGCACCGACAGCAAGCCCGCACGCTGCGTCGGTCTGCTGGGAGACGTGGGCTGCGGCGTGCGTTGCAGCATGTACGAGCAGCGTTCGAGCACCTGTCGCGAGTTCGAGGCCTCCTGGGAGAATGGCGAGCACAACCCGCACTGCGATGCCGCCCGTGCCGCCCATGGCCTGCCGCCGCTGGTGCCGCCGCTGCAGCCCCATCTGTCGCCGGATCGGGTCGCCTGAGCCGGGGCATCGGCTGAGCTGTCGGCCAGCCATCACTCGCGATAAGGCGGCAACAGCCTCTAGAATGTCCGACCGCCTTAGGAGGTAATGGATGGACGCTCTGGATCTGCTGCTCAATCGCGTTTCGGTCACTCGCCTGTGCGAGCCGGCCCCCACTGCCGATCAACTCGACCTGATGTTCCGCGCCGGGCTGCGCGCTCCGGATCATGGTCAGCTACACCCGTGGCGCTTCCTCATCATCGAAGGCGATGCCCGCCACAAGCTTGGCGAGCTGTTCGCCGCGGCCCTGCGCGAGCGGGATGCCGGTGCCGCCGAGGAGGCGCTGCAGAAGGCACGCAACATGCCACTGCGCGCACCGATGCTGGTACTGGTGATCGCCAGCGTGAAGCCGCATCCGAAGGTGCCCGAAGGCGAGCAGCTGCTGGCTGCAGGCTGCGCGGCTCATGGCCTGCTGCTCGCGGCGCATGCCCAGGGCATCGGAGCGGTGTGGCGCACCGGGGAGTTTTCCTACGATCCGCGGGTGCTCGAGGGCCTCGGATTGACCGAGCAGGAGCGCCTGCTGGGCTTTCTCTATATGGGTACGCCGGAAGGGCGCGTGCGCAGCGCGCCGGTTCTGGAGCCCAAGGACTTCGTCCAGCGGTGGAACGCTCAGTGAGACGCCAGATCGTCTGAGGTTCTGCTCGCCGGGCCGGCCAGCGGCAGACGCAGGCGGGCGACGAAGCCGCCGTCGGGGTGATTGGCCAGTTGCAGCTGGCCGCCGTGGCGCTCGGCGGCGCGTCGGGCGATGGCCAGCCCCAGGCCATGCCCGGCCGCGGTCTGGCCCGGGGCCCGGAAGAAAGGCTCGCTGAGCTGGGGCAAGTGCTCGTCGGCCACGCCGGGGCCATGGTCGCGAACGCTGATCACCAAGTCCTGGCCGTCGCGCTGGGCGCGCAGCTCCACCGGCACCCCTTCTGGATTGAAGCGCAGGGCATTGCGCAGCAGATTGTCCAGCGCACGCTCGAGCATATCCGGCCAGCCCGTGTAGCGGATGCCGGGTTCGACGCGACTGTCGATACGTTGCGTGGGGGCGACGATACGGGCGTTGTCCTTCAGCTGTTCGAACATATCGGGCAGATCGACGTCGATTGCCGCGCCGGGCTCGGCATCCAGCCGCGAGAGTTCCAGAATCTCGCTGATCAACGCCTCCAAGCGGTCGCATTCCTTGGCCAGCCGTGGCCAGATCACCTCGCGTTCGGTGGGCGTGGCGCGCTCGGCCAGGCCCAGGGCAATGCGCAGTCGCGCCAGCGGCGAGCGCAATTCGTGGGACACGTCGCGCAGCAACTGTCGCTGGCTGCCGATCAGTGCCTGCAAGCGCGCACCCATGCGATTGAAATCGCTGGCCAGCACGCCGAGCTCGTCGCGGCGGGTCGCCAGGCGCGCCAGCGACTGCTGCTGATAGGTCGTCTGGCCGAGGTCGTGCACGGCACGGCGCAGGCGATCCAGCGGTCGGGTGATGGAGAGCGTCAGCAGCAGGCTGAAGCCGGTCAGCACCACCAGAGCGATGCCCAGCGCACTCAGCGGCCAGGCCAGGCTGCCGCGGTGCCAGGCCTGCAGTTCGGGATGCGGAATACGGTAGATGAACAGGTAGGTTTCGCCGGTGGTCGGGCTGGTGTAGTCGGCGGTCAGGCGTCGCCAGGGCAGTGGACGCTCGCGATCCTGATGGCGCGCCTCGAAGGCGGCAGCGCGGGCGGGGAAGGTACCGCGGATGATCGGCTGGCCGTTTTCCGCCAGGACCTGTACATCGACCCGTGCACGATGGCGGTGCTGTTCGAGCAGCCGCTGAGCGGCCAGCGGGCCCTGGCGCTCGTAGACTTCGGTCCAGGTCTCGGCCAGGCCCTGCAAGGCGGGATGCCGACCGAGAATCCAGGCATCCTGGTTCAGTGCATGGCCGAGCAGCATCGCCAGGCCGGCGACCAGGGCAATGGCCAGCCAGAAGGTTGCGAGTATGCGCCAGAAAAGTGATCGCACCGGGTCTCTCCACGGCAAAAAGCCCGGCACGCTTCGCCCATCACATGACGGGCGGACGCTGCCGGGCGGGGTATCAGATGGACCGCCGGATCAGTTCTTCTGATCGCGCTCGGCCTTCCACTTGAGGAATTCGGCGCGTTCGGCGCGCTTTTCTTCCATTTTCTTCAGGCCTTCATCGAAGGCTTTCTGCTGCTCCGGCTTGAGCAGGGCGCGCATGCTCTGGTGAGTCTTTTCTCGACTGGCGTCCAGATCCTTCTGCATGGCCTGGCGTTCGGCTTCGGGCAACTTGTCGAGGTAGCGCTGGGTGATCGCCTGGCGCTGCTTCATCTGTTCGCCCATCAGCTTGCGCATTTCGCGCTGCTGTTCCTTTGTCAGGTCCAGCTCCTGGAACATGTGCGGGGCTCTTTTGCCGCCATGGGGGCCGTCGTGCATGCCACCGGGCATGGCAAAGGCGAGGGTCGGCAGGGCGGCTGCGAACACTAGGGCTACGAGTGATTTGCGCATGATGAAACTCTCCTATGTAGGGAAACCGGTCGTGCCGCCGCGGCATCGAAGAAGCTGGCGGCTGGTCGGTGACCGGATGAGTTCAGTCTACGCAGCGCAAGGTCAAGGGCGGTCAGCCCAGGGTAAAGCCTCGGTAAAGACGATCAGCCGGGCACGATCAGGCCGAATAGAGATAGCCACGGCTGCGCAGGGCGACGATCCGCGGGCTGCCGTCGGCGTGCGGGCCCAGTTTGCGGCGCAGGTTGCTGACATGCATGTCCAGGCTGCGGTCGTAGAGCGTGAGCTTGCGACCCAGGGCGTGCTGGGCCAGGGCCTGCTTGTCGATCGGCTCGCCGGCCTGGGCCAGCAGGGCCTCAAGGATGCGGCCTTCGGACAGCGTCAGGCTGACGTCATGCCCGCCGACACTGGCAACGCCGCGGGCGGGGCTGTAGCTGAGGTCGCCGAGTTCGAGCTGGCTGGGCGCGGCTGCCGGTTGGCTGCGGCGCAGCACAGCTCGCAAACGCGCGGTCAGTTCGCGCGGGTCGCAGGGCTTGGCCAGATAGTCGTCGGCACCGAGTTCGAGGCCGAGAATGCGGTCCAGCGGTTCGCCACGGCCGGACAGCATCAACACCGGCAGGTCCGGATGTTCGCTGCGCAGCTGCTTGAGCAGTTCAAGGCCGCTGCCGTCCGGCAGCATCACATCCAGTACTACCGCGGCGGGCTGATACTGCGCCAACGCCTGCTTCGCGCTCTGCCCGTCATGGCAGGCATGGGCGACGAAGCCTTCCTGTGCGAGCCAGCTGATCAGCAGCTCGCACAGCTCCTGATCATCATCGATAAGCAGCAATTCGCTCATGTTTGCCTGTTACTCAATTGAGCCACTGGCGCCGACGCCGGCCGCGCGTCACCAGCAGGCCCAGTAAGAAGCTGGTGACGCCAACGGCTCCGCCCACCGCGAACCATTGCTGCTGCTCGTTCAGCAGCGCCGGCAGAACCTTCGACTGCTCGGCTTGCAACTGCATGCGCAGCCGGCGGTTTTCCTCGCGCAGACGCAGCAGCAGGGCTTCGGTGGTATCGCTGGCCAGGCGTGCCGCGCGGGGCTCGGTGGCGGTCTGCTGCGCTTCGATCGGTGCGGCTTCGCTGGCTTCGTCAACCGGCACGGTCGGTACGCTTGATGTTTCTTCAGCCTGCAGCGCAGGGGCCAGCAGGGTCAGGGCAAGCAGCAGGGAAAGCGGTCGTTGACGCATCGGAACTCCTATTTCCTTACGAGGCCGTGGAAGACCAGCAGCCGGGCGGATTCGCTATCCCCGCTGTGTCGGCTCAGGGCAGCACTTTCTTGAAGGGCTTGACCACCACATTCACGTAAACGCCGGCGGCCTTGTATGGATCGGCATCGGCCCACTGTTGTGCAGCTTCCAGCGAATCGAACTCGGCGACCACCAGGCTACCGCTGAAACCGGCTTCGCCCGGGTCGTTGCTGTCGATGGCAGGATGCGGGCCGGCGAGCACCAGGCGACCTTCGTTCTTGAGCTGCTCCAGGCGCGCCAGGTGGGCCGGGCGGGTGGCGAGGCGGTCCTGCAGGGAATTCGGTGCGTCGGTGGCGATAACGGCGTACAGCATGGTCGTTCCTCTTTCGCGTGGGTTGCGGCGTAAAAAAAGTATTGCATCCACGCCGGGTGGGGCTGGCGTGTGCCAGCCAGGGCGTCGACGCCCACAGGCCAGCAGCGCGGCATCATAGCAAACGGCGCCTGGCGGGAAACTGCCAAGGATGCATCGCACGGCAAGCAGGATCGGCGGTCGAAGCAGAAGGTTTCGCGGCGCCGGGTGCCGCTGGTGCAAGCCAAAGCCCCGGCGCGGCGTTAGACTAGCCGGCCGTTCGCCCGCGCTGTCTTGCTGAACCGGGCTTGTCGGACAGTTTTTCGCGAGGTGCCGGCACCTCACTGGAGTGCGTTACCTGATGATCGTCGATCTGCATTGCCACAGCACTGCCTCCGATGGCGTGCTGGCGCCAACCAAGCTGGTGGAGCGTGCCCATGGGCGCGGGGTCCAGCTGCTGGCGCTCACCGACCACGACACCGTCGATGGCCTCGCCGAGGCTCGGGCGGCTGCGTTGGCGCTGGGGTTGCAGCTGGTAAACGGCATCGAACTCTCGTGCCTGTGGAACGGGGCTACCATTCATGTACTGGGCTATGCCTTCGCCGCCGATGCGCCAGCGTTGCAGCAGGCGATCACGCAGCTGCACGAAGGGCGCTGGCGGCGGGCCGAACAGATCGCCCAGCGGCTCGAGGCCAAGGGCATGCCAGGCGCGCTGGAGGGCGCACGGGCGATCCAGCAGGAGCTGGGCGACAGCGGCAACGCGCCGGCTCGTCCCCACTTCGCGGAGTTCCTCGTGCGTGCCGGCCATGTCCGCGATCGTGCCGAGGCGTTTCGCAAGTGGCTCGGCTCCGGCAAGCTCGGTGACGTGAAGCAGCACTGGCCGAGCCTCGAGCAGACGGTTCGGACCTTGCGCGAGGCGGGTGCCTGGATCAGCCTGGCGCATCCATGGCAGTACGATTTCACCCGCAGCAAGCGCCGTCGCCTCGTCGTCGATTTCGTCGCGGCGGGCGGCCATGCGCTTGAAGTGGTCAACGGCATGCAGCCGCTGGAGCAGGTTGGCGGTCTGTCGATCCTGGCGCGCGAGTTCGGCCTCATGGCCACCGTGGGCAGCGACTTCCACGCACCGGGCGACTGGTCGGAGCTGGGGCTGTATCGCAACCTGCCGGAGGATCTGTCACCACTCTGGAGACATTTCGACCATGAGCGCCGCCTACCTGCTGCCAGCTGAACAGGGAGTTCCCATGAGCCAGTTCTTTCAGATCCATCCGGACAACCCGCAACCGCGCCTGATCAAGCAGGCCGTGGAGATCATCCGCAAGGGCGGGGTGGTGGTGTATCCCACCGATTCCAGTTATGCCATCGGCTGCTCGATGGGCAACAAGGCCGGCATCGAGCGCATCCGCCGGCTGCGTCAGCTCGACGACAAGCACAACTTCACCCTGGCCTGCCGCGACCTGTCGCAGCTGGGCCTGTTCGCCAAGGTCGACACCGCCGCCTTCCGCCTGCTCAAGGCGCATCTGCCCGGGCCCTACACGATCATTCTCACGGCGACGCGCGAAGTGCCGCGCATGCTGCTGCATCCCAAACGTCGCACCATCGGGCTGCGCGTACCGGCATTGCCGATCGCCCAGGCGTTGCTGGAAGAGCTCGGCGAGCCGCTGATGAGTGTCAGCCTGATCCTGCCGGGCGAAGACCTGCCGATGAGCGATCCGTACGAGATGCGCGACGCCCTGGAGCACCAGGTGGACCTGATCATCGATGGCGGGTACGGTGGCCTCGAGGCCTCGACCGTGGTCAGCCTGGTCGATGATCAGCCGGAGGTGGTGCGGGTCGGCTGCGGCGATCCCGAACCCTTCATGGCCTGAGCCTGAATGGCATGTATGCCGGTACAACATCATCTGGCCTGGGCGGTGAGTGGATTGAGGCAGGTTCGATGAACATGTCTCCGAGACCAGGCGCTGCGACGAGTCATGGCCGGCTATGGCAAGGTGCCGCGATGGGCTACGGGCGCGAGACTTGACCAACTGAACCTACCAAACAGGCCAATTAAGCAAGGACACTCTTTTGAGCTCCATGGATTCACAGCGGCGTGTGGTTTCCGGTATGCGCCCCAGCGGCCGACTGCACCTTGGCCACTACCACGGCGTATTGAAGAACTGGGTCAGGCTGCAGCACGAGTACGAATGCTTTTTCTGCATCGTCGACTGGCATGCGCTGACCACCGACTACGAGAGTTCCGGCGAAATCTCGCAGAACGTCATGAGCATGGCGGTGGACTGGCTGGCCGCCGGGGTCAGCCCGAGCTCGGCCACGCTGTTCATCCAGTCGCAGGTGCCCGAACACGCCGAGCTGCACCTCTTGCTGTCGATGATCTGTCCGTTGGGCTGGCTGGAGCGGGTGCCGTCGTACAAGGAACTGCAGCAGAACCTGCAGGACAAGAACCTCGACACCTACGGCTTTCTTGGCTATCCGCTGCTGCAGGCGGCGGACATTCTGCTGTACCGCGCCGGACTGGTGCCGGTCGGGGCCGACCAGCTGCCGCATATCGAATTCGCCCGCGACGTGGCGCGCCGCTTCAATCACCTCTACGGCCGTGAGGACGACTTCGAGAGCAAGGCGGAGGCGGCGATCCGCAAGCTTGGCAAGAAAACCTCCAGGCTCTATGTCAGCCTGCGCAAGAGCTATCAGGAGCAGGGCGACGTCGAGGCGCTGAATACCGCGCGCGCGGTGATCAAGGAGCAGCAGACCATCACCATCGGCGACCAGGAGCGGCTGTACGGCTACCTGGAGGGCTGCGGCAAGCTGCTGTTGCCCGAGCCGCAGGCGCTGCTCGGCGAGGCGCCTAAGCTGTCCGGGCTCGACGGCGGCAAGATGGCCAAGTCCAACAGCAACGCCATCTATCTGCGGGATACGCCGACCGAGATCGAGGAGAAGATCCGTCGCATGCCCACCGACCCGGCGCGCGTGCACCGCAGCGACCCCGGCGAGCCGACGCGCTGCCCGGTGTGGCAGATGCATCTGGCGCATTCCGAGGAGGCAGTGTGTCAGTGGGCCGAGCAGGGTTGTCGCAGCGCCGGCATCGGCTGCCTGGAATGCAAGGCACCGCTGATCGATTCGATCAAGGCCGATCTTGCGCCGCTGCAGGAACGCGCGCTGGATTACGAGCAGAACCCCGATCTGGTACGCAGCATCCTGGCCGAGGGAGCCGAGCGCGCCCGCGACGAAGCCCGTGAGACGCTGATCGACGTGCGTCAGGCGATGGGCCTGAATTACCGCTGACGCGCCCGCGCAGCTTCGAGGAAGACCATGCAGACCGAACCCCAGAGCCACGAAGCGACTCAGCCCGGCGAGCAGCTGCGCCTGGCGCTGGTCTATGGCGAGGCGGTTACCGAGCTGCCGCTGGACCTGTACATACCGCCGGATGCGCTGGAAGTCTTTCTCGAAGCGTTCGAAGGCCCGCTGGACCTGCTGCTCTATCTGATCCGCAAGCAGAACATCGACATCCTCGACATCCCGGTGGCGGAAATCACCCGCCAGTACATGGGCTACGTCGAGCTGATGAAGTCGGTGCGTCTGGAACTGGCCGCCGAATACCTGGTGATGGCCGCCATGCTCGCCGAGATCAAGTCGCGCATGTTGTTGCCGCGCTCGGCCGAAGCCGCCGAAGAGGAAGACGACCCGCGCGCCGAGCTGATCCGCCGGCTGCAGGAGTACGAGCGCTTCAAGGCCGCCGCCGAGGATCTGGACGAGCTGCCGCGGGTCGGTCGCGACCTGCAGGTGCCACGCCTCGATGCCCCGGATGCCAGGGCGCGCAAGCTGCTGCCGGATGTCAGCCTGGAGGAACTGCTGGTATCCATGGCCGAGGTGCTGCGCCGTGCCGACATGTTCGAGAGCCACCAGGTGACCCGCGAGGCGCTGTCGACCCGCGAGCGGATGAGCGAGGTGCTTGAGCGTCTGAAGGGGGGCGGTTTCGTCCCCTTCGTGGCGCTGTTCCATGTGGAAGAAGGGCGCCTTGGCGTGGTGGTGACCTTCATGGCCGTACTCGAGCTGATCAAGGAATCGCTGGTCGAGCTGGTGCAGAACGAGCCCTTCGCGCCTATCCATGTGCGCAGTCGAACCGAATAGATATTTGCAGGAGTCAACCGTGGACCTGTCCGATCCCAAGGATCTCGCTTCGCTGCTCGAAGCCTTTCTGCTCGCGTCCGGCAAGCCGCTCTCCCTGGAGCGCCTCGGCGAGCTGTTCGAGGAGCATGAACGACCCTCGTCGGCGCAGCTGAAGAAGGCCCTCGAAGTCCTGGACAAGTCCTGCAAGGGGCGCGCCTTCGAACTCAAGGAGGTGGCCAGCGGTTATCGTCTGCAGGTGCGCCAGCGCTTCTCGCCCTGGGTCGGGCGGCTCTGGGAGGAGCGTCCGCAGCGTTATTCCCGGGCGCTGCTGGAAACCCTGGCGCTGATCGCCTACCGCCAGCCCATCACCCGTGGCGAGATCGAGGACATTCGCGGCGTTGCGGTCAACAGCCAGATCGTCAAGACATTGCAGGAGCGCGAGTGGATTCGCGTGGTCGGTCATCGTGACGTGCCGGGGCGCCCGGCGATGTTCGCCACCACCCGACAATTCCTCGACCATTTCAATCTGAAGAACCTCGACGAACTGCCGCCGCTGGCCGTGCTGCGGGAAATGGAGCCCGAGCTGCGCCCGTTGCTCGACGACGATGCGGCCGTGCCGGTCGCCCTGCAGGCCCGCGCCGACGAGACGTTGGACGAGCCGCAGGCGCCCGCGCGCGAGCAGACCAGCTTCCGTAGCCTGCTGGCTGAACTCGATGGCATGGAACAGGGGCTCAAGACCGACTTCGACGACCTGCTCGAAGCGCAAGCCGCGGATATCGACTCCGACGAGGAGCAATCGACCCCCTGAGCCCAGGCATGTCGCCGGGGCGCCGGCGGCCTCGCTGCAGCCGGCCGCTGGGGGCATAGCTCTGCAGCTGCATGTCGTGCGCAACCATTGGCCTTGCGTCCTGTCCGAACGCCAACCGACTCCGGATGGTTTATGGTTGTCGAAGAACAAAATTCCGCAGCAGGAGAGACGCATGCACCCGCGAGTTCTGGAAGTCACCGAGCGCCTGGTCGAGCGCAGCCGCAAGACGCGTGAGCGTTACCTCGCGATGATGGCCGCCGCTGCCAGCGAGGGCCCTCAGCGAGGCGGGCTGCAATGCGCCAACTTCGCCCATGGCGTCGCCGGCTGCAATTCCACTCAGGACAAGCAGAGCCTGCGCCTGATGAACGCGGCGAACGTCGCGATCGTGTCGGCATACAACGATATGCTTTCGGCGCATCAGCCCTACGAGCATTTTCCGGAGATGATCCGCCAGGCGCTGCGCGAGATTGGTTCGGTCGGCCAGTTCGCCGGCGGCGTGCCGGCAATGTGCGACGGCGTGACCCAGGGCGAGGCGGGCATGGAGATGAGCCTGGCCAGTCGCGAAGTGATCGCCATGAGCACCGCGGTGGCGCTGTCGCACAACATGTTCGACGCCGCGCTGATGCTCGGCATCTGCGACAAGATCGTCCCCGGGCTGATGATCGGTGCGCTGCGCTTCGGCCATCTGCCGACGATCTTCGTACCGGGTGGGCCGATGCCATCGGGCATCCCCAACAAGGAAAAGGCCGCGGTGCGCCAGCGCTACGCCGAAGGCAAGGCGAGCCGCGAGGAGCTGCTGGAATCGGAAATGAAGTCCTACCACAGCCCGGGCACCTGCACCTTCTACGGCACCGCCAACACCAATCAGGTGGTGATGGAGATCATGGGCCTGCACCTGCCGGGCTCCTCGTTCGTAAATCCTTACACGCCGCTGCGCGATGCGCTGACCCGCGAAGCCGCGCAGCAGGTCACCCGCCTGACCCATCAGGCGGGCAATTACACGCCGCTGTGCCAGGTGGTCGACGAGAAGTCCATCGTCAACTCGGTGGTCGCGCTCAACGCCACCGGCGGTTCGACCAACCACACCCTGCATATTCCGGCATTCGCCCGCGCCGCCGGCATCCAGCTGACCTGGCAGGACATGGCCGACCTTTCCGAGGTGGTGCCGACCCTGGCCAAGGTCTACCCCAACGGTCAGGCCGATGTGAACCATTTCCATGCCTGCGGCGGCGTGCCCTTCATGGTGCGCACGCTGCTCGACGCCGGCTTGCTGCATGAGGATGTGCACACGGTGGTCGGCAAGGGCCTGCGCCGCTATATCCAGGAGCCGTTCCTCGACGGTGACAAGCTGGTCTGGCGCGATGGGCCCGCTCAGAGCCTGGACGAAACCATCCTGCGCCCGGCAGAGCGGCCCTTCTCGCCGGAGGGCGGCCTGCGTGTGCTGGAAGGCAACCTGGGACGCGGCGTGACCAAGATCTCGGCCGTGGCGCCGGAGCATCGTGTGGTCGAGGCGCCGGCACGGGTGTTCATCGACCAGAGCGAGCTGGCAGCCGCTTTCAAGGCCGGCGAGCTGGAGCGCGATTTCATCGCCGTGGTGCGTTTCCAGGGGCCGAAGGCCAATGGCATGCCGGAGTTGCACAAGCTCACGCCCTTCCTTGGCGTGCTGCAGGACCGCGGCTACAAGGTGGCGCTGGTTACCGACGGGCGCATGTCCGGCGCCTCCGGCAAGGTGCCGGCGGCCATCCATGTCTGCCCGGAGGCGCTGGACGGTGGGCCGCTGGCGCTGGTCCGTGATGGCGACATCATCCGCGTCGATGGCGAGACCGGCGAGCTGCGGGCGCTGGTCGACCCGGCCGAATGGGCGACGCGCCAGCCGGCCATCCGCCCGGAAGACATGGGTATCGGTTGCGGTCGCGAGCTGTTCGCCTTCATGCGCGCGTCCTTCAGCACGGCGGAGCAGGGCGCCAGCGCGTTCACCGAGAGTCTGGAGGCGCTCAAGTGAAGACAGCGCTGGTTGGCGACATCGGTGGTACCAATGCACGCTTCGCGCTGTGGCGCGATCAGCGGATCGAGCAGATTCGCGTGCTGCCCACGGCAGACCATGCGCGTCCGGAGCTGGCAATCCGCGCCTACCTCGACGAAGTGGGCCAGCCGCTGGATGCGCTGGAAGCAGTATGCCTGGCCTGTGCCGGGCCGGTGAGCGGCGATCACTTCCGCTTCACCAACAACCACTGGCAGCTGAGCCGACAGGCGTTCTGCCGCGAACTGGGCCTGAAGGATCTGCTGCTGATCAACGACTTCACCGCCATGGCTCTCGGTATGACCCGGCTGCGCGATGACGAGCGCGTCACGGTCCGCGAGGGCGAGCCTGAACCCGGCCGGCCGCGTCTGGTCATAGGCCCCGGCACCGGGTTGGGGGTCGCCGGGCTGCTGCCGCTGGTGGGCGGCGGCTGGCGCGCGTTGCCGGGCGAGGGCGGGCATATCTGTCTGCCGATCGGCAGCGAGCGCGAGGCGGCGATCTGGACGCAACTGCACCGCGCACAGGGCCACGTGAATGCCGAAGCCGTGCTCAGCGGGCCGGGTTTGCTGACGCTCTATCGTGCCTGTTGCGCGCTGGATGGCCGAGCGGCCGAACACGACTCTCCGGCCGGGATCACCAAGGCCGCGCTGGCTGGCGAGCCGTACGCCGTGGCCGTGCTGGAGCAGTTCTGCCGCTGGCTGGGGCGCATCGTCGGCGACAACGTGCTGACGCTCGGTGCACGCGGCGGGGTATATATCGTCGGCGGCGTGGTGCCGCGCTTCGCCGAGTTCTTCATGCACAGCGGCTTTTGCGAGGCCCTGTGCGAGAAAGGCCAAATGAGTGGCTATTTCGATCGCCTGCCGGTATGGCTGGTGACCGCGCCTTATCCGGGCCTGGAAGGCGCCGGCGTGGCGTTGCAATCGCTGCTGGAGGGCGTCTAGGCGACTGGCAGGGAAAGGCGACGGGCGATCGGATAACAACAAGAAAAGGGACGTGACGTGAGCCAAGCAGGTAAGAACATCCTTCTGGTCGACGACGATCAGGAAATCCGCGAACTGCTGCAGACCTATCTCAGCCGCTCGGGCTTTCAGGTCCGCGGCGTGCCGGACGGCGCGCAGTTTCGCAGCGCGCTGTGCGCCGAACCGGCCGATCTGGTGATACTCGACGTGATGCTGCCCGACGAGGACGGCTTCAGCCTCTGCCGCTGGATTCGCCAGCACGAGCGGCTGGCCTCGATGCCAATCATCATGCTCACCGCCAGTTCCGACGAGGCCGACCGGGTGGTCGGTCTTGAGCTGGGCGCCGACGATTACCTCGGCAAGCCGTTCAGCCCACGCGAGCTGCTGGCGCGGATCAAGGCCTTGCTGCGGCGGGTCAGCTTCGCCCAGGAGCGCGGCAGCGACGTGCTGGCCTTCGATGAATGGCGGCTGGACATGATCAGCCACCGTCTGTTTCACGCCGATGGCGAGGAAGTCTTTCTGTCCGGTGCCGATTTTGCGTTGCTCAAGCTGTTTCTCGATCATCCGCAGCAGATCCTCGACCGCGACACCATTGCCAACGCCACCCGCGGGCGCGAGGTGATGCCGCTGGAGCGCATCGTCGACATGGCGGTGAGCCGTCTGCGCCAGCGCCTGCGCGACACCGGCAAGTCGCCCCGGCTGATCCGCACCGTGCGCGGCTGCGGCTATCTGCTGGCAACCCAGGTGACGCCGCACCATGAATCTGCGCACTGAGCGGCGACGCCTGCGGCTGGTGCCGCGCTCACTGCTCGGACGCATGCTGTTGCTGACCCTGCTCGCGGTGCTGCTGGCGCAGGGCCTGTCGAGCCTGATCTGGTTGTCACAGCTGCGCGCCAGTCAGATGGAAGGCCTGCTCACCAGCGCCCGCAGCCTGGCGCAGTCGATGGCGGCCAGCGTCAGCTACTTCCGTTCGCTGCCGCTGGGCTACCGACCGCTGGTGCTCGACCAGCTGCGCAGTATGGGCGGCACGCGCTTCTTCGTCTCGCTCAACGACAAGCCGCTGGAGATGAAGATCCTGCCGGAGACGCCGCGCAAGCGTGCGGTGCTGCACGAGGTGGAGCAGGTGCTGCGCCAGCGTCTGGGTGGCGCAGTGGACCTGACCATCGAGTTCGTCAGCCCGGACGATCTGCGCATCTTCAACAGCGGCATCAAGCTCGAGGAGCTGCCGCGCTCCTGGGCCCACTACGCGCTGGGCTTCGAACCGCTGGCGCCACCGGTGCTGGTGACGCAGATCCAGATCGCGCCGCAGGAATGGCTCTATCTCGCCTCGCTGATGCCGGCACCCTACGTCAGCCTGGAAGACGAGGGGCTGCCGGTGCAGCAGCTGTGGTTCATCGTGCTGACCAGCGCCTTCCTGCTGCTGTTCATCGGCCTGCTGGTGCGCTGGCAGAGCCGGCCATTGAAGCGCCTGGCCAAGGCGGCGCGGGAGCTGTCGGTGGGAGGGGAAGTGCGGCCGCTGGCCGAGATCGGTGCCAGCGAGATCGTCGAGGTCAGCCGCGCCTTCAACAACATGCGCGAGCGCATCAGCCGCTATCTGACCGAGCGCGGCCAGTTGTTCAGTGCCATCTCCCACGACCTGCGTACGCCCATCACACGGCTGCGGCTGCGGGTCGAACTGCTGGAGGACGAGGCCCAGCAAGTCAAGTTCAACCGCGATCTCGACGAACTGGAGCTGCTGGTCAAGGGCGCCCTGCAGTGCGTGAAGGACACCGATATCCACGAGAACATCGAGGCCGTGGACCTCAATCTGCTGCTCGAACACATCGTCGAGCCCTACCAGGCCTGCGACCAGACCCGCGTGACCCTGGATGGACGCGCGCTGGCGACTTACCCCGGCAAACCGCTGGCACTCAAACGCTGCATCGGCAACCTGCTGGACAACGCCCTGAAGTATGGCGAGCGCGCCCACCTGCACGTCGAGGATGGCAAGGAGGCGCTGGTGCTGCACGTTGACGACGAGGGGCCAGGTGTTCCGGAGCAGCGCCTGGAGCACGTTTTCGAACCCCATGTACGGCTCTCCGGCCAGCAGCAGGGCTACGGCCTGGGGCTGGGTATCGCGCGCAACATCGCTCACGCCCACGGCGGCGAGCTGAGCATGCGCAACCTGCAGCAAGGAGGGCTGAGGGTGACCCTCACACTACCGCGCTGAAGCCTCCGGGCGTGCCTGTTACCTGTGGAGTGCCTTTGTAACCGGTTGGTGACCATCGGCCATCCCTTCGTTACCCAGTGTCCATTTTTCCGGGCATAGACTCGGTCCATCGCAAGCGACCCACGACTTGCCGGATAAAAACAAGAAGGTACTCCTCCATGAATGCGATCCATCGTCTCGCTCTTTCCGTTTCCCTTGCCCTGCCATTGCTCGCCCACGCCGGCGAGGTCGAAGTCCTGCACTGGTGGACCTCCGGCGGCGAGAAGCGCGCCGCCGACACCCTGCAGAAGATGGTCGAGCAGAAAGGCCACACCTGGAAGGACTTCGCCGTCGCCGGTGGTGGTGGCGAGGCCGCCATGACCGTGCTGAAGACCCGCGCGGTTTCCGGCAACCCGCCGTCCGCCGCGCAGATCAAGGGCCCGGACATCCAGGAATGGGGCGAACTTGGCCTGCTCGCCAACCTCGACGACACCGCCAAGGCCGAACGCTGGGACGAGCTGCTGCCCGAGCAGGTCAGCAAGATCATGCAGTACGACGGCTCCTACGTGGCCGTGCCGGTCAACGTGCACCGGGTCAACTGGCTGTGGATCAACCCGGAGGTATTCGAGAAGGCCGGTGCCACGCCGCCGAAGACCCTCGACGAGTTCTTTGCCGCTGCCGAGAAGCTCAAGGCAGCCGGTTTCGTGCCGGTCGCCCACGGTGGCCAGCCGTGGCAGGACGGCACCGTGTTCGAGGGCTTCGTGCTCAGCATTCTCGGGCCGGACGACTACCACAAGGCATTCGTCGAGCTGGACGAGGACACCCTGACCGGCGACAAGATGGTCCAGGCCTTCACCGCGCTGAAGAAGCTGCGTGATTACCTCGACGCCGATGCTGCAGGCCGTGAGTGGAACCGTGCCACTGGCATGGTCATCGACGGCAAGGCCGGCATGCAGATCATGGGTGACTGGGCCAAGAGCGAGTTCACGGCCGCCAACAAGGTCGCGGGCAAGGACTACCAGTGCCTGCCATTTCCCGGCACTCAGGGCAGCTTCACCTTCAACATCGATTCGCTGGCGATGTTCAAGCTGAGCAGCGATGAGAACCGCAAGGCCCAGGAAGACCTGGCGCGCGCGGTGCTGCAGCCGGAGTTCCAGACGTTCTTCAACCAGAACAAGGGCTCCATCCCGGTTCGCCAGGATCAGGACATGAGCGAGTTCGACGCCTGCGCCCAGCAGTCGATGAAGGACTTCAAGGCGGCGGCCCAGGGCAGCGGCCTGCAACCCAGCCTGACCCACGGCATGGCCGCTTCGAGCTACGTGCAGGGCGCGGTGTTCGATGTCGTGACCAACTTCTTCAACGACCCCAAGGCCGATCCGCAAAAGGCGGCCAGGCAGCTGGCGGCGGCGATCCAGGCCGTGCAGTGACGCCAAGGGCGGACCGCGTCCGCCCGATTTCCCGAACCGTTGTCCCGGTACAGGCCAAGGCCCGTGCCGAGGGCGACGACATCCCGGATTCTGACGAGGGATCACATCCATGAGCTCCATCGCGCTTCCCGCCAGGCCCGCCAAGGTCTCGCCGCTCGATGCCCTGCAGCGCTGGCTGCCCAAGCTGGTCCTGGCGCCGAGCATGCTGATCGTGCTGGTCGGCTTCTACGCCTACATCGGCTGGACCTTCCTGCTGTCGTTCACCAACTCGCGCTTCATGCCCAGCTACAAGTGGGTCGGTCTGCAGCAGTACCAGCGCCTGTGGGACAACGATCGCTGGTGGGTGGCCAGCCAGAACCTGCTGGTGTTCGGCGGCCTGTTCATCGCCATCAGCCTGATCATCGGTGTCGTGCTCGCCGTGCTGCTGGACCAGCGCATCCGCCGCGAGGGGCTGATCCGCACCATATACCTGTACCCCATGGCACTGTCGATGATCGTCACCGGTACCGCCTGGCAATGGCTGCTCAATCCCGGCCTGGGTCTGGACAAGCTGCTGCGCGACTGGGGCTGGGAAGGCTTTCGCTTCGACTGGCTGGTCGATCCGGACCGGGTCATCTACTGCCTGGTGATCGCTGCCGTATGGCAGGCCTCGGGCTTCGTCATGGCGCTGTTCCTGGCCGGTCTGCGCAGCGTCGATCAATCGATCATCCGCGCTGCCCAGGTGGACGGTGCGAGCCTGCCGACCATCTACCTGCGCATCGTGCTGCCGAGCCTGCGTCCGGTGTTCTTCAGTGCGTTGATGATCCTGGCCCATATCGCCATCAAGAGCTTCGACCTGGTGGCGGCGATGACCGCCGGTGGCCCGGGTTATTCCAGCGATCTGCCGGCGATGTTCATGTACGCCCACACCTTCACCCGCGGCCAGATGGGCCTGGGTGCGGCGAGCGCCATGCTGATGCTCGGCGCGGTGATGGCGATCATCGTGCCCTACCTGTACTCCGAGCTGAGGAGCAAGCGCCATGTCTGATTTCGCGCAACCGCGCCTGACGCTCGGGCGCCTGACCATCCACGCTACGCTGCTGCTGGCTTGCGCCGTCTACCTGGTGCCGCTGATCGTGATGTTGCTGACCAGCTTCAAGACACCGGAAGACATCCGTACCGGCAACCTGCTGAGCTGGCCGGAGGCGTTCACGGCCATGGGCTGGCTGACAGCCTGGGATGCCGTCGGTGGCTACTTCTGGAACTCGGTGAAGATCGTCATCCCGGCGGTGCTGATCTCCACCGCGCTGGGCGCCATCAATGGCTACGTGCTGTCGATGTGGCGCTTCCGCGGCTCGCAGCTGTTCTTCGGTCTGCTGTTGTTCGGCTGCTTCCTGCCGTTCCAGGTGATCCTGCTGCCGGCGTCCTTCACCCTCGGCAAGCTGGGCCTGGCCAATACCACCACCGGTCTGGTGCTGGTGCACGTGGTATACGGCCTGGCGTTCACCACACTGTTCTTCCGCAACTTCTACGTCAGCGTGCCGGAAGCGCTGGTGCGGGCGGCGCGGCTGGATGGCGCCGGTTTCTTCACCATCTTCGGGCGCATCCTGCTGCCGATGTCGGTACCGATCATCATGGTCTGCCTGATCTGGCAGTTCACCCAGATCTGGAACGACTTCCTCTTCGGCGTGGTGTTCGCCAGCGGCGATACCCAGCCGGTCACCGTGGCGCTGAACAACCTGGTCAATACCAGCACCGGCGCCAAGCAATACAACGTCGACATGGCCGCCGCGATGATTGCCGGCCTGCCCACGCTGGTGGTTTACGTGATCGCCGGCAAGTACTTCCTGCGCGGGCTCACTGCCGGCGCCGTCAAGGGTTGAGGAGAACAACGATGGCTTCCCTGGAACTGCGCAACGTTCAAAAGAGTTATGGCAACAGCCAGATCGCAACGCTCAAGGACATCGCGCTGAAGATCGACGCCGGTGAGTTCCTGATTCTCGTCGGCCCCTCCGGCTGCGGTAAATCCACCCTGATGAACTGCATCGCCGGGCTGGAGAACATCACCGGCGGCGAGATCCTCGTGGACGGCGAGGACATCAGTCAGGCCAGCCCGAAGGATCGGGACATTGCCATGGTGTTCCAGTCCTATGCGCTCTATCCGACCATGAGCGTGCGCGACAACATCGCCTTCGGCCTGAAGATGCGCAAGGTGCCGGCGACGAAGATCGAGGAGGAGGTGGCACGGGTCGCCAAGCTGCTGCAGATCGAACCGCTGCTGGAACGCAAGCCGTCGCAACTGTCTGGCGGTCAGCAGCAGCGCGTGGCCATGGGCCGGGCGCTGGCGCGGCGGCCGAAGATCTATCTGTTCGACGAGCCGTTGTCGAACCTCGACGCCAAGCTGCGGGTGGAGATGCGCACAGAGATCAAGCTGATGCACCAGCGGCTGAAAACCACCACGGTGTATGTCACCCATGACCAGATCGAGGCAATGACCCTCGGCGACAAGGTCGCGGTGATGAAGGACGGTGTGATCCAGCAGTTCGGTACCCCCCACGAGATCTACAACAACCCGGCCAACCTGTTCGTCGCGAGCTTCATCGGCTCGCCGCCGATGAACTTCGTGCCGCTGCGCATTCGTCAGCGTGACGGCCGCTGGGTGGGCGTGCTCAACAGCGAGCAGGGCAGTTGCGAGCTGCCGCTGCCGATCACCAGTGACGAAGGTCTGCGTGACCGGGAGCTCATTCTGGGCATTCGCCCCGAACAGATCGGCCTGTCGAATGGCTCTGCGGCGGACCTTTCGCTGCTGGTGGATATCGAAGTGGTGGAGCCGACCGGCCCCGATACGCTGGTCGTCTTCGCGCTCAATCAGGTCAAGGCCTGCTGCCGGCTGGCGCCGGATCAGGCGCCGCGGGTGGGGGAGACGCTCAACCTGCAGTTCGATCCGCGCAAGGTCCTGCTGTTCGACGCCCAGAGCGGCGAACGGCTGGGCCTGGCGCAGCCTGCAGCCACGCGCGAAAGCAAGGTCACCCGGCTGGTTTCCAACGGAGCGGGGCCGGTGCAGTGAGGTACCGGCCTGCCTTGCCAGCAGGCTGGGGATAACGGAGACAGGAACCAACGGAGCCGAACAGGCTCGATCCAGCGATCAATAACAACAAAAGCGGAGTGGATATGAAAAAAACACTGACAGCCCTGAGCGTTGCCAGCGCCATTGCGGGTCTGACGCTGCCTGTGGGCGCCCATGCACTGGAGTTCACCGGCTACATGCGCAGCGGGGTCGGCGAATCGGTCAACAGCGATTCGCAGTCCTGCTTCCAGTTGCCCGGCGCGCCGACCAAGTACCGCCTGGGTAACGAGTGCGAGCAGTACGCCGAGCTCGATCTGCGTCAGGACCTCTACACCTTCGCCGACGGCTCGGTACTGAGCCTGGAAGGCATGGCGGCGCTCTACAACCAGTACAACCACACCCCTGAGTTCACAGGCGATCACGGCTGGGCGCGAATGGTCCAGGCCTATGCCGAGTGGAGCAAGGTGCCGGCGTTGTACAACGGCTCGTTGTGGGCCGGGCGGCGCTTCTACAAGCGCAACGACATCCATATCTCCGACTTCTACTACTGGAACCAGAGCGCCACCGGTGCCGGCGTGGAGGACATGGAGATTGGCGGGCTGAAGTACAGCTATGCCTTCTCGCGCAAGGACAGCGTGTTCCAGAAGGACTACGTCACCCGCCACGACTTCAACGTTGGCGGCTTCGACAGCAACCCGGGCGGTGAGCTGGAGTTCGGCCTGAGCTACCTCGACAAGCCCAGCCGTGACGACGCCAACAGCGGTTGGGCCGTGACGGTGCAGCATGTGCAATCCGACTTCCTCGGCGGCAAGAACACCCTGGCGCTGCAGTATGGCGAGGGCCCGGGCACCGGCCTCGGCTATACCGGCGACGTCACCCTGGACAACAGCGCCAAGAGCTGGCGAGTGGTGGAGTATTTCGACTGGCAGCTGACGCCGCGCTTCGGCGGCCAGTTCCAGGTGGTATACCAGAAAGACAAGCGCGACGACGGCGGCGACCAGGACTGGTGGTCGGTGGGCGCGCGTCCGGTCTATGCGTTCAGCGAGCAGTTCAAGCTCGTCGCCGAGGTGGGTCACGACCAGATCGATACCACCGACGGCACGCGCAAGCTCAGCAAGTTCACCATCGCGCCGACCTGGTCACCCGCCGGTCCTGGCTTCTGGGCGCGGCCGGAGTTCCGCCTGTACTACACCTACGCCAGCTGGAACGACGCGGCGCAACGGGCGGCCAACGTGATGGCCGAAGGCTCGGCGCTGTCGGATACCGGTGCGTTCGGCAACGCTCGCCACGGTTCGAACTTCGGCGTGCAGGTCGAGCACTGGTGGTAAGCGGCTAGCGGGTCGCCATCCAGATCAGCAGGCCGGCCTGGAACAGCGCCAGCGCAATCAGGCAAACAATGGTGAATCGCAGCGCACCGTCCTCGCGGCGGAAGCGGGCGATACGCTCCTGCAGGTCGCGGATCTGGTTTTCCTGCGCCTGCAGGTTGCGGTCGGCCTGTTCCAGCATCGCCGCCGCATCCTGCAGCTCCACAATCTGGACCTTCTCGCTGTTCCAGTCCGGCCTCAGGCTGCTGGCGCGCGGCGCGCCGTAGGTCGCCTTGCCCGCCTGGTCCTTTGGGTAGTCCACATCGAACCCCTGGGTGCGCAGGCAGTGGTCACGCCGTAGGCGCTGGTCGTCGCTCGTCACATCCTTGGGCAGCGATCCGCCCTCGACCAGATAATGTCCCCAACGCTTCTGCGCCCAGGCCGCGCCTTGTGCCAGCAGGAAACGGCCGAGGCCACGGTTGGCGGGTTCCAGATGCAAGCCGCTGTCCGGGCCGAAGCGCAGTTCCTTGCTGCGATGGTCGGCCCATACCTCCAGCACGTTGTACTTGCGCGAGCGCGCCTGCCCCGGGATGTTGACGAACATCCGCAGTAGGCTCTGCTCGGGCGTGTGGCGTTCCAGCTGCGCCAGCTCGACGAAGCGCAGTGGCCGCGCGCCGCCGTCGCGTTCGGTGGGCAGCGGCGCCAGGCGCAGCAGGCGGAAACGATCGGGGCGAAGTTCGGCCCACGGATGCTTCGGCGGCGCCGGTGGCTCTTTCTCTGTGCTCTGGGTGATTTCGGTGTCGGTCATCTGCGCGTTCCTGGGCCTGCGCGGCGGCTCGTTCAGAACTGGTCTCGGCCATCGTCACGGGGCTATCGGCGGCGCGGCGCCTAACTGGAGGCTGGCAGCATGCCATTATCGTTCAGGAAGCGCTGGATGCGTTCGAGCAGGCCGCGGGCCAACGGCAGATCGGGATCGTCGTAAGACGCGAGCTGCGCAGCGCTGGCCGGCACGATGCGCAGCACATGATTCATGCCGTCGATCAGCGCGAGTTCGGCGTCGGGCTTGGCACGGTGCAAGGCCTCGGCGTCATCGATGCCCACCTGGATATCGTGCCGGCCCTGAACGATCAGCGCCGGAACGTTCACCGCCGCGAAGGCCTCGGCCGGATCATAGGCGAAGAGGGAGATCAGATATGGCTGCACGCTGGGGCGGAACAGCACCTGCAGAGGCTCTGGAATGTCCGCGTGGGTGCGACCGGCCTTCAGTTCGTCGATCAGATAATGGCTGGTGGCGAGCAATGCCGGTGGCAGGCGTCCGTGCAGCTGCTCGCGCAGCACCGCGTCGATCGGCCGGCCGCTGCCGGCGATGCTGATCAGCGCCGCGGCACCTGAGCGAGGCGCCGCAAGGCTGGCGATCAGCGCACCTTCGCTGTGGCCGACGAGGATCAGCTCGCCGAAGCGCGGGTCACCCTTGAGCCGTTCGCTCCAGGCCAACGCATCGCTGACGTAGGCTTCGACGCTGAGGTCGCGCTCGTCCGGTGCGGCGGCCAGGCTCGCGCCGACGCCGCGCTTGTCGTAGCGCAGGCTGGCCACGCCCTGCCTGGCCAGGCCCTGGGCCAACCGCTTGAGGCTGTCGTTGTGGCCGGCCGGGTTGTTGCCGTTGCGGTCGGTCGGCCCGGAGCCGGCGATGAGCAGGGCGACCGGCAACGGCCGCTCGCTTTTCGGCAGCAGCAATGTGCCCTGCAGCAGGCCATGGCCGGTGTCGAGGTTCAGCGTCTGCGTGAGCAGGGTCTGCGCATGTACGAATGAGAGGGGCATGGTCAGCAGCAGTAGGATCAGCAGGGCACGCATGGAAGGCTTCGCCGGTTACGGAGCGGGTTTGACGCGAGGATCGGTGCGAGGTTCGCCGCTGCGCCAGTATGCGCGCCGAAGACAGGCAGTGAAACCGCGGCGCCCTCAGGTATACTTCCGGCCCCTGTTTTTTCGGTCGATCGCGGAGCGTCCTGCATGTCCGGCAATACCTACGGCAAGCTGTTCACCGTCACCACTGCCGGCGAAAGCCACGGGCCTGCGCTGGTGGCCATCGTCGATGGCTGCCCGCCTGGGCTGGAGCTGTCGCTGGACGATCTGCAGCGCGATCTCGACCGTCGCAAGCCCGGCACCAGCCGGCACACCACGCAGCGCCAGGAAGCCGACGAGGTGGAAATCCTTTCCGGCGTGTTCGAAGGCAGAACCACCGGTTGCCCGATCGGCCTGCTGATCCGCAATACCGACCAGAAGTCCAAGGACTACTCGGCGATCAAGGACCTGTTCCGCCCGGCCCACGCCGACTACACCTATCACCACAAGTACGGTCTGCGCGACTACCGCGGCGGTGGCCGCTCCTCGGCGCGCGAGACCGCCATGCGTGTCGCCGCCGGTGCCATCGCCAAGAAGTACCTGGCGACGCTGGGCATTCAGGTGCGCGGCTACATGAGCCAGCTCGGGCCGATCGAGATTCCGTTCAAGACCTGGGACAGCGTCGAGCAGAACGCCTTTTTCAGTCCGGACCCGGACAAGGTGCCGGAGCTGGAGGCCTACATGGACCAGCTGCGCCGTGACCAGGATTCGGTGGGCGCAAAGATCACCGTGGTCGCCGAGGGTGTGCCGCCGGGCCTCGGTGAGCCGATCTTCGACCGCCTGGACGCGGAGCTTGCCCACGCGCTGATGAGCATCAACGCGGTCAAGGGCGTGGAGATCGGTGCCGGTTTCGCGTCGGTGGCCCAGCGCGGTACCGAGCACCGCGACGAGCTGACCCCGCAGGGCTTTCTGTCCAACAATGCCGGCGGCATCCTCGGTGGCATCTCCTCGGGTCAGCCGATCGTCGCCCATCTGGCGCTCAAGCCGACGTCCAGCATCACCACGCCCGGTCGCTCCATCGACGTGAATGGCGAGGCGGTGGACGTGATCACCAAGGGTCGCCACGACCCCTGCGTCGGCATCCGCGCCACCCCGATCGCCGAAGCGATGATGGCCATCGTGCTGCTGGATCACCTGCTGCGCCACCGCGCACAGAATGCCGATGTGCAGGTGACGACGCCGGTGCTGGGTCAGCTTTGAGCGGCCATTCGGAGCGCGGCGCGCCGGCGTTGACGCCGCGCGCTGCAACCTGAACGCCTGTTGCCATGACCGCTTCGCTCCCTTACTGGCGCCTCTCCGGGTTCTATTTCTTCTACTTCGCGCTGCTCGGTTCGACGGCGCCGTTTCTCGGCCTGTACTTCGCCCATCTGGGGTTCTCGCCGGAGCGCATCGGCGAGCTGATCGCCATTCCGATGTTGATGCGCTGTCTGGCGCCGAATCTCTGGGGCTGGCTGGGCGACGTCAGCGGCCGCCGGCTGGAGATCGTCCGCCTCGGCGCCCTGTGCACGCTGCTGTCCTTCGGCCTGATCTTCTTCGACAAGAGCTTCGCCTGGCTGGCGCTGGTGATGGCCCTGCATGCGTTCTTCTGGCATGCCGTGCTGCATCACCCTGGCGCATCTGCACGAGCAGCCCGAGCGCTACAGCCAGGTACGGTTGTGGGGCAGCATCGGCTTCATCCTGGCGGTGGTGGGGCTTGGGCTGCTGTTCCAGCGGTTGAGTCTGGACCTGTATCCGACCGCTGTCGCTGCGGTGATGCTGGGCATCGTGCTGAGCAGTGTCTGGGTCCCGAACGCGCAGCCGCGCCAGCGCGCCGAGTCGGCCGGGCAGGGCGGCTTTCTCGCCCAGCTGCGGCGCCCCGGCGTACTGGCCTTCTACGGTTGCGTGGCCCTGATGCAACTGGCTCACGGCCCGTACTACACCTTCTTCAGCATCCACCTGGAAGCGCTCGGCTACAGCCGCAGCTTTATCGGTCTGATGTGGGCGCTGGGCGTCGTCGCGGAGATTCTGCTGTTTCTGGTCATGGCGCGTCTGCTGGAGCGTTTCTCGCTGCGCCAGGTGCTCCTGGCGAGCTTCCTGATCGCCGCGCTGCGCTGGCTACTGCTCGGGCAGCTGGCCGATCATCTCGGCGTACTGCTGATCGCGCAGCTGATGCACGCGGCGACCTTCGGCAGCTTCCATGCGGCGGCCATCCATTTCGTCCAGCGCAGCTTCGGCCATCGCCAGCAGGGTCAGGGGCAGGCGCTGTATGCCAGCCTGTCCGGAATCGGCGGCGCGCTGGGGGCGTTGTATGCCGGATATGCCTGGTCCGGGCTCGGCCCGGGCTGGTCGTTTGCCATCGCCAGCCTGGCGGCGCTGGCAGCAGCCGTTATCATTGCCTTCCGTTTGCAGGAGGATCGCGCGTGACCGCCACGCAGCGCTGGCTTCGAGGCGGCAATCCTGGCTTGACCGGCACCGCTATTGCGTCGGCTGGCTGATCCGCGGCCACGGGTCTGTACACCCGGGGCGAGAAGACGAGCGACGCGCTGCGTCAGATCGAGGCGTTCGAGTTCCTTTTCGAATGCGAACTGAAGATGCGCGCCCTGCACAACAGATGAATTTCTGCCTGGCCGGCAGTGATCGGCCGGGCGATCCTTCGGAGAGCCGAACATGAGTGTCCTCAGTGTCTATCACGAATCCCGCCCCGAGCAGCCGCTCAAGGTCCTGACCCACCTCGAGGACATCGCCGCGACCCTGGCCGAGGTCGGTGTGCAACTGGAGCGTTGGGACGCCAGCGCGCCGGTCGCCGCAGGCGCCAGCCAGGAGGACGTGATCGCCGCCTACCGGCCGCAGATCGATCGGCTGATGGCCGAGCGCGGCTACGTGACCGTCGATGTCATCAGTGTGTCCCGCGATCATCCGCAGAAGGACGAACTGCGCGCCAAATTCCTTGACGAGCATCGTCACGCCGAGGACGAGGTGCGCTTCTTCGTCGCTGGCCGCGGGCTGTTCACCCTGCATATCGAGGACATGGTCTACGCGGTGTTGTGCGAGAAGAACGACCTGATCTCCGTGCCTGCCGGCACCCGCCACTGGTTCGACATGGGCGAGCAGCCGAGCTTCGTCGCCATTCGCCTGTTCAACAATCCGGACGGCTGGACGGCGCAGTTCACCGGCGAACGCATCGCCGATCAGTTCCCGCGCCTGGACGACTGAGCGGCCGATCCAGCGCTCACCCTCACCGAACATACAGCCAGCGAGCACTAGCAGGAGCTGGCCTCCTGCCAGCCCGCGCCAGCGGCGTGCTCGGTAACCGTGAACAATCAGCTAGTCCCTGATCGCTCCAAGGCGCTGCTGAGCCGCTCTGGCACGGGAACTGAACCCTGCCGCCGCGCCGGCATCCTAATTTAGGTACCCACCCAAACAGGAGCGTACCCATGGGAGATGCATTCGGCGGAATTTTCGGCCTGCTCATCCTGATACTGGATATCTGGGCAATCATCAGCATCGTTCGCAGCGACAGTACCAGCGGCAAGAAAGTGCTCTGGGTTCTTTTGATCGTCATCCTGCCCGTGCTCGGTCTTATCATCTGGGGAATCATGGGACCGCGCGGCAATCGCCCCGACGACCGTGGGCCCTTGCGGTAAACACCGATGGAAAGCCTCAGCGCTCCGTTGGCCCTGGTGGTGCTGGTGCTGGATGTGCTCGCCATCGCGCATGTCTGGCGCAGCCCCATCGAGGCTGGTCGCAAAATCATCTGGACGCTGGTGATCGTACTGCTGCCGGTGGTCGGCCTGATCATGTGGGCGGTCGCGGCCGGGCCGTTTGGCAAGGCGCGGCTGTGAAGCATGCGTGGCATCGGCCTGGCGCTCGTCGCGCTGCTCTTCGTCGTAGGCCCGCTGCAGGCCGATGATGGTGACGCCTGGCAGGCATTACGCGAAGGGCGGGCACTACTGCTCCTGCGCCACGCGAATGCGCCGGGGCTGGGCGACCCGCCTGGCTTCGTCCTCGATGACTGCAGCACCCAACGCAATCTTGATGAGCACGGCAGGGCGCAAGCCCGACGCTGGGGCGAGCTGCTGCGCGAGAAAGGCCTGACCAGGGTACGTCTGTTGAGCAGTCGCTGGTGCCGTGCACTGGACACGGCGCAGCAGATGGCACTAGCGCCGGTCGAGCCGCTACCGGCGCTGGACTCCTTTTTCGCCTCGCCGACCAGCGAGCGACTGCAGACCGCCGCGCTGCGCGAAGCCCTCACCGAACTGGAACCCGGCGAGGTAGCGGTGCTGGTCACCCATCAGGTCAATATCACCGCGCTGACCGGCATCTTTCCGCAGTCGGGCGAGGGGCTGATCCTGGCTCGGCCGCTGGCCGTTGCGCCGAAGGTGCTGGCGCGCGTCGCGCCGCCGTAACCGTTTCCTCAGCCGCCCCGGGCGTAGTTATCCCAGATGTGGATGGCTGCGTAGGCCCGCCATGGGCGCCAGGCTTCGGCACGTTCGGCCAGCGCCTTGGCGGTCAGGCCATCCGCTCCCCAAAGCGGCGCCTTGAGCAAACCCAGATCGGCACTGGGAAAGGCGTCCGCCACGCCAAAACCGCGCAGCGCGATGTATTCGGCCGTCCAGGGGCCGATGCCGGGCACCTCGCACAGCCGACGGACCAGCGTATCGGCGCCATCCTCCACATGCAGGTGCAACGCGCCCTCGGCCACCGCGCCGGACAGGCGGCGCAGCGCCTGAGCGCGCTTGGCCGGCATGCCGATGTTCTCCAGCGGGTCGTCGGCGATCGCCCGCGCGGTGGGAAACAGCACCTCCAACCCGATCGGAGCCTGTGCCAACGGCTCGCCGAGACGCTCCACCAGGCGGCGGGTGATGGTCACCGCCGCCTTCACCGTGACCTGCTGGCCGACCACCGCGCGCACGGCCTGCTCGAACGGGTCGTACGCCGCCGGCAGACGCAGGCCGGGTTGTGCCGAGACCAGCGGGCCGAGTGCCGGGTCGCCGGCGAAATGCGCCGCGATCGCCTGTGGGTCGGCATCCAGGTCGAACATCTTGCGCACCCGGGCCACCAGCGGTTGGCTGGCGTGCCGCAGCGAGTCGCTGAGGGTCAGCTCGAGCGCCGGCCGGTCGTGCGCCGCGCTCACACCGAGCCAGCCGCGGGCATCACCCAGGCGCAGCGTACGGGCATAGCCGCGCAGGTCCAGGCGCTCCACGCCCGGCAGCAGACGCAGGGCGAAGTGGCGGTGGAACTGTTGCCAGTCCCAGGGTTCGAGGTAGGGCAGGTGGATGGTTTCGGTCATTTCCAGACCCTAGCGCCTGGGCGCCGCTTTGTCGCCCCGAAGTGTGCTTTCAAACCCTCGCGGTTCCCCCTGTCATCTTGGCCAACGTAGAATGCGCCTCTTTTCGGTGGGCGATTCGATCGCCCGTCCTCAGCCAGCCTGCAGACGTCGCGGCCTTGCGCGCGATGGCTGCCAAGGGAGACACCCATGAGCGACTTTCAGGAAACTCTCTACGATGGATACGGGCAGCGGTTCCAGATCGACAAGCTGCTGCATGAAGTGCGCACCGAACGCCAGCATCTGGTGATCTTCGAAAATGCCCGCATGGGCCGCGTCATGGCCCTCGACGGCGTGATCCAGACCACCGAAGCCGACGAGTTCATCTACCACGAAATGCTTGCCCATGTGCCGATCCTGGCCCATGGCCTGGCACGCCGGGTGTTGATCATCGGTGGCGGCGACGGCGGCATCCTGCGTGAGGTGGCGCGCCATCGTGATATCGAGAGCATCACCATGGTCGAGACCGACCGCACCCTGGTGGAGCTGTGCAAGGAATTCCTGCCGAACCACTCGGCCGGCACCTTCGATGATCCGCGATTGAACCTGGTGTTCGATGACGGCATGCACTTCGTGGCGACCACTGAAGAGCGGTTCGATGTCATCATCTGCGATTCCACCGATCCCATCGGCTCGGGCGAGGCGCTGTTCTCCGAGCACTTCTACCAGGCTTGCCGCCGTTGCCTGAACGAGGGCGGCATCCTGGTCGCGCAGAACGGCACGCCATTCATGCAGCTGGGCGAGCTGCAGACCACCGCCAAACGCATGCAGGGGCTGTTCGCCGACTGGCACTTCTACCTGGCCGCGGTGCCGACCTACGTTGGCGGCGCGATGAGCTTCGCCTGGGGTGCCTGTAACGCCGAGAGTCGCAAGTTGCCGCTGGAAACCCTGATGCAGCGCTATAGCGGCAGCGGGATTGTGACCCGTTATTACAATCCGCACGTGCACATTGGCGCCTTTGCGCTGCCGCAATACCTGCTGCACGCGATTGCCAAGCCCAGCAACGACTGAGCGGGCACGGCCGCATCGCCCTGAACGGCCCGCCCGGCAACGGCGCGGGCCGTTTTGCATTGCCGGCCCGGTTGAACTGCTGCAGGTTCGGCGGGTTCTACTGATGGAGCCCGCGACTCTGGCGCGCGGTGGCGTCGAGCCATCCAGCCCGTGCAGTCAGACGCGTGGCCTGCTAGCTTGTCACTGTGGACACCGTCCACCGCGTCTCTTCGACTAGCTGTTGCGACTCCCGTTTGCCCGATGTCTCGACGACGGAGCCGATCTCCCGCTGAGCTCGTGGCAACTTCATCCAGGTATGAGAGGAGGTTGAATCATGAGCACCACCTTCCATGAGGATGTCAGCAGCACCGTTCTGCGCCGGATGAAAGAGGGCGGTTTCGATTTCGCCCGCGTGCATCCCATCGAGTTCTATGCGGTCTTCCCCGAGCGGGACCGCGCCCAGACCGCCGCCGAGAATTTTCGCGGTGAAACCATCAACACCCAGGTCTTTCCGCGTGAGGACGGAAGCTGGAATCTGCAGGTCAGCAAAGTGATGTATGCGACGTTCGACGGCATCGGCGACTTCGAGCAGGATCTTGAGGATCTTGTCGAACCCCTGGGTGGGGTACTCGATGGCTGGGGCGTCACCCAGGAAATCGAAAGCCAGAGCCTGTGACCGTCACTCCCTTTTCAGACCGCTGTTGAGCGCCTGGTCCCACGGCGGGACCGGGCCGAAGCGGGACTTGAGAAACTCCAGCAGCAGTCGGGTCCGCGAGTCGGCCTCGCGCGTCAGGCGCAGGGCATAGATGCCGCTGGCTTCCGGCTGCGGCAACCCGCCTTCGCAGAACAACGGCAACAGCTCGCCGCGCAGCAGGTACTCGCTGATCAGCCAGGTCGGCAGGTGGGCGATTCCGAGCCCGGCCAGCGCTCCCGCCAGCAGCGCTTCAGCATTGTTGGCCACCATCCGCAGACGCCCCGGGCGCAACAGCTGCGATCGCCCGTTTCGTTCGAAGCGCCAGGCGTGCGGCGGGGCCAGCGCATCCCAGTCGAGGCCATCATGTTCAGGCAACTGCTCGGGGGTCAGCGGCACGCCGCGACGCTCCAGGTAGGCCGGGCTGGCGCAGACGATGCGCACCATCGGCGCCAGGGGCGTGGCGACCAGGCGCGTATCGGCGAGTGGGCCGATGCGCAGCACCAGATCGACCTCGCCGAGGTGCTCGCCATGCAGATCGACGAAGCTGTCGATCAGCCGCAACTGGATATCCACACCGGGATAGGCCTGCAGAAACTCGGCGAGGGCCGGCGCCAGATGTCGCCGCCCGAACGGCGCCGGTGCGTCGATGCGGATGCGGCCTTCCGGTGCACTGTCCAGGGATGTCGCCTCGGCCCGGGCCAGGTGCAGTTCCTGAACGATGCGCCGGGCGCGCTCGGCGAAGGCAAGGGCGGCAGGCATTGCCCGCACGGCATGGGTGCTGCGGCTGAACAGCTGGCAGCCCAGCGCCGCTTCCAGCGCATCGATTCGCCGCGCCACGGCGGAGGGCGTCAGGCCATGCCGGCGCGCGGCAGCGGAAAAGCTGCCGTATTCGAGCACGTCGATGAAGAGTTCGAGCTGAGCGGAAAGGGCGTCTGGCAGCATCGGGTTACCGGCTTGTGCGTAATAGGCAAAGCCATTGTGCGCGGCTGTGCGTATCGACGCCAGCGGCGGCGGCGTAGCATGGGCGCCTCATTGAGGCTGGAGCGCGAACATGCTGTTGGACATCGGGTTGAACGTATTGCTGGGTCTGGCCCTGGGCACGCTCGGCGGACTGTTCGGCATCGGTGGCGGGCTGATCGCGATCCCGGTACTGGGCGTGCTGTTCGGGCTGGATCAGCAACTGGCGCAGGGCACGGCACTGGTGATGGTGGTGCCCAACGTGCTGCTCGCCATCTGGCGTTATCACCAGCGCAATCGCATCGATTGGAGCCACGCGGCGGCGCTGGCTGGCGCCAGCTTCGTCTTCGCGATCGTCGGTGCCGCTGTGGCGGTGTCGCTGGACGCCGGGCGCATGCGCCTGGCCTTCGTCGGCTTTCTCCTGGCGCTGGCAGCCTACACGCTGTTGCGCGTGTTTCTGCGCCCGGCGCCTGGAGATGGCCAGCTGCGTCATTCCTGGCCATGGCTCAGCGTGCTCGGTGCGGGGGCCGGGGCGGCGGGCGGGCTGTTCGGCGTGGGCGGTGCGGTGATTGCCACGCCGATCCTGACCAGCGTATTCGGCACCTCGCAGGTGGTCGCCCAGGGGCTTTCGCTGGCGCTGGCTGCGCCGAGCACTGGCGTTACCCTGGTGACCTATGCGCTGCATCAGCAGGTCAACTGGCTGCTGGGCTTGCCGCTGGCGGTCGGCGGCCTGCTCAGCATCAGCCTGGGCGTGCGCCTTGCTCACGCATTACCGGAGCGCCTGCTGCGCCTGCTGTTCAGCGGTTTTCTGGTGGCCAGTGCGGTGCTGCTGGCGATGGAAAGCTGAGCGGTTTCAGCTCGTCAGGCCGAGCAGGCCGCCGCCGAGCGCACCGGCGATCACCACCAACCACGGTGGCAGCTTCCAGTAGCTCAGCGCCGCGAACGCCAGCACGGCCAGCATGAAGTGTTCCGCGGCCTTGATCGCACTGGTCCAGACCGGGTCGTACAGCGCCGCCAGCAGCAACCCGACCACGGCGGCATTGACGCCCGTCAGCGCCGCCTGGCTGCGGCGATTGCCGCGCAGGCGCTCCCAGAACGGCAATGCGCCGAACACCAGCAGGAAGGAGGGCGCGAACACCGCGAGCAGGCAGATGGTTGCGCCGAGCCAGCCGCTTGGGCCGCTGTTCATCGAGGCCCCGAGAAAGGCCGCGAAGGTGAACAGCGGTCCAGGTACGGCCTGGGCGGCGCCATAGCCGGCGAGGAAGGCGTCGTTGTCGACCCAGCCGGACGGCACGACCTCGGCCTGCAGTAGCGGCAACACCACGTGTCCGCCACCGAACACCAGCGCACCGGTGCGATAGAACGCATCGACCTGCGCCAGCGCTTGGCTGCCGCTGACGCCGGCCAGCACGGGAAGCAGGATCAGCAGGGCAAAGAACGCAGCCAAGGCAGACAGCGCGGTGCGCATCTTGATGCGTACGGGCAGGTCGGGGTGCACCTCGCCTGACGCCGGGCGGAACGCCAGCAATCCGATCAAGCCCGCCACGACGATGATCGCCACCTGGCTCCAGACGAAAGGCAGCAGCAAGACGGCGCTCGCCGCGGCGAGCATGATGGCCAGCCGCGGGCCATCGCTGCACAGCGTTCGCGCCATGCCCCAAACCGCCTGGGCGACGACCGCCACTGCCACGATTTTCAGACCCTGGATGAACCCGCCGGGCAGGGCGTCGCCCCAGCGGGCAATGCCCAGAGCGAACAGCGTCAGCGCGACGGCCGAGGGCAGCGTGAAGCCGGCCCAGGCCGCCAGCGAACCTCGGTAGCCGCCGCGCAGCAGCCCGATTGCCAGGCCGACCTGGCTGCTGGCCGGGCCCGGAAGGAACTGGCAGAGCGCAACCAGATCGGCGTAGCCGCGCTCGTCCAACCAGCGGCGGCGCTGGACGAATTCGTCACGAAAATAGCCCAGATGCGCCACCGGGCCGCCAAAGGACGTCAGCCCCAGGCGCAGGAATATCAGGAAGATGCTCCAGGCTCTCAGAGGCTCGCCGGACGATGGGCGTTGGGCGTCGATGGGCATGCGAATTCGTGCTGGTCTGCAAGGGTGAATCGAGCGGAAATCCTAGCCGGCAATTGTGTCACGCCGATGACGCGCGTGCCGACTCACCGTTGTGCGGCCAGTCGTCCGCCACCAGGAACAGCCGCTCCTGCTCCAGCCAGTCGCCGGATGCGTGGGGTTCGAGACGCACCAGCAGTTGCGCCCGCGCGCGTGCCGGATCTCCGGCCAGCCACTCGGCAAGGCGGTCCGAGGTCCACAGGTCCGGTTGCGGCACGCGGGCAGCAGCCAGCCAGGCGGCACGCGGAAGTGGCTGCCAGATGGTGCCGGCCGCCGCGGCCTGATACACCGGCCAGTCGGCCTGGCGCAGCCAGCGGCCGCTCAGGTGGTGCGGGTTGGCACCATGGGGCGGGGCGCAGCCGTCTGGCCAGGGTTGAAACAGGTAGCCGCTGAGCCAGAAGCTGCTTTGCACCTCCCGCCCGGTAAGCTCGGCGAGCACGGCGCGGGCGGCCGGCTGGTTGCACAAGGGCAGCTGGTGTTGGCGCAGGTGGGCGAGCTTCAGGTCCAGGCGATCGTGGTTGCCGGGGCCGAGCCAGTGGTCGTGCTGGCTGCCGTCTCCGGGCCCGAAGCCCAGATAGAGCTTTATCGCCAGCTCCAGATGGTGCACGCCCTGGTCATCGCAGAACAGCAGGTCCAGCTCGCCGAGGGTGCTGCCGTTCTGCCGGATCGGCAGGTTGGCCGCGATCAGCTGCAGGTCGGGCGCCTGGCACAGCGCGTACTGCCAGAGCCGTTCGTAGTACAACCCCAGGCGCCGATTGCTGCGCTGCGACAGCCAGGCCTCGAGGACCGAAGGCTCGGCATCCTGGCACAGCAGCCAGTCGGCCAGCAGCCCCGGCTCGCTGTGCCAGCGGCTTGCGCTCAGGGGGTGACGCTGGCGGGGAGGTGTTTCGCTCAGCAGGGGCGGCGACAGCAGCGTCCAGGCGAGATCACGCACCTGCGGATGGCGAAGGACGCTGGACAGCTCGGCAAGACTGATAGGGTTCATGTCAGCAGCATAGCCGTCGGTTTGCCGCCGGTTCGACGTTTCGCCGATAATCCGGTGCCGCTGAACACCCGCGCCTGACCGAGGCTCTAAGCACAGTCGGTGCAGGCCGCGTCGATCCGCTGCGGCGGCCTCGCAAGTGCATGTTGGTGTTCAAGCGCTGCGAACGCCTGCAACTTCTGCCAGCCACACCAGGGAACTTCAATGGAGCAATTCCGCAATATCGGCATCATTGGCCGCCTGGGCAGCTCCCAGGTGCTGGATACCATCCGCCGGCTGAAGCGATTTCTCGTCGAACGCCATCTGCATGTGATCCTCGAGGAGAACATCGCCGAGGTGCTCCCCGGGCACGGCATGCAGACTTCGTCGCGGCAGCGACTGGGCGAATCCTGCGACTTGGTGATCGTGGTCGGCGGTGATGGCAGCCTGCTCGGCGCCGCCCGGGCAATGGCCCGGCACCGCGTGCCGGTGCTGGGCATCAACCGCGGCAGCCTTGGCTTTCTCACCGACATCCGCCCGGATGAGTTGGAAGAGAAGGTTGCCGAGGTGCTCAACGGCCAGTACACCCTTGAGAACCGCTTCCTGCTCGAGGCCCAGGCGCGTCGCTTCGACGAGCCGATCGGCGAGGGCGATGCCCTCAACGACGTGGTGCTGCACCCGGGCAAGTCGACGCGCATGATCGAGTTCGAGCTGTACATCGACGGTCAGTTCGTCTGCAGCCAGAAGGCCGACGGCCTGATCGTGGCGACGCCCACCGGTTCCACCGCCTACTCGCTGTCCGCCGGCGGGCCGATCATGCATCCGCGCCTGGATGCCATCGTCATCGTGCCGATGTACCCGCACACGTTGTCGAGCCGGCCCATCGTGGTGGACGGCAACAGCGAGCTGAAGATCGTGGTGTCGCCGAACATGCAGATCTACCCGCAGGTGTCCTGCGATGGCCAGAACCACTTCACCTGCGCGCCTGGCGACACCGTGACCGTGCGCAAGAAGCCGCAGAAGCTGCACCTGATCCACCCGCTGGATCACAACTACTACGAAGTCTGCCGGACCAAGCTGGGCTGGGGCAGTCGCCTCGGCGGAGGCGATTGATGCAGCTGGATCCCGAGCGTGGCTACGACCTGATCGGCGATATCCACGGCTGTGGCCATGCGCTGGCGCGGCTGCTGGATCAGCTGGGCTATCGCCTCCAGGGCGGTGTCTGGCGTCATCCGCGCCGGCAGGTGATCTTCCTCGGCGACATCATCGACCGTGGGCCGCACATCCGCGAGGCACTGCACCTGGTGCATGCGATGGTCGACCACGGCCAGGCCCATTGCATCATGGGCAACCACGAGTTCAACGCGCTGGGCTGGTACATGCCGGCCCCGCCGGGCAGCGGTCGCGATTTCGTGCGCGAACACTCGCCACGCTTCGCTCGGCTGCTGCAGGAAACCTTCCAGCAGTTCGAGCACTACCCCGAGGAGTGGAAGGCCTTTCGCGAGTGGTTCTACGACTTGCCGCTGTTTCTCGAAACCGAGCGTTTTCGCGTGGTACACGCCTGCTGGGACAGCCGCGTGATCGCGCGCCTGCGTCCGTTGCTGAACGATGGCCGGATCAACCCGGCGATCCTGCGCGAGGCCGGCCTGCCGGGCACCTTCATCTGCCAGGCGCTGGATCGGCTGCTGCGCGGCACCGACATGCCGCTGCCGGAGGGGATGACCCTGACCAGCGAGGAAGGGTTCGTGCGGACCTTCTTCCGCACCAAGTTCTGGGAAGAGAACCCGCAGACCTACGGTGACGTGGTGTTCCAGCCCGATGGGCTGCCGGAGCACGCGGCGCGCCTGCCGTTGTCGCCGCAGCAGAAGAACCGCCTGTTTCTCTATGGGCCGGATGAGCCGCTCCTGTTCGTCGGCCACTACTGGCGCCGCGGTCGCCCGGGGCCGATCCGCGACAACCTGGCCTGCCTGGATTACAGCGCGGTGAAGAACGGCAAGCTGGTGGCCTATCGGCTGGACCAGGAAACGCGCCTGGACCCGACCAAGTTCGCCTGGGTGGACGTGCAGGCGGTGTTCCGATGAGTTCGGTGAGCGAGGCCCTGCGCCTGCCGCTGTCCGAAGACCTCAGCGGCTTCATCGCCCTGTTGCGTCGCCTGCGGGTGCCTTGCCGGGTCTCGGAGGAGGGCGACCAGCAGGTGCTGCGGGTGCCGAGCGAGGTGGTCGAGCAGGTGCGCGACCTGTATGCGCGCTACCCCCAGGGCGACGACAGTGTGCTGGTCGAACAGCCCCGGCGGCGCGGCGGCTTCGTCGCTGCCCTGCGTGCCAGCCCGCTCACCGCGGCGGTGCTGCTGATCACCCTGGCGGTGGCGGGGATCACCCTGCTCGGTGAGAACTTTGCCACGATCCGCTGGCTGAACTTCGTCGACTTTCGCATCGACGGCGAGTACGCCTACTTTGCCACGCTGGAGCAGAGTCTCGCGGCCGGTCAGTGGTGGCGGCTGATCATGCCGATTTTCGTGCACTTCGGCATCCTTCACCTGGCCATGAACAGCATGTGGTACTGGGAGTTGGGCCGGCGCATCGAGGCTCGTCAGCGTGCGCCAATGCTGCTGGCGCTGACGCTGCTGTTCGGGCTGATCTCCAATTTCGCGCAGTATCTGTTCGGTGGGCCGGGCATCTTCGGTGGTTTGTCCGGCGTGCTCTACGGCCTGCTGGGGCATTGCTGGCTGTATCAGAAGCTCGCCCCCAACGAAACCTACCGGCTGCCCCCTGGGGTGGTGGTGCTGATGCTGGTGTGGTTGGTGATCTGTCTGACCGGCGTCATCGAGGTGCTCAGCTTCGGCGCGCTGGCCATCGCCAACGCGGCGCATGTCGGCGGGCTGGTCGCAGGCTGCGTGACCGGCGTGATCGGCGGCACCCTGGCGCGGCGTCGTTAGCGGGCTGTCGCGCTTTTCCCTAAAGCGCGACAGCCCGGTAGAATGGCCGCTCGTTTCCCTCGGAGCTGGCCATGTCGACCTTTATCCAAACCGCCGAAAGCATCACCCCCGAAATCTACGCGAGCCTCAAGCAGGCCCTCGAACTGGGCAAATGGGCTGACGGCCGCAAGCTGACCCCCGAGCAGAAGGAAACCTGCATGCAGGCGGTGATCGCCTGGGAGATGAAGAATCTTCCCGAAGAAGAGCGCACCGGCTACATGGGTGGCCAGGAATGCGGCTCCAAGAGCAAGAAGGCCGAGGCCGCCATCGACACCAGCCTGTTCGCACCGGCTTCCGGAACCCGCCACTGATGCTGGAGCTCGGACGCGGCGCGCTGGAGAAGATGTCGGTTCAGCTCGAGTCGGGCGTGCCGGTGCAGTACGCCTTTCGCCTCGGTGAAGGGCTGGTGCCGGTCAATCCGCTGATCGGCAGGACGCTGCGGCTGGAATACCTGGGCGCCATCCACTGCACCCATTGCGGGCGCAAGACCAACAAGAGCTTCAGCCAGGGTTACTGCTATCCCTGCTTCAAGAAACTGCCGCAGTGCGATGTCTGCATCATGAGCCCGGAGAAGTGCCACCACGATTTCGGCACCTGTCGCGATCCGCAGTGGGGCCTGGATTTCTGCATGACCGATCATGTGGTCTATCTGGCCAACTCGTCTGGCATCAAGGTGGGCATCACTCGCGCCACTCAGCTGCCGACGCGTTGGCTCGACCAGGGCGCGAGCCAGGCGCTGCCGATCATGCGTGTCGCTACCCGCCAGCAGTCGGGCATGGTCGAAGACCTGCTGCGCAGCCAGGTTGCCGATCGCACCAACTGGCGAGCATTGCTCAAGGGTGACGCCGAGCCCATTGACCTGGTCGAGATGCGCGAGCGGATCTTCGATGCCTGCGCCGACGGGGTGCGGGATCTGCAGCAGCGCTATGGTCTGCAGGCGATCCAGCCGGTGGCCGACGCCGAGGTGGTGGAGATCCGCTATCCGGTGGAGGCCTATCCGACGAAGGTCGTGAGCCTGGATCTGGACAAGACCCCGGTGGTCGAGGGCACGCTCCTGGGCATCAAGGGTCAATACCTGATCTTGGATACCGGCGTGATCAATATCCGCAAGTTCACCGCCTATCAGGTGGCCGCCAGCGCCGCCGCGTAGGGTGGATGACGTTTCGCTTGCCCGCGGTCATGGGGCGCCAGGCTCAATGACGAGCGGCCTGGAGCAAGGGGTGGAGCAGGCTTCGCTGTTCTCCACCCTACAAGTCCGCCGCGACAGACGCTAAGCTCGAACTCATTCGCACGCCGGCCCCCGAGCTGGCAGTCCATCGCCATATCCCGCTTGAAGCTTGCCGCTTGAAGCTCAGTCGACGAGGTTTCCATGCGCACCGAACAACCGAAAGTCATTCATCTGAAGGATTACCAGGCCCCCGAGTACCTGATTGATGAAACCCACCTGACCTTCGAGCTGTACGAGGATCGCACGCTGGTGCACGCCCAGTTGGTGATGCGCCGCAACCCCGAGCGCCCGGCAGGCAAGCTGCCGCCGCTGGAGCTGCATGGCCAGCAGCTCGAGCTGCTGTCCATTGCGCTGAATGACCGCGCCCTGAGTCTGGGCGACTATCAGCTCAGCGAAGACTGCCTGACCCTGCAGCCGGACAGCGACAGCTTCGTCATCGACAGTTCGGTGGTCATCCATCCGGAAAGCAACACCGCGCTCGAGGGGCTGTACAAGTCCGGCAGCATGTTCTGCACCCAGTGCGAGGCCGAGGGCTTTCGCAAGATCACCTACTACCTCGACCGCCCGGATGTGATGAGCAAGTTCACCACCACCGTCAGCGCCGAGCAGAAGGCCTATCCGGTGCTGCTTTCCAACGGCAACCCGATCGCCAGTGGCAGCGAGGACAACGGCCGTCACTGGACGACCTGGGAAGACCCGTTCAAGAAGCCGGCCTATCTGTTCGCTCTGGTGGCCGGTGACCTCTGGTGTGTCGAGGACAGCTTCACCACCATGAGCGGACGCGAGGTGGCGCTGCGCATCTATGTCGAGCCGGAAAACATCGACAAATGCCAGCACGCCATGGACAGCCTGAAGAAGTCGATGAAGTGGGACGAAGAGGCCTACGGTCGCGAGTACGACCTGGACATCTTCATGATCGTCGCCGTGAACGACTTCAATATGGGCGCCATGGAGAACAAGGGCCTCAACATCTTCAACTCCAGCGCCGTGCTGGCCCGCGCCGAAACCGCCACCGATGCCGCGCACCAACGGGTCGAGGCGATCGTGGCCCACGAGTATTTCCATAACTGGTCCGGCAACCGCGTGACCTGCCGCGACTGGTTCCAGCTGTCGCTCAAGGAAGGCTTCACCGTTTTCCGCGATGCGCAGTTCAGCGCCGACATGAATTCGCCGACGGTCAAGCGCATCGAGGACGTCGCCTACCTGCGCACCCACCAGTTCGCCGAGGATGCCGGCCCCATGGCTCACTCGGTGCGCCCGGAGTCATTCATCGAGATCTCCAACTTCTACACCCTGACTGTCTACGAAAAGGGTGCCGAAGTGGTGCGCATGATCCAGACGCTGCTCGGCAAGGAAGGCTTCCGCAAGGGCAGCGACCTGTACTTCGAGCGACACGATGGCCAGGCCGTGACCGTCGATGATTTCGTCAAGGCGATGGAAGATGCCAACGGCGCCGATCTGTCGCAGTTCAAGCGCTGGTACAGCCAGGCCGGCACCCCGCGCCTGTCGGTAAGCGAGCAGTACGACGAGGCGGCGCAGACCTATCGCCTGACATTCCGCCAGAGCTGCCCGCCGACGCCCGGCCAGCCGACCAAGGAGCCATTCGTGATTCCCGTGGAGCTGGGCCTGCTGGCTGCCGATGGCAGCGATTTGCCGCTGCGCCTGCAAGGTGAGGCGCAGGCCCAGGGCACCAGCCGGGTACTGGCGGTCACCGAGGCCGAGCAGAGCTTCACCTTCGTCGACGTACCCGAGCGTCCGCAGCCGTCTCTGCTGCGCGGCTTCTCCGCACCGGTGAAGCTGGACTATCCGTACAGCCGCGATCAGCTGATGTTCTTCATGCAGCACGATTCCGACGGCTTCAATCGCTGGGAAGCGGGTCAGCAGCTGTCGGTGCAGGTGTTGCAGGAGCTGATCGGCCAGCAACAGCGCGGTGAAGCACTGGCGCTGGACGAGCGTCTGATCGAGGCAATGCGCAGTCTGCTGCAGAACGAGACGCTGGATGCAGCGATGGTTGCCGAGATGCTCTCGCTGCCAGGCGAAGCCTACCTCACCGAGATCAGCGAAGTGGCCGACGTGGATGCCATTCATGCCGCCCGAGAGTTTGCCCGCAAGCGTATCGCCGATGCGTTGTTCGAGCCGCTGTGGCACCGCTATCAGGCCAATCGCGAGACCTCCCGCAACACGGCCTATGTCGCCTCCGCGGAGCACTTCGCGCGCCGCGCCCTGCAGAACATCGCGCTGTCCTACCTGATGCTGAGCGAGAAGACCGAGGTGCTCGAAGCCTGCCTGGAGCAGTTCGAGCATGCCGACAACATGACCGAGCGTCTGACGGCCCTGGCGGTGCTGGTCAACTCGCCATTCGAGGCCGAGCGCGACAAGGCGTTGCAGGCCTTCGCCGAGCACTTCAAGGACAACCCGCTGGTGATGGACCAGTGGTTCAGCGTGCAAGCCGGCAGCCCGCTGCCCGGCGGGCTGGAGCGCGTGCAGCAGCTGATGCAGCATCCGGCGTTCACCCTGAAGAACCCGAACAAGGTGCGTGCGCTGATCGGTGCCTTTGCCAATCAGAACCTGGTCAACTTCCACCGCGCCGATGGCGCCGGTTACCGCTTCCTGGCCGATCAGGTGATCACCCTCAACGCCCTGAACCCGCAGATCGCTTCGCGTCTGCTGGCGCCGCTGACCCGCTGGCGCAAGTACGACGGCGCCCGTCAGGCGCTGATGAAGGGTGAGCTGGAGCGCATCCTGGCCTCCGGCGAACTGTCCAGCGATGTCTATGAAGTGGTGAGCAAGAGCCTCGCCTGAGTCCGAAGGCCGATCGTGCCCGCGATCGGCCGTCTTTGCCCGGTAGGGTGGCGCTTCAGCCCCACCCGCTCCCCATGGCCCGCTCAAGACTCGGCAGCGCAATCGACGTATCGCATCCCCGTTGTCGTGACCATCCCCTGGCGCGCCGCGTCCGATCGTCACTTCGACGGCGACCCAGTCAGTCGCCATACTGGCCACTGGCCCAATCAGCCTGAGTGATCACGCGTCAATCATTGCGCGAGAGTTAACAATTCATAACGTCCGGCCAATTGTGCCTGTCTGCGGAAGCTGGCTAGGATGGCTGCGCCTGTAGTGCAGGCCTTACCTAATAAGAATAAAGGGGGTATGTATGAGTGAGCCCGTTCAGCGGCGCACACTATTCGGCCGCGCCGTGGTTCCATGCCAGGCGAGGGCGTCGCGTTTTCACTCATCGGTTGCCGGCATGCTCTCGCTATGCGGCGCCGTTTCGCTCCTGTTGCTGTCGGCAACGGCGCCGGTCCAGGCTGCTACCGATGGCCAGACCCGCTATTCCATCGAGTCGGCGAAAGCCGCATCCAACCTTCTGCTCGATGTCACTGAAGCCGGTGATCGCCTGGTCGTGGCCGGTGATCGTGGCCATATCCTCTATTCCGACGATGGCGGCAACAGCTGGACCCAGGCCAAGGTGCCGACCCGTCAGCTGCTGACGGCCATCGATTTCGTCGACGACAAGCATGGCTGGGCGGTCGGCCATGATGCCCTGGTCCTGTCGACCAGCGACGGCGGACAAAGCTGGCAAGTGCAGTACGAAGATCGCGAGCGTGAAGCACCCCTGCTCGACGTGTGGTTCGAAGACACCCAGCACGGCATTGCGGTCGGTGCCTATGGTGCGCTGATCGAAACCATCGACGGCGGCCAGAGCTGGGACGACATCAGCGACCGGCTCGAGAACGAAGACGGCTTCCACCTGAATGCCATTGCCCATATCGAAGGCTCCGGCCTGTTCGTGGTTGGCGAAATGGGCGGCATGTTCCGCTCCGCCGACATGGGCGAAACCTGGGAGAAGGTCGAGTCGCCTTATCAGGGCTCGTTCTTCGGCGTGGTCGGCGGCTCGGAGCCCGGTGTTGTGATCGCCTTCGGCCTGCGTGGCCACCTGTTCCGCTCCGCCGATTTCGGCGACAGCTGGGAGGGCATTGAACTGCGCAACGGCAACGGCCATGCGCTGGAGTCCGGGCTCGCCGATGGCAGCCTGTTGCGCGATGGCCGTATCGCGGTGGTCGGCCATGGCGGAGCTGTGCTCACCAGCGATGACCAGGGTCGCAGCTTCAAGCTCGTCAACCGTCCCGATCGCCGTTCGCTGTCGGGCGTCACCTCCGATTCCCAAGGCAACCTGATCCTGGTAGGGCAGGGCGGTGTTCGCATCGCCTCGCCATCGGGCGCGGATCTGGCCCCAAAACAATAAAGCCGGGAGAGTCTGCATGACCAAGCACCAACAGAAGCCGGCGTCGTTCCTCGAGCGCCTGATCTTCAACAACCGGCCGGCAGTGGTCGTCCTCTGCCTGCTGATCAGCGCGTTCCTGTTCTACCAGGCGGCCCAGGTTCGGCCGCAGACCAGCTTCGAAAAGATGATTCCGCTGGGGCATCCGTATATCCAGAAGATGCTCGAGCACCAGAACGACCTGGCCAACCTCGGCAACACCGTGCGGATTTCCGTGGAAGCGGTGGAGGGCGACATTTTCTCCAAGGAATACATGGAGACGTTGCGGCAGATCCACGACGAGGTGTTCTACATCCACGGCGTCGACCGTTCCAACATGAAGTCGCTGTGGAGCCCCAGCGTGCGCTGGACCGAGGTCACCGAGGAAGGCTTCGCCGGTGGCGAGGTGATCCCGCAGACCTACGACGGCTCGCCCGAGAGCCTCGAGGACCTGCGCGACAACATCCTCAAGTCCGGGCAGATCGGCCGCCTGGTGGCGAACAACTTCAAGTCCAGCATCATCGACGTGCCGCTGCTCGAGTCCTATCCGGATCCGGAAGACCAGGGGCGGCAGATCAAGCTGGATTACCAGAAGTTCTCCCACGAGCTGGAAGAGAAAATCCGCGAGAAGTACCAGGCGCAGAACCCGAACGTGAAGGTGCACATCATCGGCTTCGCCAAGAAGGTCGGTGACCTGATCGACGGGCTGGTGGGCGTGGCGCTGTTCTTCATCGTCGCCATCGGTATCACCTTCGTCCTGCTGCTGTGGTTCACCCGTTGCCTGAAGAGCACCATCGCGGTGTTGATCACCACGCTGATCGCGGTGGTCTGGCAGCTCGGCCTGCTGCACACCCTCGGCTTCGGGCTTGACCCGTATTCGATGCTGGTGCCGTTCCTGGTGTTCGCCATCGGCATTTCCCACGGCGTGCAGAAGATCAACGGCATCGCCATGGCCTCCGGTTTCACCGAAGACCCGGTGACGGCAGCGCGCATGGCGTTCCGCCAGCTGTTCATCCCAGGCATGGTGGCGTTGCTGTCGGATGCGGTGGGCTTCGTTACCTTGCTGCTGATCGACATCGGCGTGATCCGCGAGCTGGCCATCGGTGCGTCGCTGGGCGTGGCGGTGATCATCCTGACCAACTTGATCCTGCTGCCGGTGGCGATTTCCTACATGGGCATCAGCCAGAAGGCGATCAAGCAGGCCCGTGAAGAGGCCTCGCGCGACCATCCGTTCTGGCGTGCGCTGTCGAACTTCGCCAGCCCGACCGTGGCACCGATTTCCATCACCATCGCCGTGGTGGCGCTGGCTGGCGGGCTCTGGTACGGCCAGAACCTTAAGATCGGCGATCTCGACCAGGGCGCGCCGGAGCTGCACCCGGATTCGCGCTACAACCTGGACAACGATTTCGTCATCCGCAACTACTCGACCAGTTCCGACGTGCTGGTTGTGATGGTCAAGACCGCACCGGAAGGCTGTTCGCACTACGACACGCTCGCCGCCATGGACGAGCTGATGTGGAAGATGCAGAACACCGAGGGCGTGCAGTCGGCAGTGTCGATGGTGTCGGTGGCGCGCCAGGGCATCAAGGGCATGAACGAGGGCAGCCTGAAATGGGAAACGCTGTCGCGTAACCAGCACGTGCTGAACAACTCCATCGCCCGCGCCGAAGGCATGTACAACAGCGACTGCTCGCTGGCGCCGGTACTGGTATTCCTCAACGACCACAAGGCCGAGACGCTGGAGCACGTGGTCGCCGCGGCCAAGGATTTCGCCGAGGAGAACAACCGCGAGGGCCTGGAGTTCGTACTGGCAGCCGGCAACGCCGGGATCGAGGCGGCGACCAACGAGGTGATCGCGGCATCGGAAACCACCATGCTGATCGCCGTCTACCTGGCCGTGAGCATCATGTGCCTGCTGACCTTCCGCTCGCTGGCCGCGACGCTCTGCGTGATCCTGCCGCTGGTGCTGACCTCGATCCTCGGCAACGCGCTGATGGCGTTCATGGGCATCGGCGTGAAGGTCGCCACGCTGCCGGTGATCGCGCTGGGCGTGGGTATCGGTGTGGACTACGGCATCTACATCTACAGCCGCCTGGAGTCCTTCCTGCGTCAGGGTCTGACCCTGCAGGAGGCGTACTATCAGACGTTGAAGTCCACCGGCAAGGCGGTGATCTTCACCGGCGTCTGCCTGGCGATCGGTGTGGTGACCTGGGTGTTCTCGGCGATCAAGTTCCAGGCCGACATGGGTCTGATGCTGACCTTCATGTTCCTCTGGAACATGGTCGGGGCGATCTGGCTGCTGCCTGCCCTGGCGCGCTTCCTGATCAAACCGGAGAAGCTGCGTCAGCAGGGGTGAGCCGGGATGTAGCGAAGAACCGCGGCCCTTGGGCCGCGGTTTTTTTTGAGTGGAAGTAAAGGGAAGGGGGCCAACGCTCCGGGGCCCGGAGGATCAGGCCCAGGCCGTCTGGCTCAGCATTTGCGCAACGGCCTGCGCGGCCACGTCACCGATCACCAGGATGGCCGGGCTCTTCAGCTCGAAGGCGTGGGCGTCGCGACACATGCCGGCGAGACTGGAGCGGCACTCGCGCTGCTGGGGCAGCGAGGCGTTCTCGATCATGGCCACCGGCGTGCTGGCGTTCATCCCGCCTTCCAGCAGCCCGGCCTGCACCTGCTCCAGCTTGCTTACACCCATGTACACCACCAGCGTGGTGCCGCTTTTGGCCAGCGCCTGCCATTCGAGGCTGCTGTCATCCTGGGTGTGCGCGGTGACCAATGTTACGCCACGCGCTACGCCGCGCTGGGTCAGCGAGATGCCGCATTGCGTGGCGCCGGCCAGGCCGGCGGTGATGCCGTTGACCAGCTCGACCTCAATGCCGCGCGCCGCCAGCCATTCGGCCTCCTCGCCGCCACGGCCGAAGATGCACGGATCGCCACCCTTGAGGCGCACCACACACTTGCCCTGACGGGCGTAGCGCAGCATCAGGCGGTGGATGAAGGCCTGCGGCGTCGAGCGGCAGCCGCCGCGCTTGCCCACCGGGATGATGCGAGCGTTCGGGCAGTGTTCGAGCACGGCGGGGTTGACCAGGTCATCGATCATCACCACCTGTGCCTCGCCCAGCGCGCGCACGGCCTTGAGGGTCAGCAGCTCCGGGTCGCCAGGGCCGGCGCCTACCAGCCAGACTTTTGCGCTCATGGGGTAATCCTCGTCTTGGTTGGTATCAGAGAAGTGCGCGTTCCGGCTGGTGGGCCAGCAGGCGCTTGAGTTCGGGCACGCAGGAGCCGCAGCTGGTGCCACAGCCGAGTTCCTGCTTGAGGCCGGCCAGATCGAGACCGCGCTCGATGCCAGCGCAGATCGCGCTCTGGCTGACGTTCAGGCAGTTGCACAGCGTGCGGTCGGTTCCGACCTTGGCATTGCCCGGTGGCGCACTGAGCGGCGCCAGCAGCCAGCGGCGCAGTTCGGCGTCCGCACTGCCGCTTTCCCAGAGCCCGCGCAGCCACTGCCGGGCGGCGGTTTCGCCGGCCAGGCGCAGGGCGACGATACGGCCGTCCTCGATGCGTACGCGCTTGCCGACAGCACGGCGGGGATCGTCATAGGCCAGCACCGGACCTTCATCGAGGCCGAGCAGGTGGTCGACGGCAACCAGCTCGACTGCCGTTGGCGCCGCTTTCCGGGCGGCGCGGATCAGCAGTGCCGAACGCTCGCGCCCGCCGAGGCTGAAGCTGGCGTAGTCGAACGTTTCGAACAATGGCCGCAGCGCCTCGAAACGTCGCTGCACGTCGCCCTCGACCAGCGCAAAGAACTGCCACGGCAGTTCGACTCGTTCCACTTCGATGCCGGCATGCTTGAGTTCCGGTTGCTTCGACAGGGAGTCGACGCTGGCCAGGGTCAGGACGTTGCTGCCCAGCCCCTTGAGGAAGCGATCGCCCCAGTGCATCGGCAGGAACGCCTGGCCGGCGCGCAAGCTGTCGTCCTTCTGCACCGGCAGGATCAGGCTGCCGCGCCGGCTCTTCACCTCTACCAGCTGGCCGTCCAGCAGACGCCGGCGACGCATGTCCTCGGCGTTCATGCCAAGCAGCGCCTCTTCGACATGGCCGAACAGCCGCGCCGCGGTGCCGGTGCGGCTCATGCCGTGCCACTGGTCGCGCAGCCGACCGGTGTTGAGCGTCAGCGGATAGCGTGCCTCGCGCTTTTCCTTCGGCGCCTGGTAGTGCTCGGCAACGAAGCGCGCGCGGCCATTGGCAGTGGGGAACACACCGTCGCCATACAGCCGCGCGGTGCCCAGTTCGCTGCCTGGCGGAAACGGCCATTGCTGCGGACCGAGGGTGTCGATCAGTGCGTAGCTCAGGCCGCTGTAGTCCAGATCGCGGGCGGCGGTGAGCGGCTTGTACTCCTCGAACAGCGCTTCGGCACTCTCGAACGCGAACAGGCTCGGCGCGCCGGGACGCAGGTGACGTTCCAGCCGTCGGGCAAAATCGCAAGTGATCGCCCAGTCCGCGCGGGCTTCGCCGGGCGCCGGCACGGCGCGACGTACATGGCTGATGCGGCGCTCGGAGTTGGTCACCGTGCCTTCTTTCTCGCCCCAGCTCGCGGCCGGCAGCAGAAGGTCGGCGTGGCGGCAGGTTTCGGTGGTGAAGAAGGCTTCCTGCACCACGACGAAGGGGCAGGTGGCCAGGGCCTCATGCACTTTCTGCTGGTCCGGCAGCGACTGCGCCGGGTTGGTACAGGCGATCCACAGCGCCTTGATCTTGCCTGCACGCACCGCCTCGAACAGCCCAATGGCGGGCAATCCAGGCTGTTCGGGCAGCGGCTCGACACCCCAGTAGGCCGCCACTTCTGCACGGTGTTCGGCATTGGCCGCGTCGCGGTGGCCGGGCAAGAGGTTGGACAGGCTGCCGGTTTCGCGGCCGCCCATGGCATTCGGTTGACCGGTGAGCGAGAAGGGCCCGGCGCCCGGCTTGCCGATCTGTCCGGTGGCCAGGTGCAGGTTGATCAGCGCGCTGTTCTTCGCGCTGCCGGCGGTAGACTGATTCAGACCCATGCACCACAGGGAGAGAAAGGCTGGCGCGCTTCCGATCAGCCGTGCGCAGGTTTGCAGATCATCTACCGAGATGCCGCAGAGGTCGGCGACCATCGCCGGGGTGTAGTCGCGCACCAGGCTTTTCAGCGCATCGAAGCCCTCGGTATGCGCATCGATGAAGCGGCGGTCGATCCAGCCTTCCCACATGAGGATATGCAGCAGGCCGTGGAACAGCGCGACATCGGTGCCGGGCAGGATCGGCAGGTGCAGATCGGCCAGTTCGCTGGTGTCGGTGCGCCGCGGGTCGACGACGATGATGGTCATCTCCGGCCGCTTCGCCTTGGCTTCCTCCAGCCGGCGGAACAGCACCGGATGCGCGTAGGCCATGTTGCTGCCGGCGATCAGCAGGCAGTCGGCCTGCTCGATATCTTCGTAGGAGCAGGGCGGGGCGTCGGCGCCCAGGCTGCGCTTGTAGCCGACCACCGCCGAGGACATGCACAGCCGCGAGTTGGAATCCAGGTTGTTGGTACCGACCAGGGCGCGGGCCAGTTTGTTGAAGGCGTAGTAGTCCTCGGTCAGCAGCTGGCCGGAGACATAGAAGGCGACGCTGTCCGGCCCGTGTTCGCGGATGGTCTCGGCGAATACGCTGGCCGCATGCTCCAGCGCGCTGTCCCAGTCGGTGCGACCGCGGGCCAGGCCCTTGCCCAGACGCAGCTCAGGGTAGAGCGCGCGGGCCCCCAGGTCGCCGGTCAGGTGCAGGGTCGAGCCCTTGCTGCACAGCTTGCCGAGGTTGGCCGGATGGCTGGGGTCGCCGGCCACATCGAGGATGCGCTCGCCGTCGTGCTCGATCAGCACGCCACAGCCGACTCCGCAGTAGCAGCAGGTCGAGGCGGTTGTCATACGCATGGCGTCGTCTCCTGGAAAAAGGTGCTGGTCAATTGCGCGTGTTCAGGCCGCGCATTCCTTGCGTGGGTTCAGCGAAAGCTGTACACGCCCGTTCTCGACGCGCGCCGCGTGACGATGGGCGCAGCCGACGTCCGGGGCCAGGGCCTCGCCGCTGGCCAGATCGATCTGCCAGTTGTGCAGCGGGCAGGCGACCTGCTTGCCGTAGACGATCCCCTGCGACAGCGGCCCGCCCTTGTGCGGGCAGCGATCGTCGAGGGCGAAGACCTGATCGTCCGCGGTGCGGAATATCGCAATGTCACCCTTGGGGCCGGCGACGATGCGCGAGCCGAGCGGGTTGATCTCATCCAGTGCGCAGATATCGAGCCAGTTCATGCGGTGTCCCTCCAGGTCGGTGCTCAGGCGTTTTCCAGCTGCTTGACGGCGATGCGGTCGAATTCCTTCTTCAGCTGCGGCTTGGAAAGCTGCTCCTGCCACGGGTCCTGCTCGAAGGAAAGCGAGAACAGCAGCCGCTGGTGCAGCGCCTTGCGCCGCTCGGCATCGTTCAGCACGGCCTGTTTGATGTGATCCATGCCGACGCGCTGCAGGTAGTGCACGGTGCGTTCGAGGTAGAAGGCTTCCTCGCGGTAGAGCTGGAGGAACGCCAGGCTGTATTCCATGACCTCCTCGGCGCTCTTCACCTTGACGAAGAACTCGCCGGCCTCGGTCTTGATGCCGCCGTTGCCGCCGATGTACAGCTCCCAGCCGGAGTCCACACCGATGATGCCCACGTCCTTGATGCCGGATTCGGCGCAATTGCGCGGGCAGCCGGAGACGGCCAGCTTGACCTTGTGCGGCGACCACATGTTGAACAGCGCGTGTTCCAGGTCGATGCCCATCTGCGTCGAGTTCTGCGTGCCGAAGCGGCAGAACTCGCTGCCGACGCAGGTCTTCACGGTGCGGATGGATTTGCCGTAGGCGTGGCCGGAAGGCATGTCCAGGTCTTTCCAGACGCCCGGCAGGTCTTCCTTGCGGATACCCAGCAGGTCGATGCGCTGGCCGCCGGTGACCTTGACCATCGGCACCTGGTACTTGTCCGCCACATCGGCGATGCGTCGCAGCTCGGCGGCATTGGTGACGCCACCCCACATCCGCGGCACCACGGAGTAGGTGCCATCCTTCTGGATGTTGGCGTGGGCGCGCTCGTTGATGAAACGTGACTGCGGATCGTCCTTGGCCTCGCCCGGCCAGGTGGAGATCAGGTAGTAGTTCAGCGCCGGACGGCAGGTGGCGCAGCCGTTCGGCGTGCGCCATTCCATGAAGGCCATGGCCGCCGGGATGCTGATCAGGTGGTGCTCGCGAATGGCCTTGCGCACCTGGCCATGGTTGAGGTCGCTGCAGCCGCAGATGGCCTTCTCGCTCTTCGGCTTGACGTCGGCCGCGCCGCCCACGGTGTTGATCAGAATCTGTTCGACCAGCCCGGTGCAGGAACCACAGGAACTGGCGGCCTTGGTGTGCTTTTTCACCTCGTCCACCGAGAACAGCCCGTGCTCCTGGATCGCCTTGACGATGGTGCCCTTGCACACCCCGTTGCAGCCGCAGACTTCCATGTCGTCCGGCATGGACATGGCCTTGCTCTGGCCCTGATGGCCGGCATCGCCGATGGCGCCCTCGCCAAACATCAGATGGTCGCGGATCTGCGCGACGTTCTGGCCCTCGCGCACCTGGCGGAAGTACCAGCCGCCGTCGGCGGTGTCGCCGTAGAGGCAGGCACCGACCAGCACGTCATCCTTGATCACCAGTTTCTTGTATACGCCGCCGATGGGGTCGGAGAGGGTGATGGTCTCTGTGCCTTCGCCGCCGATGAAATCGCCGGCCGAGAACAGGTCGATGCCGGTAACCTTGAGCTTGGTCGAAGTCACCGAGCCGAGATAGCGGGAAAAGCCGAGCATGGCCAGGTGGTTGGCGCAGACCTTGGCCTGTTCGAACAGCGGGGCGACCAGGCCATAGGCGGTGCCGCGGTGATTGGCACATTCGCCGACGGCGTAGATGCGCGGATCGTAGGTCTGCAGGGTGTCGTTGACCAGTATGCCGCGGTTGCACGGCAGGCCGGCCTGCTCGGCAAGCTCGCTGTTGGGGCGGATGCCGGCGGCCATCACCACCAGGTCAGCGGGAATCACCTCGCCATCGGCGAAGCGTACGGCCTTGACGCGGCCTTCGTCGTTGCCGATCAGCTCGGCTGTCTGCTTTGGCAGCAGGAACTTCAGGCCGCGGCTCTCCAGGGCGCTCTGCAGCAGGGTGCCAGCGGTCTTGTCCAGCTGGCGCTCCATCAGCCAGTCACCGATGTGCACCACGGTCACATCCATCCCGCGCAGCTTGAGGCCATTGGCCGCCTCCAGGCCGAGCAGGCCGCCGCCGATGACCACCGCGTGCTTGTGGGTCTTGGCGGTTTCCATCATCACCTGGGTATCGGCGATGTCGCGGTAACCGATCACTCCCTGAAGGTCGTTACCGGGAATGGGCAGGATGAACGGATTGGAGCCGGTGGCGATAAGGAGGCGGTCATATTCGGCCTCGCTGCCGTCGTCGGCGATGACCCGGCGACGGGCGCGATCGATCTTCACCACCTTGCGCTTGAGCATCAGGCGAATGCCGTTCTCGGCATACCAGTCCAGGTCGTTGAGCACGATCTCTTCGAACTGCTGCTCGCCGGCCAGCACGGGGGAGAGCAGGATGCGGTTGTAGTTGGGATGCGGCTCGGCGCCGAACACCGTGATGTCGTAGAGCTCGTTGGTCAGCTTGAGCAGCTCTTCGAGGGTTCGCACGCCGGCCATGCCGTTGCCGATCATCACCAGTTTGAGTTTCTTCATGCCCGTTCTCCGTGCCATCCGGTTCGCCGTCTGGCCTGCTCGAATTCTTTTCAGCAACAAAAAAGGCGTCCCACCGGTTCTCCGGTGAGGACGCCTTTGTCCGTGTCCCGCTCAGTCGGGAAACCTGCCGCTCCACGTTGAGGGTCAGGTCGTATGTCATCTTCGACGTTTGCTTTGCAGAGCCTGTGCCAATTCTGAAATACGCCGCCTTTCAACGCTTTGCGCGAACTTATGGCTGCCCTGAGCGGGTGAATGCTGCACCGATATGCGGCAGCTTGCGCTGTCATGGTGCGGGTAGCCCTGGCTCGTTCCGGGGACGGAGCGTTGACAGGGGGTGGCCGGCTTTTCTAAAGTCTTGCCCATGCGCCGATTTAGTCAGCTACTTGCGGGGCGCCTGGAGCCGATGGCTTCGAAATACCGCTAAAGCGCTGGTTCCGGTGTCGCCTCCCACCGCTGCCCAGCGGAATCCTCGAGGCGGAAGTCGAATCAATGAATGCAAAGCACGCTCAGCTGCGCCTGGCCCCTATCACCAGCGGCCTCACTCCCAGCAATCCCGAGATCCTCCTGGGCGGTTCTCACCAGCCCTCCTTGTTGCGCTACCTGGAAGGCTGGCCGCGACGCCATCGCAAATCCCGCGCCCTGCTTATCCAGTTCGCCTCGGCCGACGAGTCGCTGGCGCGTTTTGCCACCGACAGCTTCGACCTGGCCGTGATCCAGGCGCCGACAGCAGAGCGCCTGGAAGAATGCGTGCGTGAGCTGACCCGCGTCGCGCGGCAGGGCCTGATCACCCGGCGCTAAATCAGGCGCTCTTCATCAGCAGTACGACCAGCAACAGGTTGAGCAGCAGCGACAGCAGCGCCATGCCGCGCCAGACCTTCAGCGGCTCGCGTTCGAGCAGCGGGCGGGGTTGCAGACTGGCGCTGCGCTGTTCGCCCTGTTCCAGTTCCAGCAACCACTGCTCGGCGGTTTCGAAGCGCTGGCGTGGATCGACCGCCACCGCGCGGCTCAGGCTTTCCTCCAGCCAGCTCGGCAGGTCGGGGCGATAGCGGCTGGCTGCCGTCGGCTGGCCGAATCGTGGACGCTGAAACGCCTCGATCTCGCCGTAGGGGTAGTGCCCGGTCAGCAGGTAATAGAGCGTCACGCCAGTCGCATAGAGGTCTTGCGCGGGGCTTGGCTCGGCACCGGCGAAAGCCTCCGGGGCTATGAAGCTGGGCGTGCCCGGCAGGTGGTTGGGCAGGTCGCGGGATAATCCGGGACAGAACGCCAGGCCGAAATCCAGCAGACGCAGTTCCCCGTCTTCGCCCAGCAGCAGGTTTTCCGGCTTGATGTCGCGGTGCAGGATGTTGCGCCGATGCAGCATCCCGACCGCGCGGATCAGCCGGGGGGCGATCTGCAATAGATCGGCAAGTGGCAGCGGACCGTCTTCTGCGAAGCGTCGCGCCAGGGTGCAGCCGGGGTACTCGCGCTGCACGTAATAGAGATGCTGGCGCTGTGGCAGGGGATGCAGCTCGGCGAAGTACCGCCCGGCGACGCGGCGCATGAACCACTCTTCCTGCAGCAGGGCGGGGCCGGCGTCCAACTCGTCCTGCCGGCTGGGCGGCAGCGTCTTCAACAGCCACGGTTGGCCCTGACCATCCAGTACGCGGTAGATCAGCGACTGCCGCGACTCATGCAGCAGCGCGGTTACCCGCCAGCCCTCGAAGGTCTGCCCGGCGCGCAGCTTCGGCGGCAACGGCCAATGATCGAGCTGGGCGAGGGCGTCCGCCAGCACCGCCTCGGGCAGCGCATCCACTCGTAGCAGCAGGGCGCTGGCGTTGTCCTGGCTGCCGCTCTGGTGCGCCAGATTGACCAGCGCCCGGGCGGCGGCACCGAGGTCGGGTTGATCGTGCAGGATATGCGCGATGTCGCGCTCGGGGACGCACGACCAGACCCCGTCGCTCAGCAGCAGGTAGCTTTCGCCTTCCTGCAGCTCGCCGTCGAGGTAGTCCATCACCAGGTGTTGATCCAGCCCCAGGGCACGCTTGAGGACATGCTGCATGCCCGACTGTTCCCAGACGTGGTCTTCGCTGAGTCGCTCCAGTTCGGCGCCGTTCCAGCGATAGGCGCGGCAGTCGCCGACATGCGCCAGGGTGAAGCGTCGGCCGCGCAGTACCAGCGCTGTGAGTGTGGTCAGCAGCGGCTGGTTGCCACCGTTGGCCTGCAGCCAGCGGTTGTGCGCCACCAGCACTCGGTCCAGCGACTGTGCGACGGCCCAGGTTTCCGGCGTCGCGTAGTAGTCGAAGGCCAGCGTCTGGAGCGTCGCACGCGCGGCGAGGCCGCCATCGGCGCACTGGCTGACGCCATCGGCCAGCGCGAACAGATAGCCCTTGCCGGTGGCCAGCGCCGGGGCCGGCGTGACGACGCGCAGCGCATCCTGGTTTTCCGGCCGCGGGCCGGCGGCGCTGGCCTCGCCGTAACTCAATCGCAGGGGCATGATCGTTCTCGAAAGGCTCGGTACGGCGGTGCAGCAATAATCGCGCCCTGCGGCATCGGCATCAGACCCGCGCGGCGGTGACGGCGGCCGAACCCCAGGTGGTGCGCCAGCGACGCTTGACACCATGCAGGCCGAACCAGGCGAGCACACCGAGGCTGGCGAAAAGCCAGAGGCCGAGCTGGTAATCGCCGGTGGACTGCTTGACCGCGCCCAGCCCGGCGGTGAGCAGGAAGCCACCGATACCGCCAGCCATGCCGACCAACCCGGTCATCACGCCGATTTCCTTGTTGAAACGCTGCGGCACCAGCTGGAACACCGCACCGTTTCCGGCACCGAGGCTGAGCATGGCGACCACGAACAGCGCCAGGGCGGCCGTGGAACTGGGCAGGTTGAAGCCAACCGCGGCGATACAGATGGCCGCGACCGTGTACATCACCAGCAGCGCGCGAATGCCGCCGATGCGGTCGGCCAGGGCACCGCCGAGTGGGCGCAGCAGGCTGCCAGCGAACACGCAGGCGGCGGTGTAATAGCCGGCCTTGACCGGGTCGAAGGCGTACTGGTCGTGGAAATAGCCGGGCAGGGTGCTGGCCAGGCCGAGGAAGCCGCCAAATGTCACGCTGTAGAAGAACATGAACCACCAGCTGTCGCGGTCGCCCAATGCCTTCATGTAGTCGGCCAACGACTTGGGCGCCGGGCGGTTGGGCGCGTTCTTCGCCACGCTGGCGAAGATGATGAGGGTGAGTACCAGCGGGATCAGGGCCAGGCCGAACACATTGTTCCAGCCGAAGATCGCCGCCAGCACCGGGGCGAACAGGGCCGCCAGCACGGTGCCGGAGTTGCCCGCGCCGGCGATGCCCATGGCCTTGCCCTGATGTTCCGCCGGATACCACTGCGAGGCCAGCGGTAGCGCCACGGCGAAGGAGGCGCCAGCCATGCCGAGGAACAGGCCTAGCAGCAGCGCCTGCTCATAGCTGTTGATGCCGTGCAACCAGGCCACCAGCAGGGCAACGATGACCACGCTCTGGCCGAACAGCCCGGCGGTCTTCGGTGAGGTGCGGTCGGCGAGGATGCCAAGCGCCAGTCGTAGCACGGCGCCGGCGAGGATCGGCGTCGCCACCATGAACGCGCGTTGCTGGGTGGTCAGGCCCAGGTCGGCGGCGATCTGCACGCCGAGCGGGCCGAGCACGTACCAGACCATGAAGCTCAGGTCGAAATAGAGAAAGGAGGCAAATAGGGTAGGCGCGTGGCCGGCTTTCCAGAAACTTGTGCTCATTGGATCGACTCCAGGGCGTTACGTGGCGCGGCGTTGGCCGCCAGGGCTGCTCGATCCGCCCCATCGGCGAGGCGGAAAACAAAAAGGCGCCGCAGCACGCCTGCCGGAGCAGGAATGTTGCGACGCCTTTGTCGTATGGGCAGACCGCCGTTGGCCTGCGTGCCAGAACAAAGCATCTAGCGTGCCAGCCATCGCGAAGGCCCGTCGCGCGTGGCTCCCGGCGGTCCGGTTGCACGTGGCGGTGCGGCAGCTGCACAACGAGTGCGCAGCGGTGGGCCAAATCGGGGCAGGGCGGTGCAGTCGCCGCGGTTGCTGGTAGGCTTGGGCAGCACTTGCCAAGGAGCGAGCGATGCCCCTGATTGCGACCCTGACCCTCAACCCGGCGATGGACCTTTCGGTCAGCACCGCCCGGGTCACCGATACCCAGAAGCTGCGCTGTTCTGCGCCTCGCCATGACCCTGGCGGTGGCGGCATCAACGTGGCGCGGGTGGTGAAGACCCTCGGTGGCAAGGCGGTCGCCGTCTACCCGGCCGGGGGGCCGTTCGGCGATCTGCTGCGGCGGTCGCTCGACGAACTCGGACTGGTGCATCGCCCCGTGCCCATCGCCGGCGATACGCGGGAGAGTTTCACCGTCGATGAGCTGCAATCGGGCCTGCAGTACCGCTTCGTGCTACCTGGTCCGGTGCTGTCGGCGCAGGAGCTGGAGCGCTGCCTGCAGACGCTGGCGGCGCTGCGTCCGGCGCCAGAATATGTCGTGCTGAGCGGCAGCTTTCCGCCCGGCACGGACCTGGCCTTCTTCGATGACCTGCGCGCCCTGACCCTGCGGCTCGGTGCCCGGCTGGTGGTCGACCTCTCCGGTGAGCCGCTATGCCATGCGGCCCGGCATGGCGGTGTGTACCTGATGAAGCCCAGTCTCGAGGAGCTTTCCACCCTGATGGGCGGCGCCGTGACCAGCGAGGCCGAGCAGCAAGAGGCCCTGCGCAGCCTGATCGCCCGGGGCTGCGCCGAGATCGTCGTACTGTCTCTGGGGGCCGAGGGTGCGCTGTATGCCTATGGCGAACGGCTGGAGCGTCTGCGCTCGCCGCAGGTGCCTGTGGTCAGCGCAGTGGGGGCGGGCGACAGCATGTTGGGTGCCATCGTGCAGGCACTGGCGGATGGGCGTTCGGTAGACGCGGCGGTGCGCCAGGGCATCGCGGCCGGTGCCGCGACGGTGATGCGGCCTGGCACCGAGCTGTGCCATCGCGAGGATGTGCAGCGCTTGCTCGAGGCGCTGGAGCGCGCCTAGTCGATCCGGTTGACCCGTGGAAACTTGGCGGCGAATGCCTCGGGCATCGCTACCACCCGTGCCTGCCCATAGTCGTAGAACACGAAGCCGGACTTGGCCATGGCGATCAGCACGCCGTCGGCCGGCCGGGTGATGCGGAAGATGATGTCACCGCCGTACTTGTTGAAATCCATCACGCCGACCTCGAACAGCAGCGCATCGCGGGCGTGGGCTTCGGCCTTGTAGGTGGTGGCAAGGTCGGTGACGATGATGCCGCTGCCGTCCTGGCGCGTCTCCGGCACCCCGTAGGCGAACAGAAAGCGCGCCCGCGCTTCGGAGATCATCGAAATCATCGAGTCGTTGGCCAGATGGTTGGCTGCGTTGATATCGGTGATCCGCACCGTGAGTTGGGTGGAAAAGCAGTACTGGTCTTCCGGAAACTGAAGGTTGAGGCGCGCCATGAGGTGCTCGGTCGTCGAATGAAGGCGGGCATTCTAGCGCTGCGTCACTTGCCCGGGGCAGGCGCGGGAACGGTATTGACTGCGAATGGACCAGCTAAAGGCGGTACTTCATGGACAAGGCCGTTTTACAGAAGACCACCGCTCATGGCCTGGGCCGGTTCCACGGCCACCGCCACGAGTGTGGTCATGATTCCATCATCCCGGCTTATGCGCGGCTGGCAGCCCCTTCAGGCTGTCATGCTGCAGACGTTGCTGGATCGAGCGCAGGCGCGCGTCGATCAACGGCGTGATCAGTGCGAAGCACTGCGGCGGGCTGAGCCTCGGCTGTTGGGCGTGGATCACGCCGCGCTCCAGTTTGCCGATCAGGCGTTTCAGCTCCACGTCCGGGTCACTGCCGAGGCGTCGGCACAGAGACATGAGGCGGGCTTGCAGGCCCGGTGTGCAACCGCCCTGGTTCGAGGCAAGCACGCACAACCCTCGCAGGCGCGCCACATCCTCCAGCGTACGGCAGGCCTGACCCAGCGGCTCGCGCTCGTCGATGGCGGCGATCAGGCTATCGATCAGGCGGCTATGGCCATCGAAATCGGCCGGCGTGTCGCGCAGTTGCGCCCAGTCAGCGGCGACCGCGTGTGGATCGGGCATAGCGCTGCGCTGTTGCAGCCGCTGGGTCAGACTGGCGGCCACGGCATCGCGCAGTGCAACGGCGGCGGCCTCGTGCTGCGCGCCGAGGCCGCGGTGTTGTTGCAGCAGGCGCAGAATTTCCAGGTCTTCCAGCAGTGCCCGTACGCGCAGATCGCGCACGCGCTGGGCGTGGCTGGCAGTGGCCATGCGGTTCAGGTAACGGCCGAGCAGCAGCAGGGCGCAGGCGATCGCCACGGTCGCGGTTATGGTCATCTTGAAACTCCCCAGCCTTGGGCGCGAAGCGCGCAACAAAAAAGGCGTCCGACCCGCATGCGCACATGCAGTCGAGGACGCCTTTGTCTGTGCCGACACCTTCGTTGGTTCGACCTATCCAGCCAAGCAAGCGGCTTGCCAGTTCCGCGCTTGACGCTCGCCGGCCAGGGCGATGCCACTAGGTCGGGGCGCAGCGGCGTTTCTCGGCAGCGGTGGCGCACGACAATTCGCTGTAGCGCCTGCCCGCCGCTGGTGCAGTGGCCTGCCTGGCGCACCGTGACCGGGCGCGGTCATTCGCCGAGCAACTCGTTCATCGCGATGATCTGCTCGGCGACCTGGATCAGCTTCTGCTGCCGGCTCATCGCCTGGCGGCGCATCAGGGTGTAGGCCTCTTCTTCCTTGCAGTTTCGCATCTTCATCAGCATGCCCTTGGCCAGCTCGATGCGCTTGCGTTCGGCCAGCTGCTGCTCCCGGGCCTGCAGTTGCGCACGTATTGCCTGGTCACTTTCGAAGCGGGCCATTGCCACGTCGAGGATCGGCTTGAGGCGCTGGGCCTGGATGCCTTCGACGATATAGGCACTGACCCCGGCGCGAATGGCCTGACGCATGGCGTCCGGGTCGCTGTCATCGGTGAACATGACGATGGGGCGTGGCTGATCGCGGCTGACCAGCACCACCTGCTCGAGCACATCGCGGCCGGGTGAGTCGGTGTCGATCAGCACCACGTCGGGACGGATCGCCTCGACCCGCTCGGGCAGGTCGATGGTCAGGCCGGATTCGTCGATGACCTCGAAGCCGGCTTCGATCAGCGCACTCTTCAGGCGGCCGATCTTCCGCGGGGTGTCGTCGATCAGGAGGATACGCAGCATGCCGGAGTCCTTCTCAAAGCGCAGCCATGGCAGGGCTTGCCATGGCATGCAGCGCGAAACTGCGGGCATAGGTGGCCGGATCGCTGCCGTCCCAGTGTTTGCCATCCATCAGCGTGGCGCTGCGCATGGCTGTGTCAGGCAGGGCGATGCCCAGCGCGCCGGCGGCCTGGCGATACAGTTCGATTTGCTGCACCTGGTTGGCCACCTGCAGGTAGTCCGGGTCTTCGCGCAGCAGGCCCCAGCGGCGCAGCTGGGTCATGAACCAGAGGCCGTCGGAAAGATAGGGCAGGTTCGCCGCTCCCTCACCGAAGAAGCGCAGCGGATGCTCGTCCTGCCAGGCATTGCCGAGGCCATCCTGGTAGAGGCCGAGAAAGCGTGACTCGATGGCCGCCAGCGGTGCATCGACGTAGTCGCGCCCGGCGATCAGCTGTGCGGTGCTGCGGCGATTCTCCTGGCTCTGGTCGATGAAGCGGCTCGCCTCCAGCACGGCCATGACCAGTGCTCGGGCGGTGTTGGGGTATTCCTCGACGAACGCGCGGGTGCAGCCGAGCACCTTTTCCGGGTGGTCAGGCCAGATCGACTGGCTGGTCGCCAGGGTGAAGCCGACGCCTTCGGTAATGGCCTGTGCTCCCCAGGGTTCGCCGGCGCAGAAGCCATCGATGCGACCGGCGCGCAGGTGCGCCACCATCTGCGAAGGCGGCAGCACGAGCGTCTTCACGTCCCGCAGCGGATCGATGCCATGGGCGGCCAGCCAGTAATAGAGCCAGAGCGAGTGGGTGCCGGTGGGGAAGGTATGTGCCAGGGTCAGGCGTGCACCGCTATGGCGCACGCTGGCGCGCAGTGCCTCGGCATCGGTCACGCCTGCGGCCTTCAACGGGGCGGACAGGTTGATGCTCTGGCCGTTCTGCGCCAGGCCCATGAGCACGGCCATGTCCACTGCCGGGCTGCCGCCGATGCCCAGATGCACCGCATAGATCAGGCCGTACAGCCCGTGGGCTGCGTCCAGCTCGCCGCCGATCAGCTTGTCGCGCAGGGCCGACCAGGAGTTCTGCCGCTGCAGGTTGAGCGTCAGTCCGAACGGCTGGGCGAAACCCTGGGTGGCGGCGACGATCAGCGAGGCGGCATCGGTGAGCGGCAGAAAGCCGAGGTTGATCGAGCTCTTTTCCGGTGCATCGCTGCCGGCGACCCAGGTCAGTGCATCGTGTCGGGGCGGCGAGAGAGGGTCGGTCATGCTTGATGGCCTTTTTCCGGTGGCGCGGTGCGCAAGATTGGTTATGTCAACCCTGAAGCAAGCCATATGCCAGCGAGAAAATGGTGCATGCCGCGAGCGGTCACTGGGGTTCGCCAGTGCCGCCCAAAGACGGCCATCAGCGTGGATAGAGCGGCGGCAATGCACCCTGTTCCTGGTCGAGATCCGGGCTGCTGGCCGGTGGCAGCGCCTGGATCGCCTGCCACAGCGCATCGCCCTGCCAGCGTTGGCCGGCTTCGCTATACAGCGCGCCATTCAGGCCGTCCAGGGCGTCGGAAAGCGGCACGAAACGCGCGGCCATGTCCGCCAGTGTTTCCGGTTGCTGCCGCGCCCAGGCGTCCAGTGCCTGGCGGGTGGCCTGTGTATCGTTGGCCTGGCAGGCGCGGCGCAGATCGTCGAGCAGGCTGCGCGGAGTAGGGCCGGGTTGCAGCGCGCGCTGCACCGCAGGCTGGCGCCGTGCATGCAGCCACAGACCGAAGCCGATCAGCGTGCTGAGTGCCAGCAGCGCTGTGCTCAGCTGCCACGGCCAGAGCACGGCCTGTTCGGCGGGTACTGCTGACAGCACCGGTGGTTCGGCCGCTGGCGGGGCGAGATTCGGATTGTCCGCGACATCCAGCGTACGCGCCTCAAGCGTGGTGCGCTCCAGGCGATCTTCGACCGTGTTCCACCAGACGACTTCGAGAGCAGGCAGCTGCAATGGCCCGCTGCGGGTGGGGATCAAGGCTTCGCGCTGTTCGCGACTGCCGACCAGGCCGGCTGAGCTGACCTCGTTGGCCAGGCTGGGCTGGTCCGGGTAACGGCGCAGTTCGGCGCTCGGTGTGGAGCCGATCGCCGGCAGCTGCGTGCTGGTCAGCCCCTCGGCCTTGAGCAGCAGGCTGCGGGTGAGCGATTCGCCGGCCTGGGCCTGCTGCGGCTCCGGGCTCCAGGCTTCGACCAGCGTCAGGCTGCGCGCTGGCAGCCAGGGCGCGCCGACTGGATAGTCGGCCGGTTTGGCCTTGACCGTCAGCGGGATGCTCGGCGAGCGGACCTGGGTGGACCGGCCGCCGCGCGAGCCGAACACCGAGCTGCTGCCGTTGGTGACGGTGGTGGCGCTGAACAGCTGAGCGGGGATGGTCAGTTCACCGGATTTCTGCGGGAACAGCGCATAGCGCACCTCTATGACGCCGTGGCGGATGCCGTTGATGGTCTTCTCGTAGGTGCGCGGCTCGCCGAGGCGCTCCACAAGCGCTTCGGGCATCTGCAGCGGAGAAAGCGTGCTGTCGTCGTACAGCGAGACCGAATGGTAGATGCGCAGCGTGAGAATTACCTGGGCCTGCACGTAGACGCTTTCCTGATCGACGCTGGAGTCGATGAAGATGGGCGCCAGCTGATCGCCTTCGCTGCTTTTGAGCGACTCCTGGACCAGCAGGGTAATCGGCTCGCTGCGCCAGTCGCCCAGCTGCAGCGGCGGAATGACGACGTAGCCGGTCTGGCGTGGGCGCAGGGTGATCAGCCAGCGGGTGATCGCCCGGGCTTCGCCGTTGCTGCTGGACAGCTGGTTGACCTGGCGGGTGTCGAAGACCTCGAACAGTTCCTCCAGCGGCTCCAGATCGGGTTTGCCGAAGACGGCGCCGCCCTGGCTTTCCAGGCTGAGTTCGAGGGTTTCGTCGATGCTCAGCTGGGTGCGATCCACACGGGCGAACAGGCCGGCGGCGGTCGCCTGGCCGGCCAGGATGCAGAGCAGGAGAAAAGCCATCAGGCGCTTCATCGATTGGTTCCCTGGCGCTTGCGTTGTTCGTAGAGAAACTTTCGCCGCAACAGCTCGCCGGGATCGTCCGGAATCTGCCGCAGCCATTGTTCGGTGGCCTGTTGCCGTTCCAGATCGGGCAGGCCCTCGTGCTGTGCCTGAGCGGACGATTCGCCGGTTTCGTCCGTCGCTTCGCTTGTGGATGCCTGCGGGGCGGCACTGGCTTCGCTGGCCGGCTCTCCCTGTGCGTCCTCTGTCGACGGACTGCTGGCCGAGCCGGACTCCGGTGGTTGCGACTGTGGCTGCGGCTCATCCGGCTCCGTCTGTTCCTGTACCTGCTGCTCAGGCTCTGGCTCGGACTGCTCCTGACGGCGGCGCAGCAGCTCCTCCACCAATGCCTTGTTGCGCTGCGCCGCTTGCAGGTCGGGCTGCAGCTCCAGCGCCTGTTCATAGGCTTCGATGGCGGCTTCCAGGGCCTCGTCGCGTGCCAGGGCGTTGCCGCGATTGTAGTGGTCGGCGGCCGTATTGCCTTCGGCAAAGCGTTCGGCGGCACCGGCGTAGTCACCGGCCTCATACAGCGCCATCGCCTGCCAGCGCCGGTCGGCAAAGCGCTCGGCGGCCTTCGCCGGTTGTTCCGCCTCCAGCAGGCGTTGGCCTTGCTGGTCGCGGCGCAGCCAGAGGTCTTCGAATTCGAATGCGCTGGCCGGTTGTGGCTGCAACAGCAGCAATGGCAGACAGAACAGCCAGCCGCGACGGCCAGCCAGCGCGGCCAGCAGGAGCAAGGGCAGCAGCAGCCAATAGCCCTGGTCGAGCCAGGCCTCCAGGCGGGTCACTTCGTCGTCGCGCTGCAGTGTGCCGGCTTGGTCCAGCAGCCCCAGCGCCGCGAGGTCTTCATCGCCGAGGCGTGCCTGAAGGTAGCGCCCGCCGAGCTCGGTTGCGAAGCGCTGCAGCCCGGCGTTGTCCAGCCGCGGGATCAGGATCGCGCCGTTCGTATCCTTGAGGAAGCTGCCGTTCTCGCCGGCAATCGGGGCACCCTGTTCGGTCCCCACGCCAAGCATCAGCAGCCGCTCGCCTTGCCCTTGCAGCAGCGTGGCAATGGCGCTGCGCTCGTGCTGGTCCAGACTGCTGCCGATCAGCAGCAGCCGCCCGCGACCGAGGCCCGCTTGACGCAACAGTTCGATCCCCCTGGCAACGGCCAGGTCTGCACGTTGGCCGGGCTCGGGCATCAGTGCCGGGTGTACGGCCGCCAGCAGGTTGCGGGTGGTCGCCAGATCGTCGGACAGCGGCACCAGGGTATGTGCGCTGCCGGCGAACACCACTACGGCGGTCTGCACGTCCTGGCGCCGCTCCAGCAGGTCCAGCAGCTTGCGTTTGGCCTGTTCGAGGCGGGTGGGGGCGACGTCGGCCGCCAGCATCGAAGGCGTGACTTCCAGCAGGACCACCAGTGGGTCGCTGCGCTTGATGCTGGGCTGCTCGAAGCGCTGCCAACTCGGGCCGAGCAGCGCGATGACCGCCAGCAGCCAGGCGAGCCCCAGCACCAGCCAGGGCAGGCGACTGTGGCGCAGCCGGCCGCGGGTCAGCAAGGCCGCGTGAAAGGCTTCCGGCAGCAGCCGCTGCCACCGGCCGACCTGCAGTTGCCGATGCCAGAGGCGCCAGAGCAGCAAGGCCAGCAGCGGCACGATGGCCAGCCACCAGGGGCGAAGCAGGTGGGGCAGCAGCTCGCTCATCGCCGCTGCTCCCGTCGCCATGCCAGGCGTTGCAGCTGCGCGCTCCAGAGACTGGCCGCGACCATCAGCAGGCTGATCAGTAGCGCAGCGCTGAGGGGCCAGATGTAAAGCGCTTCGGCCAGGCGTGCCTGGGTCGGCTGCTGCGCGGCAGGCTCGAGGCGGTCCAGCGCTGCGCCGATGGCCTTGAGCTCGGCGCTGGACGCGGCGCGGAAGTATTCGCCGCCGGTCTGCTCGGCAATGGCGCGCAGCGTCGGTTCGTCCAGATCCAGCCCCGGGTTGAAGCCGAAACGGCTGAGCACGCCCCCTTCTTCCGGGACCGCGCCAATGCCGATGGTGTGGATGCGCACGCTCTCTTCTGCGGCAAGTGTCGCGGCCAGCAGTGGATCGAGTTCGCCGCCGTTGTTCGCGCCATCGGTAATCAAGACCAGCACGCGGCTGTTGGTCGGGCGCTCGCGCAGGCGCTTGACGGCAAGGCCGATGGCATCGCCGATGGCGGTATTGCTGCCCGCGATGCCGACCCGCGCCTCGTCCAGCCAGACACGCACGGTACGTCGGTCGAAGGTCAGCGGCGCCTGCAGGTAGGCCTTGCTGCCGAAGAGGATCAGACCGACCCGATCGCCGTGGCGCTGCTCGATGAAGTCGCCGAGCAGCACCTTGACCAGCTCCAGTCGGGTGAGCTCCTCGCCTTGCCACTGCATGTCCGGGTAATCCATCGAGCCGGAGACATCCACTGCGAGCAGCAGGTCGCGGCCACTGGTGGGCAATGGCAGCGGCTCGCCCAGCCATTGTGGGCGCGCTGCGGCGAACAGCAGCAACAGCCAGACCGTGAGATAGGGCAGTTGCTGGCGCCAGGCGGGCAACGCGACCCGCGCACGACGGCCGGCCAGCTGCTGCAGTTCATCGAGGAAACTGACCTTGAGGGCGGCCTCGCCGCTATCGGCTGGCGGCAGCAATGCGCGCAGCAGCCAGGGCAGCGGCAACAGCAGGAAGACCCAGGGCCAGGCCAACTCAAACATGTTTGCGAATCCAGATGTCGACGGATTGCTCGAGGCCGTCGATGGCCTTGTCGTCGAGGCGGCATTCGGCCCGATAGGCGCCTTCGACGAGGACCATCCAGCGCGTCAGACCGGCCGCCGGGCAGCGACTGTCGAGAAATGCCAGCCAGGCCCGCCCGCTGAGCGTGTGCGGATGGTCAGCAGGGTAGCGTATGCGGCAGAGGCGCTTGAGCAGGGCGTTCAGCTGCTGCAGCCACTGGCTGGCGGGCTGGCCGCCATAGGGTTTGTGCAGGCGGGCCAGTTCCGCCAGCGCCTCCTGGCGTTGCGGGTCCAGTACCGGCTCGGGGGGCACGCGCGGCTTGCGTTTGACGAGTCGATGGCGAAACCGCCAGAGCGCAGCGAGTCCGAGCAGCAACGCCAGCCCAAGCAGCCACCAGCCAGGTGCCGGCGGCCACCAGGAGATGGGCTCCGGATCGATCAGGGGAGCGAGCTGGTCGAGCGGGTTCATGGCCGCGCGCTCGGGTGACGAACGCTCAGGTGTTCGCGCAGCTGCTCGACCAGGTCATGCTGGGTATCGAGCGGCATCAGCGGCACCCGCAGGCGATCGGCCAGGCGCTGCCAACGCGCGCTGCGCGCCTCGCCCAGCTCGCGGTAGCGTTGGCGCAGGGTAGCGTCGTGGGTGTCGAGCTCCAGCCGTGCGTTGCCCTGGCTGAAGCGCAGCAGCCCGGCTGCGGGCAATGCACGATCGAGGGGGTCGAACACTGGCAGCAGCAACAGATCGACATGGCGCGCCAGCAGACTGAGCTGCTGTTCGGCGGCGTCGCTCAGGGTGCGTTCGTCGCAGAGGATCACCGACAGGCTACCGGGCCGCAGCACTTCGCGTACGCGGCGTAGCGCCAGGCTGAAGGCCTCCGGGTCGAGTGGGCTGTCCGGCCGCAGCTGCCGGTTGGCGCGGGTGATGCGATCGAGCAGCTGCAGCAGGCTCTGCTTGCTGCGGCGCGGCTTGATCTCCTGCTGCTCGCTGCCGAACACCAGTCCGCCGACGCGATCGTTGTGGCTGAGCGCGGCCCAGCCGATCAATCCGGCTGCCTGGGCCGCCAGTACCGATTTGAATTGCCGGCCGCTACCGAAGAACAGGCGCGGGCTCTGTTCGACGACGATGTAGATGGGCCGTTCGCGTTCTTCGTGGAACAGCTTGGTGTGCGGCTCCTGGGTGCGGGCGGTCACCCGCCAGTCGATGGTGCGCACGTCATCGCCGGCCTGGTAGACGCGCACCTGATCGAAATCCACGCCGCGGCCGCGCAGCTTGGAATGATGCAGCCCCACCAGCGGGCTGCGCCGGTGTGGCGTGGAGAACAGCGGGACCTCGCGCACACGGTGACGAATGTCGATGAGTTCGGACAGGCTCACCCGGACACCGATGTCCTGTTCGGGCGGCTGCCCGGTGCCCGACGCCTGCGGTTGCATCAGGCCACCGCGACCACGTCCAGGATGCGCTGGATGACCCGATCCTGATCGATGCCGGCCGCCTCCGCCTCGAAGGACAGGATGAGGCGATGGCGCAGCACATCGAAGAGCATCGCCTGAATGTCCTCGGGGCTGACGAAGTCGCGACCGGCTAGCCAGGCATGGGCGCGGGCGCAGCGGTCCAGCGCGATCGAGCCGCGGGGGCTGGCGCCGTAGGCGATCCACTCGGCCAGCTCGGCATCGAACTTGGCCGGCGTGCGGGTCGCCATCACCAACTGCACCAGGTATTCCTCCACCGCATCGGCCATGTACAGACCGAGGATGTCCTTGCGTGCGGCGAAGATTGCCTGCTGGCTGACCCGATGCTCCGGCGCCGCCTCGCCATTGATGGCTTCGCCGCGGGCCTGTTGCAGGATGCGGCGTTCCACCGAGGCATCGGGAAAGCCGATTTTCACATGCAGCAGGAAGCGATCCAGCTGCGCCTCGGGCAACGGGTAGGTGCCTTCCTGCTCGATGGGGTTCTGCGTCGCCATCACCAGGAACAGCGGCGGCAGATCGTAAGTGCTGCGGCCCACGCTGACCTGGCGCTCTGCCATGGCCTCGAGCAGTGCCGATTGCACCTTGGCCGGCGCACGGTTGATCTCGTCGGCCAGCACCAGGTTGTGGAAGATCGGCCCTTGCTGGAAAACGAAGCTGCCGGTTTCCGGACGATAGATCTCGGTGCCGGTGATGTCGGCGGGGAGCAGGTCGGGGGTGAACTGGATGCGATGAAACTCCGCTTCCAGTCCTTCGGCGAGCTCCTTGATCGCCCGCGTCTTGGCCAGCCCCGGCGCCCCTTCGACAAGCATGTGGCCGTCGGCGAGCAGGGCGATCAGCAGGCGTTCGATGAGCCGTTCCTGGCCCAGGATCTGTGTGGACAGGAACTGCCGCAGCGCGACTATCGATTCACGGTGGTCCATCGTTTCGGTTCTTCCTGGTGGGCGGCCGGCCCCGGCTGTTGACGCCGATGCCAGCGTGGCCGTCATCGGCTGCTACAGACGGTCGCAGAGGGCCGCAAGGGATGCGCCACTTTACTGCATTAACCCTCGTCTAGACTAACCTTGAACCTTCGTCCTGTGCCGTCAGTCACTACCGACGAGCCTTTCCCCAGCAAGCCAAGCGGAGCCATACATGGCGTTCTTTTCAGCGGCCAGCAAGGCCGACTTTCAGCAGCAATTGCAGACAGCGTTGGCCCAACACGTAGACCCGAAAATCCCGCCCCAACTGAATCTGTTCGCCGAACAGTTCTTCGGCATCGTCGCCTTGCCCGAGCTGACCGAGCGGCGCATGAGCGACCTGGTTGGCTCGACGCTGGCCAGCTGGCGGTTGCTCGAGCGCTTCGACCCCGCCGTGCCGGAAGTGCAGGTCTTCAATCCCGATTATGAAAAGCATGGCTGGCAATCCACCCACAGCGTGGTCGAGGTGCTGCATCCGGACATGCCGTTCCTGGTCGACTCGGTGCGCATGGAGCTGACCCGCCGCGGTTACAGCATCCACACCCTGCAAACCAGTGTCCTGCAGGTGCGCCGCGCAGCCGACGGCACATTGCTGGAGCTGCTGCCGAAGGACGAGCGCGCCCCGGACAGCCACGCCGAATCGCTCATCTTCGTCGAGATCGACCGTTGCGCCAGCGCTTCGGCCCTGCGCGAGCTGGAGCAGTCGCTGCTCGGTGTGCTGGCCGACGTGCGTCAGGTGGTAGGTGACTTCGCGGCCATGAAAGGCAAGGTAGGCGACCTGCAGGCGCGGCTGGAGCAGGTCAACCTGCGCATTGATGCCGATGAGCTGGACGAGATCCGTGACTTCTTGCGCTGGTTGGCCGATGACCACTTCACCTTCCTCGGTTACGAGGAGTTCTCCGTGCTGGAGCAGGGCGACGGCGGTCAGATCGTCTATGACGAGAATTCGCTGCTGGGGCTCTCGCGCAGCATGCGCACCGGGCTGTCGCAGGAGGAGCAATCGCTTACCGGCCAGTCGGTCAGCTATCTGCGCGAGCCGCTTCTGCTGTCGTTCGCCAAGGCGGCGATGCCCAGCCGTGTGCACCGCCCGGCTTATCCGGACTTCGTCTCGGTGCGCGAATTCGACGAGCAGGGCCGAGTGGTGCGCGAGTGCCGCTTCCTCGGTTTGTTCACCTCGTCGGTCTACACCCAGAGCGTGCGGCGCATCCCCTTCATCCGGCGCAAGGTCGAGACGGTGGTACAGCGCGCCAACTTCGGCAACTCGGCGCACCTGGCCAAGGAGCTGGTGCAGGTTCTGGAAGTGCTGCCGCGCGACGAGCTGTTCCAGGCGCCCATCGACGAACTGTTCGAAAATGCCATCGCCATCGTGCAGATCCAGGAGCGCAATCGCCTGCGGCTGTTCCTGCGCTTCGATCCGTACCGACGCTTCTGCTACTGCCTGGTCTACGTACCGCGCGACAGCTATTCCACCGAGACGCGACTGAAGATCCAGCAGGTTCTGCAGGAGCGGCTCGAGGCGAGCGACTGCGAGTTCTCCACCTATTTCTCCGAATCCGTACTGACCCGGGTGCAGTTCATTCTGCGCCTGGATCCCAGCCGAGCGCTGCAGGTCGATCCGGCGCGTCTCGAGCAGGAAGTGCTGCAGGCCTGCCGTACCTGGCAGGACGATTACCAGGGCCTGGTGGTCGAGCGCTTCGGCGAAGCGAAGGGCACGCACCTGCTCAGCCAGTTTCCCAAGGGCTTCCCGGCCGGCTATCGCGAGCGCTTCTCGCCGCAATCGGCCACCGTCGACATGCAGCATGTGCTCGATCTGAGCGAAGAGCGTCCGCTGGTGATGAGTTTCTACCAGCCGATCACCGCGGAAGAGAACCGCCTGCATTGCAAGCTTTACCACCTGGATACGCCGCTGCCGCTGTCGGACATCCTGCCGATCATGGAGAACCTGGGCCTGCGCGTGCTCGGTGAGTTTCCGTTCCAGCTGCGCGACAGCAGCGGCCGCGACTACTGGATCCATGATTTCGCCTTCACCTATTCCGAAGGCCTGGAAATCGATCTGCTGGAGATCAACGAGGCACTGCAGGACGCCTTCATCCACATCTATGGCGGTTTCGCCGAGAACGATGCCTTCAACCGCTTGGTCCTGACGGCGGGGCTGGCCTGGCGGGAGGTCGCGCTGCTGCGGGCCTATGCGCGCTACCTCAAGCAGATCCGCATGGGCTTCGATCTGGGCTATATCGCCAGCGCGCTGCTCAACCACACCGACATCGCGCGTGAGCTGGTTCGACTGTTCAAGATGCGCTTCTACCTGGCGCGCAAGTTGGGTGACGAAGACCTGGCCGACAAGCAGCAACGCCTGGAGCAGGCGATCCTCAGCGCCCTGGATGACGTGGCGGTACTCAACGAGGACCGAATTCTGCGGCGCTACCTGGCCCTGATTCAGGCAACGCTGCGTACCAACTTCTATCAGCCGGACGCCAGCGGCAAACCCAAGCCGTATTTCAGCTTCAAGCTCGATCCCCGGGCCATTCCGGAAATGCCGCGGCCGGCACCGATGTACGAGATCTTCGTCTATTCACCGCGGGTCGAGGGCGTACACCTGCGCGGTGGCAAGGTGGCCCGTGGCGGGTTGCGCTGGTCGGATCGCGAGGAGGACTACCGCACCGAGGTGCTCGGCCTGGTCAAGGCTCAGCAGGTAAAGAACGCGGTCATCGTCCCGGGTGGGGCCAAGGGTGGCTTCGTGCCGCGGCGGCTGCCGACCACCGGCTCGCGTGACGATATTCAGGCCGAAGCCATCGCCTGCTATCGCATCTTCATCAGCGGGCTGCTGGATATCACCGACAACCTGCGCGACGGCCAGGTGGTTCCACCCGCCAACGTGCTGCGTTACGACGGCGATGATCCCTATCTGGTGGTTGCCGCGGACAAGGGTACGGCGAGTTTTTCCGACATTGCCAACGGCATTGCCGCCGAGTACGACTTCTGGCTTGGCGATGCCTTCGCCTCGGGCGGCTCGGCGGGTTACGACCACAAGAAGATGGGCATCACGGCCCGTGGTGCCTGGGTATCGGTGCAGCGTCATTTCCGTGAGCGCGGCATCAACGTGCAGACCGATGTGATCAGCGTGATCGGCATTGGCGACATGGCTGGCGACGTGTTCGGCAATGGTCTGTTGATGTCCGAAACCCTGCAACTGGTGGCAGCCTTCAACCATCTGCATATCTTCATCGACCCGAATCCCGACCCCGCACGCAGCTTTGCCGAGCGCAAACGCCTGTTCGACTTGCCGCGGTCATCCTGGACCGATTACGACGCTTCGCTGATCTCCGAGGGCGGCGGCATTTTCCCGCGTTCGGCCAAGCGGGTGCAGATCACCGCACAGATGAAGGAGCGTTTCGCCATCGAGGCGGATCAGCTGACGCCGGCCGAACTGATTCACGCCCTGCTCAAGGCGCCGGTGGATCTGCTCTGGAACGGGGGCATCGGCACCTATGTGAAGAGCAGCGGCGAAAGCCACGCCGAGGTCGGCGACAAGGCCAACGATGCGGTGCGGGTCAACGGCGCCGATCTGCGCGCCAAGGTGGTGGGTGAGGGTGGCAACCTCGGCATGACCCAGCTGGGACGCGTCGAGTACGCGCTGCATGGTGGCTCGAGCAACACCGACTTCATCGACAATGCCGGTGGGGTCGACTGCTCCGACCATGAGGTGAATATCAAGATCCTGCTAAATGAGGTTGTCAGCGCGGGAGACATGACCGCCAAGCAGCGCAACCAGTTGCTGTTCGATATGACCGATGCGGTGGCGGATCTAGTGCTGCAGAACAACTACAAGCAGACCCAGGCACTGTCCCAGGCGCAGCATCGCTCCCGTGAGCGGGCCTCCGAGTACGTGCGGCTGATCAATGCGCTGGAGGCTTCCGGACAGCTCGATCGCGCGCTGGAGTTCCTGCCTTCTGACGAGGCGCTCGCCGAGCGCGCCAATATCGGTAAGGGACTGACCCGTCCGGAGCTGTCGGTGCTGATCTCCTACAGCAAGATCGAGCTCAAGAAGGCGCTGTTGGATTCCCGTGTGCCGGACGATGACTACCTCGCGCGGGAGATGGAAACCGCATTCCCGCAGCAGCTGGTCGAACGCTTCCGTGGTGCCATGTTGCAGCACCGCCTCAAGCGCGAGATCGTCAGTACCCAGATCGCCAACGATCTGGTCAACAACATGGGCATCACCTTCGTTCAGCGGCTGCACGAGGCGACGGGCATGAGCGCTGCCAATGTGGCCGGAGCCTATGTCATCGTGCGCGACATCTTCCATCTGCCGCACTGGTTCCGCCAGATCGAGGCGCTGGACCACAAGGTGCCTGCCGAGCTGCAGCTCAGCCTGATGGATGAGCTGATGCGTCTCGGTCGGCGTGCGACGCGCTGGTTCCTGCGTAACCGGCGCAGCGAACTGGATGCCGCGCGGGATGTAGCGCATTTCGGTCCGCGGGTTGCAGCCTTGGGATTGAAGCTGGACGAGCTGTTGCAAGGCTCGACCCGCGACCATTGGCAGGAGCGCTATCGGCGTTACACCGAAGCTGGCGTGCCCGAGCTGCTGGCGCGCATGGTTGCCGGCACGAACCATCTGTACACGCTGCTGCCGATCCTCGAGGCCGCCGACGAAACCGGGCAGGTTCCGGCGCACGTGGCCGCGGCGTATTTCGCCGTCGGCGGGGCGTTGGAGCTGCCGTGGTATCTGCACCAGCTGACCAACATGCCGGTGTCCAACAACTGGCAGGCGATGGCCCGCGAAGGCTTCCGCGACGACCTCGATTCGCAGCAGCGCAGCATCACGGTGTCTGTGCTGCAGATGGACAACGGACCGGAGTCGATCGGCGAGCGAGTCGATAGCTGGCTGGCCCTGCGGCCGGCTCCGCTGGAGCGGTGGCGATCAATGCTTGCCGAGTTGCGCAGCGCCAGCGGCAATGACTATGCGATCTATGCCGTTGCCAGTCGGGAGCTGCAGGGGCTGGCGCAATCGGTAGGGCATGGCTGAACCGCTGCGCCCCCTGCGCACAGGTCGCAGGGGGCGTACATTTGGTCAAACACAAAAAAAGCGCACCGCGACAGCGGTGCGCTTTTTTGTTTGAGCTGCGTTCGAATCGCACCGTGGTGCGGTTCAGTCCTGCGACGGCTGGCCGACCTTGAAGCGGGTAATCTGCGGCAGGTCACGCAGATAACGGATCAGATCCGGCGCGCCAGCCAGCTTGAGCCCTTCGCCGATGGCGTTCGCAGTCGGGTCGCGTCTCTCCAGCAGGAGCAGCTCCGAGTTGCTGGTGTCGCGCAACAGCGTCAGCCGGGCGTAGGGGACATGGCTGTCCAGCAGCAGCGCCATGAATTCGCGATCGCTCCAGGCCTGCGCAGGCATGGTAACGGCATGGTAGTCCGCATCCAGCGCATGCAGGCCGGGACGGTCGAGTCGATATTCGGTGACGTTGGCGGGCAGTGATACTTCCAGCCCGCGCAGGCGAGCATAGGCCACGGCGGAGGCGAACGCTTCGAGGTGATGATCGCCGGCCCAGTAGAGGCGTTCGCCGAGCCAGCTGGCCTGGCGCAGCTCGATCGTCGCGCCTGTGTCGAAGCCGGGGAGGGCAGTGCCAAGGGCGCGGGCGAAGTCCTTGTAGCTGATGATGCGAACCTGCCGGCACGCCGCTGTGCTGGCGAAGGCCTCGAAGGTCGGGTAGCTGGGCTCGTTCTTGCGCTGCGCACCGAAGCCGTCGACCTGGCGCAGGTCGACCAGCGTCTGCACGCTGAGCTTGCTTACCAGCCGGGTCAGGGCAGCGTGGGCACGGGCCTTGTCTTCCTGAACCGGACCGGACAGCGCACCGCGCGGCAGCTCCAGGAGGCGTTGCAGGCACGGACCATCGTTCCAGAAGATGCTCGGTTCGGGCTCGGGCAGGTGCGCGAATGGCAACTGCAGACCGCTGGCGCGTTCCTGTACGGGAAGCGCGGACTTCGAGCGCAGCCCGAGGCGTTGCGCAAGTCTGGCGATTTGAGATGTCAATGAAGGCATGGGCTCGGGCAGGCTCATCATGATGCTTGAGCTCTCAGGGCTACGGCCGAAGTGTGGCAGACCTGTGGCATTTGCGCACGGGCTTTGCACCGCGCGTGCCGATGCCACACGCACCAGGGGCGGCCAATCATGGCGTGTCGATGTGGCAATATCGCTGGGTAGATCACTGAGGAGCCTCCATGCCAAATCTGGTGCTGGATATCGCGCTATCCGCCGAACGAATGAAAGCGGTATACCAAGGCCATGCGAATCGCATCCTGATCCGAAGCCGCGATGGCACGCGGGTCAGCCTGCCTGCGCATCATCTGCGCCCGTTTCTGACCCACGAAGGCGTATATGGTTCCTTCGAGCTCGAGTTTGCCGAACAGGGTCAGTTGCTGGGCTTGCGGCGGCTGAAATGACGCGCTCGCCGACTGCTGGCGACGCCCGTATTTCATCATCCGCCGCTGCGGCTGTACGGACCTCGGGCTGCTATACTCCGCGTCCACCTTTACCGAGACTTTAGGCTGCGTATGTATAACCTGGCCCGCCAGCTGTTGTTCAAGTTATCTCCGGAAACTTCCCACGAACTTTCCCTCGAGCTGATTGGCGCGGGCGGCCGTCTCGGGCTGAATGCGATGCTTAGCAAGCCGCCGGCCAGCCTGCCAGTGCGGGTGATGGGGCTGGACTTTCCCAACCCGGTAGGTCTGGCCGCGGGGCTGGACAAGAACGGTGAGGCCATTCGCGGGCTGTCGCAGCTGGGCTTCGGCTTTATCGAGGTCGGCACCGTGACGCCGCGTCCGCAGCCCGGCAACCCGAAGCCGCGAATCTTCCGCCTGCCGGAAGCCGAGGCGATCATCAATCGCATGGGCTTCAACAACCACGGTGTCGATGCCTTGCTGGCTCGTGTCGAAGCGGCCAGGTTCAAGGGCGTGCTGGGGATTAACATCGGCAAGAATTTCGACACCCCCGTCGAGCGCGCCGATGAGGATTATCTGCTCTGCCTGGACAAGGTCTACCACCACGCCAGCTATGTCACCGTGAACGTCAGTTCGCCCAATACTCCGGGCCTGCGCAGCCTGCAGTTCGGCGACTCGCTCAAGCAGTTGCTCGACGCGTTGCGGCTGCGTCGTGAAGATCTGGAGATCATGCATGGCAAGCGTGTACCGCTGGCCATCAAGATCGCGCCGGACATGACCGATGAAGAAACCGCGCTGGTGGGGGAGGCCGTGTTCCAGGCGGGAATGGACGCGATCATCGCCACCAATACCACCCTCGGCCGCGAAGGCGTCGCCGGCCTGGCGCATGCCGATGAGGCAGGTGGCCTGTCCGGCGCGCCGGTACGGGACAAGAGCACCCATACGGTGAAAGTACTGGCACAGACGCTGGGCGGGCGACTGCCAATCATCGCCGTAGGCGGTATCACCGAGGGTCGTCACGCGGCCGAGAAGATCGAGGCGGGTGCCAGCCTGGTCCAGTTGTACTCAGGCTTCATCTACAAGGGACCGGCACTGATCCGCGAGGCGGTGGATGCCATCGCGGCGCTGCGTTCGCAGGCGAAGTAGGTGGTGGGAAGGGGCTCCTGTTTGGAGCCCCTGGGCTTCTAGCCCGCCGCCCGGGTAGGGCGTGCCGTATCAAGTCGGGTGGATCGGTAAATCAGCCGACCGCGTGAAGTTCGTTGAGTCTATGCAGACCGGCCGTGCCGGTCAGACCATCCCAGTTGTCGCCGCGACCCTCCCGCCAGCCGTTGATCCAGGCTTGGCGAACTTGGGGATGGGAGAAGGGACAGAGGTCGCGAGATTTGCCATGTATGCCATGTTGATAACCGCGCAGAAATGCTCGTTCCATCGGATCACGCTTGAGTCTTCTCATTGGGTATTGCCCTCAGTGGTTGACTGGTGTTCCTGTGGCCTCATGGCGAGACCGGGCAGATAGACTGCCGATTGAAGCGCGCTGCCGGCGTGGCGCGCCTCGCCGACATCCTTGCGATGACGGCCTGAGGTGAGTTCTAACCCAATGCCCCTGAGGCTGGAATGATCGTTTTGTCATAAGTAGGTAACGAATCTATGGTTCTGCCCATAAGCCGGAGTCGGCGAGGCATCTGAAGTGCACGCCCGGCCGCCCCGCCTAATTGCCAGCCATCTTTTTCTTGCCATTCATTTTTTGTTTGTTGCTGCGTTTGTTCCGACGAAAGGGTCGTAGCGGCCCGCAGCACTTTTTCTGGAAACGCCATGACCGATCGCCATGAACTGATCCTGACCTGCCCCAAGGGGCTCGAAGGCCTTTTGCTTGAGGAGGCCACCGCGCTTGGTCTGGAGGAGGGGCGCGAACAGACTTCTGCCGTTCGCGGGTATGGCGCATTGGAGGTGGGCTATCGGCTTTGCCTGTGGTCACGTCTGGCCAACCGCGTACTGCTGGTGATCAGTCGCTTCCCGACGGTCGATGCCGAGACGCTCTACCAGGGCGTGCACGCCGTCGATTGGGCCGAGCACCTGCTGCCATCCGGCAGCCTGGCCGTGGAGTTCAGCGGGCGTGGTTCGGGGATCGACAACACGCATTTCGGTGCGCTCAAGGTCAAGGATGCCATCGTCGACCGGTTGCGCAGCGCATCGGGCGAGCGGCCAAGCATCGATAAGCTCGACCCCGACCTGCGGGTGCACCTGCGCCTGGACAAGGGGCAGGCCGTGCTCTCGCTCGACCTATCCGGTCACAGCCTGCATCAACGCGGCTATCGTCTGCAGCAAGGTGCTGCACCACTGAAGGAAAACCTTGCCGCCGCCATCCTGATCCGCGCCGGCTGGCCGCGCATCGCCGCCGCTGGTGGTGCGCTGACCGACCCCATGTGCGGTGTGGGTACCTTCCTGGTGGAAGGCGCGATGATGGCGGCCGATATCGCCCCCAATCTCAAGCGCGAACGCTGGGGCTTCAGCGCCTGGCTGGGGCATGTGCCGGCGCTGTGGAATCGCCTGCACGCTGACGCCCAGGCGCGCGCGGAGGCCGGTTTGGCCAGACCACCGCTGTGGATTCGTGGCTACGAAGCCGATCCGCGTCTGATCCAGCCTGGTCGCAACAACATCGAGCGCGCCGGACTGTCGAGCTGGATTCGTATCTACCAGGGTGACGTCGGGAGTTTCGAGCCGCGCCCAGACCAGAACCAGAAGGGGCTGGTCATCTGCAACCCACCTTACGGCGAACGCCTGGGTGACGAGGCCAGCCTTCTTTATCTCTACCAGAACCTGGGCGAGCGCCTGCGCCAGGCCTGCCTAGGCTGGGAGGCTGCAGTGTTCACTGCCGCACCGGACCTCGGCAAACGTATGGGTATCCGCAGCCACAAGCAGTACGCCTTCTGGAACGGCGCACTGCCGTGCAAACTGCTACTGATCAAGGTCGAGCTGGACCAGTTCGTTACCGGTCAGCGCGCTGGCTCCACCGAGCCACAGCCTCAGCAGGCTCCGGTGGAGCAGGCACGTCTGAGCGAAGGTGGGCAGATGTTCGCCAACCGCTTGCAGAAGAACCTGCGGCAGCTCGGCAAATGGGCGCGTCGCGAAGGCATCGAGTGTTATCGACTGTACGACGCCGATATGCCGGAGTACGCATTGGCGGTCGATCTGTATCGCGATTGGGTGCATGTGCAGGAATATGCTCCGCCACGCTCCATCGATCCGGACAAGGCCCAGGCTCGCCTGCTCGACGCCCTGGCGGCTATTCCGCAGGCGCTGGACATTGCGCGCGAGAAGGTGGTGGTCAAACGTCGCGAGCGCCAGAGCGGCACTCGCCAGTACGAACGCCAGGCCTCCCAGGGTGAATTTCTCGAAGTCAGCGAGGGTGGCGTCAAGCTGCTGGTCAACCTGACCGACTACCTGGATACTGGCCTGTTCCTCGACCATCGCCCGCTGCGCCTGCGCATCCAGCGCGAAGCGGCCGGCAAGCGCTTTCTCAATCTGTTCTGCTATACCGCGACGGCAACCGTGCACGCGGCCAGGGGCGGCGCGCGCAGCACTACCAGTGTCGACCTGTCGAGGACCTATCTGGACTGGGCGCGGCGCAACCTTTCGCTCAACGGCTTCTCGGACCGCCAGCGGCTGGAACAGGGAGACGTGATGGCCTGGCTGGAAGCGGATCGCGGCGAATACGACCTGATCTTCATCGACCCGCCGACCTTCTCCAACTCCAAGCGCATGGAGGGCGTGTTCGACGTGCAACGTGACCACGTTGCCCTGCTCGACCTGGCGATGGCGCGGCTGGCTACCGGCGGGACGCTGTATTTCTCCAACAACTTCCGCAAGTTCGTGCTGGACGCGAGCCTGATGGATCGTTACGCAGTAGAGGAAATCACGGCTTCAACGCTGGATGAGGACTTCCGCCGCAATCCGCGAATCCACCGTGCCTGGAAACTCCAGGCGCGGTGATGACGGTTCTGAGCGGGCCTCAGGCAGGCCCGCTCTTTCTGTAGCGATCAGCGCTGAGCGGTGCTTTCGCTGCGCTGGTTGTACAGGCTGACCAGCACCTGATCCAGGATCGACGAGGCGCCCCACGGACGCGGGTGGTTGAGGATCGCCACCACCGCCCAGACATTGCCGTCGCCGTCTCGACTGTAGCCCGCGATCGCGCGCACGGTATTCAGCGTGCCCGTCTTCACGTGTGCCTTGCCGGCGACCGGCGTGTTGCGCAGACGCTTGCGCATGGTGCCGTCCACGGCCGCCAAGGGCATCGAGGAGATGAACTCGGCCGAGTAGGGGCTGCGCCAGGCGGCCTGCAGCAAACTCGCCAGTTCACGCGCACTGACCCGCTCGGCACGGGAAAGGCCGGAACCGTTTTCGATCACCAGGTGCGGGGAAATCAGCCCCTTCTTGGCCAGCCACTGACGGATCACTCGCTGTGCCGCCTTGGCGTCATCGGCATCCGCTTCGTTGCGGAACGCAGCACCCAGGCTCAGGAACAGCTGCTTGGCCATGGTGTTGTTGCTGTACTTGTTGACGTCGCGAATGATCTCGGTGAGGTCCGGGGAGTAGGCCCTGGCCAGCAGGCGGGCGCTGCTCGGTACCTGGGCGACACGATCAGTGCCCAGGATGCTGCCGCCGAGTTCGCCCCAGATCGCCCGCACCGCGCCTGCGGCATAGCGTTCGTGGTCCAGCAGGGAAAGATAGGTCTGCGCGCTGCAACCAGCGGCGAGCTTGCCCGTGACCACCACGGTGACCCCGTCGCCGTCGGCAACGGGGTTGTACAGCACCTCTGGCCAGCCTGGGCACTTGGCTGCCGGCAAGGCCTGAACGCGGTTGTCGATGCGGACGCTGGCAATGGGCGGCTCCACCGCCACGTTCACCTTGCCCTCATCGTTGCGGACGATGAAGCGCAGCGCCTTGAGGTTGACCAGTAGCGAATCGGGCCCGACCAGGAACGGCTTGTTCTGGTCGCCGCCGTCATCGTCGAATACCGGCAGGTCGGGCTGGACGAAGTGGCTGCGATCCAGCACCAGATCGCCGGTGACCTTGCTCACACCGTTGGCGCGCAGATCACGCAGCAGCAACCAGAGCTTCTCCATGTTCAGCTTGGGATCGCCGCCACCTTTCAGATAAAGATTGCCATTGAGCACGCCATCCACCAGCGGGCCGTCGGCATAGAACTCGGTTTTCCACTGATGATTCGGCCCGAGCAGTTCGAGTGCGGCGTAGGTGGTGACCAATTTCATGGTCGAGGCGGGATTGACCGATACGTCTGCATTGACGATTGTCGGTGCCGCGTTGCCGGTAAGCGGCAGCATGACGACCGACAGCGCATCGTTGTTGATCTTGTTGGCCTTCAGCGCCTGTTCCACACGGGCTGGCAGCGTCTGGTTCACGCCGGCCGCATGGATCGGCAGCGCAATGGGCAAGGCCAGAACGGCCAGAGAGATACCACGAAGGATTCTGTTCATTTGCGAGCGCCTCTGAGCGCACACAGGGGGCTGCTGGCGATTCGATTCGGCATGCGATTTCCCACTGCACTAAGGGAACGATTGCGGGCCATTATGCCCGGCCCGTAGAGGCGCTGTGCCTCTATCCGATAAGCGTAGCTGCGTCGCAGGGGTTACTGCAAAACAAGATGGCGAGCCGTTGCGGCGGCGGTTCTCGGTCATCGCCTTGGCATCGGGTTGCTGTTAGAGTGCGCGCCGTCATCACGTTGAAAAAGGATCGATCCAATGGCTACCAATCGTTCGCGTCGCCTGCGCAAGAAACTCTGTGTCGATGAGTTCCAGGAGCTGGGCTTCGAGATCAATCTCACCTATCGCGAAGGTATCGAAAGCAAGGCCGTGGATGACTTCCTCGAAGCATTCATCAGCGAGGCGATGGAAGCCAACGAGCTTGGTTATATCGGCGGTGAAGACTACGGTTTCGTCTGCCTGGCGCGCCGTGGTTCGGTCACCGAAGAGCAGCGCGCCAAGGTGGATGCCTGGCTGAAAGGCCGCAGCGAGCTTGCTGAGTACAACCTCAGCCCGCTGATGGATGTGTGGTATCCGGAAAACCCGATCAGGACCGAGAAGTAGTCTGCTCGTCGGTTCGTTGCGCTGCTGCCAGCTGGGCTTTCCTTCGTGAGCGCCTGGCCAGCAGCAGATGCAGCAGGTGCATCAGCGTTGCGATGAGCAACGCAACGCCCACGCCAAGGCTGGCATTGATGAGGCGTATCTGCGGCAGGTTCCAATCCTGCGCCAGGGTTTCTGCCAGCAGCAGGAAGAGCAGGGTGGTCTGCAGCACGAACAGCCCGTAGTGATTCGCCTGGAAGGCCCTGCCGAGCACAACCAGCGGCAGCAGGATCATCACCATCAGCGGCGGGTCCGCCAGGCCATGTCCGATGTAGATGAGGATGGCGGCGGCGGCCAGAATTCCAAGGCTGGCCTGCAGAGCGCGAACCAGGCTGCGCTCGAGGTCCATCTGCAATGTGGTGAACACCGCCAGCGTCAGCCAGTAGCCTCTCGGCAGCTGCGCCATGTTCACGATCACACCACCCAGCGCGCCGGCCAGCATGTAGGTCAGCGCGTGTACTCGCCATTGCCGGATCGGCGTCCGTCGAGCGTGCCGCCGCAGCACCCGCAGGATGCTCAGCAATCGCGGCATGTACGGCCACATACGCAAGCCATGCATGCCGCGCAGACCGAACGCCAGCAGCGTCACCCACAGACCGCCAAGCGCGAACAGCACGGCAATCGCATAGGGGTTGTTGAAATCGGCGACGCCATGCTGGCCCTGGCCGAGGCACAGGCAGATCGCCAGGCCGATGCCGAGTTTGCCGGCTTCGCTGCCATATCGTTGCAACCAGGCCAGAAGCAAACCGTAGAAGGCGAACAGGCCGAGGCTGATCAACGGGTGGGTGGCTGACCAGAAACCCAGGCCGGCACTGCCGGCGCCCAGTGCGATAAGGAGCAGCATCCGCAGCATGCCGAAGCGATGAAGCGGATTGGCCTTGGCGGCCTGGAATGCACCTACCGTCGCCCAGAGAAAACCTGGGTGACCACTGAACAGGCCCAGCAACAGCGGCAGCGCACAGCCGAAGCCTGCGACCATCGCCGTGCCCCAGGCGGGGCGCCCGGGATGCCAGTGAATGCTTTGCCGCAACAGATGCTTCATGGGGTCAGACCGGGCTGGAGCGACCGGTCATTTCTCCGGCCATTTCCGTGGCGTAACTGTCGGTCATGCCGGCAATGAAATCGATCATTCGCAGAAACGACTGGTAGAGCGGTAGCTCGGGAGAGGGTGCGCTGCGTCCGAGCAGATCGAGGATCCGCTGGTTCTTGAATGAAGGTGTACCGCCGCGATGCTGTTCCAGCGCCGCCCCGCAGAAAGCGTTGAGCAGGATCTCCAGCGTCGTGTAGGCGCCGATCTCGTGCAGGGTCTTGCGTTTGTCCTGGAAAATCTTCTGGCGGGCCATCGCTTTCGCCTGCACCACGCAGGCCTTGGCAGGACCGTGCATATGCTCGACCAGGTCGCCCGGCAGTTCGCCGCGCAAGAGGTTATTCTGCTGTTCGACGAACGCAGCGGCAGCGGCATTGGTCAGGTGCTCGATGGCCTTGCCGCGCAGGATCGCCAGCTTGCGGCGCCTGGAGTCGCCTGGGCCGAGTTGGCGATAGGTTTCCGGAATGTCGTCGCCAACAAGCGCCAGCAGCAGTTCCTCGACTTCCGCGTACTCGAGCAGTTCCATTTCGAGGCCATCTTCGAGGTCGATCAGCCCGTAGCAGATGTCGTCCGCGGCCTCCATCAGATACACGAGGGGGTGGCGCCCCCAGCGCTGGTCGGCAACCTTCGGCAGGTTCAGCTTGTGTGCGATCTGCTCCAGCAACGACAACTCGTTCTGGTAGCAACCGAACTTGTGTTTCTTGTACCCCAGCGCCTCGGCATGGCGAGACGTCCATGGGTATTTGAGATAGGTGCCCAGCGTGGCGTAGGTAAGCCGGGTGCCTCCGTCGAACTGGTGATACTCCAGCTGCGTGAGCACTCGGAAGCCTTGGGCATTGCCCTCGAAGTTGAGGAAGTCCGCCCGCTGCGCATCCGTCATGTCGTCCAGCCAACCGCGTCCCGCAGCCTGCTGAAACCAGCAGCGAATGGCATCCTCCCCGGAGTGGCCGAACGGCGGGTTGCCGATGTCATGGGCAAGGCAGGCCGACTGGACGATCATGCCGAGGTCGGCAGGGCTGCACCACTCCGGCAAGTCATCGCGAAGGACTTCGCCGACGCGCATGCCGAGCGAGCGCCCCACGCAGCTCACTTCGAGCGAATGGGTAAGCCGGGTATGGATATGGTCGTTGCTGGAAACCGGATGGACCTGGGTCTTGCGGCCGAGGCGGCGAAACGCGCCGGAGAAAATGATACGGTCATGATCCTTGTGGAACGGGCTGCGCCCCAGCTCGTCGCTGCTATGAGCGGACTTGCCGAGTCGTTCACGGGTAAGCAGTGTGTGCCAGTCCAAGACCATCTCCATATTGCCATTAGCGGGCTGGTGCAAAGCTACCATAACCGTCCAACCGCGAATCGCTACTATCGCACTATGCGACCCGCGCGCGCAGGCAGCTTGACCCAGGTGAAGCTGGATCGAGCTGCCAGCACAACAGGTGTTGCTCCAGCGGTTAGTGCAACTTTTCGCGCAACTTCTGCTGGCCTTTGATCAGGGGGTAAACCGTCAAGGCGACACGAGCCAGCTTGCCCAGCCTGCCCATCCGGCGACCAAACAGAGCCAATACAACCGTGGCGGCAATCATCAGCGGGCCCTTGCCTGAAGAGGGGTCGGCAGATGAGCGTCGTGAGGTTACGAATCCCTTGATCTGCTGAAGCGGATGGGAAAGTGGTTGTGCGTGGTAGAGCATCTGCTGGCGATGCATTTCCATGCGAAGGCGCACCAGATCCTTGCGCATGCTCAACTCGTTCGAGGTGCTCAGGGGTCGACTCATGGCAATAGACGCTCCCGGTTACGCTCCAGCTCTTCAAGAGTCGCCTGGAACGGCGCTGCACATTTCTTGGCCAGTGAAATGGCTCGGCTGATACAGATGATCATGATCACTGCATAGATGGCGCACAACGTCAGGATTGCTGCCATTCGGTGGGTTTCCCAGAACGCGATCACGATCGCGGCCGAGAGGCCGACCAGAACCAGCAGGCCAAGAATCAGGCTGACGCCAGCCAGGAGAAAAAGCCGAAACGTCCGGGCTTTTTCTTCCTGAACCTCGATGCCCACCAGCTCCAAATGCCCTTGGAGCAGGCCGACGAACGCGCCGCCCAGCTTTTTCAGCGACGGTCTGGGAGCTTCTGAGCCGGGCTTCGCTTCCATCTGCGGCTCTCCCATCAGCGACGTGTGATCAAGCCGAGCAGGAAACCGACACCGGCGGCGATGCCAATCGACTGCCACGGGTGACTATGCACATATTCCTCGGTGCACTGGATGGCTGCCTGACCCTGATCGCGCATCGAGCTTTCGCGCTCTTTCAACATCTCACGCGCCTTGGCGATGTTCGCGTTGATCTTGCTGCGTAGCTCTTCGGTCTGGCCACCTGCAGTTTCCTGCGTGTGCTTGAGCAGGCGCTCGGTGTCGCCGATCAGGGTATGGAACTCCTCGATCAGGGCGTTCTGCGCAGCCTGCAGGTTGCGGCGATGGGCCGACGTGTCGATAAGGGGGCGGGTGCTCCCAGCGGGCCCCTCGGGGATCGGGGTGTTGTCGCTGGTGCCGAAGGTGGATTCGGTAGACATTCGCAGCTCCTTTTCTGAATCTAGCGGCGACGAAAGGTCCCGCTGCCTCAAGTTTCGAGCATGCTGCCGCTGCAAAGGTTCCCGTTTCGTTGGGGATATCCGATTGATAGAGGTTGGCCGAAGAAAGATTGGCTCGTCGCTATGGCAAATCTGGAAAATAACCAAAAGAAAACCCGCCGAAGCGGGTTTTCTTGTTCTACAGCACAATTGTGCTATAGCCGCTTATTACATCAGCGGAATGGTGTAGCTAACGATCAGACGGTTTTCGTCGACGTTGGTGCCGCGGTTGTAGTTGTTGCGAGCAGTTGCGTTACGCCATTTGACGTTCAGGTTCTTCAGCGCACCTTCCTGGAAGGTGTAGCCGATATCCATGTCACGCTCCCACTGCTTGCCTTCGGTGCCATTGGCACGCTCGAAGTTGTCGCCAGTGATGTAGCGAGTCATAAAGGTCAGACCCGGAATACCGATGGACGCGAAGTTGAAGTCGTAACGAGCCTGCCAGGACTTTTCGTCCTCGTTTGCAAAGTCGTTGATCTGGACATAGTTGACGAGGAACGGATCGGTCGCGCCACCAACATAAGCAAAGCCGGTGTCACCGCTCATCTTCTGATAGCCCAAGCCGAAACTGTGGCCGCTCAGCGAGTAAGTAACCATGGCGCCAAGGGCTTTGTTGTCGACATTGCTGCTGCCGTCGTCCTTGGAGCGGGAGTAGCGCAGGTCGGTTTTCAGCGACTGACCGTCAGCGATTGGCAGCACATGTACGAGATTATATGTGTGCTGCTTGTAGAGGTCTTCGAGGTTGCTGTAGTAGTAAGTGGCTGTTAGGTCTTTGGTGACCTGATAGCTACCGCCGAGGAAGCGGAAGTCGTCCGACTCGTTAGGCGTACCAGCGTCAACAGCAATACCGCGACGGCCGCCGGTATTCAGAGCCATTACTTGATTGTTGGTGGAGTCGCGATGGTTGATGCGGTTTGCATAACCAGCGTCCAGGGTCAGGCCCTTGATTTCTTTAGAGATGATCTGTGCGCCCTGCATGGTCTGTGGCAACAGGCGGCTATCGCTGGTGCCGATTGCAGGGTTCTTGAATTGCAGCGTGCCGACCTTCAGAACGGTTTCCGAAACCTTGGCTTTGCCGGTCAGGCCCAGCGAGGACCAGTCACCAGGCGCTTCGTTGCCGTAGGAGCTAGGCATAAGTCCGCTGCCGCCAGTGTCTTCGCTGGAGTACAGCTTCACACCCTGCAGGCCAAGAGCATCGACACCGAATCCTACGGTGCCTTCGGTGTAACCGGACTCGACACGGAGCAGAAAGCCTTGGCCCCATTCTTCTTGCTTGCTCTGACCGGGATCTTCGCGGTAATCACGGTTGAAATAGAAGTTACGCAGTTCCAGGCCAGCCTTGGTGTCTTCGATGAAGGCGGCTTGAGCCATGGTTGGGATAGCCAGTGTTGCTCCCAGAGTGGCGAGGGCCACGCCCCGGGCGATGGGGGTCTTGAGCATTTCTTATTTCTCCTCGTTGGATGATGCTCTGAAGTCGCTCTTTACGGCGCCATGCAATAAAACATTACAGAGGTTTTTCAACCTTTAGACTTTAGTCGCCAAGCCCTGCAAGTCAACGTGTTAGACGGTCGCAGCCCTGACGGCCGTTTAAGGCTGTCGGTCGGTCACGCATCGAATATTCACGTCGCATGATCTGGCGATTAAACACTAAAGGGTCTACCGGGCAATCTGCGTCGCCGCGGGTGGCAGCATCCTAGCGTTTTGCTCGGGCAGAGTCGAATGGCCTGAGCATAATCGCCTGGTGAGTGGGGCCGATTTCACATTTTTGACTGCGTGAAGGCGCATTCACGCTTCGTAACTAAGATGGCTAACCACCTCGGCCTTGCTAGAATTTCGACACGAATAATTGCGAGATCGCCAATGTTGCCTGAATGCCAGCTTTTCGGAACTCTGGGTTGCCATCTCTGCGAGCAGGCAGAAGAGGTGCTCATGCCGCTTGTAGAGCATGGGCTGTTAGTGGAATTGATGGATGTTGCCGAGCGCTCCGACTGGGTCGAACTCTACGGGCTACGAATACCGGTGCTTCGCCGCGTCGACAATGGTGCAGAATTGGATTGGCCGTTCGAGGCCGAACAAGTAGTGAGCTTTCTGCAGGCTGCCGCAACGTAGGTCAAATGACGTGCATAAAAAAAACCGGCTCGTTGGCCGGTTTTTTATGGTCTGCCATTCAATAACAGATCCGCGGGATATGGTCGGAGCGACTGGATTCGAACCAGCGACCTTCTCGTCCCGAACGAGACGCGCTACCAAGCTGCGCTACGCTCCGAAGATGGCGCGCATTCTACAGAAAAAGTTTTGTTGCACAAGACGTTACGCCGGATTTTTTTCACACACCATGCTGGCCCGGTGAGGCAGCTGAAGCTTGTCGTGCTGTCTGATCCGAATCGACAGCACGACGTTCAGACTGATCAGAGTTCGCGTACAGTGCGGACCTGATCCTTGTTCACTTTGCCCGGCTTGCCGTCGAGCTGCTCGTATTCATAGAACCCCGACTCGTCGTCGTAATCCGGACGGTCCAGGGTCTGGATCTCGCGACCGTCGTTCAGGGTGATAACGCTCGGATTGGCGCAACCGGCCAATATGCCGAAGCTCAGCGCAAGAATGAGGGCGGGTAGAGTGCGTGTTTGCATGACGCTGTTCCTTCTGCGAGTAACGATAACCATCGGACGAAGCGCACTACGATGAAGTTCCCAGCTCTGAACGGCTGGCTTTGAGAAGCTCCGGTGTGTTGAGGTTGGCCAGGCGAGGATCGTCTTTCCTGACTTGCAGTTCACGCGCGCCGAGCTTCAGCAGAATGCGTTGCGGGCTGCGCTCCCCGGCACGCCAGAAGGCGTCTATTTCTGCTCGCATGCTGGTAGGTATGACACAGAACAGCGGCTCCCATTGTTCGCCGCAGCGGAGCATCACAGGTTGGTCGGGCGTGCTGATTGCTGCCGAGTACAGCGAATGCAGCAGCGGACGATCTACAAGGGGTGTATCGCATGGCAGCAGGAGCAGCCAGCGGTGGCTCGCGGCGGCAAGTCCGGCGCGTATCCCTGCGAGCGGGCCAGGAAATCCGTCTTCGTCATCGCTGACCAGGCGGTCGGCATAGCCGGCGTAACGCGCATGGTTCCGATTGCAAGACAGTAAGAGCTCATCGGTCAGTGGGCGGGCAACTTCATGCAGCCAGGCGATCAGTGGGCGACCTCGCCACTCCAGCAGCCCCTTATCCTGACCGCCCATACGCTGCCCGCGGCCTCCGGCCAGAAGCAAAATGGAGCAGGACTGGAAAGTTGAGTCGGTCATTGGGTGGCTCCTGAAGCATGCAATCGGACCGTGCCAGCAATCCTACGCGGCTGTGGCGTCGCTGTCCGTTCGGCAGATACGGACATGCAGCCGTTGCGTCGCTAAACCATCGAGAAATCCTGTTGTCTATCTCCTCCATCCGCTTTCTACAGAGGGCGGGGTGCCGCCTGCTTATTGGCCGAAATACAAGGAGAACAGACAATGCAGGAGAGAAACGTTTGGGTTGATTATGCCAAGGCGATCGGAATCATTCTCGTTGTCTACGGGCATGTCGCGCGCGGCGTCTTCAATGCAGGGCTGCCCATGGATGAGGGTGAGTTCGTGCTTGTGGACAGCATCATCTATAGCTTCCACATGCCGTTGTTCTTCTTCCTTTCCGGCTTGTTTTTTTTCGATTCGCTGCAAAAGCGGGGTAGGGGCGGCCTGATCATCAACAAGGTGGATACGATCGTTTATCCATTCATTGTCTGGTCGTTGCTGCAAGGGCTGTTCGAAGTCGTCCTGTCTAATTACACCAATGGTCAGGTCACCTTGACTGAGGTGTTCTCGTTGCTATGGATGCCGCGTGCCCAGTTCTGGTTCCTTTACGCCCTGTTCCTGGTGTTTCTGGTCTGCACGTTCCTGTATGCGAAAGCCGATCGCCGATACTTTCTACCGTTCGTGGTGCTGTTCGGGGTCCTGTTCGTCTTCCAGCAGGAACTGACGATCAACAACATGACGCGCTTCATCCTGGGTAACACGGTGTTCTTCGCGCTGGGTGTCTGGTTCAACGAAGTGAAGGCTTTTTTCCTGGCACGCTACACGCAATTAACCGTGTTTTTCGGTGCTTTGTTCATTATCGGCCAGTATCTGTTTCATATCACATTTGGCATGAACTACACCGACGGCGGCCTGCCGGTGCTGGCTCTCGCAACGATATCCATCTTTTTTATGGTCGCGCTTTCGATGTGGCTTGGGCAATTCCGCGTCGACTGGTTTCTGTTTATCGGCGCGTCCTCGATGACGATCTATCTCATGCATATCCTGGCCGGGAGCGGCGTGCGGGTGATTCTCAGCAAGTTCCTAGGCATCGACTCGATTGCTGCACATCTCGTGGTCGGCACACTGATTGGGCTCGTTGCTCCGCTGCTGGCTCAGATCGTGATCAATCGTTTCAACCTGCACTTCCTGCTCACTCCGCCAAAGCGAATCTCCGCTTCCCATCTGCGTATGCGCAAGGCCGTGGCGTGATGCGCATCCGCTAGGTCCTCCCGACTGACCGCCAGAAGATACTGGCGGTCAGTCGGGCTCAGGTGCGGGTTCAGCCGCAGCTGACGCGTTCTATGGTCAGATTTGCGTCAGTATTGAGGTTCAGTCTCTGGGAGTTGTACTCCAGTGTAACGACGTCATCGGGCCGAAGTATTCGGGCTACATCGGCACCTGCCTTGTCCCTCGCCTGTTCCAATAATTCGGGGGTTGCGACCTTGCCGACAAGGCTGCTCACTGCCTCTGAATTGCATTTGCCGTGTTGCTGGGTATTGGCTTGCTGGGCATTGTCGTCTGGGGTTGCAGTAGTTTGGCACCCACTTGCCAATGCTGCTCCGAGTGCTATCGATGCGAGAAAGCTGATTCGGTACACGAGTTCTCCTTTTGGTCGGTTCGCCGAAGCGCAACTATTATCAGAATTGCGAGCGGGTCAGTAAGGCGATTGAGATAACTGGCAGCTGTATTCGCCTGAAGCCTAAAAAAGAGGCTATGGGCGGGAACCGAAGCGGCGTCATTTCGTCTTATTGCTTGATGGCGCTTTGCAATCCTGGCTGAAGAAAAACAAGGAGTTTCCGCTATGTTTACCTCCCCGTTACTCAAGCGTATCGCTACCGTACTGGCTGCTTTGCATATCCTGTTGGTGGCACAGATTCCCATGGCGCAGGCTGCCATGATCGGAACGCCGGAAGTGGTCGCCGAGCATCAGCAGCAAGTCGACAGACAGCAGTTGCTGACCATGCTGGAAGATCAGGACGTGCAAAAAAAGCTCGAGTCTATGGGCGTTGAGCGTGACCAAGTGGAAAAGCGTATCAACAGTCTGACCGCCGCAGAGCTGGCGCAATTCAACCAGCAGCTTGACCAAGCGCCGGCAGGCGCTGGTGTGGTTGGTGTGATCGTGCTGTTTCTGGTGATCTTCATCATCACCGACATGCTCTGCGCGACCAACATCTTCAACTTCGTCAACTGCATCAACCGTTGAGCCTGCGGTTAGCCCTGCTTGTATTGTTCGGCCTGCTCGGGGCCTGTGCTCGTACGACAGTGACGCTTGTCGACGCCTCGCACCTCCCCGTTCGGGCCGAGTTGGCTGATGTACCGTTCTATCCGCAGGAAGACTTCCAATGCGGGCCCGCTGCGCTGGCCACGATGCTGTCGCAACGGGGAATTGACGCGACGCCCGATGCATTGGTCGAGCAGGTTTACATCCCTCAGCGCAAGGGCAGTCTACAGGTGGAAATGGTGGCTGCTGCTCGCTCCGCCGGGCTGCTGGTCTACCCGCTGCGCCCTCGTTTGGAGGATGTTCTGACCGAGATCGCTTCGGGTAATCCGGTGCTTGTGTTGCAAAACCTAGCATTCGACCGATGGCCACAGTGGCATTTTGCCGTGGTGGTGGGATTCGATCTTGAGCGGCAGGAGATCATCTTGCGTTCCGGTACCACGGAACGATGGGTTGGTGGATTTCGCGAGTTCGAACGATCCTGGGCCAAAGGCGGCCGTTGGGCTGTGCTCACCCTGACACCGGATCAGATTCCAGAGACTGCGCAGGAGGCCGTTTGGCTTCGCAGCGCCAGTGATATGGAGGAGGTCGGACAACGGCGGGGTGCCCGGCAGGCATACGATGCCGCTACGGCGCGCTGGGGGTCAGCGCTGGCGTACTTCGCCTTGGCTAACAGCCAGTACGGTTCGGGTGAGATACACGCTGCGGAGGCATCGTTGCGTGCCAGCGTGCGCGTGGACCAGAGGTTCGCGATCGGTTGGTTCAATCTGTCGCAGGTAATGGCCGAGCAGGGCTGCATCTCGGAGGCCCGGCAGGCTCGAGCCTGTTCGGCCCGACTTGCACCGGGTGATGACCGTCTAAAGGCGCCTTTGCCGGCCGCAGAGCAGGCGGCTCGGCAATGCGCTCCGCCACCGTCGTGCCCGCTGCCTGTTCATTAGAACCCGATTCGGTCGCGCAGACTGTAGTACATGGCGCCGAGAGCGCTGAGCGGCGCCTGGAAGCGCTGACCGCCTGGGAACGGGTAATGCGGCAGGCTGGCGAAAGCATCGAAACGCTCGGCCTGGCCGCTCAGTGCTTCGGCGATCACTTTGCCGGCGACGTGGGTGTAGGTGACGCCGTGACCGCTGCAGCCTTGAGAGTAATAGATGTTGCTTCCCAGCCGCCCGACTTGCGGTAGGCGCGACAGCGTGAGCAGGAAGTTGCCCGTCCAGGCGTAGTCGACTTTCACATTCGCCAGCTGTGGGAATGTTCTTAGCATCTTCGGTCGGATGATCGAGGTGACATCAGCTGGATCTCGCGCACCATAAACGACCCCGCCTCCGTAGATGAGGCGCTTGTCTGCCGAGAGTCGGTAGTAGTCGAGCAGATAGTTGCAGTCCTCGACGCAGTAATCCTGGGGCAGAAGGCTGCGAGCGAGTTCCTCGTCAAGAGGCTCGGTAGCTATCACCTGGGTTCCGCAAGGCATCGATTTTGCCGCCAGTTCAGGGATCAGGCCGCCTAGGTACGCATTGCCTGCCACCACCACGAACCTAGCGCGAATACTCCCGGCAGGCGTGTGCACTACCGGCTGCTCGCCGCGCTCGACGCGGATCGCTGGCGAGTTCTCATAGATGATGCCGCCGAGAGACTCGATCGCCGTAGCTTCTCCCAGGGCCAGATTGAGCGGGTGGATATGGCCGCCTTGTTTATCGAGCATGCCGCCGGCGTAGCGATCAGACGCTACAACCTGCTGGATGTCATGCTGGTCCAGCAATTCGAGATGCTGGTAGCCGTATCGCTCCCATAGCGCTTTCTGCGCTTCGAGATGGTGCATCTGCTTCTTATTGAAAGCAGCAAACACGCCGCCGTCTTTCAGGTCGCACCTGATGTGGTAGCGGGCGACCCGATCGCGGATGATCCTTCCGCCTTCAAATGCCATTTCGCCGATCAGCTTGGCGGCAGGCTCGCTGACGCTGCGCTCAATGCTGTCGAGGTCTCGGCTGTAGCTGTTGACGATCTGCCCGCCGTTGCGACCGGATGCGCCGAAGCCAACCTTCACGGCTTCCAGAACGGTGACGCTGAAGCCCTTCTCGAGCAGGAACAGGGCAGTGGACAGACCGGTGTAACCAGCGCCAATGACGCACACGTCGACCTGATGATGATCAGCTAGCGCGGGGCGAGATACGGTTTGATTGGCGGTCGCAGCATAGTAGGAAGTTGGATAGTCCTTGTGCGGCATATTGCAATCTCTGTTCTAAATATTTTACGCATGCTAGCGCTTAACCGGCCGCCTTGCCAGGTAGGCCCAGCGATACGTGTGGATTTCCAAATTTTCCAAATATCAGTGAGTTAGCAGAAAAAACTGCTTGACTCTTTTTTTCATCCATTTAGAATGCGCCCCCATCGAAGGCACATAGCTCAGTTGGTTAGAGCACCACCTTGACATGGTGGGGGTCGTTGGTTCGAATCCAATTGTGCCTACCAATTCGAAAAAGGGTCGCGCAAGCGACCCTTTTTTTTGGCTTGCTTGCCAGCGCATCGGTGTTCTGGAAGCATCGCCAGTCGTATTTCCCAGTGACTTCGGTCCGGTCGAGAGTGAGCCTATCAGGCGCCTGCCATTGTGCGGCAGGCCTGCTCGCCGGGTCGCTTTCCTGGCTCATCCCAACCCATGTGGCCTTTGGTACGGGTCACCACTAGGAGAGGAGGCGCCATGCCCACCATTACTCTTCCCGATGGCAGTCAGCGTTCGTTCGATCATCCCGTTACCGTGGCTGAGGTTGCTCAGTCCATCGGCGCCGGCCTTGCGAAGGCGACCCTGGCTGGCAAGGTCGACGGCAAGCTGGTCGACGCCTGTGATTTGATCGAGCGCGATGCTTCGCTGCAGATCATCACGCCGAAGGATGAGGAGGGGTTGGAGATCATTCGCCACTCCTGCGCGCATCTGGTCGGTCATGCGGTAAAGCAGTTGTATCCGAACGCCAAGATGGTAATCGGTCCGGTCATTGATGAGGGTTTCTATTACGACATCGCCATCGATCGTCCCTTTACCCCGGAAGACATGGCGGCCATCGAGAAGCGTATGGCCGAGTTGATCGACAAGGACTACGACGTCATCAAGAAGATGACGCCGCGAGCTGAAGTCATCGAGGTCTTCACGTCGCGAGGTGAGGATTACAAGCTGCGCCTGGTCGAAGATATGCCCGACGAGCAGGCGATGGGTCTATATTACCACGAAGAATATGTGGACATGTGCCGCGGCCCGCACGTGCCGAATACCCGCTTCCTGAAAGCATTCAAACTGACCCGCATTTCCGGTGCGTACTGGCGTGGCGACTCGAAGAACGAACAGCTGCAGCGCATCTACGGCACTGCCTGGGCCGACAAGAAGCAGTTGGCCGCCTATATCCAGCGCATCGAGGAGGCCGAGAAGCGTGACCATCGCCGGATCGGCAAGCAACTCGACCTGTTCCATACTCAGGAAGAAGCCCCTGGTATGGTCTTCTGGCACCCGGCTGGCTGGACGCTCTACCAGAACCTCGAGCAGTACATGCGTCAGGTGCAGCGCGAGAACGGCTATCAGGAGGTGCGCACGCCGCAGGTAGTCGACCGCATCCTCTGGGAGAAGTCCGGGCATTGGTCGAACTACGCCGAGAACATGTTTACCACCTCGTCGGAAAACCGCGATTACGCAGTCAAGCCGATGAACTGCCCGTGTCATGTGCAGATCTTCAACCAGGGCCTGAAATCCTACCGCGATCTGCCGCTGCGCATGGCCGAGTTCGGCGCCTGCCACCGCAACGAGCCGTCTGGTGCGCTGCATGGCATCATGCGTGTGCGTGGCTTCACTCAGGATGACGCGCACATCTTCTGCACCGAGGAGCAGGTGAAGAAGGAAGCTGCCGACTTCATCAAGCTGACGCTCAAGGTCTATGCCGATTTCGGTTTCAGCGATATCGCGATGAAGCTTTCGACCCGTCCGGCGAAGCGTGTCGGTTCCGACGAGTTGTGGGATCGCGCCGAAAGTGCGCTGGCCGAAGCGCTCAATGAGTCAGGTCTGGCCTGGGAGTATCAGCCGGGCGAGGGAGCCTTCTATGGGCCGAAGATCGAGTTCACTTTGCGCGATTGCCTGGGTCGCAACTGGCAGTGCGGTACGCTGCAGTACGATCCGAATCTGCCCGAGCGTCTCGATGCCAGCTACGTGGCGGAGGACAACAGCCGTCAGCGTCCGGTGATGCTGCACCGTGCGATCCTTGGGTCGTTCGAGCGGTTCATCGGCATGCTCATCGAGCACTACGCCGGCGCGTTCCCTGCATGGTTGGCACCGACGCAGGCGGTGATCATGAATATCACCGACAAGCAGGCCGCATTTGCCGTAGAGGTGGAAAAAACGCTGGTCCAAAGCGGGTTCCGTGCCAAGTGTGACTTGAGAAACGAAAAGATCGGCTTTAAAATCCGCGAGCATACTTTGCTCAAGACACCCTATCTCTTGGTTATCGGGGATCGGGAAGTCGAAACACGATCCGTTGCTGTGCGCTCCCGCGAAGGCGTCGATATGGGCTCCATGCCGCTCGAACAATTCGCCCAGCTGCTTGCACAGGCGGTTTCCCGGCGTGGTCGCCAAGAATCGGAGTAATCATTATTAAGCGTGAAATGAGACAGGATAGACGAGCTCAGCCCAAGGCACCGATCAACGAAAACATCACCGCGCGCGAAGTGCGCCTGATCGGTGTCGATGGCGAGCAGATTGGCATCGTCTCTATTGATGAAGCGTTGCGGGTCGCCGAAGAGGCAAAGCTGGATCTGGTGGAGATTTCCGCTGATGCGAATCCCCCGGTCTGCCGGATCATGGATTACGGCAAGCATCTCTTCGAAAAGAAGAAGCAGGCTGCGGCTGCAAAGAAGAATCAGCACCAGCAACAAATCAAAGAAATCAAGTTTCGTCCAGGGACGGAAGAAGGGGATTACCAGGTAAAGCTACGCAACCTGGTACGTTTCCTTGAAGATGGGGACAAGGCCAAGGTTTCATTGCGATTCCGCGGCCGTGAGATGGCTCACCAGGAGCTGGGGATGGAACTGCTCAAGCGGGTCGAAGCTGACCTCATTGAGATTGGTACCGTCGAACAGCATCCGAAGCTGGAAGGACGCCAGCTGATGATGGTCATCGCTCCCAAGAAGCGTAAGTAACCTCCCGGGCACTGGCAGGCCTGATGGTTAACTGTTGTTATTGAATGCGGAGTACGAACATGCCAAAGATGAAAACCAAAAGTGGTGCTGCGAAGCGCTTCAAAAAGACTGCTAACGGCTTCAAGCACAAGCACGCTTTCAAGAGCCACATCCTGACCAAGATGACCACCAAGCGTAAGCGTCAGCTGCGCGGTTGCTCGCAAGTGCATCCGTCTGACGTTGCAAAAGTGGAGCGCATGCTGCGCGTTCGTTGATCCGGTCAAGACTCAGAGGAATAACTCATGGCTCGTGTTAAGCGTGGCGTCGTTGCCCGTCGCCGTCACAAGAAAATTCTGAAACTCGCCAAAGGCTACTACGGTGCGCGCTCGCGCGTATTCCGCGTTGCCAAGCAGGCGGTAATCAAGGCTGGCCAATACGCCTACCGTGACCGCCGTCAGCGCAAGCGTCAGTTCCGCGCTCTGTGGATCGCCCGTATCAATGCTGGTGCTCGTGTCAACGGTCTGTCCTACAGCCGTCTGATCGCCGGTCTGAAGAAGGCGGCCATCGAGATCGACCGCAAGGTTCTGGCCGATCTGGCAGTGAACGAAAAAGCAGCCTTTGCTGCGATTGTCGAGAAAGCCAAAGCTTCTCTGGCTTAAGCCCCGGCAATCACGGATCCTCGGATTCGTTGCAAGTCATCGATAGGGGAAGAGCCTTGTGCTCTTCCCCTATTTCGTATCTGGAAGGGGCTTTTGCAAAAGTGCGCTTGGCGGCGGCCTGGCATGGGTCGCTCAGTCAGTGCGGTTCTGCAAGAACCTCTGGAGGTTATGTACATGGAAAATCTGGATGCACTGGTCTCGCAAGCGCTTGAGGCCGTGCAACGAAGTGAAGACGTCGGTGCTCTTGAGCAGGTCCGGGTTCAGTACCTGGGCAAGAAGGGCGAGCTGACTCAGCTGATGCAGACGCTGGGTAAGCTGTCTGCCGAAGAGCGCCCACAGGCTGGCGCGCTGATCAATGCTGCGAAGAATCAAGTGCAGGACGTGCTCAATGCTCGCAAGGCCGACCTTGAGCAGGCTGCCTTGGGAGCGAAGCTGGCAGCCGAGCGGATCGACGTAACCCTGCCGGGGCGCGGTGAGGCGTCCGGCGGACTGCATCCAGTGACCCGCACTCTGGAGCGGGTCGAGCAGTTCTTCAGCCATATTGGCTATAGCGTCGCGGAAGGCCCTGAGGTCGAAGACGATTATCACAATTTCGAAGCACTGAATATTCCAGGGCATCATCCGGCGCGTGCGATGCACGACACGTTTTATTTCAATGCCAACATGTTGCTGCGTACGCACACTTCGCCCGTGCAAGTGCGCACCATGGAGTCGCGGCAGCCGCCGATTCGTATCGTTTGTCCCGGGCGAGTCTATCGCTGCGACTCCGATATCACTCATTCGCCGATGTTCCATCAGGTCGAGGGCCTGTTGATCGACGAGGGTGTCAGTTTCGCGGATCTCAAGGGCACCATCGAGGAGTTTCTTCGGGTGTTCTTCGAGAAACCGCTGGGCGTGCGCTTTCGTCCTTCCTTCTTCCCGTTCACCGAGCCGTCTGCGGAAGTCGACATGCAGTGCGTGATGTGCAGCGGCAAGGGCTGCCGCGTATGCAAGCAGACCGGTTGGCTGGAGGTCATGGGCTGCGGCATGGTGCATCCCAATGTATTGCGGATGTCGGGAATCGATCCGGAGCGATATTCCGGTTTCGCCTTCGGCATGGGCGTCGAACGCCTCGCCATGCTGCGTTACGGCGTCAATGACTTGCGCCTGTTCTTCGACAATGACCTGCGGTTTCTCGCGCAATTTCGCTAGTGCCGCCGCCCGTCAACGCATATTTAGGAGAGCAGGATGAAATTCAGTGAACAGTGGCTGCGGAGCTGGGTCAACCCACAAGTTTCGCGTGAGGAGCTGGTCGCCCGTCTGTCCATGGTCGGGCTTGAAGTGGATGCCGTGACACCGGTTGCCGGTAGCTTCAGCGGCGTAGTCGTCGGTGAGGTGCTGGAAACGGCGCAGCATCCTGATGCCGACAAGCTCAGGGTTTGCCAGGTGAGCAATGGCCAGGAGACTTTCCAGGTCGTTTGCGGCGCGCCGAACGTGCGTCCCGGTCTGAAGATTCCTTTCGCCATGATCGGCGCCCAGTTGCCGGGCGATTTCAAAATTAAGAAGGCCAAGCTGCGTGGCGTCGAATCCAACGGCATGCTTTGCTCGGAAACCGAGTTGCAGGTCGGAGGCGACGACAGCGGCCTGATGGAACTCGCCGCCGATGCGCCGGTTGGTACAGATCTGCGCGAGTATCTCGGGCTCGATGATGTGTCTATCGAGATCGGTCTGACACCCAATCGTGGCGATTGCCTCTCTCTAGCTGGTTTGGCTCGGGAAGTCGGTGCCATCTATGGTGCCGAAGTGCGTCCGGTGGAAGTCGGCGTGGCCAGTGTCGCCCATGAAGATGTACGCCCGGTCGAGGTGTTGGCGCCGAAGGCTTGTCCGCGCTACCTCGGGAGAGTGATCCACAATGTCGATCTGACACGCCCGACGCCACTCTGGATAGTGGAGCGCCTGCGCCGTTCCGATATTCGCAGTATCGACGCGGTTGTTGATGTCACTAACTATGTGATGCTCGAGCTGGGCCAGCCGCTGCACGCGTTTGATCTGGATGAAGTCAAGGGCGGCATCCGGGTTCGTATGGCTGAAGAAGGCGAAAAGCTGGTTCTGCTGGATGGCCAGGAAGTCTCCTTGCGCAGCGATACGCTGATCATTGCGGATCATGAGCGGCCACTCGCCATCGCCGGCGTGATGGGAGGCGAGCATAGCGGTGTCAGCGCTTCCACCCGCAGCATCTTTCTCGAGAGTGCGTTCTTCGACACGATTGCGCTGGCCGGCAAGGCACGCTCCTACGGTCTACATACGGACGCTTCGCATCGCTACGAGCGGGGTGTCGACTCGCAACTTCCGCGGCAGGCGATGGAGCGCGCGACCAGCTTGCTGCTCGATATCGTCGGCGGGAAGGCGGGTCCCATCGTCGAGGTCGTCAGCGAACGCGATCTTCCAAATATTGCACCTGTAACCCTCCGCGCCGAGCGTATTACCCAGATGCTTGGGTTGGAGCTGGACGGTACCGAAGTGGTCCGCCTGCTGACATCGCTGGGTCTTGTTGTGGTGGGCGAGGGTGAAGGGCGCTGGCAAGTCTCCGTTCCAAGTCATCGTTTCGACATCAGTCTTGAAATCGACCTGATCGAAGAGTTGGGCCGCCTATACGGCTATGATCGCTTGCCGGTGCGGTACCCGCAGGCTCGTCTCGCGCCTGAGGCGAAGCCGGAAGCGCGCGCAGAGTTGCCGTTGCTGCGTCGTTTGCTGGTGGCTCGTGGTTATCAGGAAGCGATCACTTACAGCTTCATCGACCCCAAGCTCTTTGAGCTGTTCAGCCCGGGAATGAAACCACTGGAGCTGGCCAACCCGATTTCCGCAGATATGGCGGCAATGCGCGCCTCGCTTTGGCCGGGATTGGTGAAGGCGCTGCAATACAACCTCAATCGCCAGCAGTCGCGTGTACGCCTGTTCGAAGCAGGGCTGCGCTTTGTCGGTCAGCTGCCAGCGCTCGAGCAGGAAGCCATGCTGGCAGGTGTGGTGACAGGTAGCCGCGAGCCTGAAGGCTGGGCAAACGCCCGCGAAGCGGTGGATTTCTTCGACGTCAAGGCTGATGTCGAAGCGCTGCTCGCATTCGCTGGGAACGGCGGCGCCTATCGATTCGTTCCTGGTGAACATCCCGCCTTGCATCCCGGTCAAACCGCTCGGATCGAGCGCGATGGCCGGCTGGTCGGCTTTGTTGGAAGTCTGCATCCCGAACTGGCAGGTACGCTGGGGATCGATCAGCCGGTATACCTGTTCGAGCTGAAGCTTTCCGAGATCGCAGACGGCCGCATGCCGCAGTTCTCCGAGCTGTCGCGCTTCCCTGAGGTACGGCGTGACCTGGCGGTCCTCGTCAACCGTGACGTCGCCGCGCAGTCAATCCTTGACTGCATTCGCGGTGGCGCGGGCGAGAATCTGACGGACCTCAAGCTATTTGATGTCTATCAGGGGAAAGGTATTGATCCTCTTAGCAAAAGTGTGGCAGTCGGCTTGACCTGGCAGCACCCATCGCGCACTCTAAACGACGATGAGGTGAACGACGTAATGCAGAAAATCCTCACCTCCCTGGAAGAAAGGTTCAATGCCACGTTAAGGAAATAGCGTATGGGGGCTCTGACGAAAGCTGAAATGGCGGAACGTCTTTATGAAGAGCTGGGCTTGAATAAGCGCGAGGCCAAGGAACTGGTCGAGCTGTTTTTCGAGGAAATCCGACAGGCGCTCGAGCACAACGAACAGGTCAAGCTGTCCGGCTTCGGCAACTTCGACCTGCGCGATAAACGTCAGCGCCCAGGTCGTAATCCGAAGACGGGTGAGGAAATTCCTATCACGGCGCGTCGTGTGGTGACGTTCCGTCCTGGGCAGAAACTCAAAGCGAGAGTCGAGGCCTATGCTGGAACCAAGCCATAACGACGAGCTTCCTGCCATTCCGGGCAAGCGCTACTTCACCATTGGTGAGGTCAGCGAACTCTGCGCGGTGAAACCCCATGTGCTGCGTTACTGGGAGCAGGAGTTTCCTCAGCTGAACCCGGTGAAGCGTCGTGGTAACAGGCGCTACTATCAGCGGCAAGATGTGTTGATGATCCGTCAGATTCGCGCGCTTCTCTACGATCAGGGTTTCACCATCGGAGGCGCCAGGCAGCGCATGTCCGGTGATGAAGCGCGCGACGACACCACCCAATACAAGCAGCTGATTCGGCAAATGATTTCGGAGCTGGAGGAAGTGCTGCAGGTGCTGAGGAAATAGCTTTCCTTGGCGCTAAAAAACTTTCACATTTTCAGATGCTTAATGTATAGTTCGATCCGCTTTCAGCAGTGCTGACAGCATTCGTCGGGGCGTAGCGCAGCCTGGTAGCGCACTTGCATGGGGTGCAAGGGGTCGAGTGTTCGAATCACTCCGTCCCGACCAAAATTCCCTAGAAAATCCAGTTACTTAGCGGTGACTGGATTTTTTTTGTCCGGTCCGCGCGTGGCAGTGTGGGGACTTTTGGGGGGACTTTTTTCAACCCGCCTTCCTCCTCAGTATCGTCAGCGCCGGTCCCCTCGAATCCGTCGCCGATATCTTGTTGGCCTCATCGATCAGCTTGCCCAGTTCGGCCGCCGAGTAGTGGCTGGTGATGCTGCCGTTCTTGTGGCCCAACAGGACCTTCCTGTCTTCCTCCGTCACGCCTGCGGCGCGAAGCCTGCGACCGAACGTGTGCTTCAGGTCATGCACGCGGATCGATGCAAAACCCGCCGGAGCCGTTCGCTTGAAGCGCTGCTCGTACATTGCGGCCGCCCGTTTCCTTGCCTTGCGCCACGCCGAGTCGTTCATGCGGTGCATCGGGGTGGCGTTGCCATCCTTGTCGGGCTGACCGTAGGGAAACACCCATACCGGATCCAGTCCGCGTTGGCCCTCGATGACCGATTTGGCGACCCGATTCAGCACAATCAGGCGCTCGTCGCCGTTCTTCACGCCTGCGTTTTCGTGTCGCCCGCCAAAATCGGCCGGGATAAGGAAAACGCTGGTTCCGAGCTCCGGTACCGGGATCTCCCAATCCCAGCGTAGCTTGACCACTTCCTGCTCCCGGGAGCCGCTGTTGACCTTGTAGAGCGCCATCCTCCTCAGGTGATCGGGCAGCTCTGCGAACAGCAGGCTCTGCTCCTCCCACGACAGCGGATGGGGCTGGCGCGTCGAGCGCCTGAGGTCCAACCGCGTAATCATCGGGACGGTATCGAGCCAGGGGCGTCGCGCTTCATCACGCCACTTGCGCGCGCAGAGATTCAGCACCCGTATGACTCGCTCCAATGCGATGTTTATGGTTCGAGGCGCCACGCTTCTGCCTTTTCCGGGGGATCCGCGCAGGCGACCGGCGAGCCTGTCCTTCACGTAGGGTGCGAGTGCCTCGTCGTCGATGTGGTCCACCGGTCGATCACCAATGTAGGGATCAAGCTGCTCGAGATACAACGCCGTCAGCCCTATTGATGGCTGGTCCTTGAACTCCACCAGATAGCGCGTAGCCGCTTCACGCCAGGTTCTTACCCTTCTAACGCCATAGATGTGCTGTTGCCTCAGCTGCTCCAGGCGATGTATCAGATATTGCTCCGCCTCCTTCCGGTCACCTGAGCCAGTGCTTTCTCGAATGCGCTGACCTCGGTAGATCTTGTCGATGTACCAGACGCCGTTGCGTTGGTAGAGACCGCTGATTGTTCTTTTCGCCATGGTTGTCCTCCACGGCGCCTACTGCAGGGCCGATCTTCCCCCTGCGCACCGCTCTTTTCAATGCTGGCTTTGGCGATATAGGCGTCCGCCCAGGCGTCGAGCTCGAGGCGATCGAAGCCAACGCCCTGGACCCCGATGGGAAATTCGCGAATGAAGGGACGTACGGTCCTGTTGAACTCGCTGCGACACATGCTCAGGTATGCAGGGGCCGCATTGGCTCTCAGTATTCGTGGGGGAAGGGGTGTTACCTGGGGGTTGCTGGTAGTTGCCATGACCTTTGGCACCGGTTGCTCGAACGAAAGTGTGCCGTTGGCACCATCGGCTAGATGCTGGGCGTTACGCTGTATGTGCTCAACCGGCTCGGGCATGTTGGAGCGGGCCTGGTAGGAGGTGAAGGCTGATTGGCTGGAGGTCGAGGTGAGGAACGACGAGCGGATTACTAGAGAGGCGCTGTACGAGTTGGTCTGGAGCGAACCCATGCTCAGGGTCGCCGAGCGTTACAGGGTGTCGTCCAGCTTCATGGCACGGGTTTGCCAATGCATGGGGGTACCGCGACCGCCGCGCGGTCACTGGACGAAGCTCAGTCACGGCAAACCCAGTCCACAGCCGCCGTTGCCTGCGCTGGGGCCTGGAATGCGCGAGTCGTGGCGCCGTGGCGAGAGGGTCGATATGGGCGGTCCTCGTTCACTGCCGAAGCCGCCCGCACGGTCGCGTCGGCTCAAGGCCGTGGTTCGCGATGGCCCCGGTCCCCATCCGGTGCTCGCCGGTGCGAAGGAGGTTTTCGGGCAGGGGCAAGAGATCGACCAGGGTTTTCTCAAGCCCACCAAGCGCCGTCTCGCCGATCTCGTGGTGACCCGTCCGATGCTCGACGAGGGAATTGCGCTGCTCGATGAACTGTTTCGACGGTTCGAGCAAAGAGGGCACCCAGTCAGCCTGTCACCCGGCGACCGCATCTATTGTCGGGTTGGCGTGGATGTGCGCGAGAACCCGGGCAAGACCCCCGAACATCGCTATCCCTCGCTGTGGGCGCCGTCGAAGCCAACCGTCGTCTTCATCGGGACCGTTGCCATTGGCCTGACGCTGTTCGAGCTGACAGAAACGAAGGAGGCGCGTTACATCGACGGCGAGTACCTGCCGCTTGAGCAGGCCGAGCGACACCGGCCTCGGCACGGATGGCCGCACTGGTCCTGGACGACCCAGCATGCCTTCGCGACGGGTCGGTTCTGTCTGCAGGCCTATTCTCCCTATCCGCTGGCCGACTGGTCCGAAACCTGGCGCGAGCGCAAGCCCGGCGACCTGCGAAAACGCCTCGACGCCATCGTTCGTGCCGTGCGTGCAGCGGCGCCGCTGGTGGCGCAACGGGTGGAGGAGGGCGAACTTGCCGAGCTGATCCGGCGCCGCGAGCAAGAAGCGCAATGGCAACGTCATTTGGAAGAGCGGGAGCGCCAACGGCGCGAGCAGGCCAGGCAGGACGCCCGGGACGAGCTTTTGCAGATCATTACGAGCTGGGGCGAAGCGCAGCGTATTCATTCGTTCTTTGCAGCGGCAATGGCGCAAGCGCGACAGCGAAACGATGATGCGCGTGATGTGCTTCTCGAGCGCTTGGACCGCGCTCGCTCATTGATCGGGGAGCCGGATGCTCTGGCGGCGCTGCTTGGCTGGAAAACGCCGGAAGAGCGGTAGCGTACCCGTCATCCCGCGCGATCGTTTCGCGACTGGTATCGACTGCTTCGTCGGGCAGCAACCAGTACTATAATGCCTAATATCGCCTATTTTTCCCTTTTGTAGGTATTTTAATACTGACGAACCGGGCGTTTTGCTTTAAATTCGGAACTACAGTACCGGTTATATATCAGACAGACTATGGTTGGGGAACTCACGATCCAGACCCACGTCGCGGGCCGCTGGCGAGATGCGTTGGTGCTCTCGATCACGGACATTCGTCATGTGGAAGAAGCGAGATGCACGACCGCCTACCTGCAGCCGTACCTGGTCGACTTCATTGGTGACCTGGACTCGCTTTTCGAACCGGCAATCAGTGTAAACCTGCCGGTCAACTGGAATCTGGTCGAAACCAAGGGCTATCCGGCCTTCGTCTACGACCTGATGCCAGCCGGTGCCGCGCGGAGATCGTTGGAGAAGCGCTTCGGCGGCGAGAAGCCCGAGGGCGTCGATCTAGATTTCTTTCTGCTAAGCCGCTGTACCCCGTCGTCGATCGGCCATCTGCGCGTGAAGGAGTCTTTCGAGCACGTGCACCAGACGCGCCGGGAAGCTTTTCCTCGCCGCGAAGTCGTGGATAGGACCAACGATTTTCTCGAGTACGCCTACGAGTCGGGGGCTGCGCTGGGCGGCGCCACCGGTGCACAGGGCGAGGCGCCGAAGCTGCTGATGGTCGAAGGCGTAGATGGGGCCCTGTATGCAGACGCGATGCTGTCCGACGATCTGGCCAGGCGCCACTGGCTGGTCAAGTTCGCCCGCAACCAGGTAACCGAGCGGGACAAGAACATCCTGCGCTCCGAATTCCATTACTACCGGGCGGTCTCGCACCTTGGCTTGAACACGGTCTCGACCGACGGCCTCGTGCTTGAGGAAGCCGAGAAGCCAAGCCTGTGGATGCCACGCTTCGATCGTCGAGTCGATCAAGGGACGGTCGAGAGGATCCCGGTCGAGTCGATCTACTCGGTCTGCGCGAATACCGTTCCGGGGTCAAGGATGAACCATGAGGACGTGTTGGGGCGGTTGATCGGGCTGTGGACCGCCAACAACCAGATCGACGAGCTCGAGGAGCTTGTCTTCGAGTATCTGCAGCGCGATCTGTTGAATCGGATCCTCGGCAACTCTGACAACCACGGACGCAACATGGCGATTTTCAGGTATCACGGCAGATTCGAGCTGGCGCCCATCTATGACCTCGCGCCGATGGTGCTGGACCCCGAGGGCGTCACGCGGGTGACCAAGTGGAGGCCGGAGCACATGGGGAGCCCGGACTGGCGAGCGGTCTGCAACTATTTCCACGCCATTACCGATCCGGCTGCGCTGTTCGAGCGCCTTCGCGCGGCTGCGCAGAGATTCAGAGCATTGCCCGACCTGTTGGTCGATTTACCCGCAGAGGTGCGGCAGGCCCGGACCATCCCCTTGAACAACCTGGACACACGCCTGGCGGAATGGGGGTTGAGATGAGCGCGCCCAACAGCGAGCAGCGAAAGCGGATCATTGAGGACATCATGCAGGGCCATGCGTCGGGAAGGGAAACGCTGGGGACATCTATACGCCGGTTGCGGCTCGAGGTGACCGGTTTCGACCAGGCGACCTTCGCCGCGATGTGCAACCTGTCCACCAAGGCCCTCTACCAGATAGAGACCGATAAAGGTAATCCAACCCTCGGCACCATCGAGGCGATCCTGAGGAAATTCGGGCTTCGCCTTGGGCTTGTTGCGGGCATACCCGCCTCGTCAGTTTCTTTGCGTGAGCCAACGTCCGATATGGCTCGCCCGGTCCGTGGAGCCAACCCGCGCCGCAAACACGTCGAGCGTCGAGAAGGGACGACGGCCACTCCGCCCGATAAGGGTGGAGAGCGAAGATAGGCGGACTAGCGTCTGGCAGGTCTGGAGATTGAGTCTTCGTCGTCTCGCTAGATTCTCATGGCCGGCCATGGATCGGTGCGGAAAGCGGCCGATACGGGCGCAGCGCGATATCGCGGTTGACGATGATCCGCAGGGGAAGACCGGGCCGCTGGGTGAGCGTGGGCCGTATGTCCACGTTTCGCCGTGTGATCTCCTGGCCTACCTGGTTGACCGAGTCTTGCAGGCTGTCACGACCCGCTATCACGATTCGATCCCCCTCGCGGCGGCTGGACGGGGCCGCCAGCTCGGCGCCAATGCCCAATAGGCTGGTCAGCGCCGCGCCGGCAACGACCCGATCCCAGTGCCAATCAACACCGTCCTCGAGACCGGCATAGCCTTGGGGGTCACTTGCGACCGGGTTGTCGAGTTTCAGCGACGAGGTGTCGGGGAAGATAAGCCGGTGCCAGACCACGTCGACTCGGCTCTGTCCATGGCTGATCTGGCTGTCGTAGCGGCCGAGCAGACGAGCACCCTGGGGAATGAGCACATGCGCTCCGGTCGCGGTGTCGTAGACCGGCTCGGTCACCGTGGCGATCACGTCGCCTGGCAAGTCGGACTTGATTCCGGTCACCAGCGCCGCCGCGATCACGGTCCCCGCCATGACCTGATAGGGAGACGCCGGCTTCTGCACCAATACGGATGTGCTCATTTGTGCGTTTGAGGTTTTACTGAGAAGCGCCTGATTGCCACCGCGGCTTTGAACAGAGCGGTCAGGGTGATCCGGATCAATCACGGGTTCGCCGGCTGGCCGCGTGTGGCTGGCCTGGAAGAAGAGAGGCGAGAGGCGCGCTTGCTCGTCCTCTTCCGCGTCCGCCAGTTCGGCAGGCTTCGGTTCGAGCTCACTTGGGTCCGATGGGGCATGAGCCAAAGGCTCTGTTGCCACGGTATCGGCTCTCTCGGTACGGCTATCCGGTGCCGGCAGGGGCGACGCCAATTGCGAATAGTCCTTTGCAAGTGACTCGAGTCGCTCCGGTCGCACGTTGTGATCGACGCTGAACAGTTCTCCCGCCGGATTCTCGCGTGTTTGGTCCGATGGATTCAGTCCCAGGAGCAGGGCAATGAGCGTCGCCGTCGCCAGGCTCCCGGCAATGACCAGTATCGTCCGTGCGTTAAGCCGCATGACACGACCCGGTCGGGCGCGCAATGCCAGCGTCTCGGCCGCCACCTTCGTCTGTGGCCGCACTGGGCCTTCGTCCCCGGAGACGTCGGTCGCGCTCGTCATCGATGACCACCGGAGGGGACGTCGCTGCGCTCGATCCGAACGACGACTTTCTTTTCGCCGCCCAGGCGGAGCTCGGCCGCGGCAAAGAGCCGGTCGACGACGTAGTACGGGGACCGGACGCGGTAGTTGACCAGCTCGCCATCGCCCGTGGCGCCAATGACGAAGAGTGGCGGGAGTTCGCCCTGCGCAATACCCGGCGGAAACTGGATGTAGACCTTGCGCCCATCGTCGAAAGCGCGAAGTGGCTTCCAGGGAGGGTTGTCGCCGCGAATCACATAGCGAAACTGCAGCTGTTCGAGGGCGAGGCCGGCATCCACCGGTGCCGCTTCGAGGGCCTCGGCAGCCTGCCGTTTGAGGGACAGAAGTCGATCCTGTGGGTAGTCCCAGGATACCGATGCCATCCAGGCCTGCTCGGTGGAGGTTAGTTCGACCAGATAGGTGCGCCGGTTGGTGGTGATCACCATGTTCGTCGTGATGGCGACGCGGGTCGGTTTGACGAGGATGCTGATTCGCAGGCGCTCGCCCAGCCCGCTCGATGTGTCGCCAACGATCCAGCGTGCCGTGTCGCCGGCAGCGACGGCGATGAGTTCTTCACCGGGTTCGAGGTTGATTGCGGTCACTCGGCCGGGACTGGCAAAGACCTGGTACAGGGCACCATCGGAGAAAGGCCATACCTGAACCGCATTGAGGTAGCCCTCACGGGTCGGTGCAATTCGGGCTTCATCGTTGGCGCGCGAAACGCTTGCTTCAGGCGCGACAGGTTCCGACTGGCGGACCGGCTTCGGCAGTGGCTTGAGCTGTGATGGAAGCGCCAGCGGCTGGGGTATCGCCACTACCTCCACCGGCTTCGGAGGCTCCGCCATCTGTTGCGCTGCAACCGGCTCCTCCAGCGGAATTGCCGGTGGTGGTGCGTTTCGGCTTGCGCAGCCGGTTGTTACGACGACTAGAAAAGAACAAACGTAGCGCAGGTACTGCATCATCGTGGGTCGCCTCATGGAGTGGTGTCGAGTTCGCGGCTCCAGGACAGGTTGTCGACATAGATGCCCAAGGGATTCTGGCGAAGCTTCTCTTCGCTGCGTGGTGGCTTGAGGACGACCGTTAGCACGGCGGTCCAGCGCTCGGAACCTGCCGAGCCGCCATCGACATAGCGGCGCTCCGTCCAGCGCACCTGGAAGGAGTTCTCGCTGGCGCGGACAACGCTCGTGATCTCGACGGTGATCGACTCCTTGCCGATGCGTGAGAACGGATCGCTCTCGCGAGCGAACTCGTTGAGCGTGGTGGCGCCGCGGTTCGTGGTCAGTTGGTAGGCGCCAAGCCAGTTGCTTCGCACGACGATCGGATCAATGGGCAGCGCGCGGACCAGCGTGATGAACCGGGCCAGGTGGTGGGCAATCAGCGCATCGCCCGGCTGGTAGTCGGTCGCTGCTTCACCCACCGCGCGAACCTGGCCGGCACTGTCGACCTCCACCACGTAGGGAATGACCAGCGACTGTGCAGAACGCCAGACCAGGCCGGCCGCCATCAGCAGTGCCAAACCCAGGCAGCCGAACGCCATCAGGCGCCAGTTCCGGGCCTGGGCGCGGCTGGACCCGAGGCGCTCGTCCCAGACTTGCGCCGCGGCCTGGTAGGGCGTCGCGGGTGCTGGTGCCTGCGAGTAGCGCGTGCGAGCGCGTCTAAAGCGCATCGAGGCGGCCTCCCTTACCCATCCGACGGGTCATTCAGTCGAGGTCCCTGTGCCGAGCCGCCGGCATCCCCGCCGCGCAGGGTGCGGGCGACGGTGGCTGTCGTCTGTCCAATCTGAGGACGGCGCTGAAGGCGCGTGGCCCAGGCCGGTTGTGCTGTCGCGGAGCCTGGTTGCCCATCCGGACCTTGCGCCATGTTGGCTTCAGCCAGGGAGCCGCCTGCCATGCGCGACGCGCTAGCCGCCCCTGTTGCGCCCGTCACACCGGCGGCGAGGCGCGACCCCTTGAGCGCAGATGTTGCGCCGGTTGCCAAGGCCACACCGCCGGCGGTCATGCCGGCGACCCCTAGGGCGGCTCCGGCGGCCGCACCTGCGCCCAGCTGTGGTGCGCCCGAGACAAGTCCGGTCGCGATGCCGGGGCCGAAGATGCCGAGTCCCAGCATGGCGAGCGAGGCGAGCATCGTGGCCAGCGCATGATCGAGGGTCGGCTCCTCGGGAGTTGATAGAAACTCGTCGAATAGCCCGCTGCCTATTCCGATGATCACCGCGAGCACCAGGATTTTTATCCCCGACGAAACGACGTTGCCGAGCACCTTCTCGGCGAGGAAGGCGGTCTTGTTCCAAAGCGCGAAGGGCACCAGTACGAAGCCTGCGAGCGTGGTCAGCTTGAACTCGATCAGGGTGACGAATAGCTGGATGGAAAGGATGAAAAAACTGGCGAGCACGACGAGCCATGCCAGGAACAGCACGACGATCATGTCGAGATTGGCCATCGTCTCGGTGAATCCGGTCAGGCCGCCGATGCGTTCGAGCAGGGGGCGTCCCGCCTCGATGCCGAGAGCAGCAATCCGTCCAGGCTGCAGAAACTGCTCCTGCGTCATCGAAGAGCCTGACGCCAGCAGACCGAGGCCTGCGAAGGAGGTAAAGATGATCTTGGCCAGCCAGTTGAAGTTGCCGATGATGAAGGCGAACGCGCCTACGTAGAGGGTCTTCTTGAGGAGCTTCGCAATGGCATCATCACCCCCATTGGCCCAGAGCAGGCCGGCAAGGGTGACGTCTATGACGACCAGCGTCGCCGACAGAAAGGCGATCTCCCCACCGAGCAGCCCGAAACCGGAGTCGATGTAGAGCGAGAAGGTTTCGAGAAATCGGTCGATGACCCCAACATCGTTCATGGCTCCGGCTCCTCGAAGGTCGGCGGAATGTCCGGCAATTGCTGCAGCCGTTGAAACTCACCGGGCCGTGCCCGCCCTGAGAAGAAGCGCTGTGTTGCATCCGGTTCCGCATGGCGCGCGGCATCGCTGCTCGAATCCGCCCGCTGGCAGCCGCACGCCAGTACTAGCGCAGCACCCAAAAGAGCCGGGAAGAGCATCCATTTCGTCATGGCGCAAAGACCCGGAGGGGGCGAGGCGCATAGGACGCGCCACTAGCCATGAAGCGTTTGCGCTGCTCTCGGGCCTCGTGCTCGGTGGCAACCTGACGGGCCTGACCAATGGACACGGCGCGGTTATGTGCAATGGCCAGCTGCTGGGCCTGGATAACCTGTTTGGCCTGGAGGGCCAGCAACTGGTTGGTCGCCTGCGTCGCCTGTAGCGCCCCGACTGCAGATCGGCTTTGGCTGACCAGGTCGGTGAGCGCAGCCTCATCCGAGACGAGATCGTGCGAGAGCTGGGCCTGCATGCGAAGGGCGGTGCGCACGCCTTCGCGTGCCTGGATCCAACGCTCGATCGAATGTGCGGCCATGTCGGATCTGGTGATCGAGGCGGCATACCGCTCGGGGTACAGTCGGGCAAAGACCTGGTCGAGCCTTGAAAGCTCGTACGCAAGCCCGTTCGCCTCGGCCAGCAGTTGCTCGCTTCGCCTGATCGATTGCCGCAGCCGGCTCACGACATCAAAGTCCAGCGCAGCAAGGTTGCGCGCCTGGTTCAGCAGCATCTGCGTCTCGTTGTGCAGCTGGCTGATCTGGTTGTTGGTCATCTCCAGCGTGCGCACGGCGGTGAGCGTGTTCTGGGCAAGGTTGGTCGGATCGATGACGGTTATCGCGCCCGCGTGCTCGATGGCCGAGGCGCAGAGCAGAACCACCGTGTGTAGGACCAGCCGCTGCAGTGTCACGGCTGGTGGTCCAGTGCCGATTGATGCGATGCAAGCAACCCGGCCGCCCAGTCCAGTCCACGGCACTGCAGCCAGGCCTGTGCGAAGGGCGTTCCGCTCGAGAGCACCTGGTCGATCCGGCGCTGGTCTTCGGGCGTAGCTGCGGCCGCAAAGGCGAGGGCTACCGGGCCGAGTGCCAGCTCGAATAGGCGGTTACCCTGACGGGACTGGTAGTAATACTCGCGCTTGGGTACGGCACCCGCGATCATTTCGATCTGGCGATCGTTCAGGCCAAACGCCCTATAAAGCGCGCGGACCTGTGGCTCCTGCGCTTGCGGATTGGGCAGCAGGATCCTGCTCGCGCAGCTTTCGATGACGGCCGACGCAATGCTCGAGGCGTCGATGTCGGCGAGCGATTGGGTGGCAAAGATCACCGAGACGTTCTTCTTGCGCAGTGTCTTGAGCCACTGCCTGATGCGGGCCGCGAATAGCGGCTCGTCCAGAAACAGCCAGGCTTCGTCGAGAATGAGCAGCGTCGGCGCACCATCGAATTGATCGTCGAACCGATGAAACAGGTAGCCGAGCACCGCGGCGACGCTCGCCTTGCTCGACATGAGCGCCTCCATCTCGAAGCACTGCACGGGCGCATCGGCCAGGCAGTCCTGGTTCGCATCGAGTAGATGGCCATGTGGGCCGCCGAGCAGATAGGGCTCGAGCGCTTCGCGAAGGGTGGGGTCCTGCAGCAGAAGGGTGAAACCCGTGAGGGTTCGCTGGGCCTTGGGCACGCCGGCCAGGCTGAGCAGCGCCGTCCAGATGGCCGACCGCTGCTCGGGCCCAACATGGACACCCTCTTGCAGCAGGCGGGCCTGGACCCACTCGCTTGCCCACGTGCGCTGGCGATCATCATCAACGTAGGCCAGAGGCTGGAACGCAAGCGAAGCGTCGACCCCGAGATCATGGTGGATGCCGCCGAGGCCCAGTGTCGTCGCCCTTAGCGAACGGCCCATGTCGAAGATAAGAAGGCGTGCGCCCGAATAGCGCCGAAATTGCAGAGCAAGGGTTGCAAGCAGCACGGACTTGCCCATGCCGGTCGGGCCTGCGATCAGCGTGTGGCCGACATCTCCGACATGTATGACCAGCCGAAAAGGCGTCGAAGCCTCTGTCCGGGTGATCATCAGGGGCGGGCCGTCGAGGTGCTGGTTTCGCGCGGGACCTGCCCATACGGCCGAGACGGGCATCAGGTGCGCAAGGTTGAGGGTCGAGATCAGTGGCTGGCGTACGTTGGCGTAGGCATTGCCGGGAATGGAGGAGAGCCAGGCCTCGACTGCATTGAGCTGCTCGGCAATGGTGACGAGCCCGTGGCTCTGGATGGTTCTCTCAACCAGCCGACGTTTCTCATCGGCTAGCTCGCGGGTCTCGCCAAGGACCGTCACGGTTGTCGTGACATACCCAAAGGCGGTCATGTCTGCGCCGAGCTCCTGCAGCGCAGCGTCGGCGTCGGCGGCCTGGTTGGACGCGTCGTTGTCGACCAGCGCGCTTTCCTGCTGGAAAACGGTTTCGCGCAGGAGCGTCGCAACGCTTTTGCGCTTGGAAAACCACTGTCGGCGAAGCCGCGTGAGCTCGGTGAGCGCTTCCTGCTTGTCGAGGCAGATGAAGCGGGTGGACCAGCGGTACGCGATGGCGATGTGGTTCAGGCTGTCGAGAACGCCGGGCCAGGTCGATCCCGGAAAGCCTCTGACCGAGACGACCCTCAGGTGCTGGTCGCCCAGCATGGGCGCGATTCCTGTCACGAGTGGGCGATCGGCGAGGAGGGCGTCCAGATAGAAGGGAACGGTCGGGACCGTTACCTGTTGCCGCTGCGTCGATACGGTTTGGTGCAGATAAGTCAGCGTCTGCGCGTCATCCAGCCAGGCGGTCTCGGGCATCGCGCCCTGAATCAGATCGCGGAAGCGGTCGCCGTCGCGGGCGAAATCGCCGAGCTCGCGCCTCCAGTCCGCGCCGGGAGCGGCTCGGCCGGCGTAGAGCAGGCCAGATGCCCGCGCCCGAATTTGCTCGCCTGGCAGGTAGGTAAGGGTCAGGTAGTACCGGCTCTCGAAATGGCGGCCAGCCGCTTCGAACGTTGCCCTGCGTTCCTCGTCGACGAGCCAGGACAGCGCATCGGGAAACTGGCTGGTGGGGTATGCCTCGGCAGCGTGGCGGTCAGCTTCGATATGGAGCATCCAGCCCGATCCGAGGCGACGCAGCGCATTGTTCAGCCGAGCCGTTACGGCGAGCAGCTCCGCCTCGGTCGAGCTGTCCAGATCCGGGCCGCGGTAGCGCAGGGTTCGCTGAAAGGAGCCGTCCTTGTTCAGCACTATTCCCGGCGCCACGAGACCTGCCCAGGGCAGCCAGTCGGCAAGCCTGGCGGGCAATGCCCGAAATTCGCGCAGATTCAGCATGGTCGGCCTACACGTCCAGCAAGGGTGGAAATCTGAGGTGGCGGGCAAACACCGGCAGGAATTGCGGATCCAGCCGCGTCCCCCATACCGCCAGCATGTGGCCTGTCAGCCACAGTGCGAGGCCGGCCGGCCAGAGCTGCAGGCCCAAGCCAACTACGGCGGCCATGGTGCCGTTGAGAATGGCCACGCTGCGGGGCACGCCGCCGAGCAGGATTGGCTCGCACAATGACCTGTGCAGCGGCAGTTCGAAGCCGGGCAGGTGTGGGCTCGCATCACTCATGCGATCACCGCGCCGCCGGCAAAGCTGAAGAAGCTGAGAAAGAACGAGGAGGCGGCGAAGGCAATGGACAGCCCGAAGACGATCTGGATGAGTTTGCGAAAGCCCCCACTCGTATCACCCAGGGCAAGCGCCAGCCCCGTTGCCACGATGATGATGACCGCAACGATCTTTGCGACCGGGCCCTGAACCGATTTGAGGATCATCTCCAGCGGCGCCTCCCAAGGCATCCCCGAGCCGGCTGCGAAAACCGGCGTTGCAAGACCCAACGCCAACAGCAGCTGTGCAAGACGAATGACACTGGCGGCCGGCCTTGCGCCCATCAGAAACGACTGGTTCATCGAGGCGCTCCCTGATGGCTCGTTCGTGTGTTGGCGAGCGGTGTTTCGATTGCTTTCAGTCCATAGCCCTGAAGATCGTGACCGGTAACCCAGGCCATCTCCTGGACGCGGCGCGCGCAGCCGCGGCCGGAAAGAAACAGGACGAGATTGACGGCCTCGGCTATCAGCGGCCGCGGTGCGGCGAGGGCAACCTCGAGAATCAGCTGCTCCAGACGAAGCAGCGCACCGTGACAGGAACCGGCGTGGATCGTGGCGATCCCGCCCGGATGACCGGTGCCCCATGCCTTGACGAGGTCAAGCGCCTCCGCGCCCCGCACCTCACCGACGACAATCCTGTCCGGCCGAAGCCGGAGGGTGCTGCGCACGAGGTCCTTCATCGTGACGACTCCGCGGATTGCCCGTAGGCACACGTGGTCGCGGGCCGTGCACTGCAGCTCCACCGTATCCTCGAGCACCAGGACCCGGTCGCCAGTGCGTGCAACCTCTGCGAGTAGGGCATTGGCCAGCGTGGTCTTGCCGCTGCTTGTGCCGCCGGCGATGAGGATGTTCTTGCGCTCGTTCACCGCCTCGCGCAGCACGTCACGCTGAGCAGCCGTTATGACACGGTCATCGACATAGCCGTCGAGGGTAAGGCTCTGGACGGCACGTTTTCGGATTGCAAAGGTGGGCGCGGGCGAGGCGGGTGGCAGAACGCCCTCGAAGCGTTCTCCGGTCTCGGGCAGCTCGGCACTCAGCAGAGGGCTCGCCGCATTAGTGGCCTGCCCCATGTGTGCCGCTACCAGCCTGACAACGCGCTCGGCCTCGGAGGCCGACAGGGAGCCGATCTCCTGCCGACCTCCACTTAGCCTGTCGATCCACAAGCGGCCATCGGGATTCAGCATGACTTCGGCCACATCTGCATCATCCAGGGCGTCAGCGATCAGCGGGCCCATGGCCGATCGCAACATCGCTACGCTGCGCATGAGCGCCGTGGCGGGGAGGGCGGTCATGGCCGATCTCCCGACGCTGTCATGGCGTGATCAGCTGTTTCGAAGGCCTGACCTTCACGCTCGATGTCGTCTATAAGACGTCGGCCCTTTTGCCAGCGTCTGCCCAACTGCTCGACGAATTGGGTAAAGCGCAAGCGACCTTGGGCTCTCGCGGCTTCCTGGTGCGCTTCGGGCACCGGCGCGCTAACGGTCAGGTAGTAGCGCACGTACAGGGCAACGGTCTCGATGAGGATGTTCTGGTCACGCTCCAACCGCTCGAACTGCCTCGACAGGCGATCCAGCCGTTTGCCCATGGCAACCTCTCGTTGTTCACCTGAAGCGGGTGACAACCAGCTGGCCAGTGCTGCGGCGACGAGGGATGACTTCGATACCCCTTTTTTGGTTGCGAGCTCATCGAGACGCCTGGCGTGCTCGGGCTCGATGAACAGGTTCAGCCGCGCCCGTCTCATGGGGAAACTCCACCGTCAGGACCGATCGCCACCGATAGCCGAAGTGGAGTTCCGGCTGACTCGAGACCGGCATCGTCGTCCAGCAGCGCAAGGTCATTGGCCAGCGGTCGAAGGTCTGGTGTCGGTACTGCCTCGTTCCATGCCCCGTCCAGAGCGCTGTGCTCGAGGCCTCCGGCATCGTCCCCTGGGTTGCTGAACGGCTGACAGGGCTTGGCTGGAGCAACAAGGCCGGACCAGTCGTGAGGTGCTACGGCTGGCGCATCCAGGTAGGGACCCGGGCAAAGAAACGGAGCGGTGCAGAGTCGTCGCATGAAGTTGCGATCCTCGTAGTAGCGCAGCTTCTTGGCGCGGATGGGCGGCACGCCGGAGAGCATCACGATGGCCTCGTCGACCGGTAGCTGCATCACCTCGCCGGGCGTCAACAGCGGTCGCGCCGTCTCCTGGCGAGAGACCATGAGGTGCCCCAGCCAGGGTGCAAGCCGGTGGCCCGCGTAGTTGCGTTGCGCGCGCAGGTGAGTCGCCGTGCCCAGGGTCTCGGAGATACGCTTGGCCGTACGCTCGTCGTTGGTTGCAAAGGTGATACGGACATGGCAGTTGTCCAGGATCGAGTGGTTCGGCCCGTATGCCTTGTCGATCTGATTAAGCGACTGGGAGATCAGGAACGCCCGCAGGCCATAACCTGCCATGAACGCCAGCGCCGATTCGAAGAAGTCCAGCCGTCCCAACGCGGGGAACTCGTCGAGCATCAGCAATAGCTGGTGCCTGCGCTTGAGACCATCTGCGCCGTCGAGCGACTCGGTCAGGCGCCGCCCGATCTGGTTCAGGATCAGTCGAATGAGCGGTTTGGTGCGACTGATGTCCGACGGCGGAACGACCAGGTAGAGCGACACCGGATGCGCAGCGGCAACCAGATCCGCAATGCGCCAATCGCATCGGGAGGTCACCTGGGCCACCGTCGGGTCACGGTAAAGGCCGAGGAAGGACATGGCCGTCGAGAGCACGCCCGAGCGTTCGTTCTCGCTTTTGTTCAACACCTCGCGTGCCGCGGATGCGACGACCGGATGGGGGCCCTCCGGCAGATGGGAGGTAACCATCATGCGATGGAGCGTCAGCTCGAAGGTGCAGGCCGGATCTGAAAGAAAATTGGCAACGCCTCGCAGTGTCTTGTCCGCGACGGCGTACAGGACGTGAAGGATGGCGCCTACCAGCAGAGAATGGCTGGTCTTCTCCCAGTGATTGCGCCGCTCCATCGCGCCTTCGGGATCGACGAGGATATCCGCGATGTTCTGGACGTCCCGGACCTCATGATTCCCCCGGCGAACCTCGAGTAGGGGGTTATATGCTGCGGAAACCGGATCGGTCGGGTTGAACAGCAGGCAGTGCGAGAAGCGCGAGCGCCAGCCCGCTGTCAGGTTCCAGTTCTCGCCCTTGATATCGTGGATGATGGCCGAACCTGTCCAAGACAGCAGGGTCGGCACGACCAGCCCGACGCCCTTCCCAGAGCGGGTGGGGGCGAACGCAAGGACATGCTCGGGGCCTGCGTGGCGCAGATAGCGGCCCCGGTAAAGGCCCAGGCAGACACCCGCGTCCTTTGTCAGCCCCGCCGCACGTACCTCCCTGAGCATGGCCCAGCGCGCGGATCCGTGGGTAGTGGCTGTACTGGACTGGCGCGCCCGCCAGATGGACATGCCGAATGCGAGCAACACGGCAGTTGCGCTGCCGCCGCTTGCGATCAAACCCGCCCTGTCGAAGGTAGATGGGGACGCATTGCCAAACCGAAACCACCAGCCGAACAAACGCCAGGGCTGATACACGGGATAGCCCCGCAGTTCGAACCAGGGGCGGCCAAGCTGCTGATCAAAGCCCAGTGACGACGCAGCCGACTGCGTCGCGATCCAGACGCTGGCGAGCACGACCGAGACTGTCGTCACCACCTGCCCGTACAGCACGTTCGATGCCTGGTTCACCGCCGTTGCGCTCCTTATCCATGCGGCACCTTGGCGTGCCGTATGGATAAGGTTCGGTAATCAGGTCACGGACATCAAAGACCGAATGAGCAAGGACCATGTCTCTTTGCGCATGCATCCTCGCTTAGGCCTTCTCACAAGATTGGCTTCACCTACGGTAGTTCGATCTGGCGTATGGAGCATGGAACCAGGCATGTAGAACGAAAGTCTTACAGCCCATGCGCCGGCGCCTCGAGGCCAATTCCGAGCGTCGGTACGGAGCTGCGTTTCGCGAATACATGGAGGTGAATCGTGAACCAGACCAGTTGCCCGGCTCCCAACGGTGCAGCCTCGAATATCGCTACAGGTCGATCCCATCGATTGGGTTCGCGCTGCCACACGGCATCGTGGTCCAGTCGTTTCTACGCTGGAAAATGGCCAATTCCCTTGAATCACTGTTCCGCGATTGTTCGTCGGGATGAATCGCCCATGCTCGCTAGACGCCGACTCGCTTAAGGATATGGCTATGAAGATTTTAATTACAGGAAGTAAAGGTCAGGTCGGGCGCAGTTTGGTCGAGGAGGGGGCCAAGAGGGGATTGCACGTAATAGGCCTCGGTAAAGCGGAACTTGATGTCAGTTGTCCTCGATCCGTTGCGAATGCAGTGCAATTGGCGAATCCGGACCTGATCATCAACGCCGCCGCGTACACCGCCGTAGATGCCGCGGAGGAACAGGTCGAGGCGGCATATCGCGTAAACCGAGACGGTGCCCATCAGTTGGCCAAGGAAGCGCAGCGCCACGGTATTCCACTCTTTCATCTTTCGACAGACTACGTTTTCGACGGAGCACTGGCGCGACCCTATGTCGAGAGCGATCAAACGAACCCTATTAGCGTTTATGGTGCGAGCAAACGGGCCGGGGAACTCCAGGTTCAGCAGTTTGAAAAGCACTTGATCTTAAGAACCAGCTGGGTGTTCGGCAGGCATGGAAGCAACTTCGTGAAAACGATGCTGCGCCTGGCAGGTGAAACGGAACTACGCGTCGTCGACGATCAGGTTGGCTGTCCGACCAGTGCGGATCGGATCGCGTCGGTTTTGCTCGACCTCGCATTGCGTTATCAGGCAGACGGCAAGCTTCCGTGGGGGCTTTATCACTACAGCAGCCAGCCTGCCTGCTCATGGTTCGAATTTGCCCAGGCCATTTTTGAGCAAGCGGTCCGCGCGGGGATCGTCCGGCACCCACCTCGATTGACGCCTATCGCTACCGAAGCCTATCCAACCCCAGCGAAACGTCCGGCTTGGTCCGTGCTGGATTGCAGTCGTTTTACGGAGGCTTTCGGCATCCCCCCTGCGCTGTGGTCCGTGGATCTGGAGGCAGTCATCGACGCTTTGAAAAGCCCGTGTGGCCTGTTCGATGAGGCAGTTTCGGCATAGTGAGTGACCGCTCAGATCGCGCCGCTGAACGGTCATGATTTCCTGAAACTTTTTCTTACACGTTCAAGTCGGACTCATAAGGAGCTCATGGGGAACGGGTAATGCCGTCGCCGGGCGAGCATCCGCTGATGGACCGAGGATGCCGCGACACCTGATGGATGCTGGTGCCGCGACCGAAGTGCACGGACCCTTGGCGATGATCCGCCTCCGCCGAATGGCGGCCTGAGCAGCGATGCACGAACGCTGAGCAGGGAGTAGGGACGATGCTTTTCAATTCAATGGAATTCATTGCCGGTTTTCTTCCGGTGGTGCTGCTCGGATTCTTCTTGCTGACCGGATCGGGCCGACAACGGTTGGCGGTGACCTGGCTAACGGTCGTCTCGCTGGTGTTCTACGGCTGGTGGAATCCGGTCTACGTCCCGCTGCTGGTCGGCAGCATGCTGTTCAACTACCTCCTCGGCGGCTACCTGCGCCGGCACCCGTCGCGCCGTATCCTGGCATTGGCAGTGGCTGCCAATGCGCTGCTGCTTGTCTATTACAAGTACACCGGCTTTCTCTTCAGCACCCTGGATGCCGCGCTGGAACTGGGCTGGCGCGTCGAGGACATCATCCTGCCGCTGGCCATTTCGTTCTTCACCTTCCAGCAGATTGCCTACCTGGTCGACGCCCATGATGGCGTAGTGGAAGAACACGACTTCGCCAACTATTGCCTATTCATCAGCTTCTTCCCGCAGCTGATCGCCGGACCGATCACCCACCACGGTGAGATGCTTGCGCAGTTCAACGACCGCGACAGCTTCCGCGCGCGCATCGACAACCTGTCGCTGGGCGCCACGGTGTTTTTGCTCGGCCTGTTCAAGAAGGTGGTGATCGCCGATACCCTCGCGCTGAAAGCCACGCCGGTCTTCAGCCTGGCCGCCGACGGCACCGTCCCGGCGTTCTACGACGCATGGACCGGCGCGCTGACCTACACGCTGCAGATCTATTTCGACTTCTCTGGCTACAGCGACATGGCCATCGGGCTTGCGCTGCTGTTCGGCATCAGCCTGCCGGCCAACTTCAACAGCCCGTTCAAGGCGCGCAACGTCATCGACTACTGGTCGCGCTGGCATATGACGCTGACGCGCTTTCTCACCGCCTACATCTACAACCCCGTCGTGCTGCGCGTGACCCGTGCCCGTATGGCAGCCGGCAAGCCGCAGCCGCGCCGCGGCAAGATGACACTTGGCACCTTCCTCGCGCTGGTCGCCTATCCGACAGTATTCACCATGTTCATCTCCGGCATCTGGCACGGCGCCGGCTGGCAATTCGTGGTGTTCGGCCTGCTACATGGCTTCTACCTGGTGGTCGCCCATGGCTGGCGCGCCTGGAAAGTACGCCAGGGCTGGAAGCTGGACAGCGAGGTCTGGTGGCATCAGGCGCTGGCCGTGCTGGTGACCTTCCAGTGCGTGGTGGTGGCGATGGTGTTCTTCCGCGCCGCCGACGTGCCGGCCGCGCTGGCGGTCCTCCAAGGCATGCTCGGTTTGAGCCCGGACAGCGTGCACATGGACCGATCGGACTTCGCCTATATCGCCGCGCTGCTGGCGTTCGTCTGGGGCATGCCCAACGTGCAGCAGTGGATGGGCCACTTCCGCACAGCACTCAACTATCAGGCCCAGCTTCATTGGACTGAACGGCTGCTGCCAGTCAGCGCCTGGCGTCCATCGGCAATCCACGGCATGGCGGTAGGTGTGCTCGGTTTCTTCGCCCTGGCGATCGCCTTTTCCATGGCGCCGACCGAATTTCTCTACTTCCAGTTCTGACCACGACAAGGAGTCCCGGCATGCAACAACTCTCCTGGCTACCGCCGCACCCTGACCTGGCCAGCGCAATCGGCCAGGCCAAGCGCATCGACGACCCACTGCAGCGGCTAAACGAAGCCGCTCGGCTGGCGGCATACCAGCGTGACTTCACGCTGACCGCACGGCTGGACAAGCTGGCCACCGCCGGCATCGAGCAGCATGCAGCGGCGGCACGACTGACGCCGCTGCGCGTGGCGCTGCTCGCTTCGCATACGGTGGACCACCTGCTGCCGACCATTCGCATGGCCGGCCTGCAGCGGCGCCTGGCGCTGTCGCTGCACGTTGCGCCTTACGGCATGTACCGCCAGGCGCTGCTGGCCGATGACCCGGCGCTGAACGCCTTCTCCCCCCAACTGCTGGTACTGGCGCTGGACGCCCATGACGCGCCGCTGCAACTGCCCTTGCACGCAGGCCAGGCGGAGGTGGATGCCGCCGTCGCAGAGCGCGTCGACGAGCTGCGCCTCCTTTGGCGCCGGGCCCGCGAGCGCTACGCCGCGCAGGTGGTGCAGCAAACCCTGGTGCCGGTCGCGCCGCCATTGTTCGGCTCTTACGAAGCACTGGTGCCGGCTTCGCCGCGGGCAGTCATCGAACGCTTGAATGCGGCTATCCGCGGCGCTGCCCGCGAGGATGGCGTGCTGCTGCTCGATTTGGCGTGGCACGCAGCCGCTTATGGCGACGGCCTGGCCGACCCGGTGCGCTGGCACCAGGCCAAGCAGCTGGTCAGCCCGGCCTTGGCCCCGCTTTACGGCGATCATCTGGCACGGATAGCGGCGGCCACGGCGGGGCTGTCGCACAAGTGCCTCGTGCTCGATCTGGACAACACCCTGTGGGGCGGTGTGATCGGTGATGACGGTATCGACGGTATCCAGCTCGGCCAAGGCAGCCCCAGCGGCGAGGCGTTTCTCGCCTTCCAGCGCTACGCCGCGCAGCTGGCACGCCGTGGGGTGATCCTCGCGGTATGCAGCAAGAACGACCTGCACATCGCCGAGGCGGCGTTCGCGCATCCGGAGATGGCATTGAAGCGCAGCGATGTCGCAGCTTTCGTCGCCAACTGGGAAGACAAGGCCGGCAACCTGCGGCGCATCGCGAGCATGCTGGATATCGGCCTGGACAGCCTGGTATTCGTCGACGACAACCCCGCCGAACGCGACATCGTGCGCCGCGAGCTGCCGGAAGTCGCTGTGCCGGAACTGCCCGACGACGTTGCCGATTACCCCGCGCGGATAGCCGCCGCGGGCTATTTCGAAGCTGTGTCCTTTACCTCCGACGACGCCGAGCGTGGCCGCAGCTATGCGCTTAATGCCGAACGCAAGGCCGCGCAGAGCCAGGCCACGGACATGGACGGCTACCTGCGCGGGTTGCAGATGGTGCTGCGCGTCAGCCGCATCGGCAGTGCAGAGCTGGCCCGCGCCACGCAGCTGATCAACAAGACCAACCAGTTCAATCTCACCACCCGCCGTTATACCGAAGCCGAAGTCGAGCGCATGGCCAGCGATCGGCAAGCCATTGCGCTGGCTCTGCGGCTGGAGGACAAGTTCGGCGATAGCGGCCTGATCAGCGTAGTGCTGGCGCGACCGGATGCAGCCATCGAGGCTGACGAACTGCTGATCGACAGCTGGCTGATGAGCTGTCGCGTGCTGGGCCGCCAAGTCGAGTCGGCGGTGCTGGACGTGCTGGCCGATGCAGCCGCGGCTGCCGGCTGGCGTGCCCTGGTTGGCGAATACCGCCCCACCGAACGCAACGGCATGGTCGCCGAGCACTATCCGCGACTGGGCTTCGAGCAGCGCTCAGCTCCCGATAACGCAACCCCCGATGCCAGTTTCTGGCGCTGCGAGCTGGCGTCACGCCTATCCATAAACCACCACATCCAGGTGCAAGCATGAACGAAAAGGAAATTCTCCAGGCGCTGACCCAGGTTTTTCACGACGTGTTCGACGATGACGACATCGTCCTCACGGCCGAAACCACGGCCGACGACATCGATGGCTGGGACAGCCAGGCCCATGTCCTGCTGATCGTGGCCGCCGAGCAACGCTTCGGCATCAAGTTCCGCACTGCTGAGCTGGAGTCGCTGAAGAACGTCGGCCATTTCGTGCAACTGATCCAGAGCAAGCTCGGGGTGCGTTGAGCCATGAGCGCAACTGTCGATAGCGGCCGGGGCGGCGCCGCCCGGACCGGAGCTGAACGGCAACAGGTGCGAGCCAGCTATCTGCTGGGGGTGTTCGCTGGGCTGTTCGGAATGCTCGGCGCCTTTGCCGCACTGCTCGCATGGCTGCACCACAGTGACAACCTGCCACCGCCGGCTTTCTCCAACAGCCTGTGCGTGGATGAAAAGCTGCGTTTCCTCCGGCACAACCCGATCGATCAGCCCAACCTGCTGGTCATCGGTTCATCAGTCGCCTGGCGTCATGTCGACGGTGACGTGCTCAGGTCGAGCGCCCCGGAGCTGCGTCCGTTCAACGGCGCCTTCTGTGGCTTGCATGCAAACCAGTCTGCCTATGTCGCCGACTGGTTGCTGGATCGCCAACCGAGCATTCGTCAGGTGGTGATGATCGTCGACCCGCTGGACTTCGCCGGCTGCTGGAAGGTGCCGGACGCGGTCTTCGACCGGGAAGATGCCGACCACTATGTCTATCAGCAGGCCTCGCGCTGGGGCTATTACATGCGCTATTTCTCGCCGCGTTCGCTGTTGCGCAACGCCCGGACAATCAAGGCTCAACGCGCCAACGAGATCGAATGGGACCCGCTGGTATTCACGCGACACGGCGACGGTCCATTGGAGCCGCGCGCCGATCGAGGCCTTTTCTATGGCGACCCCGACCCGCTGGACAATAGCTGCTTCGCAGCGCTTGGACGGCTGTCCGAGCGGCTTCGACAGGAGCAGCGGCAGCTGCTGGTGGTGTCCACGCCGCTGCATCCGCAGTGGAAGGTCAAGTTCGATGCCGACGGCCACTTCCTCGCCCGTTTCGATGCCAAACTGAGCGCGGCCATTGCCGGACACGGTGGCGCAAAGTACTGGAATGCCGATCGAGAGTGGCTAGCGCCGCCCGGTGCGTTCGTCGATGCGATTCACCTTCGCTGGTCCGCCGTTCATGACTTTTCCGAGGCATTGGCCGACCAGCTGCGCGAAGCCGAACAGGCACGGCTTGGCGAGTCGGTACTGGCTGGCAGCGGCGTGCACGGTGCGCCCTGAGCAAACCTCGGCAAACGTCGCGAGGTCGGAGATGAGTAACGGAACGAGTCCGGCCAGTTGCTCGTCCTGCCGTATGTGGCACGGAGCCGCCGGTCGTCAGGTCGCATCGGGCGTGCGTGCTGTGGTATGGTCCGCGCCCTTTGCAATTCCGACCGACGTACCGACCGTATGAACGTTCCGACCCGCTCTGCCTGGCTGCCTACGCCGCCATAGCGCAACGCCCCACCATTCGATTCGGCCCATCGCGGCTGACTCGCCTCGCTGCTGCAGCGATCCGACCGCGCCCGTGCGGGCGTCAGTCATGCCTATATCTCGAACACGACGCGTTCTGAACGCCACTTTGCATGGTGCGGTTGCGTCCCTTGCCTTGGATTTACCAATGTTGCAATCGATCAAACACAACTGGCTCTCAAATATACGTGGTGACGTGCTGTCTGGTCTCGTCGTTGCGTTGGCCCTGATTCCGGAAGCCATTGCCTTCTCCATCATCGCAGGCGTGGACCCGAAGGTCGGGCTGTACGCGTCCTTCTGCATCGCCGTGGTAATAGCCTTTGTCGGCGGCCGCCCAGGCATGATTTCAGCAGCCACCGGGGCGATGGCCCTGCTGATGGTCACGCTGGTAAAGAACCACGGTCTGGAATACCTCCTGGCCGCCACGCTGTTGTGCGGGGTGCTGCAGATCATCGCCGGCTACCTGCGGCTCGGCTCGCTGATGCGCTTCGTCTCGCGCTCGGTGGTGACCGGCTTCGTCAATGCGCTGGCGATCCTTATCTTCATGGCCCAGCTACCGGAGCTGACGAACGTCACCTGGCACGTTTACGCCATGACGGCCGCGGGCCTGGCCATCATCTACCTGTTCCCGCACGTGCCAAAGCTCGGAAAGGTCATTCCGTCGCCGCTGGTGTGCATCCTCAGCATGACGGCGGTAGCCATGTACTTCGGCCTGGACATCCGCACCGTCGCCGACATGGGCGAGCTGCCCGATACGCTGCCGGTTTTCCTCTGGCCGGACGTGCCGCTCAACCTCGAAACGCTGGCCATCATCTTCCCTTACTCAGCGGCGCTGGCCGTGGTCGGCCTGCTGGAGTCGCTGATGACCGCGACCATCGTCGATGACCTGACCGATACCACCAGCGACAAGAATCGCGAGTGCAAGGGGCAGGGCGTCGCCAACATCGCAGCGGGCATGCTGGGCGGCATGGCTGGCTGCGCCATGATCGGACAGTCGGTGATCAACGTGAAGTCGGGTGGGCGCACGCGTCTGTCCACGCTGGTCGCCGGTGTTGTGCTGCTGTTGCTGGTTGTCTTCCTGAGCGATTGGGTCGGGCAGATCCCCATGGCCGCGCTGGTGGCGGTGATGATCATGGTATCCATCGGCACCTTCAGCTGGGACTCGGTGCGCAACCTGCGTCGGTATCCGCTGTCGACCAATATCGTGATGGTCGCCACGGTGGTCGTGGTTGTGTTCACTCATAACCTGGCCTATGGCGTTCTGGTTGGCGTGTTACTGGCCGCGTTGTTTTTCGCCAACAAGGTTGGCCACTACCTCTCGGTGAGTTCTGAATTGAATGAAGCGGCGGATCACCGTACGTATACCGTTGCCGGCCAGATGTTCTTCAGTTCGGCGGACAAATTCATCAACGCGTTCGATTTCAAGGAGGCGATCGCCAAGGTCACGATCGACTTGCGCCGCGCGCATTTCTGGGACATCACCGCGGTCGCTGCACTGGACAAAGTGGTGATCAAGCTGCGCCGGGAAGGCACCGAAGTGGACGTGCTGGGTCTTAACGAAGCCAGCGCCACCATCGTCGACAGATTCGGCGTGCACGACAAACCCCACGGCGCCGACGAGTTGATAGGTCACTGATCTGAGTAATGTCGCGATCGCGCAGCGAGAGCCGCCAAGTGCCATTTCGGTACTCGACTATCCAAATTTCTCGATCGTGGTTATTCGGGGCTAGCACTGTGTTCCGTTTCATTGGCAAGGACGGGCACAAGCGCCAGGGCAGAGACTCGGGACAGCGCCGTAGATCGAACTAGGGGCGACCTGCTACTGGTCATAGGCTCGCGACGAGGCGGTCGGGTGCGCCGCGTTCCAGACGCTGGCGAGCACGACCGAGACCATCGTCACCACCCGCCCGTACAGCACGTTCGATGCCTGGTTCACCGCCGTTGCGCTCCTTATCCATGCGGCACCTTGGCGTGCCGTATGGAAAAGGTTCGGTAATCAGGCCTCTGACTTCAAAGACCGATTGGGCAACGATTATGTCGGTCGGCGGCGTCATGATCGGAATGGTTGGGTCCGCGAGTGTCGTCCGTCGAAGGTCTGCGGACTACTTGGTTAGGATCAGCTTATTCTGTCGGGTGACGCGCAGGATGTACTCGCAACCGTCATGAAGGATGACCATCTCGCGAGCGCCCTGCAGCAGGTGCTCGCTCGCAGCCCTCCGGCGCGGATTAGCCGAGCCGTTCGACTCGCCTATGTGTTTGCCCACCGGCTCTGCAAACGGACGCTTGGGTGCTCGAATGACCGTCACTTCGATCCCTCCGGCACGTAGACCATTGACCCATCCTCGAGGCGGTACGCAACGCCTGCCTTGGCGCCTTGCCCTTGGCCGATGTCACCAGTGGACTTGTAATGCTCCATGGTCTTGCCCTCCTTGATAAGAATTTCCATGTTCGGTTTGCCGGCATTCTTGATAACCGTGACGTCATCCTCACTGGTAAACGGGTTGACTGGGTTGTTCGCCACCGCGATCAGGAGTGCAGCGATGATCACCAGGAACACATCGATCAGATTGACGACCGAAAGGATCGGATCATCGGCTTCCGCCTCCTCAAGCAAGCGCACGCTCATCAGCTCATCTCCACTGTCATCTCGTGGGCGGCCTCGGCCGCAGCACCGGTACCGCTTCGCTGTTCTTGCTCGATCTGTACGAGCTCCTCGGCATACCAGCGGCGACGTACATTCACGACCCAGTAGGTGAGGGAGGCCGCGAGCAGCGAGAGAATCACTGCGGAGAAGGCAACTGTCAGGTTGTCGCTAACCTGATCGAGCTGGCCGTTGGACAGGCCCTTGAGTGCGGGCCCCATTGGAATCATCGTCGCCACCAGACCCAGCATCGGAGTCACTCGCGTGACGATGCGCGGCGTCTCGAGGCGTTTGAACGCCAGTGTCTCGAGCTCGGTTGCGCTCATGGACGCCGCGAGGCGCCAGCTCTCGAGCAGGTCGTACCCACGGGGATCGCCCCGGCGCCGCTGACGCGCCTGCGTGAGGAACTGGCCCACTGCAAAGAACGAATAGATGAACATGACAATCACGGCCAGCAGTACGGGCAGCATGAAAAACTGGCTGGCGCTGTACAGCGCGGATTCGATGAACAGTTGCATGGTGTCTCCCTGAGTCATGCACGGGCCTGCAGGCGCCAGCCCTGGTTGTAAATACCGGCCATCAGTGCCGCTGCGATCGTCAGCAGTACCGCTAGCGGTGCCCAGTCGAACGGCTGCGGTTGGGCCTGTTGACGCTCCAGCTTCTGGCCCGTGACGGGCTGGGTATCCACAGCTTTGCTTGCGGCTGAGGCTTGCGCGTCGGGGCGCGCATCGCTCGGCGCGGCGAGCCCGAACCCCGTAGCTGCCTGTTCGACGTAGGCACCGAACTTGGCATTGTCACTGACCGCGTTGTGGCGCTCGGCAAGGTCCTGCCAACGCTGCGCCAACTGCTGAAGTGTTTGCGCGTCCGCCTGCCAGTACTCCTTTCGAGCCGCTTCCAGTAGCCGTTCGATCATCTGCGCCTGGGCTTGCGGATGGTTCTGCTCGAACCATTCGTTGATGCCCAGTCCAAGCTTGTCGTCGACATACACCGCCTTGAACTCGTCCCATTGGTCGGTGCGAACGGTTTCCGGTGCGGTGACTTGCCAACCCCAGAGGTTGTTGGCTGCGCCCAAGACCTCCAGAGTGCCGCTATAGCCCTCCTGCTGTATCGCCTTGATCCAGCCGGGATGGAAGTAGCGTGTGCGCAGGTCGCGTGCGAGGAAGCCGGCCGCCGTCTCGCTGCGCGGATTGTCCGCGTCGCGCAAGTTGCTGATGTAAAGCTCGGGCGACTTGCCATCCAGGTGCCTTACGGCAAGGCCGAGGCCACCCAGGTATTGGAAGGGGTCATCCGTGGTGAGCATTCCGTACAGATTGGACGAACGGGACAGCACTGCACCCTCCACGCCGCGTAGCTGCTCTGCGTAGAGGTTCACGTCCAGCTTTTCTCCCCAGCGTTCCGGATCCGGCCCATAGGCGAACTGCATACGATCGAGATAGAGGCTGGCCAGTTTTTGCTCGCCAGCGATGCGGTCCTGGTCACCATTGGGCGCCTCGCCGAAGCTGTCGCTGGCCAGGGTGGCGTCCTCCAGGCCGGTGCTGTAGGCGCCCGACTCGGAAGAGAAAATCCGCGTTCGCGCTGCCAGCGATGCATCCTCCGGTGACAACCCAATCTCGCGCAATCTACGTTCGATCCGCCGGCTGTTGGCAGCTATAGCGTTGTTCGGCTCGTCCAACGCGCTGGCCTGGTCAGCCGCCTGGGCGAGCCACTGCATGACCTGCGGGAACTGGTCGCGATAGAGGCCGGTCGCCGAAACGACCACGTCGATGCGCGGCCGCTGGAGTTCTTCGGCCGGGACGACCTCAATGCCGGTGACCCGACCTGCGCTGTCCCAGACCGGGCGGAAACCCATCATCGCCAGCACCTGGGCTTCGAGCATGCCGAAGTGGCGCATGGTTTCAACCGACCATAGCGTAAAGGCCATCTTGCTGGGGTATTGACCATGCTTCTCGCGATGCTGCTCGAGCAGTCGTGTTGCGGCCAGTTGGCCGGCTTCCCATGCCTCGGGCGTTGGAATGCGCGACGGATCGAAGCCATACAAGTTGCGGCCAGTTGGCAGGCTGTCCGGGTTCTTGATGGGATCGCCGCCGTAGCTCGTAGGCACGTGGCGCCCCTGCAGCGCGGCGAAATAACCGTCCAGTTCGCTGACGTTGCCAAGGCTTCGCCAGTAGCTGCGGCCGCGCTCGAGCAGCGCTCCGACTTGCGGATCGCCGGTCCAGGGTTGCTCCTGGCGTACGTGTCGGTCCAGCAACTGCCACACCGGGGTTGCCTGGATGCTCTCATAGTCCACCAGCAACAACTCCTCCGGATCGTCCGGGGCGATGGCCTGGAGAAGCGGCTTGCCGAGCATCTGTTGCACGGTCAGCAGGCGCACGTTTTCATCGGCCGGCATCCCGAAGCGTGCGAGCCCCAACGGCTGCTGTTCCAGCGCAATGTCGTGCAGCTGCACATGCAGGAAGTCGATAAAGGCAGCGAAATCACTTTCGATGGCTGCGGTATCGATCGCTGCGTCTCGGTCGAGCTTCAACCGTTCGGTCAGCTCGCGGATCCGGTTGGCGGTAGCAGTCCGCACCTCGCCTTCGGTCATGCTCAGCCATTGGTGGAGTAAGTCGTGCAGCTCATTGAGCTCGCCATGCAGCCCCGCCGGGCCGAACGCCGGCGTGTTATGGCTGATCGTGACCGCTCGGCCCCGGCGCTTGGTTTGCATCGCCTCGCCAATATTGTCCACGATGTAGGGGTAGATCACGGGAAGATCGCCCAGCACGAGGTAGGGCGCCTCGACCACGTCGAGCCCCCGCTCCTTGCCCGGTTGCCATTCGGCGGAACCATGTGTCCCGAAATGCACAAGCGCGTCGGCGGCGAACTCGTTGCGCAACCAGAGATAGACCGCGAGATAGCTGTGCGAAGGGGGAGACTTCGTGTCGTGATATAGCACCTTCTCGCGATCGTCCAGCCGCTCGCCCCGCGGCGGCTGCGGCATGATCACCTGCTTGCCAAGCTGAAGGCGCGGAATGACAAAGACGTTGCGTGCCGGTAAGAACAAGCTGGCATCTTCTGGCGATCCCCAACGCTCAAGGATCGGCTGGCGAACCCTCTCGGGCAGATTGTCGAACCAGGACTGGTAAGCTGCGAGCGACAACGGCGCGCCGCGGTCATCGATCAGCAGACCCTCAAGCGCATCGGCGCGATAGAAGGGGGCAAGCAAGCGGGCCAGCTCGTGGATTAGCTGTTGCTCATCGAGCTCCTGCACGCGATAGCCGCGCTGGGCGTAGGCGGTGAGCAACGTTTCGAGGCTGCGTGGCACATTGAGGAACGACGCGCCAAGGTTTGTTTCGCCCGGTGGGTAGTTGTAGAACATGATCGCTGTTCGCACCTCTTGGGCTGGCAGCCGCTGCAAGTGCGCGAGCCGCAGCGCCTTGTCGACTATCGCCTGCAGTTGGCGGTCGATGGGCACGATGTCGCCATCGGCCTTGCGCGTTGCGGCAGCGAACAGCGGGTCGATGAGGCCGGCATACTCCGGTTGGGCGAGATAGAATGGGATGTCCTGGGCCTCCAACCCGACTGCATCGGCCTCCCAGTCGGCCTGCTCGCCACCGCGATAGGGCATGGCCTGTAGGACCGGAATGCCGAGTCGTTCGAATTCCGCCTTGCGCCCCGAGCCGTTAAGCATGATCTGCATGTTGATCAGCACATCCGCGCGGGGCGTGCCGGATGTGCCGAGCAGCGAGGTGATCTCATCGTTGCCCATCGCCGTGGTATAGAGCGGTACCGCCAGCGCACCGGCCGCTTCGATGCGCCGGACCGTGTCGTCGACGAAGCCTGTGAGCCCGGAGTCCATATACGCCTTGTGGAAGAGAACTCCGATTACCGGTACTTCGGTCCGTAGCTCAACACCTTTCCATTCGAGGTAGCCGTCCAGCCTGGTGAAGATCCTTCCGTTGCCCTGGGGATGGTAGATGCCTGCCGGCGGATGAATTTCCGGAGACGGGCAGGGTGACGCTTTTCTAGAGAAATGAGCGTCGAGACGGCAGAAGAAACCGTTGAAGTTCGCTACGCCGCCGTTTGTGTAATAGAGGTCGAGCTCCTCGATCAGCGCGGGCGGAAGGTCGCTGCCGCGGCTGCCATCCCGGCGCAGCCAGATCCAGGGCGTCGCAAGGCCGTCGAGCGCCGACCCAAGCCCCATTTGCACTGCTCCCAGGGCAGCGCCGTAGGGCGCGTCGATTGCAACCAGGTCGAAGCTGTCGAGCTGTGCGAGGTTGGGATTGCCATCTACGCCGTCGATCATCCGATACTCGAGGCTAAAGCCTGCATCACGGGCGATGGGTTTCAGGCGCTCGAATTTGCCCGCCTGGACTGGCGCCGCCGCCACGAACAGCAAACGTTTGGCCTGCACGGTCTCGGCCTGGACCCGCATCGACAGGCTCAGCGCCAGGAGGCCGAAGACGAGCATCACGGTTGTTCTAGTCAGCAGTAGTACGCCGCGCATCAAAACCCGGCCTCCACCGCCAGCCAACCCGTGCGACCCTGTTCGGCATAGCCAAACAGCTCGGATTTGTCCTCCAGTCGCACGTTGCCGATATTAAGCACGCCGCCACGTAGCGTCAGGTTGTCGTGCAGCCTGTACCCGAGGCTTGCGTTGACCACGCTGTAGCCGGGTGCGCGCTCCTGTCCGTTCGAGCCTTCCAGATACTGCTTGCCGATATATTCCCACTGCACCAGCGCGTTCCACTTCGCCATGGTCCATTCCAGCGAAGGCGTAGCTGTGAACTCTGGCCGTCCGTTGAGCTTGGCGTCGGTCCGAGCGTCGCGCGGGTCCATCCAGTTGACCGTCGCGCCCAATGCAATGCCGTATCCCAACTCGCGGCGCCCGGTGAGCTCCAAGCCCTCGATTCGAGCTTGTTCGATGTTGTCGTACTGATAGATCGTGCGCGGCGGTATGCCGGGCTCGGTGCGCAGGCGCCGGTAATAGATCAGATCGTCGATCTCGTTGCGGTAAAGGTTCGCGGTATAGGCGCCTCGCTCGTCATGCCAATCGACGCCCAGCTCGAACGAGCGACTGGTTTCCGGCTTGATATCGGCGTTTCCGAGAAACGTATGTGGCCCCTCGGCCCCAACGTAGTTCGGAGAGATCTGTTTGAGCGTCGGTGCGCGGAAGGCCTCGCCGTATCCTGCCTTGAACGTCAATTCCGGGGTGGCACGCCAGACGAGCCATGCGCGGGGGCTGGTCTCGCGCCCAAAAATTTCGTGATCGTCGAGGCGCGCGCCCAGAGTCAATGCCCAACCCGTCGCCAATGCAATCTCATCCTGGATGAACACCGCTTGGTGTGTTGCGGAGTCCGAGCCGCCGATCAGGCCGGCGTTCTCCAAGCGTTCGTCCCGATGCTCTCCGCCTACGGTGAGGGCATGGTCTTCGCCGATGTGAAAATTGAGGCTGCCGTCCCATACGTCGTCGCGGATCGACTGGGGGCGTGTTGGGGCCAGGTTATGCGTACGCTTGTTGGTGACGTCGAATTCTGAGCGGGTAAAGCGCAGTTGCGACTGCAGGTCGCCCCAGTCGGCGTTCCAGGCCAGCGAGTTTTGGCGTCGCTCAAGCTCGTAGGTATCGAGGTAGATCGGACGTGCGTAATAGGCGTACTGCTGGTCACGATCACGGGTTTCATCGCTGCGAAGCAGGTCCAGCTTAAGCGTCTGTCCTTCAAACGGCCGGTAACTGATCGCAAGGCTTCCCGTCTGGCGATCCTGCCCCTCCATTTCCGACACTCGCCGATCCTGCTCCCAAGGTGTCGATTCGCGGCGCACCTCTTCGACGGCCATAGCGACATCCAAGCTTTCGGCCAGTGGGCCTGACGCCCGCGCGGCCAGGCGATGGCCATTGCCCGTGTCGCCTTGACCCACATCCCCTCGCAGGGTTACCCCGCCGCTCCATTCGCGTTGGGCCTGGCGCGTAATGATATTGATCACCCCGCCAATCGCTTCGGAGCCGTAAAGGGCGGACATAGGGCCGCGCACGACCTCGATGCGTTCGATCTGCTCGATACCGACCCACCCGTACTGGTAGTCGGAGTGGCCAATGGTGTCATCGGTTGAGGAAATGCGTCGGCCATCGATCAGCACGAGCGTGTGGCGATCTTCGGCGCCGCGAATGCTCAAGGTCTTGCGACCTCCAACCTGGCGCCCATTGAGGGTGATGCCGGGTGTCCCACGGAGCGCCTCAAGCAGGTTGGTCGCACCTCGCGCGCGGATCTGCTCGGCGGTAATAACGGTCATCGCAGCTGGTGCGTCTGCCAAAGAGACGGAGCTGCGAGTGGCCGTAACCACCATCGGATTGAGCTCGGTCGTCTCGGCGGCTGCCCCCGCTCCGGAAACCATGATGCATGCCATTGCCAGCGCGTGCCTGCGCATATTCACCCCCTAAGAAAGAATGAGATGGCTGGCTGGGGACTGTCCCTGGCTGGCTAGAACGTATCGGCTTACATGAAGCGGTGGATGGTAATAAGAACTATTATCGAATGCAAACAATGCAAGAAACCGTCTGGCTATCGATAACCGGAACTCTAATCGGGGTATGCCCGGACCCTTGGCTGTGATGGCCGAGCACGGGCGATTCGAGCGGGCAAAGGGAGGATGACGATTAGTCGCAGGCCATCGCGCGTAATTCTATCGGTCAGTTCATGCACGAGGACGGACTTGTAGCTGTTTTCTCCTACGAACGAATTGCGAAAAGCCTATCGTCGTACGTGAAGTCCATTATCCGGCTGATCTTCACGCGTGAAATGGCCGGGTGTCTTGGGTTAAGCACGATGTTTCGCTCGAGGGGCAGAACGGCAGAGGGCACGATTAGCCCTAGATGGGAGCCGCGATTCAACCAGTCCGTGCCGAAGGACATGCTGGGCTTGTCGGCGGGCAATGCTGCCCAGCCCACCGGTAGTTCCTTTTCACTGGGTTCAAGATAAAGCTCGGCATCTTCCGGCAACTCGAACTCGGTGATCTTCATGGGAATAACGGGCCGCTGGGTCTGATGCACGAAGGTCTCTAAGCAGCAGATGGCGGGAGACAGTCCCAGGTAGACGGCCGCTGCCTCGGCCTCGTTCCAGCGTCCACCTTCTATCGCTGCACCCAGGCCGGACAGGTCCGCTGCACGTTTGGCTTTGGATATGCGCCATGCACGCATCAGACAACACCGCCCCATTCAATCGCGTGCAGGACTCGCCGAACCTGGCGTGCGCCGAGTTCTGTTTCGCAAAGCGAGAGCGGGGTTCGCCCTCCGAGAGAGTCGTTCGGCGTTGCCATCCACTTGCTGGCGGCGTCCGATTTCTCGAAAACATCCTCCGCTAGCACCGCGACTTGAGCCAATCGATCGATGCGCTCCGATGCCACGGCATCAAGGGCATCTGTACTTCTTAATCTGCGTTCCACAGTCGATACCGACACGTTTGCGATGCCTGCGATCATCGGAATGGTTAGCCCGAATGCTGCCTTGGTTGCGAGCAGCCAGTAGGGCTCGAAGCCGGCGCGAATTCGCTCAAGCCGTTCGTACTCGGTGTATTTCGACAACTCGTGCGCCATGCTCCAGAAACTAGGCTTTTCCGGAGCACTGGAGGACCGTTTGAGCGATTGCTTCGCTGTGGCAGTCATAGCGAAAACCTCAAATGACGAACTTGGATACGTCATATGATAGCACCATTCAACGAGCCATATCGCTGCACAATGCAGTGTGGCGTGAAAGGCGACCCACGCTGAGTGTCATCTGGTTCTGGCCCCTATATCCCAACCTGAGTAGTTGGGGTCGAAGATTCGTCCGTACAGGCAGCGAGTCCTAGCTCATTGTCGGCCTTCACGACCCGATTGATGAAACGGCTCAGTTGCTCGCTGGGTTCGACGTCACGGCGAACCAGATATGTGGTGATCATGGTCGTGTCACCGGCCAATGGCCGTGTCGTCACATCTGGGTTGTTGAGTTCGGTAATGCGAGCAAGGCTCGAGAAGCCAAGGCCGTAACCCGCGGCGACGAGCGCGATCAGGAGGTCAAGCGTGGGTACACGCTCGGCAATTGTCATCTGCGTTTCAATTGGCTTGAGTACGGGTTGAAGTTGCTGCCAGAAGCCTTCGCAGACTTCCGGCTGGCATAGCACCAACGGATGCCGGGCTATTTCGTCGAGTGGAATCTGCCGGTGTGCAAGCAACTGGTGCCGGGCAGGCAGGACGACGACAAGCGGGTCCTGCCACACAGGCTCGGCCAAGAGTCCGTCACGTTCGTTGGCGACGGTCTGTGCAAATCCGACGTCAAAGAGGTCCTCGCGCAGGCCGTTGGCCTGCACCGAGGACGGGACCTCCCGAAGAAAGATCTCGACGTCCGGATCTTCCTCTCGACATTGGGCCAGTAGTGCAGCGAGCCGGGACTGCGGTACGCCATCGGACAGCGCGACCCGAAGCTTGCCGCGAAAGCCTGCGGCGGCGCCCTTGACGCTTGCCTTGGCCTGTTCGACCACGGCGAAAATCCGGCGGGCTTCTTCGAGCAATACGCTGCCCGCCCAGGTCAGGCGGGTTCGTCGGGTAGTGCGCTCGAACAGCTGTACACCAAGCCTGTACTCCAGGTCCTTGATGATGCGTGATAGGGGCGACTGCTCGATATGCAACCGTGCGGCCGCCCGAGCGAAGTGCAGTTCTTCGGCAACGACGACGAAGCAGCGAAGGTGGCGAAGCTCCACGGCTATTACCTCCCGACGGGGTATCTGCGGTTATTGGGTACGTCCTGCGGCAAGCCAGGCCGGCTGGCGGCGCAGGTTTAGCGTCTGCAGCAGCGCGCCGGCCAGAGCGACCGCGCCGGCGCTGGCCGCAAGCGACCAGATGGGCAGCTGAAGTAGAAGCACGAACCCACCTGCGGCGGCACCGATCGCACTGCCCAGGTACAGCGCGGACTCGTTGAGCGCGATGGCGAGATTGCCGTCGCCCTGTGCCTGGCGCGCCAGGATCAGTTCGTTGTTCTGCGGCACCTGCAGTGCCCAGCCCACGGCTCCCCACAGCACGATGGGTAGCATGGCGAGCCACGCACTGAACGTGGCAACCATGGGTAGCAGGAACAGCGATACGCCCAGGATAAGCATGATGGCCAGGACCAGCACCGGCCCCCTCACGCGATCCACGACCGGTCCGATCAGGAAGCTACCGAGTACGCCGCCGATCCCCCACGCCCAGAGGAAAGGGGTAACCGAGCGGACGCCGCCAAACTCGGGGTCGCGCAGCAGTGGTGCGATAAAGGTGTACATGCCGAGGCTGGCGATGGCAGCGAGCAGCGAAACGAGCAGGATGGTGACTACGTGCCCATCGGCGAGGATGGCGAGTTTCTCGCGAAGGGAGCTGGCTGGTGCGGCGGGCAGTGCCGGCAGCAGCAGTAGGAGCCCGACGAAGGCCAGAAGCCCGAGCAGCGTGACCAGCCAGAGCGCGGCCTGCCAACCCATGTGGTCGGCGATCATGAGGCTAAGCGGTACGCCCAGAACCACGCCGCTGGCCATTCCGCCCATGATGATCGCGATGGACTTGCCGCGTCGCTCGGCAGTCGAAAGGGCAGCCGATGCGCCGATGCCCATCGCCAGGTAAACGCCCGCGCCAATTCCAGCAACGGCGCGCCAGGCCAGCAGTGCATTGAAGTTGGTGGAAAGCGCGCTGGCCGCGTTTGCGATGACGAACAGGGCCAGTGCGGCAAGCAGGCCACTGCGCTGGCGGTCTGGTGGTGTCAGTGCCACGAAGATGGGCGAGCCTAGGCCATAGGCCAGGGTGAAGGCGGTAACCAGCTGCGCGGCTACGGCAACTGAAACCGTGAAGGCGTCTTCGATCAAGGGTATCAGCCCGGCCGTCACGTAGGACGCCATGCCGAGTGCGAAGGCGCCGAGCGCGATCAGGTAGATGGAAAGTGGATTGGTTGAGGGGGTGCTCATGACGGATGAGGGCTCCACGTCGTGACAGGGCAGTGCGGCCCGTCGGGCCACGCCCGAAGAGTTAAAGATCCAGTGTTACGTCAAGGTCCGTCAGCCAGGTGTTGAGTCCGACGGCGAGTTCCATGCCCATCCGGTCATACATGGGCGAGACGTCGCCCAGCGGCCGGTTAAGCGTTTCCTGGACGTGCATGGTGTCCAGCAGCGGTCGGACGGGGGCATCCTGGCTTTGCATGATCGCGGCCAGCGACTGGCGCAGCGCGTGTTCGTACGCTGGGTCCTGCGTAGAGGGGTAGGGGCTCTTGACGCGGTCGGTGATCGATGGCGGCAACAGGTCGCGTGTCGCTGCGCGCAGGATGCTCTTTTCGCGGCCATCGAAGGCCTTAAGCGACCATGGGATGTTGAAGGCATACTCGACCAGTTGGTGGTCGCAGAATGGAACCCGGACCTCCAGTCCGACCGCCATGCTCATGCGGTCCTTGCGATCGAGCAGCGTTTGCACGAAGCGAGTGAGGTTCAGGTAGCTGAGCTCTCGCATGCGCTGCTCGACCGGACTCTCGCCGACAAGCATGGGTGTTTCGGCAATCGCCTGGCGGTAGCTGTCGGCAAGGAATGCAGGCATGTCGAGCTGGCGCAGCAGCCCACGGTCGAACAGCGTCTTGCCGTCGAAGTACTTGCCGGTGACGGACGTCAGCCACGGAAAGGTATCTGCCTCGATTGCCTCGGGGTCATGGAACCACCGATAGCCGCCAAACACCTCGTCCGCGCTCTCGCCAGAAAGCGCCACGGTCGAATGCTTGCGCACCTCTTCGAACAGGCGATACAGCGACGGCCACATGTCGCCCCAATACGCCGGTGGAAGGTCCAGTGCGTGCACGACCTGTCGGCGCAGGGTCGGGTCGGCAAGCTCGGCACTGTCCAGGATGATCTCGCCATGCGTGCTATGGATTCGCGCAACCAGTTCGCGAACGAAGGGCGCATCCGGCGTTCCCCGAACCGCGTCGCCGGCGAAGCCCTGGCCGTGATCTCGAAAGTCCACCGAGAAGGAACGAATGTTCGGTTTGCCCGCCTCGAGTAGTTTCTTTGAAGCCAGCGCAGTGATCACGGACGAGTCCAGACCGCCTGATAGTAGGCTGCACAGGGGAACGTCCGCGACGATCTGACGCTCGACGATATCTTCCAGCAGATCACGCGTATGCCGGACGGTTTGCTCTAGCGAATCGGCGTGCTCGCGCGCCTCGAGGCGCCAGTATCGCCGCCGCGTCAGCCCTCGGCGATCGACTCGAACGACTTCGCCGGGCAGAACCTCGTACATGCAATGGAAGACGGCATGGCCGGGGGTTTTGACCATCTCCAGTATTTCTCGAAGACCGTCCGCACGGACGCGGCGTGGCACGCTCGGGTTGGCCAAGAGGGCCTTCGGCTCGGAACCGAAAATGACACCGTCCGCGGTGGGGTAGTAGTACAGGGGCTTGACGCCCATGCGGTCGCGGACGAGAAGCAGGCTTTCCTGACGTCGGTCCCAGATGGCAAAGGCATACATGCCGTTGAGACGGTCGACGAAGTTTTCCCCCCATTCGAGATACGCGCGAAGGACCACTTCGGTATCGCTGCGGTTTTCGAAACGATGCCCGCGCAACTGCAGTTCTGCACGCAGTTCGCGGAAGTTGTAGATCTCGCCGCTATAGGTAATGGCCGCTGCCTGTTTGCCATCCGCCTGGCGAGCCAACATCGGCTGCTTGCCGCCCTCCAGATCGATAATCGAAAGGCGGCGATGGCCGAGGCCGATTGGGCCGTCGATCCAGATTCCCTGCGCATCCGGGCCCCGACGGGCCATCGAGTCGGTCATGCGTTGCAGGGTGTTTTCTTGTGCCTGCATTTGCTGGCTGTAGGACAGCCATCCTGTAATTCCACACATAGTCGTCTCCTGATTAGCCAAGGCTTTCGAGGTCGCTGTCTTCGGCGAGCAGGACCCGGTCCAGGGCGCGGTTGTAGTGCGCGGGAACAGCGATTGCCTTGGCGCGTGTCTCAAGCGTGTTGAGCAGGCGCTGCAGTTCGATGGCGGTGTTCAGGTCGGCGAAGGGCAGGTCGGGCTCGCGTCGGCTTGCTATCCAGAGCACGGCGTCCCGGCACAAGCGCGAGAGCTTGTGGAGCGTTTCCAGACCCGGCTTGCTGGGCGCCTCACTTGTTTCGTGCAGCGTCAACGGCGTTCCGTCGCTATCGCGCATCCAGATCCTCAGGTGATCGTGGTCCCAGCAGGGCGTATCGAAGGTCAGCCGTGCGTGGATGACATGCGCCTGGTCATCCACGAACGACCAGTCGACGGTGCGCTGGCGTACGACATGGACGAAACTGCTGTAGCCGGTGACGGGGGCCTCGCCGAGCGTTGCGCCGACCATCACCGTGTCGAGCACGGCGGGGCCGGATATCGAGAAGTCCGATCGAACGCCGATCACCTCGTCGACTGACCACGGACCTTCGATGGGGCAAATCCAGTTCACGAGGTCTAGTGCATGGATCACTTCACTTGTAACGCCGCAGGTCGGGCGATAATCGTTGATACGGTCCTTGCCCCAGTTGAAGTGGGCCCGCACCAGGCGCCACCGATGTCGAGCGACCCACTCGCGAAGCGTCTGGCTCGCAGCCGAGTAGCGCTCGACCAGGTTGAGCGCGAAGCCATTGAGCGAAGCGAGGGCGGTGTCGATGGATCTAAGGTCGTCAGCCGGTGTGACCAGCGGTTTTTCGCAAATGACGAATCCGTGATAGCCGCGCAGTTGGCCAAGCACCGAGGCATGGCTCACGTCATTGACGCTGACCACGATCAGATCGGGTCCAAACGCCTCGAGCGCTTGCTCGATGGTCCCGATTCGCTCTAGCGTGCTCGGCCTTTCTCGGCGATCCAGATAGGCGATCGACATCCCGACACCGCATGTGCGACCGACGTATTCGAGTGCGTGCTGCCATCGCAGTCCGGCATAACCCAGGCCGATAATGAGCACCTTCATGTCGGCGTCTCCTGGCGGACCAGCAAGCGCTCGCCGCTGGGCTGGAAGCCTAGCGACGAGTAAAGCTGCGCCCCGTCTTCTGTGGTTTGCAGCACGACGGTGCGCACCTCGCGGTTGTCGAACCAACGCAGCAAAGTGGTCATGAGCTCGCGGGCTATGCCTCTGGCACGGAACTGCGGTGCTACCACGACCGACTGCACCCACCCTGACAACCCGTTCGGGTTCGCGGCGGTGGGGGCCCTCGCGTCGATGATGCCGGTCGCGCACCCAATCACCTGGCCGGAGTCGCGATGCTCGACGGCAAGCACACGGACATTGTCGTTCGCGCCGAGGATGCTGCTCAGCCAAGTCCGGTACGCCGCTCGCCAGCGAGCGCACGCTTCTGGCGTGCGGCTTGAGTAGCTGGCGTCGGTGCCGTCGAGCAGTACGCCGCGCAGCTCGATCAGCATCGGGATGTCGAGCGCGGTCGCGCTGCGCACGTTGAATAACGAATCGCCCATCACGCCACCTCCGTCTTGAAGGCACGCGAAGCCCTGGGGATGTCGAAGTGCGCGAATGTCTCGTCCAGCGCTGCGGCGAGCTGCGCGATCTGCGCTTCGCTGTGGTTGGGCGTGGCGTTGATGCGAAAGCGCTCCGTGCCCACGCGTACCGACGGATAGTTGATTGGCTGGAGGTACACGCGGTGGGTATGGAGCAGGCGCTGGGCGGCAGCCTTGCACCGTTCGGCCTCGCCAACGAGAACGGGCAACACGTGCGTCTGCGAGCAGGGCATGACCGGGATGTCGTACTGCTTGAGCCGTTCACGAAGAAGCGCGGTCTTGGCGTGCAGCTGGGTGCGTTCGTCGTCGTGAGCCTTGAGGTATTCGACGCTTGCAAGGCAGCCGGCCGTAACCGCCGGTGGCAGCGAAGTGGTGAAGATGAAGCCGGTTGCGAAGGAACGCACGGCATCGACGATGACCTGGCTCGAGGCGATGTACCCGCCAATGACCCCGATGGCCTTGGCCATCGTGCCCTGGATGATGTCGATCTCGCCGGCCAGTCCGAGCTGCGCGGCAATGCCGGCACCGCGCGGACCGTACATGCCCACCGCATGAACCTCGTCCAGGTACGTCAGCGCGTTGTGGCGCTTGGCAACCTCGACGATACGTTCGATTGGCGCGATGTCGCCGTCCATTGAGTAAATCGACTCGAACACCACGAGCTTTGGCTGCCCGAGTGGGTAGCCAGCCAGGATCTCATCGAGATGACGGGCATCGTTGTGCCTGAATACCTTGCGCTCGTTGGGTGTTGCCCGAATGCCATTGACGATCGAGGCGTGGTTCATGGCGTCGCTCGCCACCAAACAGTCTGGAATCTGGCGCAGCAGGCATTGCAGGGTCGCATCGTTCGAGCCGAAGCCGGTTGGAAAGACCAGCGCGGCCTCCTTGCCATGCCACTCGGCAAGGCTGGCTTCCAGGCGGGCATACAGCTCATGGGATCCGCCGATATTGCGCGAGCCGCCGGAGCCGGCGCCGTAGGTCTCGAGTGCGACGTGCATCTGCTGGCGCACCGCCGGGTGCTGGGACATTCCCAGGTAGTCGTTGCTGCACCAGACAACGACCGGCTCCCGGTCGCTGCCGTGGAGCTTGGCTAGTGGGTACTGGCCACAGATGCGGCTGAGCGTTGTGAACGTGCGGTACTGGTTGGAGGACTTCAATGACTCCAGCTGTTCGCGAAGCAATGATTGGTACATCCGTATCTCTCCTAGCGATCTGGCCGCCTTGCCCCTACGGACTGCTCTGCAATGGGGTTTTGCGCGACGAGGCGCTATTCTTAGTACCGATGCCAGGGGGTTACAATTTGACTAGTTATGCTGTTACTGGAGGTAATTGGATGAGCGCACCGCGAAGCTTCGAACGAAACCGCACCGAGCTTGCCGACTTCCTGCGCAGCCGCCGTGAACGCATTACGCCGGAGGAGGTTGGCCTGCCATCGGGCGTCAGGCGCCGTACGCCGGGCCTTCGACGAGAGGAGGTGGCCGCGCTCGCTGGGGTGGGGTTGTCCTGGTACACCTGGCTGGAGCAGGGCAGGGATATCGGCGTATCGGCGACATTTCTCGAGAACCTGGCGCGCACGCTCAAGCTCGATGCGACAGAACGTCGCCATCTGTTCCTGCTGGCCCATCAGCGCTTGCCGCCAGAGCCGGGCAAGACGTGGTGCGTGGTTCCGCCCCTCGTGCACCGGCTGATGGCCGATCTGCCGTTGCGCCCGGCGTATGTGTTGAACCTGCGTTGGGACGTGCTGGCCTGGAATGCTGCGGCCGATCGGCTGTTTGGCTTCTCGAGCTTTCCGGCCGAGCGCCGCAACCTGCTCTGGCTGCTGTTTACCGCCCCCTCGATGCGCACCCTGTTCGATCCCTGGCAGGATCAGGCGCTGCAAATCCTGTCGAGCTTTCGCCGCGACTTCGTCCGCGCCCCGCAGGACCCGGATATCGGGAGCCTGGTCAGGGGCCTGGAAAAGGTCGATCCCGACTTCCGGACGTGGTGGCGGCAGCAGGACATCCACGGTCCCTGCCAGGGCATTCGTCATTTCCAGGTGGCCGATATCGGGCCCGTCGTATTCGACCATACCTCGCTGTCCATCGATGTGGATCGCGACCTGCGGCTTGTCTATTACGCGGCCAGGGAAGGGCAGGCGCAGAGTCGCTCGTTCGAGCAGTGGCTCCAGACCGAGCGCGAGCAGGCGGCACGCGATGCAGACGTTCTCAACTGATGGCGGGACCGCGTGAGCGACCGATCTGCCAAGGCACTTGGGCGGGATTGCGCGAGCGCGACTCATGTACTCGCTTCATTGGTACGGAGTCAAACTTAGGCTAGTAGATTCGCTGGATAAGCCAAGTTTCTAGAATACTTGCTCCGCGAGAGCATTTACTGAGTTAGGACTAGTTCGCTGCTTTAGTACGTTTTAGAAACATGCTCCGCATTGCAATATTGTAATGCAAGGAACATCTTTGCGTAAGGTTGGCAACTTTAAGCTATCTAGCATCAACTACCAAGAGGTGTTACCGATGAAAAATATTGCAGCTGTTTTTGCTGTTGTTATAGCCATCACTTCTTCCTTCGCAATGGCTGAAGTGGATCGAAATTCCACGATGCAGCATGACTATTCGACCGCCGAGGGCAGGCAGGCTCTAAAAGTCCTTCTTGAAAGCGGTGATGTTCTAAGTGTGTCTCCAATGGGTGGCAAGAGTGTTGTAGGCAGGTCAAGTGGTCGCGTGCAGCCATACGAAATCAAAATTCGTACTCCTGATGGACTCGTTCACTCAGTTGAGTTCCGTAGCGTGCCGGTTGGAATAAATAACGGTTAATGATTTAAAAAGTCGTTATAAGCCAGTCGCATGATCGTTGCGATTGGCTTATCACTTATTTTTAAAGTGGCCGATTTCTCTGCATAAGAGTGGCAGTAGTAAAGCCAAGCGCGTTGGTTTGGGTATAAGAAGTAGGTGTTCCGCTGCTGAATAACAGCGCCATCCTGCCAAGACCATAAACACTATCTTGGCAGGAGGCGGCTTGCTGGTTATACAGCCATACGCTCACATTCTTCAGCACAATTCATACAGGCTTTCGCGCATTCTTGGCAGTGATCCATCTGATGCTTGGCACACTCTTCACCGCAGGCCCGGCAAATTTTTGCACACAATGCACAAAACTCTTTAGCCAACTCGCTCTGGCGACTCATGAGTCTGGCTGCCAGAGCACACATGTCAGCACAATCCCTGTCGAGCTCAATGCAACGAGCCATCGCTTGTACGTTTTCTTCGCGTAAACAGGCAGATGCGCATGCTTCGCACACTAGTGCGCAGTTTGAACAAGCTTGAATGCAGCTATTGAACATTGTATTAGTCATGACTTCCTCCAAAGTTCGTATTTAAGCGTTCAGCCTTGAGCCGGCCCGAGGCATTCCTCAGGTAGCACATAAATCCGACACGTGTAGAGTTCGTCCGTTTCAATAGTTGAAATTACAATCTTGTAAGGTTGCTCATGAGTGCTATGCGGCTGATTTTGAAATGTTATTTATTTAGACGGGGAAGCTCTATGTGAAAGCCCGTCACGCCGTCTACTGAGGTACACCAGATTCTGCCTTTATGGGCCTCAACGATGGATCTGGTGATTGCCAGGCCAAGGCCAGCGTTGCTTGGGCTACCCTCGCGTCGGGCAGGATCGACCCGGTAGAAGCGATAGAAAAGCTTGTCCAGGTGCTCGGGCTTGATCGTCCCTCCGGGATTCTCGACGCTGAGGGTGACCGTCCTTTCCGTCTCGTGAATGGTTACAGAAATAGTTTCCCCAACCGGGGTGTAACGCAGCGCGTTGGATAACAAATTGGAGACCGCTCTATCGAGCATCAATTTATCTCCAAGCACATTGCCTGCGCCTGAGACTGAGAGACGGATATCGCGTTCGTCGGCTAGTAAGTGATAGTACTCAAGCAGCTTAACAACGACATCAGCGAGTTCGGTAGGCGCTTGTTCGGGGATAATCAAGCCATTGTCGGATTTGGCCAAAAAGAGCATGTCGTCAATCATGCGTGACATACGCTTCAATTCCTCTAGATTGGAGTACAGATTCTCCTCATAAGCATCAATATCCCGCTTTTTGGTCAGCACTACCTCAGTGTGGGTCATGAGATTGCTGACAGGGGTTCGCAATTCATGAGCAATGTCCGCAGAGAAATTCGAGAGCCGGGCGAAGGCATCTTCTAGGCGACCCAACATCGCGTTGAAGGATAGAACCAGTTGCTGCAGCTCTAACGGTACTGGCTCAAGGGGTATTCGTTCCTGTAACGACCTAGCTGACATCGATGCGGCGAGATGGGTAACTTGCCTCAGCGGCCTGAGGCCACTTCGAACAACCACCCAGCCAAGCGCAGCACTAATCAGGGCGCTGATGATCAATCCAACGCCGAACCAACGCTGCAAAGTCTGAAAGAAATGCGCGTGGTTAGTGACATCGAGAATCAGCAGTGCTGTAAGCGGTTCGGGCTGGTCTGCTACCGAGATTCGGGCAGTCATCCCTCTATACAGGTGTCCGGCATATTTCCATTCCCACATGCTCTGCTGTTCTGCGTGCCTGAAGCTTTCCGGGACGTCGACTGCCTTGGGATCAGAAAAGAGCACTCTGCCATCTCCGCTCAAGATGGTCGCCGCTAAATCATGATGAGCACCGAGCAGGGCTCGCAACTGCGGTAGCTCCTCTGCAAGGTTCGCGCTGCTGCGTGCGTTATTGAGAATGTGTTTGGTCGATTCGAGCTTCTCAACCAGGGCCTGCCGATCTAACACTTCGAAGTGATGCTGGCTGAGCAAATTGAAGCTCAGCCCCGCTATGGTGAGAACTACAACCACCACAGACATGAACATGAGACTCATGCGGGCGGTCAGCGAAAGGTGGCGCAGGCTCACTCTGGTGCATCCATCATATAGCCCATGCCACGCACGGTATGGATCAGTTTGTGATCGAAGTCGTCGTCGACTTTTGCGCGCAGGCGGCGTACCGCGACCTCGATAACGTTGGTGTCGCTGTCGAAGTTCATATCCCATACCTGAGAGGCAATCAGGGACTTCGGAAGCACCTCGCCGCGCCGGCGCATCAACAACTCCAACAATGAAAATTCCTTCGCCGTCAGATCAATCCGCTTCCCAGCACGAACGGCGCGGCGCTTTAGCAGGTCCACTTCGAGATCTGAAATTTTCACGGTGGTTTGGGTGGGGGAGCCGCTGCCCCTGCGAAGCAACGTCCGAACCCTTGCCAGAAGTTCGGAGAACGCGAACGGCTTAATCAGGTAGTCGTCCGCGCCCAGCTCCAGGCCTTTGACGCGGTCTTCTACGCCATCACGTGCGGTCAAGAACAATACGGGTACGTCTTTCCCTGCTGCTCTGACCATGCGCAGCACCTCCCATCCCTCAAGCCCCGGCATCATCACGTCCAGGATCAAAAGGTCATAGACCTCACTCAGCGCGTATTGGAGCGCATCTGTACCAGTCATGACGCGGTCGACGGTAAATCCGGCCTCGGTAAGTCCTTGTTGCAGGTACGCCCCGGTTTTGGGTTCGTCTTCAGCTACCAGTAATTTCATGCGGGCAGATTCCGAGAGTCGATTGGCTCAGTTTGGAGGCAAACGAGGCCGCCAACTAGAAGCTTACGAAAATGTAACGTCCGGTTCAGCTCACTGACAGAAGGAGGCGCCTAGTGTTCGCATAGTCGAGATCTCTGCTCGAGCAAATACGAGCAGAAGATTGTGAGAGTACCAGCAGCGGAATTTTCCAGGCCTTCCACATTGCTCCCTTGGCCTAACGGCGCCTCACTGGCGCCTTTTTTTTGTTGATCTGGTCATGGCTGTTGAGCCTTACAGAAATGTAATCCCAGTGTAAGCCTGTCGGCAGCCTGGCCTGAATAACCTTAAGTCATTCCTTCGACGACTTGAATGAGGACCCCAACCAATGAAAATCAAGTTCGTTTCTTTTTTTTCCGCAATGGGTTTGATCTTCAGCGCTACTGCCGCAATGGCCGGCCCCGACCATGGCCATGCTTACGATTTCGGCCAGCCGGGTGATCCGCAGGCTGTAGACCGCACTATCGAGTTACGGATGGGCGATAACTTTTTCGATCTTGGGGCGATTGAAGTTAAAGCCGGTGAGACCATCCGTTTCGTACTGCATAACGACGGCGCCCTGCTACATGAATTCAATCTGGGCGACGCGGCGACTCATGCTGCACACCGGGAAGAAATGACTGCAATGTTCCAGACCGGCGCGCTTACCCCGACTGGTGCCCACGATATGAGCAATATTGGGCATGACATGGGCAATAAGAGTGCCGTTATGGAGCACGACGATCCGAATAGCGTGCTGATCGAGCCTGGGGCACGCGAAGAACTGATTTGGGCTTTCTCGAAAGCCACGGGGCTGGAGTTCGCCTGCAATATTCCAGGGCACTATCAAGCTGGAATGGTCGGCAAGGTGGAGATACGTTAATCCCCCCTTTGGTTGGGGTCACGTCCACCGGGAGGAGCGACTCATTCTGACCCAGCGGATCAAACAGTAACCAGTCACCCGAGGTCACTGCCGTGAATCACACCCATCTTCACCGCGCTACTGAACTGCCATTTTGGCAGAGCAAGACCGGCATAGCCCTGATCATGCTGGCCGTAATCGGAACCTTTCATACGGCACGTGAGCATCACCGTCATCTCTCCAAGGGCCGTCGTACCTGATCCGGTTGCTATAGCAATGATCCATTTGTTTGGCCACAACCATGGTGGCCATTCCATTTCCAGCGGTACCGGTGTCTCCAAGGACGAAGATAGGACATAGATCGCATGCACAGTTCTTCCTGCAACCACGACCGGCATCAGGCCAACCATTCGCACGATCAAAACGGCAAACAGTACGACCCGGTGTGTGGAATGGCGGTTAAGCCTGATAGTTCTTATCACGAGACCTACGAAGGGAAGACTTATCGCTTTTGCAGCGCAAGGTGTCAGGAGAAATTCCAGGCTGCCCCTCAGCGGTTCGCAAGCGGCCGGCCGCATGAGCAGCATCAAGATGTAGCTCAAGCGCCGTCCGGACCTAGCACCGAATACATCTGTCCGATGCATCCGGAGATTCGCCAGGCAGGACCAGGAAGCTGCCCAATCTGCGGTATGGCATTGGAGCCTGTCATTCCGGAACTAGACGAAGAAGAGAACCCGGAGCTTAAGGACTTCTCTCGGCGCTTCTGGTGGACCCTGCCGTTGACGGTGATCGTCACCGTGCTGGCCATGGGTGGGCATTCCCTGAACCTGTTCCACGGCACCACGCAGAACTGGGTCGAGCTCGTACTGACCACTCCGGTAGTGCTTTGGGCTGGCTGGCCATTCTTCGAGCGCTGCGTACGCTCGTTCGTGCTGCGCAGTCCGAACATGTGGACGCTGATCGGCCTCGGCACCGCCGCCGCCTACCTGTACAGCGTCGTTGCCACTCTGGCGCCAGGCGTGTTTCCTGCCGACTTTGTACAAGACGGGCGCATCGGCGTGTACTTCGAGGCGGCGGCGGTGATCATCTCACTGACTCTGCTCGGCCAGCTCCTCGAGCTGAAGGCACGCTCGCAGACCTCGGCGGCGATCAAGTCACTACTCGGCCTGGCGCCGAAGACCGCGCGACGCATCAATCCCGACGGTACAGAGGACGACATTCCGCTCACCCATGTTCATGCGGGCGATAGGCTACGCGTACGCCCTGGAGAGAAGGTGCCAGTCGACGGTCTGGTGCTGGAAGGCGAAAGCGCGGTGGACGAGTCAATGCTGACAGGCGAGCCGGTGCCGATCATGAAGCACGTCGGTGACAGTCTCATCGGTGCCACCCTTAACGCCCACGGCAGTCTGGTGATGCAGGCGCAGAAGGTCGGCAGCTCGACCATGCTTGCGCAGATCGTGCAGATGGTTGCCCAGGCGCAGCGCTCCAAAGCACCGATGCAGCGACTGGCTGATGTTATTGCTGGTTACTTTGTGATGGTGGTGATCGCTATCGCCATACTAACCTTCCTTGTCTGGGGGCTTTGGGGTCCGGAGCCGAGCTGGGTCTTCGGTTTGATCAACGCGGTGGCGGTGCTGATCATTGCCTGCCCGTGCGCCCTGGGCCTGGCCACGCCAATGTCGGTAATGGTCGCGACCGGCAAGGCGGCCGGCAGCGGCGTACTGTTCCGCGATGCGGGCGCCATCGAAAATTTGCGCAAGATTGACACGCTGATCGTCGACAAGACGGGCACCCTGACTGAAGGTCGCCCGGCCTTTCACAGTGTAGAGGCGGCGCCTGGTTTCACTCCGGATGAGGTGCTGCGCCTGGCAGCGAGCCTCGATCAGGGCAGCGAACATCCCCTGGCCCACGCCATCGTCGACCATGCCCGCGCGCACGGCCTGGCACTGAGCACGGCCGAGACATTCGAATCAGCCTCCGGCATCGGCGTACGTGGCCAGGTTGATGACCACCACCTGCAACTGGGCAACACCGCGCTGATGAATGATGCCGGCGTGGATGCCAGCTCCCTCAGTGCGCGGGCCGAACAGTTGCGCGGCGAAGGCGTGAGCATCATGTTCCTGGCGGTGGACGGCGTCCTGGCTGGTCTGCTGGCAGTGGCTGATCCGATCAAACCGACGTCGAAACTGGCGGTAGAGCGCCTGCAGGCAGACGGCGTGCGGGTGATCATGGCCACCGGTGATGGCCTGACTACTGCTCGCGCAGTGGCCCGCGAGCTAGGCATCGAAGAGGTGCACGGCGAGGTCAAACCACAGGACAAGGAACGCTTGGCCGCCGCCCTGCAACAAGAAGGGCACCGCGTGGCCATGGCCGGCGACGGCATCAACGACGCCCCAGCCCTGGCGCGCGCCGATATCGGCATTGCCATGGGCACCGGCACCGACGTGGCGATGAACAGCGCTCAAGTCACGCTGGTCAAGGGCGACCTGCTGGGCATCTTGCGCGCAAGGAGCCTGTCAGTGGCCACCGTGCGCAATATGCACCAGAACCTGACCTTTGCTTTTCTCTATAACGCTCTGGGCATCCCGCTGGCCGCAGGCCTGCTCTACCCGCTGACCGGCCTGCTGCTGTCGCCGATTATCGCCGCGCTGGCGATGAGCCTGAGTTCGGCCTCAGTGGTGTTTAACGCGTTGAGGCTGCGCAAGGTATCGATCGATTGAAACGCTTGACCTTGCCGCTCTGGCAAGGTTGAACATCTGCTCAACCATTACGGTGACTTCCCAGGAGATTCTCATGAGCACCATTGAACTGAACGTCGAAGGCATGAGCTGCGGCTCGTGCGTCAAGCATGTCACCGAGGCGCTCAACACTGTCGAGGGCGTCACCAAGGTGGATGTCGATTTGCAAGCCGCCAGGGTGCGGGTTAGCGGCCAGAGCGACAGCCAAGTGCTGATTGCTTCCCTGACTGATGCGGGATATCCCGCGCAGCTGGCCAGTCCGGCAGCCGGGACGAACAACATGAAAAAGACGGGTTGCGGTGGCAGCGGTGGCTGCGGCTGCAACTGAAAACGAGAGGCAAACAAGGTTCTTATATGTCTAGAAAACTGCGTATATCAGCCCTTGCGGCGCTGCTGGTAAGTGGGGCGATCCATGCCGCTGAACCCTTGATCATCGATGTACACCGAGACGCCAACTGTGGTTGCTGCAAGGACTGGATCTCCTATCTGGAGGACAACGGCTTTGCGGTCCGCGACCATGTTGAACGCAACATGCGTTCGGTGAAGCAAGACCTAGGAGTGGAGCCGCGTCTGGCGTCCTGTCACACCGGTGTGATCAACGGCAAGTTCGTTGAAGGCCACGTGCCGGTGGCGCAGATACTCGAATTGCGCAAGCGTTCCGACCTGCTAGGTATTGCCGTGCCCGGCATGCCGGCTGGATCGCCCGGTATGGAGCACGGTGATGCCAAACATGCCTACGAGGTAATCGGGCTTACCCGTTCAGGGCAGGATGAGGTCCTCGCCAAGTACCCGTAAATTCAGGCTCCGTGCCGCTGACCGGCTTTCCCAGGCGGGTGGCAGCAAAGAGAACGCGGGGGTGATCACTGGATGATCGCAGCGATCACCCCGTCCGGCTCGCTTGCTCAGGACAGTTTCCTGACTTGCGAGGCGGAATTATGTCCGGAGCCTTTCGTTAACTCTTGTTCCGCGAGATACCCATGTTCCGCCTTTTGCTGTGCCTGCTTTTACTGATCCCACTGCCGGTCAGTGCTGGGATTTTTGATCTGCCTCGCTCACAGCCGGCCCTGTTCAACGCCCCCCTGAATAACAGCCAGGACTTCCTGCCGGTGGATCTGGCCTTTGGCCTTGATCTGATAGAAGCCGACACCGACAGTATTCGCCTGCGGTTCATAAATGCCGATGGCTATTACCTCTACAAACATCGTTTCGCCTTCAACAGCGACCATCCGCAAGTAACAATCGGCACCCCGCAATGGCCTGCAGCCGAACCGAAAACCGATGAGTATTTCGGCGATGTCGAGGTGTTCTACGGCATTACGGACTTAGAACTACCGATTGATAACCCTCAGAACAGGCCGTTCACCCTGCAGGTGAGCTACCAGGGCTGCGCCGATCTGGGACTTTGCTACCCACCTGAAATGCGCACTTTTCAGATCGGTAACTCGCCCCCGGTATCGCCTGCGCAACCGGAAACGACCTTGGACTGGGGAAGTCTGGCACTGTTCTTTCTGGCCGGTTTGGGGCTGACTTTCACTCCCTGCGTGCTGCCGATGCTGCCCATCCTTTCCGGCGTAGTGCTGCGTGGACAACTCGGTGGGCTACGAGGTTTTCGCCTGTCGCTTGCCTACGTACTTCCCATGGCTGCCTGCTTCGCACTGCTCGGAGCGCTGATGGGCATGTTCGGAGCTGGCCTCAACCTGCAGGCGCGCCTGCAGTCACCGTGGCTACTGGTACCCTTTGCGCTGTTCTTTTCGGTATTTGCCCTGGCCATGTTCGGGGTGTTCGAGTTGCGTATGCCGCGCTTTATTACCGAACGAATGGATCGCCTGGCCAGCCGAACCCGCGGGGGTTCAATGATAGGGGCCGCAACGCTAGGCGTGCTGTCAAGCCTGCTTGTATCACCCTGCGTGACAGCACCACTGGTCGGTGCGCTGCTGTACATCAGCGCCACCGGCGATGCCCTGGGCGGCGGGCTGAAGCTGTTTTCGCTGGGTCTGGGCATGGGGGCGCCGTTGGTGTTGTTCGCCACTGGTGGCGCCGCCTTGTTGCCCAAGTCCGGGACCTGGATGGTCGGCGTACGCAAGGTTTTCGGTCTGATGTTGCTGGGTGTCTCTGTATGGCTGCTGGAGCGTGTGTTACCAGCTCCCGTGACGCTGGCCTTGTGGGGCCTGTTGGCGGTTGGCACTGCGTTGTGGCTGGGCGCCCTGGAATTTATTCCTAAGCCCGGCAAGCAGAAGCTTGCCCAGTTGCTTGGTGTGGCCTTGCTGGTTTACGGCATCAGCAGTTGGGTGGGCGCTTTGCAAGGTCAAACCGACCCGCTGCGCCCACTGGGTCGCCCGGACGCCCAAGGCTTGCCTCAAATCGGCGCAACCGTCGGCTGGCAGACCCTGGACACCCCAGCAGCCCTGGATGCGGCACTGTTGTCAGCGAAAACTGCCGGCCAACCTTTGCTGCTGGACTGGTACGCCGACTGGTGCATCAGTTGCAAAGTAATCGAACGAGAAGTACTCGAAGTGTCCTCTGTGCGCGAACAGCTGGCTGATTACCGGCTGGTGCGCTTCGATATGACGCGTAGCGATGCCGAGCAACGCGCGCTGCTTGATCGCTACCAGCTGTTTGGCCCGCCGGCACTGCAATTGTTTGCCCCCAGTGGTGATGAGTGGCAGGACCTTCGCACGGTTGGTGAAACCGACGCCGAGAGTTTTCTGGAACGACTGCGTCAAGCCGACGACCGAATGTAAAGCATGCAACCTGGTCGCTCCCGGAAGTCGACGTCAGCTGGCAGATCGCAGCCCGCCGCAGCATGTACTTGCGGCGGCTGAAAGCTAAGACGTGGGCAGATGACTTGATCGTTTTTACCGATGCTCCACTTTCAAAATCCGTGACGGCTGAAGTCAGCCATTTGTTGAACAGCCACACCGGAACTTAACAGTCAGAAAAACTAGAACCTGACAGAACTGTAATGTTTCGCTAAGGCCTGTGACAGGATGCCGCGGTTAAGTTGGCGTCGTGCCTGAAGAACAAAGCACTCCGTTCAAACGGAAACCGAATTAACGGGTATTTCGAGGGGGATCGAACAATGCCCCTGTTTTCATGCGTTGCCGAGTACTCCGACTTGGCAGGGGCGAATGTGTCAGTTGGCATATGGGGCACCTGAGTGGCGGTTTGAGAATCTGTCGCCTCCAAGCAGCATAAGCCGAGGCGCCTGTTGCAAATTGCGACGCCAAATAAGCTGAGCTTACCAACTGCTGAAGAGGCGCTGCTCGCTGGAACGAGTTCACACAACAGTGGGAAAGGTTGAAGGTGGAATCTCGATAGTGGGGCAGTCAACGAACCCGAGACCGGATTGCTCACCACCGGCTCATCTGATTAATGGACATAACGGGATGCAAAGCAAAACCACAAGGCGCACTTTCATCAAGGGGCTAGCCGCCACCAGTATTCTCGGCGGCTTAGGCATGTGGCGTATGCCGGTCTGGGCCGTGACCAGTCCCGGTCAGGCCAACGTGCTGGCCGGTACCGATTTTGATCTGTTCATCGGTGAAACCCCGGTAAATATTACTGGCGCGGCTCGTACCGCGATGACCATCAATGGCTCACTTCCGGGGCCGACCCTGCGGTGGCGGGAAGGCGATACCGTGACTCTGCGCGTTCGTAATCGTCTGCAGGAAGATACCTCGATTCACTGGCACGGCATCATCCTGCCGGCGAACATGGATGGCGTACCTGGCCTGAGTTTCCACGGCATCGCCCCCGATGGCATGTATGAGTACAAATTCAAGGTTAACCAGAACGGCACCTATTGGTACCACAGTCACTCGGGACTGCAGGAGCAGGCTGGCGTCTATGGTGCTCTGGTGATCGATGCCAAAGAGCCGGAGCCGTTCAGCTACGACCGTGACTACGTCGTGCTACTAAGTGACTGGACTGACGAAGATCCGGAACGGGTTCTGGCCAAGCTCAAAAAGCAATCGGATTACTACAACTTCCACAAACGTACTGTCGGCGACTTCGTCGATGACGTGAGCGAGATGGGGTGGTCCGCAGCGATCGCTGATCGGAAGATGTGGGCCGAGATGAAAATGAGCCCGACTGATCTTGCCGATGTCAGTGGCTATACCTACACCTACTTGATGAATGGCCAGGCGCCGGATAACAACTGGACTGGTATTTTCAAGCCGGGTGAGAAAATCCGTCTGCGCTTCATCAATGCATCGGCCATGACCTATTTCGATGTCCGCATCCCCGGTCTAAAGATGACGGTGGTGGCGGCCGATGGGCAGTACGTCAAACCTGTTAGCGTCGATGAGTTCCGTATTACTGCGGCCGAAACCTTCGATGTAATAGTCGAGCCCGATAGCGAGCAGGCCTACACCATCTTCGCGCAGTCCATGGACCGCACTGGCTATTCACGCGGCACCCTGGCCGTTCGCGAAGGGCTGAGCGCGCCTGTTCCTGAAGTTGATCCTCGCCCGTTGATCTCCATGAGCGATATGGGAATGGATCACGGCAGCATGGAGGGAATGGATCATGGCTCCATGCAGGGCGACATGGCAGGAATGGCAGGCATGGATCATAGCAAGATGGCAGGTATGGACCACGACAGCATGGCTGGCATGGATTATTCAGCGATGGCAGGCATGGGTGGAGCGATGCAGTCCCATCCGGCCTCCGAAACCAATAACCCTCTGGTCGACATGCAGACCATGACGCCAACTCCCAAGCTGAATGACCCGGGAATCGGGCTTCGCAACAACGGTCGCCGTGTGCTGACTTACTCAGATCTGCACAGCACCTTCCTCGATCCGGATGGGCGCGAGCCGAGCCGTACCATCGAGTTGCACCTCACAGGTCACATGGAGAAATTCTCTTGGTCATTCGATGGCATTGAGTTCTCTGATGCGGAACCGTTGCGATTGAAGTATGGCGAGCGTGTTCGTATCACCTTAGTCAACGACACCATGATGACCCACCCCATCCACCTTCATGGCATGTGGAGCGATCTGGAGGATGAGAACGGCAACTTCCTAGTTCGCAAACACACCATTGATGTACCACCAGGCTCGAAGCGCAGCTATCGCGTAACCGCAGATGCGCTAGGGCGCTGGGCCTATCACTGCCACCTGCTGCTCCACATGGAAATGGGCATGTTCCGTGAAGTTCGTGTGGATGAGTAAAGGAGATATCTAATGAGCAATTCCCCGAAACGAAACCACCTGTTCTGCAGTGCCGCAATGTTGAGCCTTTTGGCTGCCCTGTATATCCCAGTGTCGCTGGCCGAAGAAAATCACAGCGATCACGGACGGCACGCCGTTGACTCTTCCAAAGCTGCAAGTGAGAAGCAGCCTCCTCAGGTGCGAGGCCAGGGCCCCGCCAATCAGCAAATGGATCACGGCTCGATGAATCGTGGCTCGATGGACCATGACGGCATGGACCACCAAAAAATGACCGGTGAGCATGGCAGCGACCATGCCGAGGCAGATTCGAACCATGACCATTAAGCTTTCACGTCCATCGCTCATTGCGCTGGCGGTGTCAATGAGCGCACTGAGTAGCGGCTTTACCTTTGCCGCAGAAGAGATGGATCACTCGACTATGGACCACGGCTCCATGCCGATGGACCATAGCAAGATGAACCACGGGGCTGCTCAGGTGCAGATGGGGGGCATGGATCATAGCCAGATGCCCGAGGGCCAGAATTCGCAGGATGGGACTCCTGCTATGGACCACAGCAAGATGAATCATGAGGCCATGCAAGGCCAGATGGGCAGTATGGATCACTCCCAGATGAACCATGGCCAAAATCAGAGTAAAGCTGCGGCTATGGACCATAGCAAGATGGGCCACGGCGCCATGCAAGAGCAAATGAAAGGGATGGATCACAGCAACATGGATCACTCCCAAATGAACCATAGCTCCGCTGATACCCCGAGAACCACCAGTCGTACACCGATCCCCGTCCTCACGGATGCTGATCGCCAAGCGGCCTTCGCGCCTCTGCCTGGACACACAGTGCACGATAGCGGCATCAACAGCTTCTTCCTGCTCGATCAGCTTGAATATCAGGACGCTGATGAGGGCAGCACCCTGGCCTGGGATGCCTCAGGCTGGGTGGGAGGCGATATCAATCGGGTCTGGTTTCGTTCCGAGGGAGAGCGTACTAACGGCGTAACCGAGGATGCCGAGCTGCAGCTGTTGTATGGGCGCTCGGTCGGCCCCTGGTGGGACGTCGTTGCTGGCGTTCGCCAAGACTTCAAACCCGAGTCTCCACAGACCTGGGCTGCCTTTGGTGTGCAAGGCATGGCGCTTTACGCTTTTGAAGCCGAGGCCACAGCCTTCGTCGGCGAAAACGGCCAGACTGCGGCGCGTCTTGAGGGCGACTATGACATCTTGCTTACCAATCGGCTGATCCTCCAGCCAACTGCGGAAGCCAATTTCTACGGTAAGAATGATTCTGAAAGAGGAGTGGGCTCGGGCCTGGCGAATACCGAACTGGGTTTGCGCCTGCGCTACGAAATCGTTCGCGAGTTTGCGCCCTACATCGGGATTTCTTGGAGTCGCTCATACGGTAATACCGCAGACATGCTGCGCGACGAAGGAGAAGATGTTGAAGAGGCGCGCTTTGTCGCCGGCATTCGAATGTGGTTTTAGAGCCTGATATGAAAAAAACAATTACAACCCTGGTGGTAGCAGGCGCTGTCGGTAGTGCAGCAATATTAGCCGGAGCCTATTCCGGCTTGATCAACGTTGGTGCTGACGATCCTCATTACCCAGCCGTGCATGCGTTCCTTTCAATGGCGCGTGATCGCTCTATCGAAGCGCGGTCCAAGGACATTGAGATTCCCAATCTAGATGACGAGGCTCTCATTCGTGGCGGGGCCGGGAACTACAACGCCATGTGCGTTGGGTGCCATCTGGCGCCCGGTGTCGAACAAACAGAGCTGAGTCAGGCGCTGTATCCAGCCCCGCCTAACCTGGCCAAGATCGGCATTGACGCAGGCCCTGCATCCGCCTTCTGGGTCATTAAGCATGGAATCAAAGCAACAGGCATGCCGGCCTGGGGTAAGAGTATGGGCGACGAATATATCTGGGGCATGGTTGCCTTCATCAGCCAGTTGCCCAAGATCGACGCTACGCAATACCAAGCGCTCGTCGCTGCGAGTGGCGGTCACCAGCATGGTGGCGGTGAGAGCCAGACGCACAATCATGAAAGCTTGGATGGCAGCAATTCTGACCATCATGGCAATGCTGCCGCTGGAGGAGAGTCTGGACGTCGCGGTATAGCGGCTGCAGACCACCACGGCGGCTCAGCTCCAGAGGCCGATCACCATTCTTCGAGCAGTAACGGCGATGATCACCATGGTGGAAGTAACTCCAGCACGAAAGGCAGTAGCGCCAGCGACCATCATGCCGAGCCGGCGTCCAACGCTCACACTCATGCGGATGGCAAAGAGCACGTACATGACAGCTAAAAGCAACGGGGCACGTTTGGTGGTCAAGCAGTAGTTGAGCTTTTACCGCGACGAGCGTCTTGCTACACCGCCGTCATCGCGGGTTAGTTCGTGTGCTGGCCGCTCAGGTCAGCGAACTCAATAAGCGCAATGACCTCGTCGGGATCGCGTGACGCTTGAAGGAAAAACGGGCCGGGGCGAGAAAGCTGCTCGATACGTTTTTTCAGTTAGCCCTCTCTAGATCATTGATCAGGAACTTCATCTCAGAGATCTCTCGGCGCTGAGCCTCAATGATTTGATCTGCCAGCTTGCGAACGCGCGGGTCTGAAATCTGAGCGCGCTCACTTGTCATGATAGCTATGGAATGGTGAGGAATCATGGCCTTCATATAGTCCGTATCGTCGACAGTTGCCTGGCTACGAACAAGCCACAGGGCAATAGCAAAGGAAGCTGCTCCGCCGGCGAATATCGCTATGTTCATGGGCTTTTTCTTGTACATATTGAGCATGAAGGCGAGCATGACTATCGCCATGACAGCTCCCATTACTAACGCCATCCAAGCACGGGTCTCACTCCATAGAACATGCTCAAAAGCGTAAGTATTCAAATACATAACGCCGTACATGATGACGGTTGATGTGGCCACCATCGCAGCGAAACGCCAATAAGACATTTGCATATCAACTCCTCTTGGTGATGTGCTGCCACTGAACTGCGCTTACTAAAATCTGCGTATTTTTGCGCGATCATGCCGGGCAGCTGCGTTACGAATGCCGTCAGAGCCCAGATCTGAAATGAGCTGCGGTGTTACTTAGAAACGGACAAGCCGAGAGGCTATGAGGTTTCGACTATTTAAAAATCTTACAAAAATGTAATCTTCACCAAGCTTAACTCGTCCACAGTTTTGCTCTGTTTTGCCAGTCGAACTAAATGTGCCGCATGCCATCGAGGGTTGGTCTGAAAAAGGGAGCCGGCTCTGTTGATATACGCCGGTCCCGTTGCCTCGAGTTTTCCGGCGAAGAAAATGACCTTCGCCGACGCCGAGTATGCTGACAAGTGCAAGCAGACCCGCACGGATCGGTTCCTGATCGAGATGAATCAGGCTGAATCGTGGAGGGGTTTGATTGCCCCATTATCCCAAGGGTGAAGGTGATCGCTAGCCTATTCGCCGATGGTGATGCTTCGGGTTCATCTGATGCAGAACTGGTTTGGCTACAGCGACCCGGCGTACGAATTGGCTGCTGAGGTCCAGGCCTTCAGTCATCCGGCAGATCGCGGCCCGCCGCAGCATGTACAAGAAGCTGAGTAAGCGCAGCGCACTGCACAAAGCCAAGCGCAAGTGCGCGCTAGGTCGAGCACCCGTTACGGGTCAAATACCAGTTCGGTTATGTGAAGACGCGCTTCCGCAGCCTGGAGAAGAGCACGGCGCCATCCACACTGTTCGTCCTGTCGAACCCTGTGGATAGCGCGCCGATATCTAGTGACGAATGCGTGAGAGCTGCGTCTGTAATGTGGGAAGTGGTCGCTGCGAGGTTATCGCGGCGGTTAAAACGCAGAAATGAGCGGGCGACTTGATCCTTCTTATATCATGTCGCCGCTTTTAAACGGGAAGGACCGAAGTGGGCCGGAAATAAGGGATGGGGCATCCCTAGGGGCCATATGTCTATCTCCGACAATTCGTTCCGGCGACCCGGTACTCGAGGATATTCAGATCGCCATTGGAGTCCTCGTAAGTCATCTGGGCTGGCATCACTTCATTGCAGGTCATGTCAGTCCGCGTGGTACGAATAACTTTGGCAATGTCCAGCTTCATTCCATAGCGGTAATGGACTACTTCGGGACGGTTCTTTCCGATGGAAACGGCGTATTCCTGTATGGCCTTTTCGTTCGCGCGAATCATTTTTCCATAGACACGATCTGAATTGCCTTCCGCCATGGCAAACGAAGCTGCGGTCATAAATGATACTGCGGCCATGATTTTTAACGTGTTCATATCCGGCTCCTATTTAAAAATGTTACCGGAATTATAAATATTACGAACTGTTAGTCGGATGACATCGAAATTACATAGACGTAATCAAGCGGATTACCTTTAGGTAATAGCCCTCCATAATAACAAGTACAGGCCATTCAATGGTTCTGAACCCTCGCTATTTGCGCATGACGGCTGGGGGATGTATTCCTTTTCCTATTGGCGCTTTCGTCAGCCGATGCCATTCGATGACGCTGGTGGCGACTACTTGGCACAAGATGACATCAGCGATCTTTGTCTAAGAAGCTGACATGAATGTAATGCTGAGGTCATCTACCCGACAGGCCTGATCTGCAATAAAGCCAAACAATAAATTATGAACTATTCGAGGCTCGATCATGAACGGGTCCATGCATTCCCCTTGTGCCGACATTTGCGTGCTTCGGAGCTAAACATGATGAATGTCTTGAACAAATACCGTGCCTGGTTGGCATACCTGTTTCCGCTCTCCGCTCAGGACTGGCGTGGTGCCGTAGCCGAAGTACGCGAAGACTCTAATTGTCGTTGCTGCAATCAAAGGGGCCGGCACAGCAGCAAGGGGATTCTATGAACTGGATCGTTCAGCCGCTGCCCTGTCGCAGTTGGGGGCTGCTAGCACCCGTCATCCTAGGCCTTGCTCTGAGCAGCGGCGCGCAGGCCTCGCCAGGGTCAGCCGAGCTCGGCGCCTCGTTGCCTCCGCTGCTAGACCTGCTCGAACGGCAGAGCCCAGAGCTGCGGGCCGTCGGGCATGAGAGGCAGGCTGCCTGGGAGCGGCCCGATGTAGCCGGTGCGCTCCCGGATCCGATGCTCACTTTCGAGGAAATGGGCATCGCCCGCGACGACCCGACCCTATCGCCCAGCGGCGTCGGCAGCACACGCTACGCGTTCCGTCAGACATTCCCTATTGGCGGCAAGCGAGGGCTTGCCCGCGAGATCGCAGAGGCGGGTGCCGAGCAGGCGGTGGCCCGGGAGCGCCTGAGTCGAGTCGAGCTCAGGAGTCTCGTCAAGCTTGCCTTCAACGAATATCAATACGCCCACGCGGCCATCCAGGTCACCGAGGAACTGCAGGCTCTGGTGGATGAGCTTGAGAGCATTGCCCAGGCTCGCTACCGAGTGGGGCTTGTGCCGCAACAGGACGTGATCAAGGCTCAGACAGAGCACACCAGTCTGCAGAGCGAGCTGTTGACTCTGGAGCGTGACCGGCGCGGCGCGGCGGCGCGGCTGAACGGCATCTTAGCTCGCCCAGCGAACTCGCCGCTGGCGGAGCCCGCCGGTTGGCCTGCTCTGCCTGCATCGGTGCCGACCTTGGCTGAGCTGCAGGCGCGTATCTTCGGTGGCAATCCTCAATTGGCTGAGCTCAGTGCACGAGTTCAAGAGGCCCAGCGTGCCGAGGCGCTTGCCAGCCGAAACTGGATTCCGGATATCACCGTCGGCACTGCCGTCGTCCAGACGGGCAACCGGGCCGAAGAGTTCGAGTTGATGCTGGAGATGAACATCCCGCTGTGGGGCAAACGCCGCAACGCAGAGCAGCGCGAGGCCGTTTCCTTGCGCTACGCCGCCGAGGCTCGACGCGAGGCAGTCAGCAGCCGTCTCGCGGGCAGCGTAGGTGAAGCGTGGTCGGCGTTGGAGACAGCCTTTCGACAGCACGAACTGACCGACAGAACGCTCCTGCCGCAGGCGGAGCTCACCTATCAATCGGCGCTCGCCAGCTATCAGACCGGCAACGTCGACTTCGCGACCTTGCTCGATGCCCAGCGACAGATTCGCCAGCTGCGGCTGTCGCTGCTCTCGCTGGCACTGGAGCAACGAGTGCAAGTGGTGGAATTGGAACGTCTTGTCGGAGCAGAACTATGAAACGCAGCATGATTTTCGGCGCAGGCACGCTTGCCCTCGTTGCGGCAATCGCCGGCTTCGGTGGCGGCTACATGGCAGCGCAGAAGACAAGTTCCTCGGAGGCGGCTGGCAGCACTGCCCCACAAGAGCGCAAGGTTCTCTACTACCGCAACCCCATGGGCCTGCCCGATACCTCGCCAGTGCCCAAGAAGGATCCGATGGGGATGGACTACATCCCGGTCTACGCCGACAAGGCGCATGCTGCCGCGCAGGGCGAGCGCAAGATCCGTTACTACCGCAATCCCATGGGTCTGCCGGACACCTCCCCGGTGCCGAAGAAGGACTCCATGGGTATGGACTACATCCCCGTTTATGAGGGTGATGAATCGGGTAACACCGTTGTCATCAGCCCTGAGAAGGTGCAGTTGCTGGGTGTACTGTCTTCGCCAGTCGAGCGCCGCGTGCTCACCCGTACAGTGCGCGCCGTCGGTACGGTGCAGGTCGACGAGCGTGGCCAATACACCTTGGCGCCCAAGTTCGAGGGCTGGATCGAAAGGCTCCACGTCAACACGACCGGTGAGCCGGTTCGCAAAGGCCAGCCACTTATGGAGGTCTACAGCCCCGAGCTGGTGTCGGCGCAGCAGGAGTTCCTGATCGCCAATGCCGGACGGCAAAGCCTTGCCGGTGGCAGCGCGGTCGCGCGGAAGGGGCTCGCCTCGCTCTCCGATTCTGCTCTAGAGCGGCTACGCAACTGGGATATCGGAGAAGCACAGCTTGAGCGGCTGCGCCGTACCGGCAAGGCCACTCGCACTCTGACGATCGCCGCGCCTGTGAGCGGCGTGGTGCTGGAGAAGCCCTCGGTGGAAGGTATGCGCTTTCAGCCAGGGGATATTCTTTATCGAATTGCTGACCTCGATACCGTCTGGCTCATCGCTGAGGTTTTCGAGCAGGATCTGGCGCTGGTTCGGCCTGGGCAGGAGGCGCAGCTCTCGGTCAGCGCCTATCCCGATAGGACCTTCCAGGGTGAGGTGATCTTCATCTATCCCGGCCTGTCGCCGGAGACTCGTACCGCCAAGGTTCGTATCGAGCTGCCCAATCCCGACGGCCTGCTCAAGCCGGCCATGTTCGGTACCGCCCACCTCGCAGCAGGTGAACAGGTGCCTGTGCTCGCCGTGCCCGACTCAGCGGTGATCGACAGCGGTACTCGTCGGATTGCACTGGTTGCCCTGGGCGAAGGTCGCTTTGAGCCGCGCGAACTGCGCACAGGCAGGCGTGCCGACGGCTACCTCGAAGTGCTGGAAGGGTTGAGGGAGGGCGAGTCAGTGGTCACACGCGCCAACTTCCTGATCGATGCCGAGAGCAACCTCAAGGCAGCGCTGAGCGGCATGAGCGCGAAGCCGGCTGCGCAGGCGGCTGCACAGGCGGCTCTGGCGACGGATACCCATGCTCATGGCGATACTGTCGCGCCAGGCGATGCCGACGCACATGATCGTCATGCTGGACACGACGCTCACAGTGATAGCGGCAGTTACGAAAAAAACGAGCGTACGCCGGATGTGGATGCGGGCTACGGTAGTCGCGCTGAGTCTGAGACTCACTCCGGTCATGTGATGCCGGACGGCAGCGGCCATTCCCATGGAGGGCATTGAGCATGCTTGCCAAAATCATTGAATGGTCGGTGCGCAACGTCTTCCTTGTTTTGCTCGCCACGCTGATCATTATCGGCGCCGGCATCTACGCGGTAATCAAAACCCCACTGGACGCACTGCCGGACCTGTCCGACGTGCAGGTGATTGTCTACACCGAATATCCTGGGCAGGCCCCGCAGGTGGTAGAGGATCAGGTGACCTATCCGCTAACCACAGCGCTGCTATCGGTGCCCAACTCCAAGGTGGTGCGAGGCTTCTCATTCTTCGGTGCCTCCTTCGTCTATGTGATCTTCGAGGACGGCACCGATATCTACTGGGCCCGCTCGCGGGTTTTGGAGTACCTCAACTTCGCTTCGAAGAGCCTGCCAGCCGGGGTGACACCCGCGTTAGGGCCAGATGCCACCGGTGTGGGCTGGGTCTACCAATACGCCCTGACCAGCACGCGTCATACCCTTGCTGAGCTGCGCACCCTGCAAGATTGGTTCGTACGCTATCAGCTCACCAAGGCCGAGGGCATATCCGAGATTGCAAGCATCGGCGGCTTTGTCCAGCAGTATCAGGTCACCGTTGACCCGCAAAAGCTGCAAGCCTACGACATCCCGTTGAGCCGGATATCTGAAGTCATCCGTACCAGCAATGCCGACGTCGGTGGCCGCATCGTAGAGATGAGCGAGACCGAGTACATGGTGCGCGGTCGCGGCTACCTGCGCGGTGCAGAGGACATCGAGAAACTGGTGCTGAAAGCTTCACGCGGAATTCCGGTTCTGCTGCGTGATGTAGCTCGCGTCGAACTCGGCCCGGACGAGCGACGTGGCGTCGTTGAGCTCGATGGAGAGGGGGAGGTGGTCGGCGGCATCGCCGTTGCCCGCTACGGCGAGAATGCTATGTCCGTGATCGACAATCTTGAGGCCAAAATAGAGGAGATCCGTCCCGGCCTGCCGGAAGGAGTGAATATCGAGACGGTGTACGACCGCTCGGATCTTATCCAGCGCGCTGTCGACAATCTCAAGTTCACCCTTCTTGAGGAGTCGATCATCGTTGCGCTGGTGTGCATTGTTTTTCTTCTGCACGTGCGCAGTGCGCTGGTGGCCATCCTCATGCTGCCGATTGGCATCCTGATGTCTTTCATCGTCATGCGTTGGCTTGGGCTCAACTCCAACATTATGAGTTTGGGCGGCATCGCGATCGCCATCGGCGCGATGGTGGACGCCGCTATTGTGATGATCGAGAACGCCCACAAGCACCTGGAGCGAGCGCCGCCGGAGAAGCCACGTGTTCAGATCATAATCGAGGCCTGTCGGGAGGTAGGCCCGGCGCTGTTCTTCTCGCTGCTGATCATCACCGTCTCCTTCCTGCCAGTGTTCACGCTGGAGTCGCAGGAGGGGAGGATGTTCTCGCCGCTGGCGTTCACCAAGACCTTCGCTATGGGTGCGGCGGCGCTGCTATCAGTGACCCTGGTGCCGGTGCTGATGCTGCTGTTCGTGCGTGGGCGGATAATCCCCGAGTACAAGAACCCGGTGAACCGCTTTCTGATCTGGGTCTACCGCCCGATCATCCAAGGTGTGCTGCGTTGGAAGGTAATCACCATCTTTGTGGCGCTGGTGGTTTTGGTCGTTAGCATTTTGCCGGCGCGGCAGCTCGGTAGCGAGTTCATGCCGCGACTCAACGAGGGCACGCTGCTGTATATGCCAGCCTCGCTTCCTGGCATGTCTATTACCAAGGCCGCTGAGCTCATGCAAACGCAGGACCGGATCATCAAGAGCTTCCCAGAGGTGGCCTCGGTGTTTGGCAAGGCGGGCCGCGCAGCCACGGCCACCGACCCGGCACCGGTGGAGATGTTCGAGACCGTGGTTAACCTCAAGCCGGAGAAAGAGTGGCGGCCAGGGATGACGGTGGACAAGCTCATCGCCGAGATGAACGAGGCGCTGAAATTTCCCGGCGTGGCCAACAGCTGGACTATGCCCATTCAAGGGCGCCTGGATATGCTCTCCACCGGCATCCGAACGCCCATTGGCATCAAGGTATTCGGCATGGATCTCGCGGGAATCGAGCGGCTGGCAACGCAGATTGAAGCAGTGGTGCAGGCGGTGCCCGGCACAACCAGCGCGTTTGCCGAGCGCATAACAGGCGGCTTCTACCTCGACATCGCGCCTGATTACGACGCCCTGGCCCGCTACGGCCTTACGGTGGGAGAGGTGCAGGTGGTGATCGGCACCGCTCTCGGCGGAGAGCTTGTGACCACCACTGTCGAAGGGCGGGAACGGTTCGGCGTTAATGTGCGCTACCCGCGCGAGCTGCGCTCCGATCCGCAGCGGATTGCTACCGAGGTGCTAGTGCCAACGCCGAGCGGTGCACACATACCGCTCGGTCAGCTCACCGCGATCAGCATCAGTAAGGGTGCCCCAAGCATTCGTACCGAGAATGCGTTGCTATCGGCGTACATCTATGTGGACATTCGAGACCGGGATATCGGCAGCTACGTGCGCGAGGCGCAGCAGGCTGTACAGGAGCAGGTGAGCTTTCCGCCCGGTTACTACGTCACCTGGAGTGGCCAGTTCGAGTACATGGAAAGGGCTGCCGAGCGGCTGAAGATCGTGGTGCCGTTGACGCTGGTGGTGATCTTCCTGCTGTTGTACCTGAACTTCCGCCGGCTTACCGAGACGCTGATCGTCATGCTCTCAGTGCCATTTTCGTTGGTAGGCGGCGTTTGGCTGATGTGGGCGCTGGGCTACAACTTCTCTGTTGCAGTAGCGGTGGGCTTTATCGCACTGGCTGGCGTAGCCGCCGAGACCGGCGTGATCATGCTGATCTACCTCGACCACGCGCTCGATGAGCGCCGAGCCGAGCGGGAGGCTGCCGGTGAGAAGTTGACAGTGGATGACCTCTACCAGGCGGTGATGACTGGCGCGGTGGATCGAGTGCGGCCGAAGATAATGACTGTGGTTGCCATCATGGCCGGTCTGCTGCCGATCATGTGGGGCACCGGTACAGGATCGGAGGTAATGAGGCGCATCGCCGCGCCGATGGTGGGCGGGATGGTTTCTTCGACGATTCTTACGCTGATCGTCATTCCAGCGATCTACACGCTGGTGAAACAGCGTGGTCTGGCCCGTTCGGCTCGCTAAATGATGCAGCGGATTCGGGCACCTAGGTGCTCGAATTCGCCCGCCAGAGACCAGAAGGGAGAGCACTATTCGGCCATCGGCCCGGTCGTGTTCGACCATACCTCGTTGTCCATCGATGTGGATCGCGACCTGCGGCTGGTCTATTACGCCGCCAGGGAAGGGCAGGCGCAGAGTCGCGCGTTCGAGCAGTGGCTCCAGGCCGAGCGGGAGCAGGCGGCACGCGATGCCGACGTCCTCAACTGATGGCGGGACCGCGTGAGCGACCGATCTGCCAGGTGACATGGGCGCCCTGGACCCTTGCCGTCAGCCGTTGCCCCAGCCTGGGTTCGATCACGGGCCTCCAGGGCACCAGGCTGAATCCCAGGCCGTCGTCGAGCAGGGCATAGCGCCCGCTGGCCAGCTCGATGCGGCGACGATAGATGCCGCTGGCGGGCTTGCCGTCGACCAGCGGGCGGTGCTGCAGGCCCGTCCGGGCCTCGATGTCGCGGGCCGTGGCCGCCAGTTCCCGCTCGCGCAAGGTGGCCAGCAGGTTGCGGGCGAACAGCGTGCGTGCCCCTCGGCGCTCCGCCAGGCGTTGTTCCACCAGCCAGTCCGTGCGCCGATGCAGAGCGGCCCGGACCTCGGCCCCGAACCCCCGGTCACTGATGGCCTGGCCACCGGCAATCAGCTGCGTGTCCAGCCAGGTGGCCCCGTTGGCGCCGATCTGCCGTTCGATCGACAGCGGGCTGCGCACCGCGACCGACAGGCCGCCTGTGCGTCGGGCATCGTACTGTTGCCCCCGTTCGACCAGGTCGGCGGGGACGCGCCATGGACCCTCACCCGTTCGCTCGACGATACCCGCCCGACGCAAGGCTTCCAGCCGTCGCTCATGGGCGTTCAGCAGGCCCTGGGACTCACCGCTCAATCCATCCTCTCGAGCCAGGAGCGTCCGATGGTGCTCGCGGTGATAGAGCCCCTCTACCGCGAGCGAGACGACTCGTCGGTCCACCGCGCTCGGCGCTTGCGAGGCCCGCGCCTCGATCACGGCATCCGTTGGGTAGTCGGCCGGATCGGCACCGGCCGGTAGGCGCAGGTGATGGGCCTTGCCGTCGACGCCGTCGATCACCAGATAGACCCGGTCATGCGCCTCGCCGGCCAGGCCCTTGGCAGCCAGCCGGCCCACCACGACCTGATCGGAGCCGGGCTCGAGGATGCTGAGCTCTCGCTGCATGCCGGACATGGCGCGCTGCATCGTCCGCACGATGTCGCCCCGTTCGCCCATGGCACGCAGTGTCCGCTCGGCGCGATCGTCGATATGCCAGTGCCCGGGTCGCAGCTCCCGCGCCAGGCCAAGCCGCTGCAGATTCTGCAGCCGACCGATCAGCGGCTGGCGACGGGGATGCTGGGCGAGCCTTTGCAACCGTATCCCATCTGCCTGACGCTGACGCAGCAGCTCGCGGTCAAGGCCGGTCCATCGATCCTGCCCGACCTCGCGCTGCAGTCCCTGTCGGATCTCCCGTTCGGTACGCGGCCCCAGCCATTCGGTGGCCAGCTCGCAGGCCCGGTGGCGCATGCCCTGCGCGATATAGTCGCGTGCGATGATCAGGTCCCGCCCGGTTTCGTCCTTTCCACGCAGGACGACGTGGGTATGGGGGTTGTCGGTGTTCCAGTGGTCCACGGCCACCCAGTCCAGGCGCGTGCCCAGGTCGCCGGCCACGCGTTCCATCAGGTGCCGGGTGAAGGTGCGCAGCTCCTCCAGCGAGCCGGCGTCCTCGGGGGACACGATGAGGCGGAACTGGTGGCGATCCTCCCGGCCCCGGGCCTCGAATGCCTCGAGATCGGCGCGATCCGTCATCGGATCGTATGCCTGGCCGGGTTCGCCCTCGCGTCCGACGCCCTCGCGCTCGATGTAGCGAAGGTGCGTCGAGACCGACCGCCTGCCGGCCTGACGCAGGTTCACCAGCCGGGTCTTGATCGTCACCCGGCGACTGCGTGGCGAGCGGCCGGCGACGAATCGCGCGGCGACATGGCCGCGGCCGAGGCCGGCGCCGGGTCGGTACGCGCCTGGGCGCCGACGGCCACCGGCCTTGCCGGCCTGGCGCAGGACCTGCGTCACCAGTGATTGGCCGCGGTGTCCGGGTGGCCCCGCCTCGGGCTGAAACCGCTCCTCGAGCGACCGATCTCGCGTGTCATTCATGTTGCGCTCCCGTGTCGGCGCAGTAGCGCGTGGTGCACCCGGGCGTATCACGGGCGGCGCGCCTTTTGACATGATCCCGGCACGTATCGTGGCGCAGCCGTGCCGCTCCCACCCCCACGTGCAGACTGGCTCCAGGCGTCACTCGTGCCGCCTCCTTTTATCTTGCCCTCCGCTTTTCATGCCTCTCAGCTCCGCCATTCGCCACTAATCGGCAAACAAACGATGTGCCGTGCCCAGCACGGTATGCGTGCTGACGGGACCGAAATAGCGGCTGTCGAACGAGTCGTCATGGCGCGGGGAAAGCAGCAGGAGTTCGTCATCCACCAGAGGGCGGCATCCTCGCCACTGCGGCATGGGGCGGCCGCGGCGGTCGTATGCACGCGCCTCTACTGCCGTAGCGCCGTCCACCAGTAGACGCGAGCCGATCGCACAGGCGCGCTGTGGCGGCGCTGCGAAAACCGGCTTGAGCATCGGTATCTCAATCGGAAGGTATCCACGGCGAGATGCAAGCTGGGCCGCGTCGCTTGGCAGGCGTACCAGGACCAGGTCCCCGACCCTTGGCAGCGCGTCCGGGTCGATGCGGTACCAGCCGGGTGGCACGCTGTCCGAAGCGTTGTAGACGACCCTCACCGGTAGCTCGAACAGGCCCGACGACGCCACCCATGCAGTGCCCACGATCGCCAGCAGGAGGACTGCCTTGCGGTGCCTCATGCCTCGCGCTCCGGAAAACGCGCCTCGAGCAACTCGCGCAGCATCTGGGCCACCGTAATGCCTTCCTGAAACGCGGCCACCTTGATTCGAGCTCGCAGGTCGGGGGTGATGTCGAGCGTAAGGCGCGCCGTGTAAATGCTGCCCTTTGCAGGGAGCTGTACCGACGCTTGACGGATCCATGCCCGGGCCTGGGCATCGGCCATGGGCCGCGCGCCTATGTCGACGCGCTTCGCGCTCATGGCGCCCACCCGAGCAGTTCGTCGACCAGCGAGCTGATCTCACGGGCCGCTGCGCCGTCGGGGATGAGTTCGTGCACCAGGCGGCCGGCTGCCGCACTGTCGGCAAATACGATTCGCTGGCGCACTTCGGCGCGAAGCGCCGGTAGCGGCTGGTCGGCCAGTGCCTCCCTGGCCTCGCGCCCGATCACCGTGGTGCTGACACGCCTGTTGATTGCGAACGCCGCGCGCAGCGCGGGACGAAAGACCTGTGCCTCGCGGATCAGGTCGACCATCTCGGCGCTGGCCCAGAAGTCGAAGGGGCTGGGCTGGACCGGTACCAGTACCCGGTCGGCTGCCATCAACGTCGATCGGGCCAGGGCAGCGATGCGCGGCGGTCCGTCGATGATCAGGTGGTCGGCACGTCGGGCCAGCTCAGGTGCCTCCTGATGCAGTGTCTCGCGTGGTAGACCGACTGCGCCGAACAGCCTGGCCAAGCCTTGCTGAGCGCGCCGTTGCACCCAGTCCAGCGCGGAACCTTGCGGGTCGGCGTCGAGCAGGATCACGGTCTTGCCGCGCCGTGCCAGCTCGCCGGCGATATGGGTGGCCAGGGTTGTCTTGCCAACCCCGCCTTTCTGGTTGAGCAGGGCGAGGATCATGACCCGGCCTCCACACGTGCATGCCGGCGGGCATGGATCGCCTGGATAGCCTCGAACCTACAACAACAAGTTAGAGATCTTGAGTTAGTTAAGTTAAGGCACGCCGCAGGCCCCGAGTTCACTGGCCTGCGTCCAATTCGGTGCGCCTGATAGCACGATAGCGCTGCGCCTGATGGCACGAGTGCATTTGCGCCTGATAGCACGACGGGTTTCACAGCTTGTCCCCGGCTTATCCCCGTGCCGCCTACGGCACGGGCCTGAACGCTAGCAGCTCGGTGGAGGGCTCCATTCGCACGATGTCCAGCTGGTAGCCGGGCAGGGACTGGCGGGCGACCAGTGCACGAAGATCGAGGGCAAAGTCCGAGTAGCGGGCAGCACTGCCAGACTTTCGGTGCAGGTGCCGGAAGTCGAATTGCCAACCCTCCGGTTGGTGCCCGCCGTGCTTGCGCACGAGGCGATAGAGCCAGCGCTCGATCCCGCCGGTCAGCCGGAAATACGCCCGGTCGATGGTCAACACGAGGGCGCGATCCAGCACGCCGGCATAGAACCAGTCGGGCAGGATCAGTTCGATCCCCAATGGTCTGCCATCGCCCGCGGCAAGCTCTTTCCACTCGTTGATCCAAGAAAAACGGTGCAGCCGGCGACCGCTGGTCTCGCGTATCGAGGTCGCAACGCTCGTGGTCTGGAGACGGTCCAGGGCTGCCTTCAGCCGCTGGTAGTCGCGTCGGGAGGTGCCACGCCCGATGAACCGCAGGATCTCGTAGGGCGTGGCCCTGATCAGACGGGACGTCGCAATCCCCGCATCGCGCGCCTCGACAATCTGGCTGGCGGCCCAGATCAGGATGTCCGCATCCCATATCGTCGCGATGCCATGCTCGTGCGTGCCCTCCACGCGTACCGTCACGCTTCCGGAGCGAAAGTCGATCGGCAGCGTGCGGCGCGATTTGCCGAGCGAGAAGAAGGGGTGCGCCATCAGGTCCTGGGCATCGCGCGGCGCCATATCGCCGGGCAGGGCACGAAACGGGGGTAGGGGCGCTTCCTGGCCAGGCGGCTCGGACCGTACGTCCATTGGTATCGAGCGTCTCACCGTTCATGGCGCGCACCTCCGCAGTGATGCTCCAGGTACTCGGGGTCGAAGGTGGTCTCGAAGCTGCGCGCGTCGGCCCATGCCTGCAGATCGGCCAAGGCATACATGACGCGCCGTCCGAACTTGCGAAAGCGCGGGCCGCCCCCGATGACACGCTGCTTCTCCAGCGTTCGCGGTGAAAGCCGCAGGAAGAGCGCCGCCTCGGCATTGTTGAGGTAGGTTGGGTGATCGTGCGCCGAAGCACCGTGCGATCTGGGCGCTACCGGTTGGCCAGAAAGGGTTTGCCGGTCGTGGCCGGTAGAAGAGGGCGCAGCGTAGTGAGGTAGGAGGGACATGGGCAGGTCTCCTGTAGATGGAGGCCTACCCTGTGCCGATCAGCCCGTGTCGATCATGCCGGAGTGGGTCTCTGGCCAGACGGCAACGCGGCACAAATCCAATTGCAGCGTGCCCGGTCCGATTGCTGCGCCACAACGCCAATCGAGCAGTGCCATCGATCGGCGCTACTCAGACGCGGTGCAACCTGATGCGACGCATGCAGTTTTAACAGAAGCGAGGATGCACATTTCAGTAGAACTGCAATTACTGAAATGCGTATGCGTACAAACCCGTAACCGTGCGTTCCCGTATTGTGCCGCTAATAGTAAATACGTCTTTACATTTTCGTCTGAATACGGGGCAGAAGTTGATTTACCGTGGCGCCTTCTGGTTATCCACTAGTGGCCGTGTTAGTTTGCGCAGCGGCATATCGCCGGGCCAATTATGTCTTATGGCTTTGAAGAGGAATATGATGAGCAAGATCGCCGAGTACAAACGCCTTGAAGCCCAACTTGCCGAGCAACTTGCGGCGCTGGACAAGCTCAAGACCGATGACCAGCTGAAACGGGAAATGGAGTTTGAAGACAAGCTCAAGGCCCTGATCAACGAGTACGGTTTCAATGCCCGCACCGTCCTGCAGATCCTCGCCCCAGCGTCGGCCGAGGATGTAGCGCCCGCCGGCCGCCGTCGCGCCCGTGAAACCAAGACCTATACCAATCCGCACACCGGTGAGGTGGTCGAAACCAAGGGCGGTAACCATAACGTCCTGAATGCCTGGAAAAAGCAGTACGGTGCCGAGGCGGTGAAGTCCTGGGTGGCGTGAACGCAAGTTCCCGCTAGTTTGCCAGTAGTTGCTCCAGACGCAGGCCAACTTGCTTGGCCTGCGCCGCCATGCCGGCGATAAATTCGATTAGCCTATCGAGAGTCATCAGTTCAGTGGCCGGCAGTTGGTCCTTCATTCCGAGCAACTTGATGGTTGCCTCGTCCCGACGCTGTCGCGACGAGTACTCGATGTTTATCAGCTCATTGATCATCGTCTGCACCAGAACGGCCTCGTGGCCGCGGAAACGACTTTCGAGCAACTCGTCGAGCTTCTCCACGACAGCCATGACGTGCGCGACCGTATCGACCGCCCGCAGCAGATGGATCCTGATTTCATCCTGCATCGCCGGATGAAGGCGCATCCTGCCCAACGCGACAAGACGGGCGATTTCACTGGCGCAGTGGGCCAGGCTGTCCTGCGCCCGCAGCAGATCGAGTACATCGCTGCGCGGGATCGGCATGAAAAGCGTGCTCGGCAAATGCAGACAGACATCCCGCGACACCCGCTCGCTTTCCTGGCTGAGTTCCCGGACCTGCTGTTCGATCAGCTGTACGCGCTGCCAGTCCTCGTCGAGCGCGCTGCGCAGCAGGGGAAGCAGCAACTGGACCGCACCATGCACCTGCTCGAATTGGCTGCGCAGCTGCTTGAAGGGGGAGCGGGCTACCAGTCCGCACAGGGCTTTCTCGGGCATGCTGTTCTCGTCGATTGGCAATGGCGATGTATTGAAGGCCGCGGCTCGTTTCAATTGGATGACGCCGCCGTCGTATGAGGCCGCGGCGCCAGGAGGAGAGGTTGCGCACGTTCGTGAGCAGTCTGCCGCTAGCGAGCTAGTACGTGCGGAAAACGTGCACCTGCTCGAAGCCCGTTTCGATAGTGAACACGTCGCCTCCAAACTCCATGTCTCGCGCTATGGCCTGGTAGTCGATATACGGCGCGAGATGCGCAGGGATATCGGTTGTTTGCTCGGTCACGTCCTGAGCGTAGTCAGCGAGGGAGGTATAGCAGCCACAGTAGTTGTCTTCGATGGCAGCGCGTACGGCTTCCACCTCGCCGAAGTAGGCCAGCAGAGCCCCGGCCAGCCAAGGATGCGCTTCGATCAGGCAGGCCATCTCGTGTATGACTTGGAGCGACTCGTATTCCCCCGGGCGGTAACCGTCGAACCCCTCATGGTCGTGAATCGCGTATTCCTCGGCGCCACGGACCGGGGATGCTCGAAGCATCGACTCGATCTGCATCTGAATCTCATGCAGGGGTTGGGTCGCCTCAACCCACACGCCGTGTAGATGCCCGGCATTGTAGGCAGCGAGATCGGCCAGGTAGATCCGGATGGGCTTGCTCATGCTTGCGCTCCTTGTCTGGAAGGTTCTGCGCGTTTCGCCGCGCATGAACCCCTGCCGACTAGGGCGACTAAGGCCGTCGTGAAAAAATCAGGAAAAATCGCGGAGGCTCCGCCCAGCGAAGCGGCCGGGTGGAAACCGTCTATTTTTCTTGATTTTGAGGGGGCAAGAACCCCTGCCTTTGGCGTTTGAACTGTGCGCTCAATGCTCCAGCGTACGCCTTCGCATGGGCAGTCACCCTTTGAGCGTCAACCGCCTCGCTCGGTCGCCGATGGGCTACGCGTCCTCGATGCGCTATCCAAACGTGGTGATAAATGGAGCAGCACATTGCCTGATGGACGCCACTACGTTGGGCGCCCGTTCTCCCAATTCGGTAAACCGTGCCAGCACCCGCTCCAGGGCCTGTAACTGGCTCCGAATTACGTCTTCTGGCTTCGCCACATCGCAAACCCGGGCGAAATCCAGTAGTCCTTGCCGCGATGCAAACAGTGACTTGCTACCCGCCAGTTCCAGCGCGAGTACATCCTCGGGAATGTAGGCGGTGGTGTTGACGATATCGTAGGCCGGCGCCAATCGTGCATCGCGTTGGGTGGGGTCGGAGTACAGCAAGCCGAAGTTCTTCAGATGGGCATCACCGTTACCGACGATGCAGCTCAAGGAGACGATAGCGAAGAGCTGCGCCAGCGAGCCCTGCACCTGCTCAGGCGGGCAGAACAGGCGGATAGCCTTGGCAATTGACGAGTAGCTCTTGCTGTACTTGTCCTCTGCGGCCAGCCCCATCAGGGCTGCCATGTCCTCGAACCCAACCGGATTGAGCTGCTCGTCCCGGTCGAAACGGCGCATGACGAACAGTTTGGCGTTTTCGGATAGGTAGAACTCCGGCACCGCAATGCCAGCCTCCTTCGCCACTGACATGCAGATGAACTCATTGATCGCTAACCCTGGAAACTCGTCCCGGCCGCTCTTGATGATCAGGTCTGAGGTTTTCGAGGTGAAGCGCTGCGGTGCGCTGTCGCGCTGCTCCGGAACCAGTACCTTTGGCTGCACGCCGGAGATGCCGGCGCGCAGGATGTAACGATCCACCAGGCCGGCAAAAATGTCTTCGGCGCCATCCCAGGCGAGGATCTCCTCCAGCTTTTCCCCTGGGAAATGCTGCCGGTTGAGCAGCGCATCTACCTGCGCCGAGCTCACCATGACGCGACCAATGGGGGCGCTGCTACCGGAAAGCGCCAGAAGCAACATGGGGTCGACATTCACAAGTTTGGCAAGGCGGTTGCGCAGTTGCTCCAGGACATAGCCTTCCGGCAGATTCATCTGGAAAATCGGGTGCAGGTCCCGATGACGGTATTCTTCAATCCGCACAGGCATGAGCAAACTGATCGCCGCCTGCGCCGGGGCGCTTTCGTGATAGCGAAATAGATAGTCGCCACCACGGCTAAAGATCCTCCCGCTGCCGCCTTCTGGCGTCGACACTTGAAGCACGGCTGTCATCAATCAAACACTCCCTGGATCTCATCGAGTGTGGGCATCGCGGCTGGCGTTACCGCGAACTCGCAATCCAACGCGCCCAGTACTCGCGCATAAGCCGCGATGCCTACCGACAAATCGCCTCTCTCGACGGCGATAACCTTCTGGCGGGTGATGCCCGCCAAGGACGCAAGCTTCGCCTGGGTCAGGCCGAGGTTCAGTCGACGCTGCCTGACCTGCTGGCCAAGGCGAGCTGTAATGAAGGCATGGTCCATGTCTTGTTTACGTGACATAAAATGAGAGATGTAACGTATACGGAACAGTACAAAAGAGCAACTCACAACTACTGCGTGAACGTTGCGCGGCGGCGTGACCGCCCGTAGGAGGCGCTCGGAGCCGCTGGCAGCCTAAAGACAACACCTGCTTTTTGTGGCCCACGGGCTACAAAAACGGACGGTGCGGCGTACTTTGAGTCCTGCGGGCTACGCGTCAGCAGCTCAAAAGAAATTGCACGACATCTTTCCTCTCGCTCTCGAGCACCGGTAATGCGACTGTGAACGGCTGCCTAAACCTGGGCACTCGTTTTAGATTCCGTCGCGCAATGCGCTACTGTCGAACTCGACGGACGACCCAAGCAAGGAGCGCATATGGGCAGGTTGGTATTGAGCAGGCGAGCCGGTGAACAGATAAGGCTGACGTTGAAACCAGGTGCCTCGATCGACGACTTTCTGGATGAGCTGGAGCAGGTCGGCATCTGGATTACGGTCGTCCAGACCGATAGAGGCCGGGCCTGCCTGGCCATCGAGGCGCCCGAGCAGATGCTGGTCCTTCGCGATGAGCTGATTCCAGGCCACGAGTCGTTCGTGGAACTCACGGCTGGATTCGAGCGTTCCTAGATGCTTGCCAAAACCATCACCGCTGGGCTGACCATCGTCGTCTTCGGGCTGCTGGGCGGCAACGCCTGGTCCGACTCGCTGGCCTCGTTCGGCCTGCACACGAAGGATAAGAACCCCTGTCGCTTGACGGACGGCAGAGGCTTCGAGGCGCCGACCATCGTCCTGATGACAGGCGCCTACGACAAGCTGTCCAAGGATAAGGTCGTCGTGCTTAAAGTCATCGATACGGCCATCAACGCCGGCTGCGACATCGACGAGCCCGATGAGTTGGGCTTTTCGCCCTTGAACGCCGCGATCCTCTACAACGAGCCCGCTCTGGTCGAGCGCTTCCTGCAGGCCGGCGCCGATCCCTATAGGACGATTGTCAGTTCAAGGGCGAGCATTGACGGACTGGACGCGTTCGAGTTCCTTCAGATGCTCATGAACAAGGCGCCCAGCCAGGAGCGCGCGGCACTTCGCACGGTTCTGGACCAGTATCGGTAGCGCCTAGAGCCCGTCGTTGGCGATCAACGTCCTGTGCTCGTCTCCTGGTGTGTCAGGAGCCAGTCGAGCATGTCAGGTTTGGTTAGCCGTAGTCGCGCCTCGATCTGACCGATTAGGGCGAAAAGCTCCGAGCGGTCCAGGGTCGGCCCACAGGCGATGTCATCTATGGTGGCACGCTCGGCTCGCGGGTCGATCAACGTCAGGGAAACAGTCGAGGGCGAGGTCGTTATCGCTTCGAGGCGCAGCGGGAGAAAATACTGACTCAATTCTGCAAGCGCCTCGGGAAGCCTGATTCGGGAAGGCATTTCGTTTTTGCTCTTGGATCGATGATACAAACTCGACTTTAGCGGATACCGATATGAAATGCTGGATAGCCTGCTTCGGCTTTAAACCGAAGACCTGAGGGCGGCTTAGTCAATCGTGGAAAAGGGGCGCTTGCAGCAGCCTGGCTCTTGAGGATGTATGGCGACCGCAGGGATTCTACTGTTAGGTTCAGACCATCCCTTTCTCGGTGACGCAATGCTCAAAGCACCACTGCACCCCGATGAATCGCTGAGGCAGTACACGCTCGATAGCCTGAATCTGCTGGATACGGCCGCCGATGTGCATCTGGATACCCTGGTTCGCGTGGCCCAGACCGCCTTTGGTGTCGAAACGGTACTCATCAGTCTCATCGATCGGGACCGTCAGTGGTTCAAGGCCAAGCAGGGAATGGATATTTGCGAGACGCCTCGCGATATCGCCTTTTGTAGCCATACCATTTTGCAGGCCGATTCGCTGATCGTGCCCGATGCACTGAAGGATCCAAGATTCAGTGACAATCCGTTGGTTCTATCCGCACCGCGGGTGCGACTTTATGCCGGCCACCCAATCGTCATCAACGGGTTCCCCATCGGTTCGCTATGCCTGCTTCACCCGCGCCCGCGCGAGCTGAGCGATCGGGAACAGGCGATGCTCAGGGACCTCGCGACGCTTGCAGAGGGGTACGTCGTCCAGCGCATGCAGAACACCCATATTCGCACGCTTTATCAGGCGCTGGATGCAGAGCGGCTAAGGGCGATGACCGATCCGCTGACCCGCGTTTGGAACCGCGAGGGACTCGATTACCTGGCGCCGGTTCTGCTCAATGCCGCAGGCGCCAAGCTTATTGGCGTGCTGTGCTGTGACCTCGACCATTTCAAGTCGATCAACGACCGCCACGGCCACGCGACCGGCGACGAGATATTGGTACAGACCGCCCGCCGCCTCAAATCCGTACTGCGCGCAGACGATGTGCTCGTACGCTTGGGTGGCGAGGAGTTTGCCGTGATGCTGCTGGTCAACCGTGCCGAAGAACTGCAGGTTCTGGCGGAGCGGGTTCGTACGGTATTGCTCGATAAGCCCTTCATCTGCGGCTCAAGTACGATTACTGTCACGGCCAGCGTTGGGATGGCGCTCAAGCGTGAAGAAGAAGGCGTCGAAGGCACGTTCCGGCGGGCGGACGAGGCGATGTATCGGGCAAAGGCCAATGGCCGAAATCGCATTGAGCAGGCTTGAGGCTGATCCGCTTTGCAACTGATCTCGAGCGGCAGCATTCGCTCGCCTAGCGATTCACGCTATCGGCTCGATCAGATGGGGACCTTCGTTCCTCGGGTTACCCACCTCTCGCCCCACCGGATGCCAGACGAACGCATCGGTTGCAACTGCATGCCCCTGGAGCAGCGCGTCGGACTCGGCGGCGCCGATGTCCGAAAGCCACGCACGCGCATCCAGTGCGTCGAGCACGACGGGGCGCCGGTCGTGAATGTCGAGCATCCCGCCCTGCGAATCGGCCGTGATGATCCGGAAGCCGTCGTCTACGCGGGGCTCGCTTGCTGCGGCAGAGAACTGACCGATCGCTGGGATGAACAGCGGCGCGCTGTCGCCCCGGCGAATGTAATAGGGCTGCTTGGTCTTCTGACACTCTACCGGACACCACTCATACCAGCCGTCGGCACATAGCAGCGCACGGTTCGGCCAGACCTGCCGGAAGTACGCGCTATGCGCGACCTTCTCCCGGGTCGCATTGATGTCGCTGCGCACGGGGGCCTTCGCCCAGCTGGGCGTCCAGCCCCACCGTTCAGGGCTCCATACCAGACCCTCGCCAACACGCCTGAGCAGGTCCACACGCGAGTGCGGCGCGACATTGTAGCGGCCAATCTCCTCGGTGGGCGCACGCCCGAACAGGCTGGCCTGGACACCGAGCGACGCCAGGTATTTCTCGGCCGCACGATGCTGGGCCAGTCGTCCGCACATTGATCCTTCCTCCTGTCGCTTCTCGATTGACGCGTTTGGACGTGCTCAAAATATACTGTATGCATATACAGTTTTTGTGATGTCTCCATGGACAGCGCCGATTCCACTCCCACTCGCTATGCGGAACTGCACTGCCTGAGCAACTTCTCGTTCCATCGCGGCGCATCCAGCGCGGCCGAGCTGTTCGAAAGGGCTCGCCAGCTAAATTACGAGGCGCTCGCCATCACCGATGAGTGCAGCCTGGCCGGCATCGTGCGGGCGTGGCAGGCGTCGAAGGCGACCGGCGTTCGCCTGATCGTCGGCACCGAGGTAAGGCTAGTCGATGGCGCTCGGCTGGTGCTGCTGGCTCAGGATCTGGTCGGCTATCAGCGGATCTGCGCGCTTATCACCCAGGCACGGCGGCGCGCCAGGAAGGGGAGCTACGTGCTTCACCGCTCCGACTTCGACAGCGGGACCGAGGGGATGCTTGCGCTCTGGGTCCCGAATCCGGACGAAGCGCAGGAGCAGGGCAACTGGCTGAAGTCGGTCTTCGATTACCGCTGCTGGATCGCGGTGGAGCTGCATCGCGAGTGCGACGATGAGCGCAAGCGGTCGGATCTCATGGCATTGGGCGAGCGACTTGGGATGCCCCTCGTGGCCTCGGGCGACGTGCACATGCATGTGCGGGGTCGACGGGCGCTGCAGGACACCGTGACCGCGATCCGGCATCACTGCGCGGTTGCCGACGCCGGCGCCTATCTGTTCCAGAACGGCGAGCGCCACCTGCGTACGCGGCAGGCGCTGGCCGATCTCTATCCGTCAGGGCTGCTGTATGAGTCGGTCCGGATCGCAGCGCGTTGCACCTTCGATCTTGGCCAACTGCGCTACGAGTACCCGCACGAGGTCGTGCCGCAAGGGCGATCGGCCACTGAGTGGCTGAGGCAGCTCACGTTCGAAGGCGCGAACTGGCGCTGGCCGAACGGGATCCCGGACAAGGCACTGGCGCAACTGGAGGCGGAACTCGGACTGATCGAGGACCTGCAGTACGAGAGCTACTTCCTGACGGTCCATGACATCGTCCGCTTCGCCCGAAGTAGGGCCATCCTGTGCCAGGGCAGGGGATCGGCTGCCAACTCGGCCGTGTGCTTTGCACTGGGCATCACCGAGCTGGACCCGACCCGTATGAGCATGCTGTTCGAGCGATTCATTTCCAAGGAGCGCAACGAGCCGCCGGATATCGACGTGGACTTCGAGCACGAGCGGCGCGAGGAGGTGATCCAGTACATCTTCGATCGCTACGGGCGCGAGCGGGCGGCCCTGACGGCGGTGGCCAGCACCTACCATTTCGCCGGCGCGATTCGGGACGTGGGCAAGGCCCTTGGCCTGCCACCCGAGCATGTCGACGCGCTGGCCAGATGCTGTGGCAGCTGGAGCGACCACATGCCGTCGCCACAGCGGCTTGCCGAAGCCGGATTCGATTCGCAGAACCCGACGCTGCACCGGGTGCTGGTGCTGACCTCGCAGCTGGTCGGCTTTCCCCGGCATCTGTCCCAGCATCCGGGTGGCTTCGTGATATCGGAGCATCCGCTGTCCACGCTCGTGCCGGTGGAAAACGCGGCCATGAAGGACCGGACCATCATCCAGTGGGACAAGGACGATATCGATGCGCTTGGGCTGATGAAGGTCGATGTCCTGGCATTGGGCATGCTGAGTGCGATCAGGCGCTGCCTGGACCTGCTGCGCACCAACGACAGGCGCGACCTGACGTTGGCCACCATCCCGGCCGAGGACCCGCAGACCTACGCGATGATCAGTCGCGCCGACACACTCGGCGTGTTCCAGATCGAGTCCCGGGCCCAGATGGCCATGTTGCCCAGGCTCAAGCCCAAGACCTTCTATGACCTGGTGATCGAGGTGGCGATCGTTCGGCCCGGGCCGATCGTCGGGCAGATGGTCCATCCCTACCTGCGCCGGCGCAACGGCGAGGAGGAGGTGACCTACCCGAGCGAGGAGCTTCGCGAGGTCTTCGAGCGAACGCTGGGGGTGCCATTGTTCCAGGAGCAGGTCATGCGCCTGGCCATCGTTGCGGCCGGCTATACCGCCGGCGAGGCCGACCAGCTACGCCGCTCGATGGCCGCCTGGAAGCGCCACGGTGGGCTCGAGCCCCACCAGCAGCGGCTGAAACAGGGCATGCTCGAGCGCGGCTACGACGAGGCCTTCGCAGAACGCATCTTCGAGCAGATCAAAGGCTTTGGCAGCTACGGTTTTCCAGAGTCCCATGCGGCCAGTTTTGCGCTGCTGACCTACGCCAGCTGCTGGCTCAAATGCCACGAGCCGTCAGCGTACGCCTGTGCATTGATCAATAGCTGGCCGATGGGCTTCTACTCGCCCGACCAGGTGCTACAGGATGCGCGCCGGCACGGCATCGAGGTGCGGCCCGTGGACGTTACCCGCAGCGACTGGGACTGCACGCTGGAAGAACCTCAGCAAGCGTCACCGGCAATTCGCCTGGGGCTGCGGATGGTGCGCGGCCTCTCGGAACAGGTGGGGCGCTGCATCGAAGCCGAGCGCCGCTGCGCCCCGTTTCGTCACGTTGGCGACCTGTGCCTTCGCGCCGGGCTCGATACCAAGGCGCGCGAACTGCTCGCCGAAGCCAATGCCCTCAGTGCGCTGGCAGGGCATCGGCATCAGGCACGCTGGGACATCGCCGGTGTCCAGGCACCGCTACCGCTGTTCAACTGCGCCGAGCCGGACCGGCCCATCGCGCTGCCGGTCCCTACCGTGGTCGAGGACCTGCACGCCGACTACGCGCGCACCGGCACGACACTGGGGCCGCACCCGCTGTCTCTGCTTCGCGCCACGCTGAAATCGATGCGGGCTCGCAGCTCCAGGGACCTGGCCGAAACGGCACATGGGCAGTTCATTACCGTGATCGGCATCGTCACCGGTCGGCAGCGTCCGTCGACGGCGTCGGGCGTCACCTTCGTCACGCTGGAGGACGAGTACGGCATGGTCAACGTCGTTGTCTGGCGGGACCTGGCCGAGCGCTACCGGCCGGCACTGATGCAGTCGCGGCTGCTGCAGGTCAAGGGCAAGCTCGAGGACCAGGCCGGTGTGAGGCACCTGATCGCCGGGCACCTTCAGGACCGAAGCGATCTGCTCGACGGGCTGGATGTGCGCAGCCGCGATTTTCATTGAGCTCCTGAAACCCAGGCTACCGATTCGGCTCACCCCCAGCCATCGAGGCTCTGGTTGTCCAAAGGCATTGTCGGGCCAACCGCCCGAACGTGAGTGCTAAGCTTCGACCAAACCCATCGCATCAGGCGCTATGGGAGCTCGTTGTCGTTTGTTGTGCTGGCAGTCTGAGTTGTTTGGTGGAGGCGCATGAACGAATCGCTACGGCATGGCTTGAATATCCCGTTACTCTTCGAGGCCGCCGGGTTGTCGCATTGGTCCGTCGACGCCCGGTCTTGGGCAATGCAGTGGTCGATCCCACCGAGCTGGCAATGGCGCGGTGATAATGCGCCGAATTGCCGAAGCCTCGATGAATTCCTGAAAGTCGTCGAGCCCGCCGATAAATCCGCGGTCCAGAGCGCCATAGCCGACGCGCTCGGCGGCGCCGGCATCTGGTCGTTCCAGTGTCGAGTCCGTGAGGGCGCGTCATCGGTGCGCTGGCTCGAGATAAAGGGGCATACGCTCCGCGATGGGGCAACCATGCTGGCGCTGCACGGCGTCGCAGCGGACATCAGCGAGCAGAAGCGCCTGGCCGCCGTTTCCACCGGTCAACAACATGCCCTCGAGATGGCAGTTCAGGGGCAAACGCTGCAGGCAATCCTCGATCGGCTGACCCGTTCGCTCGAAGAGCAGGCGGGAAATCGACTCTGGGCAAGCATCCTGCTGGTGGACGAAGAGCGAGGACACCTCGGCTTCGGTAGCCGCGGCTCGCTGCCTACAACCTTCAGCCAGGCCATCGATGGGCTCGAGATCGCGCCGACCGGGGCCTCATGCGGCGCCGCAGCACATCTCGGCCGACCGGTCATTGCCGAGCACATTGGCAGCGACGCGCATTGGGCAAGGTACCGAGCGGTGGCAGCCGACCATGGCATTGCCGCGTGCTGGTCGGTTCCGATCCGCGCGGTGACCGGCGAAATCCTCGGAACGCTGGCCTGCTACTCCCCGGAGCCACGGCGCCCTGATGCGTTCGAACGCAATGTGATGGACCTCTTGGTCAATACCGCGTCGCTGGTACTGGAACGCGAACGTGAGCGTGCCTACCACCACAGTTTGAAGCAGGACCTCCATGCCAGCGAGGAGCTGTTCCGCTCGCTGGTGCATGCCACGAGCTCGGTTGTCTGGACTGCCAACCAGAACCTGGAGATCGAGACGCCGCAACCTTCCTGGGGTGCGTTCACAGGCCAGACCTTTGAACAGATGAAGGGGTTCGGCTGGGCCGATGCGGTCCATCCCGAGGACGTCGCGGCGGCCATGCACATCGGCCAGGTGATGCGTCGGTCGCTCAAGCCCGCTCATACGGAGTACCGCCTGAAAAGAGCCGATGGGGCCTACCGGCACATGAGCGGCTATGCCGTGCCGATCCTGGCCGCCGACGGGACGGTTCGCTACTGGGCTGGCAGCTATACCGACGTGACGGAACGCAAGGAGGCCGAATCGCGCCTCAACCAACTGGCCAACCACGATCCGCTGACCGGACTGCCGAACCGCTCCTACCTGGATCGCCACCTGCAGGAGCTGTTCAATTTCACCCCCGAGGACGCCTGCGTGGCGATCATGTTGATCGACCTGGACGATTTCAAGCAGGTCAACGATTCGCTGGGGCACGGTGCCGGGGATTCGATGCTTTGCGAGGTTGCACAGCGGATTACTGACGTGCTGCCCGCGGGTGACCTGGTCGCGCGTCTTGGCGGCGACGAGTTCGTGATCGTGGCCCACGTTCGAGACTGCAATGCGGCGCTCGCGTTGGCCGGCAGCCTCATCGCCTGCATTGAGGCTCCGCTGGTCGTCGGCTCCGATACCTTCCACTCGGGGGCCTCGATCGGTGTCAGCCTGTTCCCGGAGCAGGGGCATACCGCCGCCGACCTGATGCTCAGCGCGGACATCGCGATGTACCACGCCAAGAAGGCAGGCGGGAGCAGGGCGCAGCTGTTCGATCCGCAAATGCGCGAGCAGGCCCGGTCACGTATCGCGCTGAGCGCCGCATTGCGGACCGCGGTCGAGCGCGAGGAGCTTCATGTCGTGTACCAGCCGAGACTTTGCCTGCATGACATGCGCATGGTGGGCGTCGAGGCGCTGGTTCGCTGGAATCGGCCGGAGTCTGGCCCGGTATCGCCGCTGGACTTCATCCCGGTTGCCGAGCAGATCGGGCTCATCGATACGCTAGGGCAGTGGGTGCTGGAGACGGCCTGCCGGGACATCAGCCAGCTCAACGCCAAGCAGGAAAGCGCTCTGGAGCTGTCGGTCAACATGTCGCCGGTGCAATTGCGTACTTCAGCGTTGATCGAGCGGACCCAGTCGGCGCTGGTGCGTAGCGGTTATCCCGCAACCTCGCTGGAATTCGAAGTGACCGAAGGCGCCTTGATAGACGACACCGAGGCATCCCGCCAGGTAATGGAAGGCCTCAAGGCACTGGGCGTGCGGCTTGCCGTCGACGACTTCGGTACCGGCTACGCGGGCCTGTCCTATCTGCGCCGGTTTCCGATCGATGTCGTCAAGCTGGACCGGTCCTTCGTGACAGGGATCGCGGGCGACGTCGACCGATATCTCTTCACGCGCGCAATCGTGGACATGGCTCGATCGCTAAAGCTGCATGTGGTGGCCGAGGGTGTCGAGGATGCCGATACACTGGAGCTGCTGCGAGAAGTTGGATGCGACGAGGCGCAGGGCTATCTGTTTGCGCGCCCACTATCGCTGGATGAGCTCGCCCAATTCGCCAAGCGCGGCCCCGGGTTGCCGTAGGTCGCGAAAAGGCATATCGACCCAAATTCGTCTTAGAAAGCAGTTGACAAGAACAATTATGCACATCCGTCTGCCGCATCGGCGCGCCTGCCAGACGGGCCAATGCGACGAGATGGCGCAGCTCGATAAGTGACTGATTTATAAAGGGGAAGGCGAGGTGAACAAAATCTCGCCGATCTGTTTGTGATCCGCGCCAGACGGGCGTTTGCGACAGCCATCCAAAATTTGCTCACAGTGTTATCCACAGCTTCTGTGGATAACGATCTAAATCCTAATAGCAGCGGGGTTTTGCAGCATCCAGTTCGTCTGCCGCTTCAGGTTACGCATGCATTGTTACCGTCTTGCATTCGCCTGCGGGCAACGGGACAGATCGACGGGACCGACAAACGCATTGCCATGACCCATGACGCACGCGATTCGCTGGTTGCGCGCAAGCTCCCACGGCTGCGGCGGGTAGGTCTTGCTCCACGCGCCATAGAGCTGGCGATCCTGCTTCGATAGGCGCAGCTTGTATCGATCGGCCATGTAGAAGTAGGTGCGCGCAATCATGCCGCGTATCGGTTGGCGCGGCATCGCCTTGCGCGCCTTGAAATCCACCACCATGGGGCAGCTCCCGTACTGCGTCGGCTTTTGCGGCAGCCAGGCGAAGCCGTAGTTGCTTCGGTCGCCGTTGATCTCGCCGATGCTGGGCACCAGGTTGTGCAGGTCGGCCTCGGCCCGGCGATAGGTCGCATCCTTTTTCGCACAGTTGGCGCGACCACCGTTCTGCCAGCACTGGCGCTGGTGGCCGATTACCCAGGCGGGCACGATGTGCTCCCACTCGATTCGCTCGGCCCTCTGCCGGTTCTTGCGCGGCACGTACCCGCAACTGTCCAGGTCGACGCGGTTGCCCGAGTAGCGGCATCCGCAATAGAACTCGACCGGATTGGAGGCATAGATGGCCCAGGCGGCCTTCTTGGCCTCGGCGAAGGTCCGCGGCGCGGCAGCGTGGGCATAGGGCAGCACCGAGACGAGCAGAAGAGGAGCAAGCAAACGAGCCATTGGCGCAAAGACATGTTCCGGGAGACTGTACGAATATACAGTGCCAGGGCAGGGTTGGCCGTGGCCAGTTCACGTTTTGCTTGTTGGTTTTTCTTCGTTGGGGCTAGGGCGCGGGCGCGTCGAGCATCGCCGACAGGGTGTCGGCAAGTGCCTCGTGGCTGAATGGTTTTGCCAGGACCCAATATCCCGAACTTGCCATGAGCCGCGTACTGTAGCCCGTCGCCAGGACGATGCGAATGGACGGATAAAGGCGGTGCACCTCATCGGCCAGCGCAACGCCGTCCAGCGGACCCGGCATGACGATGTCCGAGAACAGCACGTCGATATTTGGCTGTTCCGGGTCCGCGAGTCGATCCAACGCGACCGCTGCGTTCGGTGCCTCATCGACTTGATAGCCAAGCTCTTCGAGCATCGCCGTCACGGCATCGCGCACTTCGTCGTCGTCATCGACCACAAGTACCCGGGCCTCTCGGGCCACCCGGACCGCGCTGCGCGATTTCTGGGGCTCGGAGGGGGCCACGGCTTCGATGCGTGGCAGCAATATCGAGATGCGTGTTCCCTTGCCGACTTCGCTATAGACCGAGACCGCGCCCCCGGATTGACGCGCGAATCCATAGACCTGGGCCAAGCCAAGGCCAGTGCCTTCACCGACCGGCTTGGTCGTGAAGAACGGCTCGAAGATATGCGCCTGCACTTCGGGCGTCATTCCGCACCCGGTGTCCTCGACGACGATGCACAGGTAGGGGCCTGGTGAAAGGTTGAAAGGGTTGTCGCAGGGCAGCGAGCATTGATGCAGGTCGATGATAAGCGGGCCGCCTTCGGCCATTGCATCGCGGGCGTTGATCGCCAGGTTGAGGACGGCGAGCTCGAACTGCACGGCATCAACGAATGCCGGCCATTCGTCCTCGGGCAGCCTCATTTCGAGCACCACTCGATTGGGCAGGGCTCCGATCAAGAGTTCGTGCATGCCGAGTATCAGGACACGCAGGTCCACCCGTTCGGGATCGGCCGTTCGGGTCCGACTGAACGTCATCAGGTGCCGAGTAAGACGGGTTGCGCGGCGCGCCGAACGCTGACAACCCTCGATGGCCCGCTTGGCCCTGGGGTTTGAGCTCAGCATCTCGGCCAGCTGCAGGCCCATCGTCATGCTCTGCAATAGGTTGTTGAACTCATGGGAGATGCCGGCCGTCAGGTTGCCAAGTGCCTCGAGCTTTTGCCCCTGCAGCAAGGCCAGATGCGAGCGCTCGGCCTGGATGACTGCATCCCTGACCCTGTCGGCCATCTCCTGACTGGAACGGTGAATCCTCACGCTGGCATCGGCCATCACCCGAGCGGTCCTATCGGTCTCATCGATCCCGGTAACGGGGGGCTCGAACACCTCGCCTCGCGCCAGTGCGCTGGCCGCTTCATCGAGCTGCGCCAGCGGGCGGGTGATCGTGCGACCCACGGCGATAGCCATGGCGATGGCGATTGCCAGCACCAGCAGGATGCCAAGCGCCGCGGCTCCAAGCGGCGCGAGGGCCGTTGCCACGAGGTCGTTGCGTGGGATGCCGACGAGCGCGACCCATCCCGAGGCGTCGGCGTGACTAAAGAATGTCGTGACCTTGAGATCGTCGCGCGTCACCGACATGACCTTCCCATCGACGCCGCCGGAGCTTCGCAACTGGTTAATGAAGTCCGTACTGGCTTGCTCGCCGAAATGCATGTGCTCGTCCCGGGTACGCGCGACGAGGGTGCGTTCTCGATCCAGGATGACGCCTATCCAGCTTTCCGGGAGCGCCTGCTGCTCGAGTACGCTGCTGATCGCCGAGACCGGAAACGTCATGGCCAGGTAATAGGCGGTCCTGCCTTCTCGCATTACCGGTCGACGAATCGCGAAACTACGTTCCCCGGTGGTCGGATCGTCGAACGAATCGCTGACGTCGAGCCTGGCTCCGTTCCTGAACGTTTCGAAAACCGGAGAGCGGGGCAGGGCAGACCCGTACGGAAAGTGGGTGTCGGCCAGAGGCATCCCGTTGGGATCGAAGATCGTAACGCCTGAACCCACGGCATGTTTGGTTTGTTGGAGACGTTGATGGTAGGCGCGCAGATCGCCGCTCACGAGTGTTGGGGACGAAGCGAGCGTGGTGACGATGGCCGCGTATCGGTCCAACTCACGATCGACGGCCAGTGCAATTGCGCGCGCGACCTCAGTCATCCCCTGATCAATCTTCGTTGACTGGGTGCGGTAGACCGAATAGGTGCCAAACAGAGCGAATGCCATTGCCGGAGCAATAATGGCGATGACCAGCCAGACCAGACGGGAACGGATCGACACGGCGCATGTTCCTGAGAAAGCGCAACGTTAGGCCCTGGCGTTTCGCAGGAGAAACAGCGAGACGCCACCGAAATTGGCGTGAATACGGCCGTTCACGCCCCGATTTCAGTATGAGGCATCATGTTACAAATGTTCACCTGATTTCGGATCGACTCCATGGCCCATCGACCAGGCAGGCGATGCCGCGGCTGCGGCCGTGGCTACGAACTGCCTGTCGCTGCTGGGCATCGGTGAGCAGTCGGCCGGTGCCATTGCCCGCGCACTCGAATGCAAGAACTGCCTCAATCGCAAATCCGAAATCGTCTGCGCGGTCGAGCACGCCGGTCGGCCGCTTGCGGCGGACCGTGCAGGCAGAGAGGGGTGGCGTCCCTGCCTCGCCAACGTACCCAGGCTCACGGGTGAGACTTGCGACCGGGATGCACAGGCTCTGGCCATTGCGTTACGATCGGGCATCCGAGGCGCCCGATGATGGGCAGGCCCAAGGGTGACGTGAAGCGAGGCATGGATGGCGTTTTCTGCAACAGGTGAAGCACGCGTCGCGGTACTCGTTGATTGCGACAACGTAACGCCCGAGATTCTTGAGCATGCGCTGCGCGTGATCGCCCAGTTCGGGCGTGTCGTGTTGCGCCGGGGCTATGGCAACCATGGCACGCTTGCCAACCGGTGGCAGGAGGCGCTGGTGCGCCTTGCCTTCACGCCGTGCCTGCAGTATCAGTACGCCGCAGGCAAGAACACCGCGGACATCGCCCTTGCGCTCGATGCGCTCGAGGCACTGTTTGATGCGCGTGCCGACACCTTCTGCCTGGTCACCAGCGACTCGGACTTTGCCTACCTGTGCCGCAAGCTGCGAGAGCGGGGCGCAACCGTCTGCATCGTGGGCGAGGCCAAGACCCCGGATGCACTGAGAAACGCCAGCGACGAGTTCTTCGAATGGACGCGACCGGCGCCGGGGCCGGAGCCGGCGGTCGAATCACCGGAACGTGCGCCGAAGGTGGCCTGCCCGACGAAAACCGAATCCAAGGTCGAACCGCCCAGGCCGCCGGCCAAGCGGCGCCCGCGCTTCGTTGTCGATGCCGTCGCCCTTATGGTGGCGGGCACCAACGAAGGGAAGGTGACGCTCAGCGCCCTGGGCGGATACCTCAAGCGTGCCGATCCCGCGTTCTCGCCCAGCGCATACGGGCACTCGGGACTGCTCAACATGGTCAAGACCTACGATCTTCTCAATGCCGTCCAGGAAACTGGCGGACACTGGAGCGTGAGCCTGGCCAAGGACGCCGGCATGGACGAATCGTCCGCGCTGCACTAAGCAATGCTTCTGCCGGGCGATCACAGGAACTCGGACTTCAGCCCGCCTACAAGGAGACTGTCATGACCATCTTCGTTGAGCGCAGATTCGAAATGGGCGATACGGACGTCGTTGCCCGTTTTTCCACTCCGACAAAGGCTTCGGGTGGCGAATTCCAATGCCACTACGAACTGGACTGGCCGGATCATGAGGACCGCGGTTACGCCTGTGGCGAAGATGGCATCCAGGCGCTCATGCTCGCGATGAAGAAGGTGCACTTCGCGCTGGTCAAGAGTGATGCCTACAGGCAAGGGCAACTGACGTTATGGGGGCAGCCGGATCTTGACCTGCCACCTACCTGGAGTGTCGGTGCTTTGTACTTCGCGGCGATTCGACCCAGTGAAACACCGGGCGATGATGCCTGACGGCACCGGTACGCGGCTGTGACCGCCCGGCAGCCCCGTCACGCGGCGGGGAGGATAATGCTCAGAGGAGGGGCTCGGACCGGGCAAGCACGATACCGGCTCAAAAGGGGTGTAGCGCTCAGGCTTGCGTCTCGCGGGTGAGGACGTCGATCACCCATTGGTTGATGCTCTTGTTCGCCAGTTCGGCCTTCACTGCAACCGATGCGTGCAGTACGGGCTCCAGTCGCAGGCTCAGCTTGCCGGAATAGGGTTTTTGAGGCGCCTTGTTAATCTTCTCGCAGGTGTCCAGGTAATCGTCCACCGCTTCCTTGAATGCCTGTCTCAGCGCCGCGACCGATTCCCCATGAAACCCCACGATGTCGCGGATACCTGCGATGTGACCAATAAACAGCCCGTCTTCGTCGCTGTACTCGATCCGGGCGGCATAGCCCTTATAGGTCATCGGATTCATGGTTTGACTCCTGCCTGCTCGAGGAATGCCTTGGCGCCGCGCGCCTGATAGGGCTTGGCTTCCTTTTCCGGGTGCGGCCGATGGAACCTCGCGGCGTGCCTTGCACACTTGTGCGCTTGATCCCGTAGGGAGGCGACTGCGCAGGTTCAAACCTGCCACGACATCTTGGAGCTGCAAGGGCTGGGCGCGACACCTGGCATATTTGCCAGCTAGTTTTCCGAGCCTTCACCCTTAGGCTGATGGCAAGGCAACGGTCGAGATCGGTGTGCAGAAGTACAGCTTCATGGCGCATGCCTGGCTGAAAGTAACGGTCAGCCCCTAGGGGAGCCGGGACATCTCGCCCGATCCCCCCACCGCCTGCGGGGTACCCAATGACGCAAGCGCTGCAGCAATACCGCCGAGCTCTAACCCTGGCCCGTTCGTACTACCCGAAGGCCTTTACCTACTTCGCGATCGCTTCTGCGATCCTGCTGGCGTTGGCGCTACTGAACGCCACCGTTCCGGTACTGCTTCGCGAGACAACCAACCGGCTCGCCGCGGGCGATGCCATGAGCATTATCCTGGTCACGGCGGCGGCCTATGCACTGTGCTGGACCGGTGCGCAGGTGCTGGAGTGGACCAAGAACATCCTCTCGGCCGCGGTGCTGGTGCGCTGCGATGCGGCCTTCTACCGCGCGTTCTTCGATCACCTGCTCAAGGTGCCACAGGCCGAGCTGCGTAAGCTCGACCAGGGCGTGCTGGTCGCCGATGCACAGCGTTCCAAGGGTGCCTTCAGTGCGCTGACCAGCACGCTGTTTTGGATCGTGCTGCCCACACTGATCGAGCTGCTGTTCGTATTCGCGGTGCTCGCCACGTTGATCGGCGTCGCCTTCGCTGCGTTTTTCATCATGGCCATCGTCGGGCTGGTTGGGCTTTCGGTGCTGCTGTCACGCAAGGCCAAGGGCATCCACCAGCGCATCATGGAATCGAACAACCAGGTGATGTCGCATTTCACCGAGCGGATGCGCCTGGTCGAGGAGATCAAGCTCAACAATGCCCAGCCGCTGGAGCAGCAGCGCTTCGGCACAAAGGTGGGCGGCTTCATCGACAGCGTGACCGTGGGCAACCTGCGCATCGGCCTGCTCATGCTGCTGCAGGTCACCCTCGTCGGTGCGTTGCTCCTGGCCTCGACCCTCTACGTCGTCGGCGAGGTCGCGAAGGGCACCTACACCGTCGGTGACTTCGTCATGATCAACGGCTACGTCATGCAGCTGACGATGCGCCTGGCCCTGCTGGCGAGCGTACTGATCGAGCTGCGCAACCACCTGGTCCTGCTGGACAGGGGCTTTCATTACCTTGACCTGGAAGCCGAGCCCCAAGGCCTCAGGACCCCCGACACCGACGCCGAAGTCCTATTCGAGCTCGAGGGGGTGACCTATCGCGCCGAAGGCCGGACGATCCTCGACAAGGTCGACCTGCAGATCCGCCAGGGCCATACCTATGCGATCACCGGCCCTTCGGGCGCCGGCAAGACGACGCTGCTTCGCCTGCTGGTTGGACTGATCCAGCCGGAAGCGGGCACGGTCAGGGCATTCGGCACGGACACAAGAAGCCTCGACCGCACGGCGTTGCTGGACGCCGTCTCGGTCGTTACCCAGCACCCACTGCTCATCGCCGGGAGCGTGGCCGACAACGTCCGCTACGGCGCGAAGGGAAACCTGAGCGACGACCGGCTCGGCAGCCTACTCGGCCAGCTCGGACTCGACGCCCATGCCGGCGACACCCCGACCACGGACAGACACGTGGGGTTCGATGCCGCTGCCGTGTCGGGCGGCGAGAAGCAGCGCATCGCGATCGCCCGGGCGTTGGCGCGGGGAACACCGACGATCCTCCTGGACGAGCCCACCTCGGCCCTGGATGTCGAGAGCGAGGAGCGCACCATCGATGTGCTCAAGGCCAACGCCCGGACACTGGTGATGATCACCCACCGCCCGTCGGTCGCGTCCAAGGCCGACTACGTCATCCACCTCGCGGGAGACGGGACGGTGCGCATGAACTCATGACGACCCTACCCAAAGGCGCGTCTCGAGCACCAGGGCGCAGCCGCTGTCAACCCAGCACCTCTCAACCTGAGCAGACAAACGATGGCCAGGCCGACAAGGCCTGATCAGCAACGGCCTCTAGCATTTCGCGGCTATATCCAGCTTTGGCCTGAACGGCCATGCCATGGGTCATCGCCATGACAAACGCAGCCAGCACCCCGCAGTTCGCGGTTTCCGGCAGATCACCTTCGGCTTTTGCCTGCTCGAGGCGATTGCGCAGCGCGCGTTCACCTTCGGCTCTAGCATCAATCAACGTCTGCCGTACGGCCTCGGCGTCGTCAGAACCGGCTAGGACGCCATGAATCCCCAGGCACCCGGTGTGCTCGGGATAGCGAGTAGTGAGCTCTGCCGCGCCGCGCAGGATATGTTTGGCCACGTCCCGCGAAGTGGGCTGCAACAGCGCTGCGGTGAAGAACGCAAGGTGATGCTCGTAGTAGCGCGCCAATGCCTTGCGGAAGAGCGTTTCCTTATTCCCGAACGCCGAGTACAGGCCTGGCCGTTCTACGCCCGTGGCTTGCGTGAGATCGGTGTACGACGTGCCCTCATAGCCCTTGCGCCAGAACACCCCAAGCGCAGCGTCTAGAGCCTGCTCCACGTCGAATTCGCGCTGACGACCCATGCTCGACCTCCGTCTTTTTCATAACGATCGATATTAAATTCCTTGACACCCCTGATCAAGCGCAATTAAATAACGATCGTTACGGTACCAATCGTTATGAAATCTCGTATGCGCTTGACCCGGCAAGGGAAAAGGCGCTCCGGGTAAGAGCGAGCAGCTGATCGAGATCGTAGGGGCGGCGCAGGCGCAGCAGATCGCTGTTGCCGCTGTTTATTTCCAGGTTCAAGGAGAATCGCATGTCCAATTTCAAAGGCAAATCCGTTCTGGTATTCGGTGGTAGTCGAGGTATCGGCGCGGCAATCGTCCGCCGCTTTGCATCGGAGGGGGCAACAGTGACCTTCACCTATGCGGGATCGAAACTAGCGGCCGAGCAACTCGCTACCCAGACAGGCAGCCGCGCCGTGGAGACCGATAGCTCAGAGCGCGACGCGGTCATCGCGCGAGTGCGCGATAGCGGCCCGCTGGATGTGCTGGTGGTCAATGCGGGAATCGCGGTCTTCGGCGATGCGCTGGAACAGGACCCCGACGAGATTGAGCGGCTCTTTCGGATCAATATCCATGCTCCGTACTACGCGGCGGTGGAGGCGGCAAGAAAGATGCCTCAGGGCGGACGCATTATCATCATTGGTTCGGTCAACGGCGATCGCATGCCGATCCCCGGTATGGCGTCGTACGCCGTAAGCAAATCTGCACTCCAGGGATTGGCGCGAGGCCTTGCGCGGGATCTCGGGCCGCGCGGCATCACGATCAACGTGGTCCAGCCTGGACCAATTGATACCGATGCGAATCCAGCAGAGGGTCCGATGAAGGACCTGATGCACAGCTTCATGGCAATCAAGCGGCACGGACGACCCGAGGAGGTCGCCGGTATGGTCGCTTGGTTGGCAGGACCCGAGGCCGGCTTCGTGACCGGGGCGATGCATACGATCGACGGTGCGTTCGGCGCCTGAGAACTGGCCTCGCCTTGATGCGCGCGGCTCGAATGATCAGAGGTGACCGACGAATGACAACCATTGGAATCATCGGAGCGGGTGAAGTGGGTAGCCAGATTGCTCGCGCCGCCATCGCATGCGGCTATAGCGTCGCCATAGCCAATTCGCGTGGACCTGAAACGTTAAGGGAGCTGATAAACGAGCTGGGCCCCGCTGCTCGAGCGGAAACAGCCGCAGGTGCCGCCGCCGCAGGCGATGTGGTCGTCGTGGCTGTTCCGCTCAAGCTGGTCAACGACATGCCTGCCAGCGAACTTGTCGGGAAGATCGTGCTTGATACCAATAACTATATGGCTTGGCGTGACGGCCACTTCCCTATCGTTGATTCCGGGGAGAAAACCGTTCATGAGCTTCGTCAGGAGCAGCTTCCAGGCGCAAAGGTCGCCAAGGCGTTCACCCATATTCAGGCTCCACGGATCACCCTTTGGGGAAAGCCGAAAGGCACACCGGGGCGGTTAGCGCTTTCGACATCCAGCGATTACCCAGAGGCCGTCGAATTCGTGAGCCGGCTTTATGATCAGTTCGGGTTCGATACCGTCGACCACAGCCCGCTCAGCGAATCTTGGCGCAGCGCTCCAGGACAACCGGCATGGAAGCAGGATCGACAGACCGAAAGCGAGCTGAGGGCGAACCTCGCTCAAGCCCGGCGTACCGTATCCCCGGATATCGCGTAGAACGTTTCACTTCGGGGCCGGTGCGAAACAGGGCCCAGGTTTCAGCAGGCCAAGGCATCGTACCGTCGTAAGGCAGAGCGCGTGGCATTGCTTGCTGCTCAGGCAGAAGCGGATCAACGAATCAAAACGCGTGCGAAGTCTTATTCTGGTCGAGGTGTCGATTTCTCCGTTGCCTATACGACAAGTCCTGGCAAGCGCGGTGGATTCACGCCGCACATGCTTGCCACCATTTCGTTAAGCAAGACGGAGACCTGCAATGACCAGCAAGAACACGATCTGCCTGTGGTACGACGGTACCGCGCTCGAGGCGGCTACCTTCTATTCCGAGACCTTTCCGGACAGTGCCGTAGGCGCTGTGCATCGTGCGCCAGGCGACTATCCCTCGGGCAAGCAGGGCGATGTCCTCACGGTCGAGTTCACGGTGATGGGGATCCCTTGTCTCGGGCTAAACGGGGGGCCGGCCTTCAAGCATTCCGAGGCGTTCTCGTTCCAGGTTGCCACCGACGACCAGGCCGAGACGGATCGCTTGTGGAGCGCGATAGTCGACAACGGCGGCCAGGAAAGCGAATGCGGCTGGTGCAAGGACAAGTGGGGCTTGTCATGGCAAATCACGCCGCGCGTTCTTACGGCCGCCTATACCAGTCCTGATCGGGCAGCGGCCAAGCGTGCGTTCGACGCGATGATGGGCATGCGCAAGATCGATATCGCTACGATCGAAGCGGCATTGAAGGGCTAATCGGGCCGACGATTCAACGAAAAGCGGCAGCCAAACCGACGCCCAAGCTCCAGGTGCCCGAGCCAGCCGTGAGCGGGCGCTTCAGTGGGACGCGGGCGAGGACGTCGGTGAGCATCGGGCAAGCTTCTGAACAGGGACGAATCGTCACTGTAAAAGGCAACTCAGCGTACACCACGTCCACACCGGTGAAGCCTCTACACCAACCCAAGGGCAGTCGCCATCCCCACGGCCGCGGCGATGTTGCGAGCACCGAGCTTGCACATGACGTTCTCCTGATGGAAGCGAACGGTGCGGGGCCGCAAGCCCAGTATCATGGCGATCTCCTCCTGCGCCTTGCCAGGTGAGGCTTAGAGCAGGCATTCGCGCTCACGCCGTGTTAGCGATCGAGGCCGACAGCCCGCCATCAGCTGCCCGACCCTCAGGTGCAGCGTCGTAGCAACGCCAGATAGCAACAGCGCATCGCGAATACAGATGTCTCGTCCATGACTACCGTCCACCGCCTGGCTAATGCTCAGCAACGCGAGCTGCTCGCCGCGCACATGAACGGGGATCGAGGCGCCCCGACACATATCGATGCCATGCCGCCTGGCGCAGGCAAGGAACGCCGCATCTGCCGCACGGCACGATACCCGCACACCCACGTCCCGCCAAAGAAAGGGCAGGGCACAACTCCGCGCATGACGCACAAGCGGATCGATGCAGTGATAGCCATGCGTGCGATACAGCTGCTGCCAGCAGGCGTGATGATTCGAGAGGAGCAAGGGAGCCGTACCCAGCACGGTGCTGTCCACACGAACGAAGGCGTACTGCCCGATGCCGAGACCCGAAAAGAGCCTGCCCAACACAGCCCGCAGATCATCCAGCGAACCCGCTTCGCTCAGATCATGCAGCGCACGACGGATCAGCTCCAGTTCCACGGCAGTCTCCGGAAGCAATCCAGCCAGGGCAAAACGCCAAGACGAGAACAATCAGCCTCGCCAATGCGTCAACAACGCAAAAGGCACCCAGGCTTAATAAGGCAAACGACGCAAATAGCGAGACGAGCCAACATCGAGCGCCAAGAACAAGATCAGAGCGGGCCGCCCAGGCGGACGGCCCACCGGCTCAGGCTTGCGCCGATTGCGCCCCGAATGCCCGCCGATACAGCACGACCATCTCGTCGAGCAGTTCCTGGGCCGCATAGCCCAGCAGGCGCGCCCGCAGATCGAGGGTCTGCCCGCCGCCGTCCTCGGTCAGCTGAAGCAAAAGCCCCCGGATCATTTCGACACGCATCTCCGCCTCGGCCAAGGGACCGGAAGACGAAACGGCAGACGAACAACGCAAGGGGGCAGTGGAAGGAAAGGCCAGGAGATTGGAAGGATGTTCAGTCATGGCCCACCTCGCAGCGCGAAGTGGCAAAACAACAGCCAGGCGGAGACGAAACGACAGGGTGGGGCGCGGGCGTAAAAAGGAGGTAGTGCATTCTGCTTGTGCTCCTTGGTTCGATTAAGGAGCCACCGCCACCCGTTGTCACGCGGAATGGAGGTGGACCGCACGGGGGTGACAACCGGGAACCAAGGGAACCGGCCAGGCCGAGGCCTGCCCCGCACGGCCCACCATAGAAAAGCGATAGCCGACACCGAAGTGCTGACTAGCCGCTATGGCGCTACCGCGCTCCTAGTTCCCGGGTTGTCACGCCCGGCCGTGGGATCTACCACGACCCGGACAGTCTAGCGCGGGGAATTGGGGGAGGGCAAACAGGCTGGAGCGTAGTGAGGAGTAACTTGAGTGATGGACTCCGAAGAGCGCATTCGGCCAGAAGCGGTCCCTGACTAGCATCTAGCAAAGAGCGAATCAAAGCGTTCCACCGCTTGTCGGCAGGTAGGCAGCTCTGGCAATGTCACCTCGTTGACATTTCTGCACAACCACCCACGCTATTTGGTTAGACGCCGCACGCTGGCGACGCAGCATTGCTAACGAGGCGACGAACAGGGCGTACAGGTTCTTCACCCTGCCACGGAGGCAAGCGACAATGGACAAGTCAACACCGCTGCAGCCTGCCCCAGGAAACGACTCTCCATGAGCCAAAAATTCACTTGGACCAACCCATCGGTTCTAAGCTTTGCTGCGGGTGGAGATCCAGTCGCAGCAATGGAAAACCGAGCGCGACAACTCGTCCTGCAAGCCATGGATAACGGCTGGGGCGGCCCACCTTTTGACCCGTTGGCTCTTGCAACTCTGCTTGAGATACGCACTGAGGCGCGCGGCGATATCCCGGATGCCCGTCTGCGTCCATCCGGTGATGGGCAACTCGTGCTTGAATACAATCCAATGCGTCCTCGTGGGCGGCTCCGGTTCTCAATTGCACACGAAGTAGCGCATTCTCTGTTCGCAGACTGTCGTGAGGAAATTCGCCATCGGGGTGGAGAAACCGCGAGCCGGGCTGACAACTGGCAGCTTGAAGTTCTCTGCAACATTGGCGCGGCCGAACTACTGATGCCGTTGGGCAGCTTCCCTCAGCTCGCTGATAGAGCCCCGACCATTCAACAAGTAGCCGAGCTTCGTAAAACGTATGATGTATCTGTCGAGGCGTGTCTGATAAGAAGCATTAAACTTGCGACGTCGGCAAGCGCAGCGTTTTGCGCGTCCTTTCACCAGGACGATGGAGTATATCGAGTCGACTACGTCATTCCGGCCGCTGGTTGGATTTGCCCGATTCGTCCGGGACAGTCGTTTAGCAACGGAGGTGTTGTCTCAGAAGCCAGCGCGATCGGCTTCACCTCGATCGGCGATGAGGATGTGCAAGGTAGCAGCTATCGAGTTGAGTGCATGGGCTTGGCTCCCTACCCTGGAAGCTTAGTTCCGCGGGTGGTAGGTATCATCCGTCCCAACCAACAAATCGATTTCCACCAACCCTCGTTGACTGAAGTCCTTGGCGATGTACTGACGCCTCATGGGACTGGGCCGAAGCTCATAGCGCACGTCGTTCCCAACACGCCAGCTCAGTGGGGCGGTCGTGGTTTTGCTCACCAAGTAAAAAAGAACTTTCCGACGGTGTGGGATCAGTACCGATCAGAAACGACCGCCGCTGACCATATTCCAGCTCTTGGGCAGGTCTATATTGGGTCGCACGGAAGCGGAGTCAGTTTTGCTCATATGGTGGCCCAAAGAGGCTACGGCCCATCAAAGGGGCAGCGCCTCAGTTATACCGCCTTTGCGACATGCCTTTCTCGCGTACGCGAAAAGGCACTCGAAATAGGCGCATCTGTTCACATGCCGAGAGTGGGTACGGGGCACGGTGGAGCGAACTGGGACGTTATCAAAGAGCTCATAATTGAAGAGTTGGTTGATAAAGGCGTGCGAACCACTGTGTACCAGCTACCTTCCCGAGCTTAACCCCTTAAGAACTGTCGCCAAGGAAGACGGATGAGACCTAAAGCTATCGTTCTATCAGGCCGTGTCTGCGCAGGGAAAACAACGTTAGCGAAACTCTTGGCCGCGAAGTCAGGTGCGGAGCTGGTGAAGACCAAAGAGCTCATACAGCTACTTCTTCCCGGTACGGGCACTTCTCGAAGAGCACGCCATAACGCTGGTCTTAAGTTGGATCGTGAAACCCAGGGCGCATGGGTCGCGGATACGCTTAACGCACGCCTTGTGAATGACAAGGATCTTTCGTTGGTGGTAGTCGATGCAGTAAGGTCAGCCGATCAGATAAGATGCCTGCGTAACAGCGGATGGCTAGTGACCCACGTCCACCTTCAAGCTAGCGAGCCCGTACTGACCAAACGGTACGAGGATCGTGGAAACCCTGTTGAAATAGCGAGCTATGGCGAGGTTTCGGGCTTTTCTACAGAGCGTCACTCAAACGCGTTGGCCAAAATTGCTGATGTGGTAATAGACAGCGACCGTTGTAATCGAGAGGACGTATATGCGCGAGTCATCGCGCGATTGGAGAATCGCCCGATAATCGCCCTTCCCGTGGTGGACGTGCTGGTGGGTGGTCAGTACGGCAGCGAAGGCAAGGGAAATATTGCGCATTATCTTGCTCCTGAATACGACGTTCTCGTTCGCGTAGGTGGGCCGAATGCTGGACATATGGTGTTCAGGGTTGATGACAAGCCCTACACATTCAGGCAACTGCCGTCTGGCGCACTCGGAAATAAAGACGCCACCCTGGTGATTGGCGCTGGAGCTGTGATCAGCTTAGAGATCCTTCTTAGAGAAATTACAGAGTTAGCGTTAACCTTTGAAAAAGTGATTATTGATCCCCAAGCAATGATCATTGACCCAGAAGATATCGAGTGGGAAGAGCAAACGCTAAAATCGGCAATTGGCTCTACCGCACAAGGAATAGGGAAGGCGACCGCCAGAAAAATACTCGACAGAGTCCCGGAATCCAAGGTCCGTCTCGCTAAGAACATCCCGAGCCTTAAGCACTACATAAAGGATTCGATAGAGTTCTTCGCTACATGCCTCTCCGGCGGCAAAAAAATTATGCTTGAAGGAACCCAAGGCACTTCACTAAGCCTTCATCACGGCTATTATCCTCATGTGACGTCCAGAGCTACGACGGCGGCTGCGTGTTTATCTGAAGCGGGACTCTCACCAAGGCACGTGAGAAAGGTCATGATGGTTTGCAGAACCTACCCAATCCGTGTAGGAAACTCAGTGACTGGGAACTCCTCCGGCTTTATGAGTCAGCAGATCGAGTTTAGCGATATTGCGCAAAGGTCTGGGATTCCGGCTTCAGAGCTTTTGCTAACCGAGGTGGGTTCAGTTTCTCACCGACCTCGCCGAGTTGCAGAGTTTGACTGGGCCCAGCTCCGGAGATCGCTGCTCTTGAACGGCCCTACAGATATTGCCCTTACGTTCGCTGACTACATCGACATTAAAAACCGCACTGCTTTTCGCTACGAACAGCTTTCTGACAAAACCCTCCGGTTCATTGAGGAGATTGAAAAAGTAAGCGGGATCTCGGTGTCAATGATTTCTACGGCTTTTAACGAAAGAAATATCATCGATCGAAGAATGTGGTAGTCGAGGACCATAATGCAGCTAAAGGTGTTCGTTGCTCACTATCCGCGCTTGTATCACATGGCCGAGGAGGGTACTTGGTCATCTATCAAAGCGCACGGGTTGCTTAGCACGCTTGCAGTGCTTGATCGCTACAACATCGCTGGATTTGAGCGCCAAAAACTGGAAGAGAGTCACCGCCCTAGCAAGGTGACAGTGGGCGCGGATGGCGACTCAATCGTGTTGAGAGATCAGATTCCGATGCCGCCCAAGCGCCTCGAAGAGGCGCTTGTAGATGGCACCACGCCAGCTCAGTGGTACAAACTCATCAACAGTAAAGTCTTTATGTGGGCTGAGGAGCATCGTCTATTCAAGCTGCTTAATGCACGCGCCTACAAGAAGCTCACTCATGACGTACTGACAATAGACACAGAATCCTTTGTCCAAGACTACGCGGAGAAAATTATGCTCTGCCGAATGAACTCGGGTAATACGTTTCCAATGCCACATCCCCGCGGAATTGATGACTTTATGAGTATTGAGGATTATCCCGTGAAGCGAACGAGCGGGGGGCCAGCTAAAACAGTAGTTGAAGTGGTGACAGACTACAGCATTCCCAATATCAGTGATTACGTTGTGGAGGTTCGTTCAATTCGCGGCCAGGATGTGATCGGAAATATAGCTCTATGAGCTCGACGATCCGGCAGTCAATACTTCTAATAAGTGGGCCACTTGCCGTTGGAAAAACCTCGGTTCGAGAGCTGCTGACTGTAAAGCACGGATATGTCGCAATTCAGTCCAGCTCCTACCTCAGAGAACTGGCAGCAACGAAAGGGATTGCCTGGAATAGGGCGAACCTTCAATTGCTAGGCGATACGCTTGATCTGAAAACGCAGTTTGGCTGGGTGGTTTCGGATATCGCCTTACCGCAAACTAAAGCGAAACCGGAGCAGAAACTCTGGGTATTTGATGCCGTCAGAAAGCCTGAGCAAATTAGCCAATTCCGAAATTACTTCGGCTCCTCAGTAAGGCATGTCCACTTCACCTCTCCTGAGCATGTTCTTAAGAAACGCTACGAGTCTCGGGCCCGATCGGATGATACCGTGCCTTATGAGGAGGCGATTAACCATCCTAACGAGCGGTCTTCGCGCAGCCTTTCGCAGATCGCCGATCGACTAATTAGCCTAGAAGAACTGAGCAGTGAAGATGCAGCCCTGCTTCTCGCCAACTGGGTAGACCTCTAGTCGAGATACTTGCTGACGACCGAATGCTGCTTTTCACAGCGCCCTCAATAGGTCGATGTCAGCTGCTCACGATTGGCAGCTATTGGCTGAAACCTGCCATCGCGACCATTCCCCCGCGTCAGCGATGAGCGCCCCCATGGTCGAGACGGCCCCGGCCGGCTCGATGCGCAGTTCGGCAGCACGACCCGGCCCAGCCGGGTGACGCCTGACTCTTTTGCTCTTTTGCTCTTTTGCTCTTTTGCGCTTTCTCTTCTGCTCTCTTTCCAGTCTTAGAGGTATCGACATCCGTCGGAAAACCCCCGTAACCACACCCCCACCGCAACCTCAGGCACCTACCTACACCGGGCATTTGCCGCTACAGTGCAGGCAGCCCCGTAGTCCGTTGCAAGGATCGCCGTCCGGATGGCTTCACCGTTTCAGCCCAAAAGCCTGATCCTCGATCTGGAAGTCGCCTCCGGCAAAGCCGACCAACCCGACCGTATCTTCATGGTCGGTGGGTCTGCTTTTGTGGGGCTCGTTTCATGATGATGTTGAGCGGGTGAGGGTAGGGCAGTTCCTAGTTGGTTGATCTGCCACTTCTAACTCAGCACTTCCTCTTCCTCGACAACATCCAGCGCAGCCTCAACCTCGATCTGGTGACGCGTCCATTCCGCAGCGATCGCCGGGTTGTCACGGATCTGCTGCTCGATACGCAGCGTTTCACGGAACTCGTGGGCGAGGGCGCTCATGGTCCAGTGGGTCTCGACGCCGAGCGTTTCGAGTTCTTGGCGTATCTCTTCCAGTTCCAGGCGGAAGAACTCCTTGCGCGGGTTGACCTTGTTGATTTGCTGACGCAGGAAATGGCGGTGCAGCTGCTTCTCCAGTCCAGGTGCGTCGTCGCTGAAGATCATGGCGTGTACGTCGAACTCGAAGGGGACGCTCGCATCGCCCAGCTCGCGGATACGATCGAGCGGTTCGAGCCGGCGCGTCATGCCGATCTTGAACACCTCTTCGCCGAAGGAGCCGATGTTGGAAATGACGTAGACGTGGCCGGCTCGCGTCTGCTGCGCCATGGAGAGGGCGCGCTGGTTCTTTTCCTCGGCCGCCTTGAGCTGCTCCTGCAGCGCCGCTAGGCGCGCTTCAAACTCCGCCCGCTGCGCTTCATTGGCCGCAGCAACCTGCTGCTGAGCCTTCTCCATCGCCTTGCGCAGGGTGCTCTCTTCCTTGGCTGCTTCCTTGATCGCGCGCTCGTATTCGCGCCGAGCCTTCTCTTCCTCTCGCATTTGCTCGCGCAGCTGACGCTGCTCCTCGCGCTCGCGTTCCTTCAGCACACGTGCAGTCACCGCCCACTTCAGCTCCTCCAGCCGGGCCTTGAGGTAGTCCTCGGTGATACGGGCATTACGGAACGGGGAGCCGTTGAGGTTCACCAGGGCAAAAGCATCACGGATCTCCTGCTCCAGCTTGCCGTGGTTGTCCGTCTTGGTTCGGGAGAGTATGGAGTCCACCTTGCCGTTGAAGGCATCGGTAACGAAGCGAATGGCGATCTCGCGTCGGTTGGCCTCGACGTAGTCGCAAGTGGCCGAACGGCCGAGCTTGACCATCAGGCGGGAGGATTCCCTCGCCTGCTTCAGTTCCTTCCCGGCCTCGGTGAAACCGAATTCCTCGGCCAGGTCATCGAGCAGGTTGTAGGTCGGCACGATATAGCTGTCGCCGTACCCCTCGATAATGTTCTTCATCGCCTGAGCGGCTTCGGTCAGCTCCTTGGCCTTGCCCATCGCGGCGAAGGCATCGCCGGCGATCTCCTGCGCCCGTTCGTTGGCCATGGCCACGATCCGGTCGGCTTCCGCCACGGCGGACTGGAGTTTTTCCTCGGCCTTTTCGAGCCGATTGCGGGCACCTTGCACCAGGTCGTCCCGTTGCGCCTCCGCTTCGACTCGAAGGCGCTTGGCTTCCGCTTCAACGTCCTGAATGGGCTTGAAGCGCTGCAGTTCCTGAAGCTGCGTCTGCAGGTCGCCGCGCAGGCGCCCCACCTCTCGCTCTAGATCCTCGATCTCGTTCTGACGTGCCTTGAGGTCGAACGTCAGCTCGGAGATGCGGCCCTTGGCCTTGGTGTGTTTGACCAGCAGTACGAATGCTGCGACTACGGCAATGACCAGTAAGAGTTCCATCTCGGCGTCCTTTCCCTTGATTGAGGGCAATGGTACACCGGCGATGATGGCGTTAGGCTATCACTTCAGCGGGAATTGACTTGGCTCAAGGGACGGACTTCGGTGTAGTGTAGGAGTCACTTTTGCTCAAGAACGGACTGATTAGTAACGCCTAGTCTGCCCCATAAGGTTTGGGGTGCGCCCGAAACCAGGGCAAATCAATGTATGCCTTGGGCCGAACTCATCAGGCAGAATGTTATTGAAGACACAGCATCAAATGACGCATACATGATTAGGGAAAAAATGTCAAGCATCAGGGTGTTCATTTCTTACAGCTGGGATAGCCCGGCACATCAAGCATGGGTGAAAAAGCTAGCAGACACTCTGGAAGAGATCGAAGAAATATCGGTCACTTGGGATGGCTATGACCTTGACAGTCTGGTCGACAAAAACTACTTCATGGAGGCAGGAATTCATGAAGCTGACTATGTACTGGTTGTCGGCACGACAAAGTACAAGACAAAGGCAGATGATCGCAAAAATGGAGTGGGGCTTGAGACTTTCCTAACAAGCGCCTTGCACTGGGACGGCATGCTGCGCGATAAGCGCAGTAATTTGATAATGCTGCAGCGCGAGCCGAACTCCACGCCCCGATACTTGTCAGGGCACTTCCATGTTGACTTCACGGAGGACAACCAATTTCCTAGGCGCGTCGAAGAGCTGCTTGCCTTGTTGCAAAACCGAGGCACAGCAGAGCGTCCCAAAAAGCGGCGAAGTCTCGCTGCTTTTGCAGAAGGCTCCTATGATTTCACACGGGTAGAAGAGCTCATTCAGGTCAATCACCCAAATAGGCGCGCTATCGTTAGCGGTCCTGATGGCACCGACTTCTCAGGTAGCAACCGGGTGAAATACGAGTTATGGGAAACAAAATCCCCGGCACTCAGCTACTTCCTTGCGCTGCACGCCAGCGGAACAATCAAACATAGTGTTCAGCATGCTGCAAAGCAATTATTGAAGTCTGGGCTAAACCCTATCGATATCACCGTGCTCCGGCCCCGCGTTGCCCGTCCGGAGCAGGAGCTTATTGCTCGCGCGTTTGCTGAGGCAGGGCTCGCGACTCGAATACACGAATGCACATATAAGGAGTACATCTGGGAGTATTGTATTGATGCCACATTGAAAGGCATTGACCCTCCTAGCCCTATCGAAAATTACACAAATCAGGCTTTGACCTACATGAGCAGCGAGAGTGGAGAACTCGTTCGAGTTGAGTCGGGGCTAGATCACATTGTTGGTGTCCTCCAGAAACCGTCAAGGGTGGCAGCCCACCTCATAGTGGCCCCGGGAGGAATGGGGAAGACCTCGCTGTGTTTGTCTGTCGCCAAGCGACTTCACTTTAGAGAAGACTTGCGCTCCTCGGTCATTCTTATTCAAGCCGAGTCCATCAAGAAATATGTTGCAGAGCGCGGATTGGCCCAATCTCGAATCGAAACGATCTATGATATCTATGAGCTATACGCAAAGTATCAGGGGCACGGAAGACTGTTCGAGCGAGCCACGTTCGACCTCGCGGTTGTGTGCGGCAACCTTACCGTCATCATTGACGGTCTTGACGAACTGACTTCACTTTTTCAAGAACGATTCGATGTCAGTGCCTTCCTAGAATCCCTAAAGCATCTTCACGATCAGCTTGGCAGCTCTCATGTGCTCCTTACGACACGTAATAACGTCGTTGCGGAAGAAACTCGGCTAGAAGCTCTGGCGATTGAGCGCTACGAACTCCTGGGTTTCGACTCGGAGAGTTGTCGGCGCTACGTCAACCGGCGGCTCGCCGGTTATGGCGAGGGTAGGGCGATGGTTGAAAAGGTTATGGCCCAGATTGCCAAGATTCGCATTCGAGATAACGAGGGCAGAATTATTCCTTTCCTTGCCGATATCTCAACGACGGTAGTCGAAGACGAACTGCTCGAAGGAAAAACAGAAGAGTTCGAGGTGTCGGATGATTTGACACCATATCCCTCGAACAACGATCTGACCGATCATATTGTTTACTCTATTTTACGTCGTGAGAAAACACGTCATGACATCGACATTCCGATAGTTGAGGTTGTTGAGCTTGTCTCAGATCTCGTGATTGACTTCGGTAAACGGTGGCCCATTGCTGAGATGCACGAACGACTCAGAATTCTGTATGAGGCCCGAGCGGACTCATTAGCTGCGAAATTTGAACTAAATCCGCTTCTAGTGGTTGCAGGTAACGACATTGAACTTCGCTACTCCTTCCTGAGCTCATACTTCGAAGTGCTACTAATGCTACGCGGACTCCAGCACGCAAGCCTTGAGAAAAGTGCCGTTCGCGCTTTTTCTCGACTGGATCCGGATAGCGAGGAGTCACAGGAGCTCAAGCGTTTCTTTAGAGCAAATCTCGCGAATATCGAGAAGGCGCTCGTTTCCATCGTCCCAAAGCTCCGCGATCAAGCCATTTCGGAGGCCTCCACAAAAATTACAAAAGCGGAGATTGAGTTCGCCAAAGGAGCACTTGCTAGCCTGCTACATCTTTACTTTTCATGTCATAAACAATCGATGCAGGAGACAACGGATAAATTACTTCTCTTCTTTGACCTGCACGAGCGAGACACCTCCCCGCGAACGCTCTCGGGACTGCACATCAAAGGCACATTCCCGGCTATAGACTTATCGAACTTGGTCATCACTCAATCGAGGTTTTATGGCTATCGTAATCTAATGGCGTGCCGGTTCAGTGATACAAAGTTCATGTATTCAATCTTCGAGAATTGCGCAGACCTCGCTATCAAGAACACGCAACTCACCCCTTGCATGATTGACACAACATGTGACTTAGGGGATCTGCAGGAAGCTTTCGCCGTCACGCAGGGGGCTAAGGCGGAAGAAAAGGCGATGATCTCTGCGGAGATCACTCGCTTCTTCCACTCATTTTTTAGAGGTGACCGATTTATCGATAATCGTCGACAGTTCATCAAGTTCTCGAACAAGGTGCCAGGACTTGCAGCGGATAAGTTCGATCGGTTAATTGCAGCTGGGTACATTCTTCATACTAAGGCCAAGACGGTTGCTGATTTTTACGAGATTGCCCCTGAGTTCAAATCGAGCGTTCGTCGATTTTTGAGCGACGGATATCCGGATGCGAGGCTCAAGCGCTTCATTGCAGCGGTGAGTTAAACGGAAAGGGAGTGATGTCTAGATTGAGATTGGCCTGCCTTCATTCCATGGGCATACCATGGGTGCGCACTTCTGGACGAAACCCGCCATCGCCACCACTCCCTCGCGTCAGCGATGAGCGCCCCCTGGGGCGAGACGGCCCCGGCCGTCTCGATGCGCAGCACGCCAGCGCGACCGGCCCAGCCGGGTGACGCCCGATCCTTTGCTCTTTTGCTCTTTTGCTCTTTCTCTTCCGCTCTCTGTTCCAGTCTTAGAGGGGTTACCGGCACCCGTCTGAAACCCCCGCAACCACACCCCACCGCGACCTCACGCACCTACCTACACCGGGCATTTGCCGCTACAGTGCAGGCAGCCCCGTAGTCTGTTGCAAGGATCGCCGTCCGGATGGCTTCACCGTCTCAACCCAAAAGCCTGATCTTCGATCTTGAAGTCGCCCCCGGCAAAGCCGACCAACCCGACCGCATCTTCATGGTCGGTGCCCTGCGCCCCGACACGGGAGAGGAACTAGAACGCAAGGTCGACAAGGACCTGCCCAGCGTCCTCGACGCCTTGGACGGCCTGGGGCAGGGCGCAAGGTTCGTCTGCGCCACAACGCCGGTCCCTCTGGCTTGCGGTATTTTTAACGTACCGTTCCTCCCGGTGATCATGCCTTAAAGAACGTACCAGACATTTCAACGTGTCTGAGATGCATCGCTTTGGTAACATTCAGCGCATTTTTGCGGGTCGATTTCGAGGGCGGGGCAATGAGATCAGTGGAACTATTCGCCGGCGCAGGTGGCCTGGCAATGGGTTGCGAGATCGCAGGCTTCGATCACCTTGCGGTGGTGGAGTGGGACAAATGGGCCTGCGACACCGTGAGGGAAAATAAGCGGCGTGGATATCCGCTGCTGGCGAGCTGGAATCTTCACGAAGGGGATGTGCGCGAGTTCGATTGGAACTCCATCCCGAAAGACATTGAGCTGCTTTCGGGAGGCCCGCCTTGTCAGCCTTTCTCGATTGGCGGCAAGCACAGCGCCCAGGCGGACAAGCGAGACATGTTTCCCGCCACCGTCGAGGTGATCCGGCGCCTGAGGCCGAAAGCGTTCATCGTCGAGAACGTGAAGGGACTCACCCGCGCGACGTTCGCCAATTACTTTCACTACATCCAGCTTCAGCTTGAGTTTCCGGAACTGCCGCCCATCGGCGACGAGGATTGGAGTGTGCACCTCAAGCGCCTGCAGGAGGAGCGAACCTCGGGCAAAACCAAGGGCGTGGGCCTGACGTACAATGTCGTGCCCACTTTGGTGAACGCCGCCAACTATGGCGTTCCTCAAAAGCGCGAGCGAGTATTTCTGGTCGGTTTCAGGGATGACCTCGGAGTGGAGTGGTCATTCCCGGCGCCGACTCATAGCTACGACGCCCTGCTGCATGACCAGTGGGTCACCGGCGTATATTGGTCGCGTCATGGACTGCCGATGCCGGAAGTGCCCGCGAAGCTTGCCGGTCGCGTCGAGAAGCTTCGGGCCGCGAAAACTCCATTGACAACGCTGCCTTGGCGCACCGTCAGGGACGTTATTCATGACTTGCCCGATCCAGAGTCGCCGGCGGCCGAGGCCGTGCCCAATCACCTCTTTCAGGACGGCGCCCGCGTGTATCCCGGACACACCGGCAGCCCACTCGACCTTCCCGCCAAGACGCTCAAAGCGGGCGACCATGGTGTTCCAGGCGGCGAGAACATGCTGGTTCGACGCGACGGCAGCGTCCGGTATTTCACGGTGCGCGAAAGCGCGCGCATTCAAACGTTCCCGGATGGCTATAGGTTTCATGGCAGCTGGACTGAAACGATGCGCCAGCTGGGCAACGCGGTGCCAGTGCTGCTGGCCCAGCGGGTAGCTTCGAGCGTGGCTGAGCAACTGGCCATTGCCGAACTGACCAGGCTGAAAACAACGAGCATGAGCAAGGGAAGGGAAATCGCGTGACTGGAAAGGTAATTCCGTTCAACCCGCTGGATAAAAAGAACCTTGGCGCAAGCGTCGCCGAGGCGTTGTTGACAAAGGAGATCCATCCGCTAGGTGATTTGCCGGCGTTCGAGGGCGCGGGCATTTATGCCATCTATTACTCGGGCGACTTCCCTGCATACGGGCAGGTTTCCCGGTTGAACCGCGACGGAAAGTTCATGCTGCCTATCTATGTAGGCAAGGCTGTTCCGCCCGGCGCACGGATGGGGGCAAATCTTGAGGTGCCGGCTGGTAAGGTTTTGCATAAGCGTTTGAAGGAACATGCCGACAGCATTCGCGCCGCTGAAAACCTAAACATCGACGATTTTTATTGTCGCTTTCTTGTGGTGGACGATATTTGGATTCCGCTTGGTGAGTCGTTGATTATTGCCCGCTTCACCCCGGTGTGGAATTCGCTTATTGACGGCTTCGGAAACCACAACCCCGGCAAGGGGCGGCACGCTGGCATGCGCCCCCGATGGGACGTCTTGCATCCTGGACGGGAGTGGGCCATGCGTCTCGTGGAGCGCCCAGAGTCGCAAGAGCAGATCGCCCAGGATGCCGAAACTTACCTCCGAGTGTTGCCGGCATGCCTTTCAGGTCAATTCATCGAGGCTGAAGGCGAGTAACTCTAATATCTAAAAAGTCAGCCCTGCTGCCGAACGGCAGCGTCTCTGGTTCGACGCTACTGCAGGCGTGCGGCTTGCGGCGTGTGATTTGACTAAGGGAAGTCGAAGAGACATGGAGTATTTCAAGGATCTGGAGTTTGATCTGCCTTCCGCACTGTTGGCGGAATTAGTCGACTTGTTCGAGCAAATGACGCCGGGGCCACTCAATGAGGAAGCGGTTCTAAAGGTGCCGGAGCAGCAGGGGGTCTACCAGCTGTTTTTTGATGGCGATCTGGTCTACGTGGGGAAAACCGACGCGGACGCCGGTTTGAGGCAACGACTGCTGCGCCACGCGAAGAAAATCCGCTCTCGCCGGAATCTGCATCAGAGTCAGGTTGCATTCAAGGCTGTTCGGGTCTACGTGTTTACCGCGATGGATCTCGAGGATTTGCTCATCAGGCATTACCGCGGCGCCGGCGTTTCCCTAGCCTGGAATCTCAGCGGTTTCGGCTCCAACGATCCTGGGCGTAACAGAGACAAGTCCGTGGTTAAGAAGAGCCATTTCGACAGTATCTATCCCATCGACCTAGGTTTTAAGGCGCGTGTCGTTCAGCCTGAAGGTGACCGTAATGTGGCCGAGGTGCTGAGACAATTAAAAGAGCAATTGGCCTACACGGTCAGGTATCAGAATGCCGCCGGTCGTTCCAAACGGCCACATACTGACCTGGTTGAAACGCAGGTCAGCCTGCGTTGGGAGGAGAGCAGTGTTATGAATGTCCTTCGACAGGTTAAAACCGTTTTGGGCGAAGAGTGGCAAATCACGGCGCTGCCTGGTTATGTGATCATCTACAAAGAGAATGAGCGCTATATTCATGGCGAGGTCATTCTGGCTGGATCGTAGTGGCATTCGTCAGGAATGCCCGTAAGCGCCGTTCCAGCGTATCAAGCTCTCGTAGCTCGCACTCCCAGACTACCAACGCGTCCCAGCCCGCCTCATGGAGCTTTTGTAGGTTTAACTGGTCGCGAGCTTTGTTACCGTCGAGCTTTGCCAGCCAAAAAACCCGGTTCGACTTGGGAGTTCGAGCCAGGGCGCAGCCCTCATGGCGATGCCAAAAACAACCATGTACGAAAATGACTTTTCGCTTGCGAGAGAACACCAGATCCGGTTTGCCGGGAAGCTTGGCGTCGTGCAGTCGATAGCGGAAGCCCGCCCCATGCACCAACCGCCGAACAAGCATCTCAGGACGGGTGTTCTTGCCCTTCACCAATGACATGATGTGGCTGCGCTCAATGGTGCTGATCGTGTCAACCATAGCTAAACGGCTCTTAGCCCTGCGTTGTCCGCGTCAATAGTCTCGTGCCAGGCTCGCGCGAAAAGTTGGCGCTAATGTAAACCATAAAAATATCGTGGCCGGCTGGTGGCCGCAGGATAACCTATCCGCAATGCGAACAACGTCAGGCCGCTGAACCCCGGGAATTCGCGCAGCGAGCGCGCCATGATTGCCTCGGAATCCAGTGATGTGTATGACCGTGCGGGCACGCCGGCACTCGTTCAGCAGCAACATCCGTGAACACTACCAATGATCCTTAAAGTTATCAGTCAAGGCGTTCAGTCGGAGCCACGCTAAGAGCCCAAGTGAAAACATTAAAAGAAGAAGCGCTGGTGCTACATAGTATTTGCCTGTCGGGATAAAAAAGTTGGCAACCGCTGCGATAAGAAAGTTCACATAGACACCTCGAGCAATTTTCTCCCTGCTGGAAAGTTGTAATAGGTAGCGCGCAGCCTCGTCTGGTGAATTTTTTAGTATTTTTGCCGTGCGCTCATAAGACTTTCGATCGCTGTTGGCTAAGTGTGCGCCAAATAGCTTAGAACGCCATGTGGGACCGAAAGCATCAAGGGCTCGCTTAATCGACGAGGAAAGTAAAGATGCAAGAATGTCCACATACATGCCAACAACGTAAGCCACGGGCAAGCCAATTGCGATAAGCAATTCCTTGTGTTCTGCGATCTTGATGTCTGGGATAATCGTAAGTTGGTTGCCAATGGGAAGAAGCCATAGGAGGCTCACCAAGCCGACAACGAGATGTTCAACAAGAGCGGCGACAAATTGCATAGTTTTTCCGTGAGAGGCTTAACATGCCGAGAGTGTCCAGGTCGGTCGAGTGGAACGGTGCATACGGCTCGATGTGGATACCATAATTAACCTTGTCCTTTGACGGATTTGGCTATTTGGCTTAATGTTGACACAGTAAAACCAGCAGCGGCTACGCAACCCAAAAGTTTATATTTACTAAGCTCGGCGGCTTGGTAGTAGTCAATTAAGAACATGCACGTGATTATGGCGGTTGCTATCCCGAATAGCATGCGGCCAAAGCAAAAATACACACGTTGCAGGGCCATTGGGATTGTTTGGTCGGGAATGGATGATGGAAGCTTCTCGAAGCCAGAGAACAGAATTAATAAATAGGACGAGAGCCCACCTAAAGCTCCAAATGTAATGACATACAAGAACATATCGTTTGTCATGGGCAGTGTTTCCTTAAATGACTAACTGTGACGATTAATGGCGTAGTTGCTTGTGCCGCTTTGTTGAATAACGTTCCCTGTCCATGCATAGCTCCTGGACGAAATGAGTTCAACATCAGAATCGCGACAATGGGTAGCGGAGCAGACGCGACAGGACTGCTTCGAGACTACGTAATTGCTGGGGAGTGTGTCTATGGTCGGGTGTAGATTGTTCGCTCCCATTATGAGTGGGCCGCTTCTGGCGGAAGCCAGTCATCCCCACCGCCCCCGCGTCAGCGATGAGCGCCCGCTAGGGTCGAGACGACCCCGGCCGGCTCGATGCGCAGCACGCCAGCGCGACCCGGCCCAGCCGGGTGACGCCCTATCTTTACTCTTTTGCTCTTTTGCTCTTTGCTCTTTGCTCTTTGCTCTTTTGCTCTTTGCTCTTTCTCTTCCGCTCTCCGTTCCAGTCTTAGGGGTTATCGACACCCGTCGGAAACCCCCGCAACCACACCCCACCGCGACCTCACGCACCTACCTACACCAGACATTTGCCGCTACAGTGCAGGCAGCCCCGTAGTCTGTTGCAAGGATCGCCGTCCGGATGGCTTCACCGTCTCAACCCAAAAGCCTGATCTTCGATCTGGAAGTCGCCCCCGGCAAAGCCGACCAACCCGACCGCATCTTGATGGTCGGTGCCCTGCACGCCGACGTAACGCTTCGGCGCGACGATACTGGCATCGGCTTCCCGCGGGCACGGGGGAGGGCGTGAGATGAGAGCCATCAGCGACAAGGTTCGTCATTACCGCAAGACATTTAGACCCCCGGTTTACTACGCGCTCGGCTCACTGGCGTTCTGGTTATCCGTCATCTTGGCATCATTGATCTTGGGGCTGACGGCAGCAGATCTATACGTTCGCTTGACGCAGCAGACGGTTTTTCTTGGCAATGCGCAACAGCTCTCCCTACTGTTTTTCGAGATTCCACTTCTGTTCGGAATGCTTCAGGTCTACTTCTTGGGGGCCGAGCGACGGTACCGCCAGCTCCACCCAGGGGCGAGGTGTGTGACGCTTCGAACGCCAACGATGCACTTGGTCAGCGAGAAGCGGGCGTACCTCAGCTCAACGTTTGGGCACGAGGGAACACTTCGCGACCTTGCCAAGCTACTCATTTCGGAGTGGGAGTGGCGGCGCGAGATCCGCAACCGTACTCAAGAACCGCTTTGGCGGCGAGCCGTAGGCTTCTTCGGTTTGCCTTCAGCCGGCAATTTTGCCGCTTATTTGACGGGCATCCTCGCGGTGTTCGCGGCGCTCGTGATCGCAACGATGTCAGCCGAGACTCTGTTTGGATCTATCGATCAGATTCTAGAAGATGCTTGGGCGCTAATCAGGATGCTGTGGCTGGCTATCGTACTGCCATTTGCGCTTTGCGTGCTGCCCGGCGCAGTGATTCTGTCATCGATCAAGAATGTCGGTGAGGCGCTGGTGGAATGGATGAATGATCAATACCTCAGTGACACGGCCTTCTACCGATTCATTTCCGAACTGGTGGAGTTGGACGATCGGGCAGAGCGGCTACTGCTTCGCGGGACGAGCTCGAAACTCTACTGGATGGCTCGTCTGACTATGTCGCCACACCAGGACGTTTCCAAGGTATGGAAACGCATCCGGCGAGCCAAGCGCCTCGGAAAACGCATGAAGCACGCCACGGTGCTGAACACCACCACATGAGCCGCAGTGGAATCCCGATGCGCTCATTAAGTGCATGGAGTTCCGGATAACCATAGCTCGATAAGGACGTCACGTTATGTCCCAGCTTTCCCAGCTTTCCCAGCTCCGCAGCCCCGCCGCCGTGCAGGCTGCCATCGACGAGTTCCTGCAACTCGGTCGCACCAAGTTTCTGGAACGCTACGGCTTCGGGAAGTCGCGCGACTTTCTCGTGCGCGACCCGAAGACCGGTACCGACTGCGATTCGAAGGCCATCGCGGGCGTCGCCTATGGCAAGCAGTTCCCGAGCCAAGGCCCGCTGACGGCCGACAGCTTCTCGGGCGGCGAGGCGACCGTGGTCCCAGCACTGACGAACCTCGGCTTCACGATCATTCGCATCGGCGAGGACTGGTCGGAAGCCGAGGTCGAGGCCACGGTACGTGACTACTTCGAGATGCTCCGTGCCGAGGCGGCTGGCGCGGCCTATAACAAGTCCGAGCACAACCAGGCCCTGAGGCGCGAGCTAAATGGCCGTAGCAAGTCCTCGGTCGAGCTCAAGCACCAGAACATCAGCGCCGTGCTCGACGCGCTGGGGCTGCCCTACATCAATGGCTACAAGCCCCGGGGCAACAGCCAACTGCTGCTACGTAAATCCGTACAAGCGTATGTCCTGAAGCACCAGCAGGCGGTCGGCGCCATCGTCGATGCTTTGGAGGAAGTAAAGCTCCCGAGCGAAAAGACCTACCTGGCAGCGCTCGTCGAAGCGCCCAAGCGCGAGGCGTTTGTCCCTAGCTCCGCCAAGGTGCGAGAGCGCATGCCGCGCAAGTTCGACTTTGCCGCGCGGGACGAGGCCAACCGCAAGCTGGGCCGGGCAGGGGAGCAGTGGGTGATCGAGTTCGAGCAGCAGCGCTTGACGGCAGCGGGCCATCCCGAGCTTTTCCAACGGTTGGATTGGGTATCGGACACCCAGGGCGACGGTGCAGGCTTCGACATCCTGTCGTTCGAAGACGAAGCGCAGCACCGCTTCATCGAGGTGAAGACCACCAACGGTGGAGTGGGCTCATCGTTTCTCGTCAGCCACAACGAGCTTGAGTTTTCGAAGGAGGCAGGCGAGCAGTTCTTCCTGTACCGGGTCTTCCAGTTCAGGCAGGGGCCGCGCCTGTTCACCCTCATTGGTGACTTGGCCCAGCATGTCCACCTCAAGGCCATCGACTACAGGGCGAGTTTCAGGGGCATGGTGGGGTAGGGTTGTGGCTGCTGTCGGCCAATAGCGGCCTGTTACCCGCGCCAGCCGAGCCCGAACTCCGCGCTGATATCGAAGGCCTAAAGCGGTGGCGGGATGGGCTCGCAAATCGACGCAAAAAGGCGTAGAGATTGGAGGCTGAAAAAACTCACCTCTAACCTCGGAAGGGAACATAGAGCCACATGGGATACCCATTTTGCGACAACCCACTTGATGAGTATCTTCCCAAGCTGTTTCAGCTGAAAATAGATGAATTTAACGCTAATTGTATTAGGGCAGATGCAACAGCAACGAAGGAGGAAAGAGATGCCGCCGGGGTTGAAATCGCCAACTTAAGCACAAAAATTCGCGAGCTAAAAAATCACTTCAGATTGCCAGAGCGGGATTTCGATCAATTCAAAAGCTCACCTGAGCTTGCAGTTGAGAAATTTCTACTTGAGAACCCTGAGCCTCCAAGGCCGGAGGCATATGGCTGCAGGCATAGCCAAACGCGTGTAGTTCGGCGAAAGTTTCGCAACGAAACATTGCACGTGGTTACTCAATGCATAACGTGTGGCGCTCAGTCAAAGGCGCTACAGAAGAAAGAATACGACATTGAAAAACTACCAGAATTTGATGAGGGCTTATATAAGCGACTCACGTTTGAATGGGATATTTGGAATTCAGCTCGCCATGACGTTTACGTTGCTGAATTAAACAAGGGGAATAGTCTCCCCGAGTTCGACGAGGTAGGATTTAATGCTGGATTTCAGTTAGAAGACCCGCCTCCCAACTTCGAAGATTGCGACCACAGCCACACTGATGCTCGCTTACGCACTTATAAATCGGGAGGGACTGCTGTCGTTATGCAATGTACTCTTTGCGGGCATCACACAGGCAACGTTAGTAAAAGCAAGTATCCAGACCTATCATCGCTCCCCTCTTTCGATGAATCCCTGAAAGAACGATCCAAGGAAGAGATTACAGCTTGGTACAGAAGAAGAGGAGATGCTTGGAGAATGGCACATCTAGAACATCGAGAACGAATTCAAAGATTGATTCAAGCTGGCGAGTTAGCGACGAAAGACAACTCGAGATTTGGAACCTATTACAAATCTCTGGAATGGGAAAGAACGCGAGTCCGAATTTTTCATAGAGATGACTATGAATGTCAAGCTTGTAAACGACCCGCTGAATGCGTACACCACATCGTTTATGACAGGCTTGGTGCCGAGAATGATTTAGATCTTATATCTCTTTGCAACAGCTGCCACAATTTTATCCACCAAGAACAAAGGCATCTCCAGAATATCCTCCGAATGCCCCCTAGACAAATTCGCGAGTTGCATGAAGATTCAGATGAGTATTCTGAGGATGATCATGCCGAGGACGATTGAATCGCACCTACTAGCTAGACACTTAATGACCGCTTCTGGCCGAAAGCGGGCGCTCAAAAGTGTTTAGGTAGACCAGGGCGATTCACGCGGCCTCCTGACGCGCGCAGCTTGCGCATTCAGTGTTTCCTAGCCAGCCGGCAGTCCGCGTCAACCTGGCGCGGACTGTCAACGGCTAAAAGCACAATCAAAGGTGGAAATGGCCCACCGCCTCTGGCTGGTAAAGCACTTTCCTGATTGCAATCCGGCAGGCCCGATCAGAAATTCGCCAGTCGATGACGTCTCCCTCCCGATAGCCCAGGATTGCAGCGCCGATGTCGGAGCACACGGAGTGCTTTCCGGCGCTGATGTCTTCGTCTTCCGGGTAGACCAAGGCCACTTCGATCTCTTCTTCGTCCACCCGCAGCAGAGCCTTCGAGTTCATCGTGACAACATCACACGCCACCTGCTGCGGCTTGACGACAATGGCCCGCTCTAGCTCGTGTTCGATTTCAACCACGACCGAGCCTCGCTCGATCGCAATCAGACTCTCGAGCCTGGCTTTGTCGATTTCGGTGATATAGATCCTGGTGGAGTCGCCAACGTCACCTGCGCGCAATAACTGAAGATAGCGCCCCTGAGGCATCGAATAACATTTCAATGCAGGCGTTTCGCTCTCAAGCAGAAAGCCGCTGCGCACAAAGGCTTTTACCGAGCGCACGTTGTCCGGGTGGATCTTGGCAATGAGCTTCTCGGCGCGCATGTCGAGAAAAGCCAGTTTCATGCCTTCGCGGATCGTACTGGCGCCGAGGTTCCGGCCCCACTTGTCGCAGTCTCCGATGACCAGGACTATTTCGCAATCTGTGCCGGTCTTGATGAGACGAACGAAACCCACCGGAGCGTCATGCCGGTCATAGGCCATGAAGAATCGGCCGCCCCGGTTGAACAGATGGGTCAGAATCGGTAACTGAGTACGATCGATGGTTTGCTCGATGAAGCGGGAGGTATGACGCGAATCGCTCAGGTAGCAGGTGACACGCTCATCATCCAACCAATCCATCAGCATCAGCGCGTGCGCCCGAGTGATCTCAGGGCACAGGGAAACGAAAGGCTTTTTCATCTTCACCACACGTGTCTGTAAAGAATGAAAGCCCTTCATGGCTAGAGCCATGACGGTTCTTTCGGTAACCGGCCATCTTAAGATATACCGCCGGGAATGCCGAACTGGTGCCTTGCTGCGGCACGCTGACGACCGCGAGATAGTGGGCTCGGGGAGCCCGCGCCTGCACGTAGCGGCCTCGCAACAAACTCCTAAGCGCCTTGGCTTTAAGGCGTTATTCCTTTGGCAGGCAGTGTGCGCGCGCTTTCCGCCGTGAGCGGTTTGCACCGCCACGTCCGCAACATCAATCGGTCGCCCTAGGCCAGTGGGCATCGATCTACGCCCTAGCAACCATCCAAGTAATTGCCATGCTCATGCGATAACGATTATCGTTATGAGAAGTTTTACCGATACCCCCGTTCGCCCCACCGTTTGCGCATTTACATACATGCCGCAGAGAGCGCGGCATTTCTGACTGATCCAAAGGAAAGGTATTGAGCATGGCTGACACTGAGACTCGGCTGATTCGCGCCCGCACGCCCTGGCAATGCAAGACCGGTGCGCTCCTGTTTTGCGTTCCGCTGGCTGCGTTGCCCGCGTGCAGCCTGGCACAGGAGAGCGCCGCGAGTGACGAGCCATTTCGTCTCGCGCCCATCATCGTCAACGCCAAGGGCGCGGCTGACGATGACGCCAATTCGGTGGTTGCCAAGGAGCTATGGGTCGGTGGCAAGGTCGCAACCAGTCTGCTCGATACCCCGGCCTCGGTTTCGGTCATTACCCAGAAGGAAATAGAGCAGCGCAGCGCCAGCACGACCGAGGAGGTCCTGCAGTACACGCCTGGGGTGATCACCGATTATTACGGTACCGACGATCGCAACGACTACTTCCAGATTCGCGGTTTCCAGGCCACCACCTACCGGGACGGCCTGACCCTGGGTTCGATGCGCGGCGTACGCGAGGAGCCCTTTGCCTATGAGCGCATCGAAGTGCTGCGTGGTGCCAACTCCACCCTGTTTGGTCCGGCAGACCCAGGCGGCTCGGTCAACTTTGTCAGTAAGCAACCGCGTTTCGAACGCATTCGTCAGGGATACGTCACTTATGGCTCGTTCGACCATAAGGAAGCGGGCGTGGATGTGGGCGATGCGGTAAATGGCAGTGACACGCTGGCCTTTCGGCTCACTGGCAAGTTGCAGGACAGCGAGCGTGAGTACGATCACTCCCAGGATGACAATGGGTTCGTCATGGGCGGCCTGACCTGGGAACCGACCGCGTTCACCTCGGCCACGCTAATAGTGGATCACCTGCGCCAGGACAATACGCCCAACAGTGGCGGTTACCCGAAAGACCGGGAATATGATCGCGACGCCTTCTTCGGTGAGCCGAGTTACAACTTCCACGATGTCGAGCGGACCAATATCAGCGCCAGCTTCAAGCATGACTTCGACAACGGTTTTACGCTGCGCAGCAATCTGCGTCACAGCGACCTGAGCGATGGGTACGGCTATGTCTATATCAATGACGTGGCTGGGCGCACCGGCCCGTTGGTCGATCGTGGCTACCTGGGTTCTGATGGTGAAGCCGAGCAGTTAAACGGCAATCTGATGCTGCAGTACGATGCTCGCTTCGAGAATATCGATAGCAGCACCATCGTCGGCGTGGAATACCTCGATGCGCATTCCGAAAATGTGTCGGTCTATGGCTCTGCCGATCCCATAGACGTGACCCGTCCGGTGTACCGAGGCGTTTCGCCCGCCATCGTGTACCAGGACAAGGACCAAGACAGCACCATCAAGTCCCTGTTCCTGCAGCAAAACCTGTCGTTCTACGAGCGTGTCATTCTCACACTCGGCATGCGCCATGATTCCATGGACGTTTCCGAAACCGACCACCTCTCCGGGACCCGGTCCTCGGACCGCTTCTCGGAAAACTCTTTCCGGAGCGCGCTGACCTATATCGTCAATGACGAGGTATCGGCCTATGTCAGCATGGTGGAGTCCGTTTCACCACCCGAGGTCGGCGTCACGCCAGAGCGGGGCAGCCAGTATGAGCTGGGTGTGAAATATTCCCCAGCGGCGATCAATGCGCTGTTCTCGGCCGCCATTTACGAGCTGATTCAGGATGACGTCGCCACCGCCGTCGTGCAGCCCAATGGTGCCATTGAGCAGCAGACCGTTGGCGAGCAGCGGGTACGCGGTCTGGATCTCGAGGCCAAGGCCGAGCTGACCGAGAACCTGAGTGTGATCGGCGGCTACTCCTACATGGAAACCGAAGTACTTCGCGGGGCACTGAATGTGTGGGGTGTGGGCGTCGTATCAATCGAGGGCAACGAGTTCGTCTCCGCGCCCAAGCACTCGGCTTCGCTATGGAGCTATTACAGTGTGCCGGGCACCAGTGTCAGTGTCGGCCTGGGCGCGCGTTATGTAGGTAGCTACCACTTCAGCAACTTCAATGATACCGGCGAGAGCGAGGCGACGACCTTGTTTGATGCAGCCTTCAATTACCAGATTGCCAAGGACATGGATCTGGCGGTCAACGTCAGCAATCTTTTGGATGAACAGCATGTCGTGGGTTCCGGTACGGCGGATTACTACAATCCGGGCCGAGAACTGACCGCCAAGCTGAGCTACAGCTGGTGAGCCTGTCAGTCATGTCTCCTGTTGCGCTGGTATCCCGTGTCCTGGCCGCGATCTTCGGCTGCTATGCATTCGTCTGGGGCGTGGTGGCCCTGGGCGTGGCGGCGCTGAATGGGGTAGGGGTCGATTACCATGCCGCCGAGCAGGCGATGATGATGCTGGCCTTCATACTGTACCTCGCGCTGTTTCTCTGGACCTTTGCCGCAGCCAGTCTGTGGCGGGTCTGGCTGGTACTGGCGCTGGGCAGCGTCGTGATGCTGGCTGCTGCCTGGCAGCTGCAGCGCATGATCATCGGATAGGAGCAGAGCCATGCTGAACAGTTTTCGCCAATCCATGGCCTGGGTACACACCTGGTTCGGGTTGGTGCTGGGCTTCGTGCTGATGGTCGTGTTCTTTTTCGGTGCACTGTCGGTATTCGACCGCGAGATCGATCGTTGGGCGATCCCCGATACGCGCTTCGAGCCGCAGCCCATGCCGTCCTACGACAACCTGCTGAAACAGGTATTTGCCGATCTCAAACCGCACCCGGTAGATATGGCGGCAACCAAAGGGCGGGTAATCGGCGACCTGCCGGCGCCGGAGACCATGCCCATGGTCTCGCTCTATGCCTACACCACCCACCGAGATCCGGTGCTGAGCATTGGTGGCGAGTTTGGTATCCCCAACCAGCCAAAGGACCCCGCGGATGATCATCTGCACGTGCATGGCTGGGCGACCATCGACCCCCGCAGCGGTGAGATGTTCCCCGATGACCGGCTCAAGATCGGGAGCAGCTGGTTCTATCCAATGCACTACAGCCTGCAATTAAACTGGAAAAACCTGGGCATCTTCGTGGTGGGGCTGGCCGCGCTCGTGATGCTGGTCGCTCTGGTCACCGGTGTGATCATGCACCGCAAGGTCTTCAAGGAGTTCTTCACCTTCCGTCCGCGCAAGCGGACCCAGCGAAGCGCGCTGGACCTGCATAACATGACTGGCGTGGTGGCGTTGCCGTTCCACTTCTTTTTTGCCTTCACCGGGTTGGTGATCTTCGCGTCGATGTACTACTTCCCAGTCTCCGGAACCCTGCTCAAACCGCTGCATAATCGGCATGAGGTGATCGAGGCGGCGCATACCGGCTTGCCCCATGAGGAGGCCGGTGTACCCGCGCAGATGGCCTCTGTCGATGCCATGGTGGCCGAGGCCAAGCGCATCTGGGCTGCGCGCGATATGCCGGGAGAGGTCGGTCTGCTGACGATCGAGCATCTGAATGACGCCAACGGCTACGTGAGCATCTACCGCGCCGGAAGCGATCGCGTGGCGCTAGTCGGGGAGGGCATTCACTTCAAGGCCAGTACCGGCGAGCTACTGCGCGAAGACCCGCCGAGTGACCCGGTTGGCGCCGTCAATCAGTTTCTCACCGGCTTGCACCTGCAGCACTTCGAACACTGGTTGCTGCGCTGGCTGTACGTGGCGGGCGGTCTGCTGGGCTGTGTGTGCATCGCCACCGGTTTTGTGTTTTTCGTCGAGAAACGCAAGCAGGAGCACGCGCGGCTCGGGCTGCAGGGCTGTCGGCTGGTTGATGCCATGGCGGTCACCACGGTTACCGGCATGCTGCTGGCAGCGGTCGCCATGCTGGTGGCCAACCGGCTGCTGCCTGAGGCCATGCCCGGCCGTGGCGAATGGGAAAAATGGGTGTTCTGGGGGGCCTGGCTGCTGAGTTTGCTGCATGCGCTGTGGCGTAGTGCACCGGTGGCCCAGGCGCGGCACAATCCCGCCTGGCGCGAGCAGTGCTGGGCCGTGGCGCTGCTCTGCGTCGCTGCGGTGCTGCTCAACTGGATCACCACGGGCGACCACCTGATCAAGACGATGCTGCTTGAACCCTACTGGGCCGTAGCCGGCGTCGATCTGAGCCTGTTGGCCTGCGCGCTGGTAGCGCTGTTCACCGCGCGTCGTCTGGCAAGGCCGGTTGAGGCCGCCGACCGCACTCGCATCGGTGGGGTGGCCTATGAGTAATGCCGGTCTGTGGTTGCTGGCGGCCGCCGCCAGCATGGGCTTGGCGACCAACTGGTTGGCGTTGTCCCTGCCGGCGCACTGGCGCCAGGTGTTCAGCGCCGACGAGGTCGCCCCTGACTATCTGCGCACCCTGGGCTGGCTGGCCCTGATGATATCGGCTGTGTGCTGCTTCAAGGCCGACCATCCGTCCATGGCGGTGCTGGTCTGGTTCACCCTGTTGCCGGTCGCCGCCGTAGCAACGGCCATGACGCTGAGCTACCGGCCGGTGCTGCTGCGCCTGTTCTGCCCGGTGTTTCTGCGCACTCGTTAAGAAACAGGCGCTTGTGCGGACGCTCCGCCAAATGTGTAGTCCAAGTCATTCGATGACGGCTGACAAACGTGCCCAGTGATGCTTCAGGGGCTTCGAACCTTACGAGACCGCCAAGCGCATCAGGCGAGGCGCGTAGCCTGGTCCGCAATGATCACCTTGGTAATTGCACGCAAACAGCGTAGTTCCCCGGCAAGCGTTGGCTTGAGCGAAGGCTGCTCACTGCCAAGCTGCTGATGGGCCCGTTCGATCGTCTCGTAGAGACTGCCGGACTCTTTCGTTACGGCATTGCGAAGCCGATCGACCATGGCACTGGCAGTCGCAGCCTTGATCCCCATTCTCCGGCCGGCCTCGACCAGGGCTGAACGGTCGATCTCCGATACCCGCGCGGTCTGGCCGATCGGCCAGGCCAGCGTGCATCCCATTGGCCAGCCATCCCGATCGAACGCGCGTGTCTCGTAAACGGCGGTACTGAGCAGGTCGTAGAAGGGGGCCAAGCCGATACCGTCATGGCTGACGAGAAAGCTCAGATTCTTCAGGTGTGCGTCCGTGTTGCCTACAAGTACGTTGAAGACCAGCCATTGGAAAAGCTGTGCACGCGCGATCGCCGGCGCCGTACACAGATTGGCCAGTAGTGCCAGTTGCTCGACGCTGCCCGCGGTGTACTTGTAGGTCCGATCCAGGCCGAGCAGTTGGCAGGCATCGATGCAATGAATGCGGCTCCAGCCCTGAGTCTCGTGGCGTCGGTCGAAGCGCTGGATCAGGTATACGGGTTGCGGGACGTAGCGGCGCTCGACGGCGGGCACGTTCAGTTTCACCCGCGCGGCCAGGGTCATCACGAACCATTCGTTTATTACCGAGTGGGCGTATGACAGGTCGGGGTGATCGGGTTTGAGGATGTGCGTGGAGGCGGTACCGCCTTCGGGTTCCCGGAGGCCGTCGGGGCCCAGGATGACGGCGAGCTTGTGTTGTGCGCCAGCGAGCGACATCCGTTTCCTGGCTTCATGGGTCAGCGCGATGCTGGGCATCTGCCGGATCCGCCGCGACAGCGCCTCGTCGGACAGGGGATGGGTCGCGTGAGGCCCTTGGGAGGTGCCTTGCGCAAGGAGCGTCACCGAGCCTGCAGACTCGGCGCCGTAGTGCGCCAGCAGTGCGAAGGCATCGTGGGCATCGAGCTGGGCCGAACCGGCCAACAGGGTTCGCTGGCCTTCCTCGGGCAGCAGATTGTCGAAGTACCACTGCACCGGGCGGCTGGTGGCGCCATCGCGTTGCAGCCCTTCGACCAATGGAATGCCCGGGCAAAGCGGATAAGCATCCGGGTGGGCCAGCCATTGCCTGGAATACTCGAACGCCCACAAGCCGTTTGCCTCGTGAAGCGTGCCGACGAACTGGTCGTTGATCCAGGCCTCGAGCGTACGCGACATCAGTTCGCCTCACTCCGGCGCGTCTCGAGCTTTTTCGTTTCTGCCTCGTGCAGGGCTCTGGCTTGCTCCGGTATCTCGGCGGTGAGGCGTATGCCCAACTGGTCCAGGACCTGAAACAGCTTGCTCCACTGCACCGAGTCGTCGCCGCGCTCGACCTTGCCCAGGAAGTTTTCGCTGACGCCTATCGTACCCGCAGTATCGTCCTGGCGCAGTCCGAGTGCCTTGCGCGTAGCGCGCACGAGAGGGCCAATGTCCGATGCGGAACCGAGTGTAATCTTCATTATTAATCCTCACGATCGCGTGGATAATAGTCGAAGCGGCTTGAAGCGCAACACAATCCTCACGATCGTAAGGATAAAAGACCTGAGAAGGGTGGTTAAGAGAGAATCCTCGTGAGCGTGAGGATCTTTGATGCCTGGTGAGCCTGGTTAGCGCGGTTTGGACAAACTGCGGCCTTGGTGTCTTCAAGGCACGGGTGGCGCCAGGATCGCGGGTTCGAGGCTGGATTGGTCAAAATGTCCTCCGCTGAGCTGTGTTTCAGCAGCCGTTAGGAGCGGGATCGCTTGGGCTGCGACCTGTTTGGCCAATCATTGTCCTTGCCGGGAAAGTCGGCGCGCGGCTTGCGAGAAAAACTCCGCGACGTCCACGGCGTCCTGATCGGACAGGACATTGCCATGTCCCAGAGCCCCTTGGACTGAATGCCCATGGGCATGTTGTTGACGGACACCGTTTCCGATTATTTGAATGCGATCGGTACCCAGGCAGCCGACATCGAACGATGGGTACTGATAGTCAGGGCAAAACCGCGCCAGGTAGCGCCGGCTGGTATGGACCAGGTCGCTGTGCTGGCGCCACTGGCGGGGAGTTACACCGAACCATCGGCGGAACGCACGGGAAAAGGCACTGGTTTCCGAATAGCCCAGCAAGGGGGCTATCCTGCCGGCGCACTGGCGCCAGGTGTTCAGCGCCGACGAGGTTGCCCCCGACTATCTGCGCACTCTGGGCTGGCTGCCCCTGATGGTATCGGCTGTGTGTTGCTTCAAGGCCCACCATCCGTCCATGGCGGTGCTGGTCTGGTTCACCCTGTTGCCGGTCGCCGCCGTAGCAACGGCCATGACGCTGAGCTACCGGCCGGCGCTGCTGCGCCGGTTCTGCCCAGTGTTTCTGCGCACTCGTTAAGGGTGCGCGGCTTACTGTAGCTGCAACCCAGTGGTTGATCCGAACGAGCTGCTCGCCACTAACCGGGGCGAGCTTGTTCACCCTGGGAATACCCCGACCATCACTCGTTGTGTGACGCTTGCAGGAACACCCGTTTCCGGCGATCGGCACGCTGCGCCTGTCACCGCTGACCTTTCCATAAAACTCGGATCACCGCCTGGTGTCGCAGCGCAAGTTGAAACCGATGGTTTCGCTCGAATTTGCAACAGCCTGAAGGTCAGGATTTACCCCGCGAACGCGGGCGATGAGGCGCGGCTGAGCAAACTACACGAGGCCGTTAGGCTGCTCGAGCCGGTCCACGGCCGGCGCGTCATCTATCGCGGCTGCAGGCGACCGCCACCTCTTCATGCAGCGCATTGCCTTTGACTACGGTCTTCAGGCCGACCGCGCTCCATCGAGCCGCCTAGCCACTTGCAACGAGCGAAGCAGGTCCCGTTTTTTGGTGCGATGTTCCCGCATGCGGTGCAGCACATCATTGAGGGTCGTCACGGCCTTGAGAATGTACGGCCCTTTGTTGAGCATCACGCACTCGGCGCGGACGCTCATGGCTGCATCGGTTATTTCGGAACGCGCTGGGGCCCCCTTCTTAGCCAGGTTCTCAAGCACCTGGGTTGCCCATATCACTGGTACGTGGGCTGCTTCACACAGACACAGTATCTCTTCTTGGATTTCGGCCAAACGCTCGAAGCCGCTCTCTACCGCAAGATCGCCCCGGGCAATCATGACGCCAAACCGTGGCGAGCGCATTCCGGCGAGCAGCATCGAAGGCAGGTTTTCGAACCCGGCACGGGTTTCGATTTTCAGCACGACTCCTAGATGGCGCGCGTTCAGCCGGTCCAGATGATCGAACAGTTCAATCACGTCCTCGGCGCTGTTGGCGAAGGACATCTGAACGAAATCGGCATGTTTTGCCGCAAACGTCAGTGTTTCAACATCGTCCTTGGTCGGTGCTCGCATCGGAAGGTTGCTGTCAGGGAAGTTGATGCCCTTGTCACTCGCGAGCTTGGCAAGCCCGCTGGCATGTGCGACCTGGGTAATGCGCAAGGTCAGCGCATCGGCAGACGCTTGCTCCACGCGCGCACCGATCTTTCCATCGTCGAACCAAACGGCGTCACCTGCTGCGACCGCCGCCAAGACGTGCGGCAATGTGCAGCCTATCCGCGCGGCCGGACCATTTCCGATGCTCGGCAGATCGATAGGTTGGTCGTCAGCGATCAGCGTCAACAGGTCGCCCACGCGCAGAGTTAAATGCTGCTCGCGTGGCGGCAAGCCGGTAACGCGCATTCGCGCCAGCGTCTTGCCTGCGCGGCGCTGTCTGATTTGCATGCCGTTTGTAAAGTAGGTCGTTTTGCTAAGCTCAGCCAAGCATCCGTCCTGATCGCACGCGACGACTTTCATCTTTCTTCTCGAGCCACGCGCATCGCGAAGCCTAAGCGTATCGCCCGCATGGACCGCCAGCGCCTTATCGCTTTCAACCAGAAAGCAAGCGTCGGTATCAGACTCGTCGCTGGCTGCATTCGTCCAGGTAATACGAACGCAGGCGGGCCTAATGACATGCCCATAGCAATCGCGTTTGGGGCGCACCTTCATCACCCCCGGCGCCTTCGCGATGGGGCCCGTGCGCAATTTGGGGCCAGCAAGATCGAGGGCTACTGTGCATTTACGTCCAAGGGCTTTTTCCGCTGCACGGACATGTTCGATCATTGCACGCCAGCTCTCTGGTTCATCGTGTGCACAGTTAATGCGCGCGCAGTCCATACCTTCGGTAATCAGGGCGTCGATGAGCTCGCGGTCGTGCGCCGCTTCAGAGGGGAGGGTGACCATGATCCGAACCGGCCGTGCGGTCGGAGGTGCTCCAAATAGCGCATCAGCGTGAGCCGCCAACAGACGCCCGCCCTCGTTGAGGTCGAGCCCAAGCGCTTTGGGCGCTGGGCTGTTCGGGTCTTCAAGCCGCTGCAAGACATCTATCACCGACGTCACCGCTGCGAGTGTAGCTGCCTCGGCGCGGCCCAAGGAGGACAACCCGATCTCGGCGAGCTGCGCTTGCATCTCACGCAAGTCATGACGACGAAGACATAGGTACTGCAGCAGGTTCTCGGCGCTTCGCCTGTAACATTGATGAACGCGAAAGTCCTCAAGCGGCGCCAGGCAGGCGTCGCACGTCATCTCGGTTTGGAGCCGTTCAAGTTGCATGCGTAGGTTGCAACCTAGAACCGCAGAGGGACGAGGCGCTGCCTTTTCTGACATCGAAGTCTCCAGAAAGCCCGCGGTCGGAGCGGCCGCTAACGGAAAACACTGACCGGCTGCGGTGCGAAGCGGTTTCATGACAGCCGACCAGTGGGCCGCTCTGAAGAGGCCGGCACGCGACGCATCGGCGCGTACCGGGGTGTCGATGTTCGACGACAACGCCTCAGGCAAAACCTATAGATCGTAACGCAGCGTGAACATGAGCGTCCGTGGGGCGCCGACATCCAAGATGTCGCTTCGGTTATTGGTCACGTACTGCTTGTCGAACAGGTTCTTCACGTAGCCCGAGACTGTCAGTCCTTCGACCAGGACGTAGCTCGCATTAAGGTTGACGAGTGTGTAGTGATCGCTCTTGCGCATATGTGCCACCTGGCCGCTACCATCAAACTCGTATTGGGAGGGCGTGCCTTCCTGGTAAACAACGTCGGTGCCGACAATCAGGCCACTTGCGAGGCGGTAGACTCCGCCAAGCGACGCCTTGTACCTGGGCGCGTAGAGGAACGCTTCCCCGCTCAGGTCATCGCCTTGGGGAGCAAACTCTTTGTAGCGACCGTCGGTATAGGCCAGGCCAGCCGTTAGCGTCAGTTCGCGCGATACGTCCTTTTCAAGGAACGCCTCGAGCCCGTCGATGGAGCTCTCGCCAGCGTTATAGACCTGAAAAAAACTCCCCGAGCTGTCCAGCATGCTGACCTGCTGGTCCTTCCAGTCTGTGTGATAGACGTTCACTCTTGCCCTGAGCGAACGCTCATGCCAAGCCCCTCGGTACGAAAGTTCGTAGTTGGTGGTGTACTCCGGGTCGTAGGCTGTGTGCCCGCCGCCAGCGCGAACGTTGACGCCGCCGCCGCGATAGCCTTTTTGCACCATCAGTCCGACGAATTGATCCTCGGTCGGCTCATACGCCAGGCCAACCTTCGGTAAGAAAGCGTGGAAACGTTCGGAGGCTGATCCGGGACTTGAGAAGTCGTCTTGATCGACAGCGGTATCGTTCTGTTCGCGGTCGTAGCGCAGCCCCATCGTAAGCGTCCAGCGCGGTTGGAACGTCCAGTTGACCTCGCCAAACAGCGCCTGGTTGTCGATTGTAGTGTCGCCGAGCACTGTGCCAAACGATCCGCCACTGACGAGCAGACGGTCGTGGAAGTCGTTTGTGGCCCGTCCAACGTACGCGCCGACGAAGCTGCGCAGCTCCTCCGAGTCGTAACCCAGGCGAAATTCCTGGCTGAGCATCGCGGTATCCTGCGACCGCAGCACGACCCAGTTGGCATCGGCGCTCTGGTCGAAATCCAAGCGTGCGTTGTAGTCGGCGCGGGTGGCCGATGACAGGCTTGTAAGCGTCCAGGCGTCATTGAGCCGGTAGTCGACCTTCGCGGTGAAACTGTCCTGCATTAGCTTGTCGTATGCGTCGGTGTCCTCGCTGATCTTGTAGAACCGCACGCGTCCATTCTCGCGGATCACGGCGTTCTCACCCTGCTTGTTCTCGTTATGTGCATAGCTGAGTAACACATCAAGGTCGTCGTCAGGCAGGATCAGCAGCTTGCCGCGCAGGTTGGAGTTGCGTCGCGGGTTGGCATCACCACCGGTGGCAATATTATCGATGTAGCCGTCGCCCTCCTGATAGTCCACGGCCAAGCGACCCGCTACGACATCCCCCACGAGGCGGCCGCCTGCTGCAACCGCGGCACCGCGTTCGCCGTAGCTGCCGGCATTCGTCTGCATTGATAACGACGGTGCAAAACTCGGGTTCTTGGTTTGAATCACCACGGCGCCGGCTAGCGAGTTGCGTCCCTGCGTCGTTGATTGCGGGCCCATCAGAACCTCGACCTGTTCCACGTCCCAGAGGGGCAAAGGGCTCAACGTGAGCGCGCGGTTGGGCAGCTGGGCGCCATCGACGAAGACTGAGACGGCGCCGTTTAGCGTGGCTGGGCCTTGATCGTCGAAACCCGAGACGGGCACCCCCCGGATGCCCCAGTTCTGGTTGCCGGATTCGGTATAGACACCTGGGGTGCGGGCAAAGACGTCGTTCAGTGTACGGTCACCATGCTCAAGGAAATCCGCCTCGGTCGCGACTACAACGCTCGTCTGAGTCTGCTGAAGCGAGCGATTGATCTTCTCGCCGGTCACCACGACGGCGTCGAGTTCAACAGTGCGGGAAGGGGCGTGTCCTTCACGAAAGAGCGTGACGCTGCGCGAATCGGTAAAACGATAATGGAGACCCGTGCCGGCCAGTATCGCGGCTAGCGCCTGCTCGGGGGAAAACCGACCATTTAGCGGCGCCGATCTAAGACTTTGGGTGATTTCCGCCGGATAAATGACCTGCACACCGCTCGCGATACCGTAAGCGGTCAGCGCTTCATCAAGCGGTGCGGTCGGGATGGAGTACGTGCTCATTTGGACCTGGGAAACGGCCCTGGTGGGCTCAGCCGCTACTGCCGCCAGCGCCACCGGCCCCGAACAGCCCAACGTCACTGCGCAGCAGAGGAGAATACGCGCCAGCCGTGAATGAACGGGACTTGCTTGCGTGCCTGGCGTTTGAAAAACATTTTCCATGTTGTCCCCGAAATAGCATCGATAGTTAAGTGCAGGTGAAAACCGTTCTTACCTAAAGACGCTTCGAGAAATGAAAACCCGCAATGCCTTCCTCAGTTTTTTTCGCGCAGTACGGTGATACCAGCCGGCAGGTCAATCGTTGCCAGGTTCAGGCTGTCTTGAATGTGTCGAAGAGCCTCCTCGGGACGCTGCAGGTGAAACACGCCGCTAACGGCGGCTTGTGACAGCGTGGCATCGGCGATGACGACTCGGCCTGCCCTGTATCGATTGAGCTCATCGACCAAGTCTTGGAGCGGCCGGTTGCGGAATACCAACAAACCGTCGCGCCAAGCTAGCGCCTGCTCAGCGTTGACAGTCGCTGCCAGGCTGGCGGACGTGCCGTCGTACCGCAGGTGCTCTCCGGCATGGAGCAGCTGCTGGTCGCCCGCGTCGAGGCGTACGCCGACTACGCCTTCGGAGCAGGTGACATTGATCCCGCTGGACTGGTGACGGACTTCGAAAACGGTGCCCAGAGCGGTCACGGTGCCGTTACGGGCCCTGACGACAAAGGGCCGATCAGGATCATGTTTGACGCGGAACACCGCAGCACCCCCTGCAAGGTGCACGAGACGCTGCCCGCTGCGGTATTCCACCTTCAGGCGGGTACGTGCGTCCAGTTCCACGACGCTGCCGTCCGGCAGCGTGACTCGCGTTTGCTCCCTCAGGCCCGTGTGATGGTCTGCAAGCAGCTCGCGAGGGTCGGGCGCGAAACCGAGCTGTGATGCGCCTACGAACGCCATGACGATACATGCCGCTGCGGCGGCCGCGATGGCCGATCGCATGCGAGAACGGCGGCGCGGGGGAGCGAGACGAGCAGTCAGTTTCCACAGGAGAGCCGCTTGCTGATAGGCCGCTGCATGCTCGGGGCTGCGTGAACGCCACGCCTGCAAGGCTTGCGCGTCCTGGATGGTAGCCTCGCCGGATGTCAGGCGCGCAACCCACGCATTGGCTTCGCTCGATAGCGTCGCGCAAATGTTCGGGACGGGGCGTGGGGCAAGGCTCATAAGCACGCTTTCCCGCGGCCAGCGCAGGGTTTGTCGAGCATCGCGGTCATTGAGCTGACTCTCCTGTCAGTTTGCGTAGGCGCTCGGTGCATTGATCCAAGGCGCGGTGCACCTCGAGCTCCACTGTGCGCAGGCTGACGCCAAACCGCTCTGCCAAATGCCTATGCGGCAGGCCTTCGATACGTGCCGCCAGGAAAATGTCTCGTCTGCGCTTTGGCATCTCTTCGAGAACTCGCTGTAGCTGCTTGAGGATTTGCGCGTCTTCGATCTGCTTATCTAAAGGAGGGGCTTGATCCGGGACGTCCAGCAATAGCTCGATTTCGACAGGGTCGAGTAGCCGGCGCGCGTGGGCGCGTGCATTGTCGATCGCCAGATTGGTTGCCATGCGGTGGAGGTAGGCGAGCGGATTGGCGACAGGCTCCGCTTCAGGAATGCGATGAAGCTTGAGCCAGGCGTCTTGGAGCAAATCATCGGCAGTGGCTGCACAACCGGTCCGGTTCGTCAGATACTTCGCAAGGCTCTTTCGCTCGGCGAGAAAGCAAGTGAGAAGCGAGGCATATTTTCGCGGCATTGGGGTAGCCGACCGAGAGAGTAATAGGGGCTTAATGCGAGTGATTCGCAATTTAGTGGCCCTGCAACGTTTTGGCAATGGCCATTGAATGGCAAAAGAGGCACGGCGGTATAAGGCTAGAATTCCAACTGACTGAGCCGCCCGCGTGAACGCGTCCATTTGCCGGTGGGCAGCCCGGGCTGGAGTGGCCGTGCTAGGCTTGTCCCTGGCTGCTCCATGGCCGATACGAACAATTACGCATGGCCCGACTCGGCGCCCTGTTTGGAGTCCCGCATGATCGCGCGCCCACCATCCGAGCTCCCAAGCGACCTTTCGGCGTTCGTTGCTACGCACTTCGCTGGCCGAGGCCCCAATCCGGATCGGTTAATCGCCGAATCCTGGTACCGCAGCGTCTACGAGCATGGGCTCGATCCCGCTAAACCTGCCTCTCATGTTCAGCTCGAGCACCACGAGATCCGCCTGCATCAAGAGGAGCACCATGACTTTCTGTCCATCGCGAGCCAGGGCGTGGAAGGGCTCGCGCGGCGCCTGAATCCGGCCGGTTTTGCGGTGCTGCTCAGTGATTGCCGCGGCATCACGCTCGACGCGAGGCTGCCTGGGGAGCACAGCCCCTACGCGGACTCGGGGTTGGTGATTGGCAGTTGCTGGGACGAGTCGCTGGTGGGGACCAATGGCATCGGCACGGGGCTGGCGGCCGGCCAGCCACTGATCATCCACCGGGACGAGCATTTTCTCAGCAGCAACGCCGTGCTGAGTTGCTCGGTGGCACCGCTGTTCGATCCCCAGGGTGCATTGCTGGGCTGCCTCAATGCCTCGTGCCTCAACAGTGGCGGGCCGAAGCAGGCGCAGTACCTGACGCTCCAGTTGGTGAACCTGTACGCGCGGCTCATCGAGAACGCCAGTTTCCGTCAACGCTATGCCGGTTGCACCATGCTGACTCTGGGCGGTGATGCCAGTGATCTGGGCAACGAGCGTTTGCTGGCGATCGATGGCGCGGGCCGCATCCTCGGTGCCAATCGGGCGTCCTTTCAGGCCGCCGGTCAGGGGATCCCTCTGCTGGGGGTGGCAGTCCAGGATGTCCTGTCCATGTCGCTGGATGAGCTGATCACCCTGACGCAGGGCGGCCAGCGCAGTGCATCCTTGTCACTCGCCGGTGGAACGGCAGAGGTCACGCTGCGTATGCCGGCCACCGCCACGCGGCACTCCAGAAATGTGCGCGGGCTGAGGGTGGTTCCCGCAGAGCCGACGCTCGAGCACTTGGCAGGGGAAGACCCTGACCTGCAACGCTCCGTCCAGAAGCTGCGGCGTGTGCTTGATCGCGACATCTCGCTGCTGCTGACTGGCGAAACGGGCACAGGCAAGGAGGCGTTTGCGCGGGCGATCCATCAGGCGAGCTCGCGATCAAGTGGGCCTTTCGTCGCGCTCAACTGTGCCGCGATCCCCGAATCGCTGATCGAGAGCGAGCTGTTCGGCTACCGTGCCGGGACCTTTACCGGTGCCAGCCGGCAGGGAATGAAGGGCAAGCTGGAGCAGGCCAATGGCGGGACGCTGTTCCTCGACGAGATCGGCGATATGCCGGCGCATTTGCAGACGAGGTTGCTGCGCGTGCTGGCCGAGCGGGAGCTGGTGCCGCTGGGCGCTTCGACCCCGGTCGCCCTGGACTTGCAGCTCGTGTGCGCGACGCACCGCGACCTGCCAGCGATGGTCGCTGCGGGGGCGTTTCGTGAGGACCTGTATTACCGGCTCAATGGCTTGACGGTGAGGCTGCCCGCCTTGCGTGACCGTGCGGATCGTAGGGGCCTGATCCGTCGTGTCCTGGCACGTGAGGCCGGGGATGAGCATGTCGAACTGACCACCGATGCAATGGAGCGCCTGGCCACCTACGCATGGCCTGGCAATGTGCGCCAACTGATCAACGTGCTGCGCTGTGCCGTCGCGCTCGCCGACGACGGGATAATTGGTCCCGACTGCCTGCCGCCGGAAGTCGTGTCGGTGCCCGCGGAGCGGTCGTCATCGGCGCCGTCGCTAACGACGACCCGGGATGCAGCCGAGGCGGCCCATTTGCAAACGACACTCGAGCAGCACGGCGGCAACGTCGCATCTGCGGCTCGTTCCCTCGGCATCAATCGCGCCACTCTTTATCGCAAGCTGCACCGTTACGGCCTGGCGGCGCAGCGCAAATGATCTCTCGTATGCGACTCGGTGCTTTCGGTGGCCCGGAGCGGATGGCAGCCCCGCCCATCTAGGATCTGGCGCTGGTCGTCGCTCGACCAAAGGACAAGAACCCCGCCGGGGCGGGGTTCTGGATTACCGCAGCTCAACTCAGCTTTGTAGATACACAGCATGAGTATGGGTGTACTCGTATAGGCCGTGCTTTCCGTCCGCACCGCCGATGCCGGACTTGCGAACGCCGGCGTGGTAGCCCTGCATCGCCTCGAAGTTCTCGCGGTTGATGTAGGTCTCGCCGAAATCCAGGCCGCCGGCTGCCTTCATCGCTGTGGAGAGGTCGCGCGTGTAGATCGAGGAGGTCAGGCCGTACTCGCAATCGTTGGCCAGGGCGATGGCTTCGTCGAGATCGTCGATGATCTGGATCGGGAGCACCGGGCCGAAGATCTCCTGGCGCATGATCTCCATGTCCTGCGAGCAATTGGCAAGGATGGTCGGCTGGTAGTGGAAGCCCTGCCCGAGATCGGCCACGGCGCCGCCAGTGATCAGCTGAGCGCCTTGGTTCTGGGCGGTCCGTACCATCTGCTCGACCTTGCGTAGGCCGGCCTCGTTGATCAACGGCCCCATTTCCACATCCGCTTGGGCGATTGGGTCGCCATAGCGGGTTTCGGCCATGGCCCCGGCGATGCGTTCGATGAACTGGTCGGCCACGCCGCGTTGAACATAGACGCGCTCGGCGCAGTTACAGACCTGGCCTGTGTTAATGATTCGAGAGGCGCGAATAGCCGTAACGGCGAGGTCGAGATCGGCATCGTTCATCACGATGGCCGGGGCCTTGCCGCCCAGCTCCAGGTTGAGCTTGGTAACGTTCGGCGCGGCGGCGGCCATGATCCGTGAACCGGTGCCTACGCTGCCGGTGAAGCTGATCATGTCGATTCCGCTGCTGGTCGTCAGGGCGCTGCCCACGCCGGCGCCACTGCCGCAGACCACGTTGAACACACCGTTGGGCAGGTCGGTCTCGGCCACGAGTTTGGCAAATTCGAAGCAGTTGTTCGGCGTTTCCTCGCTGGGCTTGATGACGATGGTGTTGCCGGTGACCAGTGCCGGCGCCATCTTCCGTGCGATCAGGAAGAACGGGAAGTTCCACGGCAGAATGCCGGCAACCACACCCAGCGGCTTTCGGAATAGGAAGATATTCTCGCCAGGGCGGTCGCTGGTGATGATCTCGCCCTCGATGCGCCTCGCCCACTCGGCCATGTAATCCATGTAGTCGGCCGTGAAGTTCACCTCCACCAGTGCCAGGCTCTGGATCTTGCCTTGCTCTTCGGTGATGACGCGGGCCAGGCGCTCGGCGTTCTGCCGAATCTTGCTGGCGATGGCGCGCAGGTAGCCGGCGCGCTCGTTGGCTGGCTTTTTCGCCCAGTCTTTCTGCGCCGTACGGGCGGCTGCGATGGCGCGCTCGACGGTGACCGAATCGGATTCCGGGACGCGTGAGAGCAGGGCGCCAGTGGCCGGGTTGCGCACCTCGACGAGGTTGTCGCAGCCGACAAAGCTGCCGTCGATATAGTTCTGATAGGTGATTGCGTCAGTCATGTCGATCTCCTGGTGCTCAGTTGCTGGCCGTTTTCTGGGTGGGTTGCGGCAGGTCGTCCGGGCCGTGTTCGAGACGGTCGTGGGCGCGCTTGATCAGGTACTGGTGGATCTGCTCCATCTGCTTCCGATCGAACGCCTCGGCAAAGGAGGGCATGCCATCGGGAATGCGCGCGCCGTGGAGGATGCCGAGGAATTGCTTGTGCGTTTCCGGCGTGAGCATGCGCAGGTCGGGGAGTACGCCGCCGCTGACCGCATGAATACCGTGGCACTGCGAGCAGTAACCGTCATACAGCTTGGCGCCGGCTTCGATTGTCGCAGCATCGGCCGTCAGCGGTGGCGGCTCGGGGGCGTCTTTGCCCGGTGCCGGCTCCTGCAGTTCAGCCGTGCCACCGATCTTGTAGGTCAGCACCTGTGCGTAGGGCTGCACGCCGGCACGCAGCGACAGGGCGCCGGCAAAGGTGGAGAACGCGCCGCCCCAGCCAGCCATGAAGGTCACGTACTGCTCGCCGTCCACGCTGTAGGTGATGGGGGCGGCCATCACACCACTGGCAGCGGGTTGCTCCCAGAGCTTGTCGCCATTGTCGGCCGCGTAGGCGATGACCCGCCCGTCGGCGCTGCCCTCGAACACCAGGTTGCCGGCGGTGGTCAGCGTCCCGCCGTTGAAGATGGTGACGTAGGGCACCTCCCAAGCCTGCTCTTGCTTGACCGGGTCCCAGGCGATCAGCTTGCCGGACCAGGTGTCGGCGTATTTGCCAAGGCCTTCAGGATCCTCGGGCATCATCCCGGTCTTCAGACCCAGCTGGTACATGCTCTTGAACTTGTTGCGCGCGGGCGCATCAGGTACGTGCTCATACCAGGCGGACATGATGTGCGCCGGGATGTAGACGAGGCCCGTGTTCGGGTTATAGGACATAGGGTGCCAGTCATGCGCACCCCAGAAGCCCGGCTGGACCAGCTTGGCCTTCTTCTCACCCTTCCAGTAGGCCGCGGCTTCATCATCGACGATGGGGCGACCGGTCTTCAGGTCCACGCCCTTTGCCCAGTTGATGGGCACGATGTTCTCGGCTGAAAGCAGCTCGCCGGTTGCGCGATCGATGACGTAGAAGAAGCCGTTCTTCGGCGCCTGCATCAGGACCTTGCGCTGTTTGCCGTCGATTTGCAGGTCGGCAAGGATCATGTGCTGGGTAGCGGTGTAGTCCCAGGCGTCGCCCGGTGTCGTCTGGTAATGCCAGACGTATTCACCCGTATCGGCATTGACCGCGACGATTGAGGACAGGAACAGGTTGTCGCCCTTTCCCTCGCTGCGCCAGATCGGATCCCACAGCGAGCCGTTGCCGACACCGATGTAGAGCAGGTTCAGCTCCGGGTCGTAGGCGAAGGAGTCCCAGGCGGTTCCGCCGCCGCCCTGCTCGACGAACGCGCGGCCATGCCAGGTCTTCTTGGCGATCTCCATGCCCTTGCCTTCGGCCGGCTTGTCCGGGTCGCCGGGGACGGTGAAGAAGCGCCAGGCCTGTTTGCCGGTTTCGGCATCGTAGGCGGTGACGTAGCCGCGCACGCCGAACTCGGCGCCGCCGTTGCCGATCACGACCTTGCCATTCACGACCCTCGGCGCGCCCGTGATGGAGTAGCTGCGTTCCTTGTCGTAGCGGGTGTCGACCGACCAGACGCGTTCACCTGTCTTGGCGTCGATGGCTTCGAGGCGGCCGTCGAGCACGCCGACATAGACCTTACCCTTCCACACGGCGACGCCGCGGTTGATCGCATCGCAGCAGGCTTCACCTGCGCGGGAACGGTCGGACTTGGGGTCATATTTCCAGATCTCCTTTCCGGTGCGCGCATCGAGCGCATAGACGATGGAGAAGGGCCCGGTGGTGTACATCACGCCGTCCACCACGATAGGCGTGGCTTCCACGCCCCGATCGATGTCCAGCTTGTAACTCCAGGCCAGGCCGAGCTTGTCGACGTTCTCGTCGGTGATTTTCTTCAGGGGGCTGTAGCGCTGCTCGCCGTAGTCGCGACCGTGGCTCATCCAGTTGCCGGGTTCTGCGTCGGCATTGGCAATGCGCTGCCCGTCCACATCGGCGGCGTGCAGCGGAAGGGACAGTAACGCGGCAAGGCTGGCGCCAAGCAGGGCGGTGGGCCGTCGGCCCGAACGGGGATCGAACTGATTCATCGAAGGCTCTCTCTTGTTATTGGTTATGGCCGCCCCGTAGGGCAGGTAATCGGAGAGAGCAACCGCTGTGCCAGCCGTTCCAATCTGGCCGCAAAGCTAGAACTGGCGCTGGCTGACGCGATCCAGGTCGTCCACGGTTGAGGCGGCCTGTCGCACCAGGACCGTTGCACGGCTGCGACAACTGTCGCGTCTTGGCGACACGGCAAAGGGCGCACCCAGGCTGCGAGACCACCATCTGTATGCGGAGCGGCAATTCAGAACGCACTGCCGGAACAGCAGGACAACGGGTTGAGGGTTGTTTCGAAGGCATGAACGGTAAACGGTGAGGTCGTCAGGCTCGCTTGGCATGTGCGTTGCGTTAGTGACGCTAAGGGAGGATTTCCCGCTTCAGGCCGTTTCTGTAGTTTGGAACACGTGTGCCAGAGCGCCGGGCTCCAAGCTGTCCATTCGCTTCCTGCTCGCCGGGCGTTTCAACGGAGGTCGGCGACACGTCACTCAATAACAACAAGGCTCAATCATGCATCGACTACTGCTAGCCGGATCGCTCTCGTTGGTATCCGGTTCACTGCTTGCCCAGATGGGCGAGCCGCTCACGCTCGATCCCCTGTGGGTGAGCTCGCCTCGAGCAGAATCGGACTGGTTTACCTTGCCGATGGCGGTGTCCGCCGTCGACGCGCAGGACCATCCGGGCGAGCAGTTGCTCAGCCTCGACACCCTGTTGGCGCCTGTACCGGGCGTGATCTCGCAGAGCCGCTACAACGTGGCGCAGGGCATGCGCCTGTCGATTCGCGGCTTCGGTTCCCGTTCCAGTTTTGGCGTGCGCGGCGTGCGGGTGCTGGTCGACGGGGTTCCCTTGACGATGCCTGACGGACAGACCGAAATGGACGGCCTCGATACCTCTCTGGTCGAGCGTATCGAGGTGATTCGTGGCCCCTCGTCGACGATGTACGGCAATGCCGCCGGTGGCGTTCTGGCGATTCAGACGCGACAGCCAGGGGACTCGCCGCGCACTCAGGTCGAGGTGACAGGCGGCGAACTGGGCTATCGCCGGATGCGCGCGGAAACCAGTGGCAGCACCGGAGCATTGGGCGCCTTGCTGGCGATCAACGCAACGCAACTCGACGGCTACCGCAGCCACGGGACGGCCGAAACCAACCACCTCACCGGCAAGCTGCGCTGGCAGGGGCAGGGTGGCACGCTCGGTTTCACCCTGCATGCGATCGATAACCGGGCCGAAGACCCCGGTGGGCTGACCCTGGATCAGGTCCGGGCCGATCGTTCCCAGGCGCGGCCAGAAAGCCTTCAGTTCGATTCAGACGAGACCGTTGAGCAGCAACGCCTTTCGTTGGTTTGGGATGGTAAGGCCGCAGGCGACGATACCTACCAGCTGCGCGGTTATTACGGCCAGCGGGAGTTCAGCAACCGCCTCCCGTTGCGCTCCAATGGTCAGACAGCCTACGACCGATGGTTCGCCGGGGTGGGTGCCCAGCGTACCTTTCACCGTGAGCTGGCGGGCTTGCCCCATCAGTTGACCGTCGGGATGGATCTGGAGAGTCAGCGGGATGATCGCTCCCGAAACGACAACTTGCCTGGCGGAATCGCCGGCGTCCTTACTCAGCGCCAGCGCGAAACGGCAGACAGCCGGGGTGTGTTTATCGAGGATCAGGTGAACCTGGGCGATGCCTGGTTGCTCACCGCAGGTCTGCGCTATGACAGCGTGCGGCTCGAGGCCAAAGACCGCTACCTGAGCGACGGCGATGCCTCGGGGGAGCGCAACCTGGAGGACTGGAACTACAGCCTGGGCCTGAGCCGGCAGCTGGACGCCCATCATGTGGCGTACGTGCGTTACGCGACCTCGTTCGAGACGCCGACGATCAACGAAATGGCCAATCCAACCGGAGGCGGCTTTAACCCATCGCTCGGGCCTGCGAAGTCGGTCAATCGCGAGGTGGGCGTCAAGGGAGAGTACCCGGGGTTGCGCTACGAAGCGGTGTTCTACAGCATGCGCATCGAGGACGAACTGGTTCCGGAAGTCGACGGGCGAACCTTCTACACTAATGCGGGCCGCTCCAGCCGCGACGGCGTCGAGCTTAGCGCGGACTGGCTGGTAGGACACAATTGGCGGCTGACTGGAGCGTGGAGCTACAACCGCTATCGTTTCGAGCAATTCCAGGGCTACGACGGCAACCGCATCCCGGGAATTCCGCAGCAGAGCCTTTTCGCTGAGGTCAGCTACGACCGCAGCGATTGGCATGCACGGGTCAACATCAATGCCTATGACCGTCAGTACGCGGACAACGCCAACCTCGACCGCGTGCCCGGCTATGCAGTAGCCAACGCCCGCCTGGGCTGGCGGTTGCAGTGGGGCCGTCAGCAGTGGGAGCCCTACATTGGTATCGACAACCTGTTCGATCGCGACTACTTCGACAACCTGCGTATCAACGATAATTTCGGCCGCTACTACGAGCCTGCCCCTGGCCGCACGATCTACGCCGGGGCGAAGCTGACGTTCGAGTAGCTGTCTGCGACTGTTTCGTAGCGCGTTGGATTACGCCACGCTGCGGTCCTCGCCTGACATTTTGAATCGATGCTTTTCGGGCTACCTATGCGAGTATCCAGTCACATCGACAGGATGGGAGGAATGATGGCGACGTTTGCTGAGAATGTGCTCTCGGAAGAGGCCACGCGAGAACTCGAGGACCAGATCCCGTTCAAGGCCTCGATGGCAACGAAACAGGCGTACCAACGAGCCAGATCGTCCGGCCAAACAGTCGTGGTCTCGCGTAACGGTATGATCATTGCTGAGCTGCCCGACGGCACGCAGCGAGTCCTCGGCCTGTCCAAGCCGCGTCGCAAAGTGAAGGCCGGCGTTACGCATCTGCTAGGTGCAGAGGCGCCAAAGGGTGCGGGAGCCTAGGCTCCGTGTCTTCGCCGGTCCAAACGGGTCCGGCAAGAGTACGATCAAGCACATCCTCGCTCCGGAGCTAATCTACACCTACGTCAACGCGGACGACCTCGAACGCGAAGCCAGAAACCGCGGTGCAATCGATTTCACGCCGTTCAAGGTCGACTGCGCAGAGGATGCCTTCAAGGCTTTTTTTCGTCGAGCATCCGCTCATCGTGCGAGAAGCCCTGGTGGGTCAGACCGAACATTTTTCCATGACCGGTTCGGATCTTTGTCTCAACGGCATGGAGATGAACTCCTATCACGCTTCGGTCATTGCGGACTATATCCGCCATAAACTGCTCGAGCGTGGGGCGAGCTTTACCTTCGAGACCGTCATGTCCGACCGTTCGAAGATCGATTTCATTTGCAAGGCCAGGGCGGCGGGCTACCGAACCTACCTCTACTTCGTCGCGACCGAAACGCCCGAATTCAACATCAATCGGATCGCGATTCGGGTGTCCGAAAACGGCCATGACGTTGCGCCGGAAAGGTGCGCGCGCGTTATCGCCGCAGCTTGGCTTTGCTGCCTGAAGCGATCCTGGCGACGAGCCGAGCGTACCTGTTCGACAACTCGGGTGAACAGGCCGTGCTCGAGGTCGAGATCACCAATGCCTCGGTTGTGGAATACAAGTTCGATGAAATACCGGAGTGGTGCAGTGAGGCTGTCGAGGCGTTAGAACAATTGATTGGCGGGCCTTGATGCGCTTTCGCCAAGGCATGTAGGTTCCGTGCCGCCGGCAACCGCATGAATGTAGTTGCGCATGTCTGAACCTCCAGAGCTGCGAAGCCAGCCGCGGTTCAGTCGCCAAGTGACCCCGCATCACCCCAATGGCTGCCGTGCGATGGCAGGGGCGAGAACCATGCGGTCGCGGCCCGCTTTCTTTGCCTGATAAAGCGCTTCGTCAGCGGCCTTGAAGCTCGCCTCGTGCGAAGCATGGCTGTCGCTGCACGCAATGCCGATGGATACCGTTACCGGTGAGCCTGTAGGGCTTGCGGTTTGCCGCAGACGTGTCATCAGGCGTTCAGCGGCAACACTGGCACCGGTGGCATCGGTCTCGGGCAGCAGCATGAGGAACTCCTCGCCACCCATACGGCAGAGCACATCGGTGGGGCGAGAGCGCTCCGTCATGATCTCGGCGAGAAAACGTAGGACCTCGTCGCCCACATCATGGCCGTGTTCGTCATTGACCCGTTTGAAATGATCGATATCGAGCGCTACCACCGCGTAGCGCTTCTCGAGCAGGTCGAACTGCTTGAGCGCCAGCTCCAGGCCCCGGCGGTTACGCAGACCGGTCAGCGGATCGGTCATGGACGCGGCTTCCAGTGCACCCATCTTCTGCTGAAGCAGGGAAACCCCGGCGAGCATCGCTCCCTTCAATCGCGAGACCTCGAAATACCAGGAATTTACGGTCGAGATACAAGCGGCGGCTTCCGGTGCGCCCCAGTGTTCGGCGGTATCGGCCAGGGCGCGAATGGGTCTGGAGATGAGTCTGGACAGCCACCAGAACACCGCGAGCGAGATCAGGGCGAACGGCACCGCATTGAGCAGCGTGGTCCGCGCCAGCTGCGTGAGCTTTGCATCGATGGCGCCGGTCGGGCGCTGGGCGATGATGCCCCATCCGGTGCTCTGCATGGGCGCGAAGCCGGCAAGCATGTCTACGCCGAGCGTATTGACCACGCGCTGGCTTCCCTCCTGGCCCGACAGCACCTGCCGAACTACCGCATTGCTCGATGCGTTCTGGCCGACCCGCTTGCCGTCTTCATGGAAGATCAGTCGGCCCTGGGTGTCCACCACGTACAGGTACGAGCCGTCGCGGTAGTAATGCACGCCCAGCAGGCCATGCAACGCGTTGCGTTCGCGTAGAAAAAGTGAAGCGCTGATGAAGCCGAGGTAACGGCCATCGGGGGCGAATATGGGATGCGTCACCGCTATAAGGTAGATGCCATCGGTGGCGACGTAGGGTTCGCTGATCAGCGGCACCCGCTCTTTCAGCGCGCGCGTCGCGCCCACGCTGTTGACCTTGAGCCCCACCAGGCTCGCGCTTTCAGGTGACGCCGAGACGATCTGCCCGTCGGCGCTGATGATAACTGCTCGGCTGAACTGCTCGCTCTTGAGTTTGAGTCGTTCGGTCTCGCTGTCCCTCGCGGCAGGGTCATCGAAGCGCGTCGAAAGCACTTCTGCCGCGTAGGCCAGCTCGCGACGGCTGTTTAGGAAAAACTGATCGGTGGTGTCTGCGAGCTTGCGTGCATAGGCCCGGTTTGCTTCCAGGGTCTGCTCGAACAGCTGGTCACGCTGCGAGGTGTACCCGGCTAAGAAGCTGTTCGCGAAGGTCAACAGGCCCGCGACGAGCGCCAGCAGCAGTGTGAGTTTTTGTAGATCCAGCCGAAACATGACTCGCCATTCTCCAGAAACGTATTGGCGCGGACCATTGGATTGCTACCGTCAGGTTTGTTGCGAGCGGAATTCAAAGGCGAGCAATGATACAGGCATTGTGCCGCCAAGCGCTGGTTCATGAGGAAAACAGGCTGGCGGCCAATAGGTGTTCGTGGATAATAATCGATCTCATTCTCTCTGCGCGTTCAGCCGATGCCCGATACAACCGCTCCTGGAGCTCATCTTTTGGCCGTCGAAGATGACCCCGAATTCGCCCGTCACCTGGTAGATCATCTGGAGTCGATCGGTTATTCGGTCACTCATTGTGCGGATGGCGAGGCGGGTCTCGCGCGGGCTCAGATTGAGCATTTCGATCTCATCCTTATGGACATCATGCTGCCCGGCGCTACTGGGCTGGACGTGCTGCAGCAGTTGCGCCGTCGTCGTCGCGTGCCGGTCATCCTGATGTCCGCGTTGGGCAACGAGCAGGATCGCATCACCGGTTTCAGCCAGGGTGCCGATGACTATCTGCCCAAGCCTTTCAGCCTGCTTGAACTGAGCGTACGCATCGAGGCGGTGCTGCGCCGGGTGGCATACGAGCGTTCCGATGGCCTGCCCGCACTGGATTGCGAACATCTGCATTTCGATGAGCAGAGGCGGGATGTGGGAATCGCTGGATGCTGGGCTGGCCTGACGCCCAGCGAGTACCGCGTGCTTGCGATGCTGTGGCAGCACGCTGGTACGGCGTTGAGCAAGGCACACCTTTATCAGCAGGCATTGCACCGTAACTATTCAAGCCATGATCGCAGCCTGGATATGCATGTCAGTCATCTGCGCCGCAAACTGAAGGCAATCGGTTGCACGGCACTACAGCTGGAAACGGCTTGGGGCACCGGCTACATGGTGACGCGAGGCCAGCGATGAGCCTACCGTCACGTCACTCATTGTTCTGGCGCCTGGCGTTACTGCAGATCGGCTTCTGTTTGTCGATGATCTGGCTGAGCCAGTCATGGACGCAATATGTGCGTGATCGCAGCAGCTACTTGCCAAGCGAGACGCGAGAGCAACTGCTGCAATACGCTGCTGACGCCGAGAGAAACTGGCGCGCCGGTGGTCGCGAAGCTGTGCATCGCTGGCAGGAGGAGTTCCGCCAGGCGCAAGCCACCTGGGCCGTTGTGGTCAATCCCGAAATGGATTCACTGAGCATGCAGCCGCTCGGCCTCGATGACTACGCGCGGCTGAAAATGGTGCGGGGCATTGACTGGCGGATTAGCCGCCGCAGCACAGAGCCGCCTTACCTGAGTGTTCCGTTCCCGGAGCATCCGGATGGCGGGCAGCTGATACTGCAGTTGCCCGAGCGGCTGATGCCCAGCACCTCGATGTTCCTGCTGCAGGTGGTCATCAATATTGTCGTGCCAGGCTTGCTGGCGCTGCTGTTGTGCGGGCTGATCTACCGACTGCTGATCGAACCTTTGAAACGGCTCCAGGCTCAGGCCAATGCGCTGCGGGCGGACCAGCTCGGCATGCGCGGGGGTGCGCTGATTGCCCGTCGCGATGAGCTCGGTGAGCTGGCTCAGGCATTGGAGCACATGGCCGAGCGGTTGCAGAGCGCCGTGTCTTTCCAGCGTCAGTTGCTACGCGACCTGTCCCATGAGATGCGTGCACCGCTCAGCCGCCTGCGTGCGGCTGCCGATCGTGGATGTCGTGCCGATGCGCTCAGCTGTCGGGTGACGCAGGAAGTGAAGGGTATGGAGCAGTTGATCGGCGGCAGTCTCGAGCTCGTCTGGTTGGATACCGAGCGCCCCTCACTACCGCGCGAAGAGGTTGATGTCGGCGCACTGTGGGACGTATTGCGTGACGATGCCTGTTTCGAATCCGGCTGGGCGTCGGAGCGGCTGCCATGCGATCTTCCCGAGCAATGCCGGGTCAGCGCCAACCTCAATGGCCTGGCCCAGGCGCTGGAAAACATTCTGCGCAACGCGATCCGTCACTCGCCACGCGAGGGGAGCGTGCGCCTTGCGGGACGTCTGGAAGGACAGCACTGGCACCTCTGGATCGAAGATGAAGGACCTGGAGTGGCGCCAGATCAGCTGGAGATGATCTTTCGACCGTTCACTCGCCTGAATGCAGCGAGGCCTGGAGGGGATGGCTTTGGTCTCGGATTGGCTATCGCCCGGCGCATGGTGCAGCTGCAGGGCGGCGAACTCTGGGCAGAGAACCTCGATCCCGGGCTTCGGCTGCATCTGACATTGCAAACTGTATAGTTTGTAAATGCACTTTACTCCCAAATGAGAATGAATAGCATTGCTCGCGGCATGACGGCCTCGTGTGCCGCCACGCCTTGCCTGCGGCCATCTGGCGGACCGCAGAAGACGTTATGGCTTCTCAGGGAGACGGGTGTACATGGTCATTTTCAATCGACAACGGCTGGCTTGTGCAATTGCTGCGGCCTGGATGAGTGCGCCGGCGTGTGCGCAGGACCCGCTAGAACTGCAGCCCACGACGGTGGTGACTGCGGCCGGCCACGAGCAGAACATCGCGCAGGCGCCTGCAAGCATTTCGGTGATTACGCGCGAGCAGCTTGAGGCGCAGTCCTATACCAGCGTGATCGATGCCATGAAAAACGTTCCTGGCGTTTACGTTTCCGGCGGTGGAAACCAGCAGGACATCACCATCCGCGGCATGGGCAGCGAATACACCCTGGTTCTGGTGGACGGCCGCCCGATTTCTGCCGGGCGCCAGACGCAAACCAACGGTACTTCCGGCGGCAAGCAGCAGCTGGCCTTGCCGCCGCTTGCCATGATCGAGCGTATCGAAGTCATTCGCGGGCCGATGTCTTCGCTTTACGGCTCCGAAGCGATGGGCGGTGTGATCAACATCATCACCCGCCGGTCTTCCGGTGAATGGGCGGGCACCGTCCGCGGCCAGAAGATGTTTTCCCAGAACGACTACAACGAAGACGAGTACCACACCGAGCTGTTTGCCGGCGGCGCGCTGATTCCCGGGCTGATGGGCCTGCAGTTGAGCGGTGCCTATACCCACACCTACGAAAGCGACTATGTCGGTGGCGAAGCCTTCAACGCGGGTGAAAGCAAGCCGGAGGCCCGTGAAAGAAATGTCGGTGCTGACCTGTTCCTGACGCCTACCGAGGCCGACAGGTTTACCCTGGGCTACCGCGAAGTCACGCAGAAATCTCGCCATACCGCAGGCAAGAGTTCCCCAGTGACGACAAGCCTGCCCGAGGGTGAGGCGACCACGAACCGTTTCGAGAAGGAGGTCTGGACGCTGTCGCATGAAGGCAACTATGGCGACTGGCTGCTCAACAGTTACCTGCAACGCGACGTGTCCGAGCGCGTGCAAGACCTGTCGATGGAAGAGACGGTCAATATCTTCAATACCCAGGGGACCTATTTCTGGGGTTCGCACACGATCACGCTGGGCGCACAGTACAAGGACGAGGAGTTCGTCAACGGCCAGAACGTGCTGTTCAACGACGGCATTGCGGGTGGCGTGCATGAGGCCGACCGCTGGCTCGCGGCGATCTACGGTGAAGTGGAGTGGGGCATCACCGATGACTTCGCGCTGACCACCGGGCTGCGCTACAACGATGACGAGTTCTTCGGCGGGCATCTGTCGCCGCGGGTTTATGGTGTCTACAGCCTGACGCCCACGCTGACGTTGAAAGGCGGGGTGTCGACCGGTTACAAGCAACCGACCTTGACCCAGGCGACCGAGGGCTTCGGTGGCCGGACCGGTGGCGGCGGATCGCCGAACGTCGGTTCCAATGGCCAGCCGTTGCCGCGCGCGCTGAGCATCGGTAATCCCGATCTGGAACCCGAAACCAGCACCAGCTATGAAGTTGGCTTCGTTTTTGACGACCCCTCGATTGGCCTGGGGACCAGCGTGATGCTGTTCCATACCGTCTACAAGGATAAGATCGCCGAAGATCGCTTCTGCACCAGTCCGAACGCCGCCAACAACAATGACGTAGCCAACTATGCCTGCAACTTCGGCGGCAATAATTTCTATTTCCTGAGCACCACCCGCAACATCGATAAGGCGGTCATCCAGGGGCTCGAATTCACGCTCGACTACGCCATCACCGATGATCTGAGCTGGACGAGCAGCTACACCTTCACCGATTCCGAGCAGAAGAGCGGGGAGTTCAAGGGTGAACCGCTGAACAAGCAACCGCGGCACATGTTCAACACCAACCTTGATTGGCAGATGACGGACAAGCTCAACCTCTGGTCGCAGTACAACTACCGCAGCCGGACCTCCGATTACCTGAGCCGCACCAGCATGAGCGAAGGCACTCCGGGATACGGCTTCGTCGACATCGGGGCGGTGTATGGGCTGAGCCGAAACGTCGACCTGACTGCCGGGCTGTACAACGTCGCGAACAAGGAAGTGGCCAATGATGACTACGAGGTGGTCCTCGATGGACGCCGCCTGGTCGTGGGCGTAACGGTCGACTTCTAGACGCCGGACGCAAGTGGCGCGCTTCACCGGCGCCACAGCGCATCGAAGCCGCTGCCCGACCGGCCGAACGCCTGTGTCGGGCGTTTTCGTATGAGTTCAGCTGTTTCCCTCCGGAGCCTGACGTGAGCCGTTTCGTAATCCGATCGAAAAGTGCATGGCGCGATATCACCATGCGTTCCGCCCTCGCCATTCTCGGTGGCTACGCCTTCACCTATGCATTCACTGCAGCGCTGGCGAGACTCCTGCCGCTGTCTGCAGCCGATGCACTGGTTGTCGCGACGCTGCCGGCCTTTCTTGTCTACACCATTGCCCTCCTATGGGCTTTTGCGGCGCGTGACCTACGGCGGGTCTGCTGCGGCGTACTGCTGGCCGTGCCGTTGGCCGTGATTGGCTTCTGGCCGCAGCTGCAGGAGCGCATCGGATGAAGAAGCAGAGTTTCACGCAGTCGATGGCATGGCTGCATACCTGGTGCGGTCTGCTGCTTGGCTGGTTGCTGTTCGCCATTTTTCTTACCGGCACCCTGGCTGTGTTCGACAAGGAGATCGACGGCTGGATGCGCCCGGAAGTGCAGCGGTATGTGGGCACCCAGGAGGACGCGCTGCAACGCGCCGTCGCTTACCTGCAGGCGCGTCACGCCGATGCGCCGAGCTGGAATATCAACCTGCCGACCGAACGTTCGTCGAACCTCAGCGTATCGACCGGCGAGCAGCGTCGCGGCGGCGGGCAGCTACTCGACCCGGTTACCGGCGAGCCGATCTCTGCGCGGGAGACGGCGGGTGGCGGATTCTTCTTTCGCTTTCACTTCACCCTGAACATGCCGCGCAATATTGGCATCTGGGTAGTCGGGTTGGCGGCCATGGCGATGCTGGTGGCGCTGATCAGCGGCATCGTGATCCACAAGAAGATATTCAAGGATTTCTTCACCTTCCGCCCCGGCAAGGGGCAGCGTTCCTGGTTGGATGCGCACAACGCCAGTGGCGTGCTGCTGCTGCCCTTTCATCTGATGATCACCTACACCGGATTGGTAATCTTCTACCTGCTGTATATGCCCGCCGCGGTGGATGCGCTGTATGAGGGCGACCGGCAGGCGGCCAGCCGCGATCTGCGAGGTGGTGCTGTGGAGCAACAGAGCGAGCGCGCGCCTCTCGGCCGGCGTGGTCAGCGACCTGATGCAGGAATCGGTCAGATGAGGGCAGGGCGCTCCGACGTCACTGCGCAGTCGGCAAGCGCAGTGCCCCTGGCGCCGCTCGGGCCGATCCTGGCACAGGCCGAAGCGGCGATGGGCCCGGTCGGCGGGCTGTCCATTCAGAATCCGGGGCGGCCCGATGCGCGCATCGACGTGCGCCCCGTGCTCGGTAACCGAATCGAACTGACCAAAGGCCACAGCATGTCATTCGATGGCGTCAGGGGCGTCGTGCTGCGCATGCCCGACGAGAGCCGGCCGAGCCTGCTCACACAAAGAGTCATGGCTGGGCTGCACTTCGCCCAATTCGGCGGATATCCGATGCGCTGGCTGTACTTCCTCTGCGGCATAGTCAGCTGCGCCATGATCGCCACCGGCCTGGTGCACTTCTGCATCAAGCGGCGGCGCAGGTATGCCGAGCAGAGCGCCGCAACGCAACGTTTCCATCGCCTGGTCGAGTCGCTCAACCTGGCCGTGGTGGCCGGCCTTTCCCTGGCCTGTATCGGCCTGCTGTGGGCCAATCGCCTGTTGCCGGTTGAACTGGCCAAGCGTGGCGAATGGGAGGTGCGCGTGTTCTTTCTGATCTGGATGATCGCACTGGCCCATGCGCTGTGGCGACCGACGCTGCGCGGCTGGGCCCAACAGCTGGTGCTATTGGCGCTGCTCTGCGTGACGTTGCCGCTGCTGAACATGGCGACTGCCGGCGGCGCGCCGTGGGCGGACACGACGCGGCTTTGGTTGGAGCTAACCTGCGTGGCAATGGGAGCGATCCTGTTGTGGCTGGCGCGCAAGGTCGGTCTGCGTGCCGGTGCTGCGCAGTCGGCGCCTTTACGAGCAACGCTGATACCGAAGGAGGTGCATCCATGATGCTGCCGTTCGTGGCTGGCCTGCTGCTCGCCTATGGCGGGATGGTCGGGCTTTGTCAGGGCATGGAGCGCAACTTCAAACTGGTCTGGAAGCGCGTGCCGTCGTCGGTGCTGCGCCATGCATTGCGCATGACAGGCGCAGCCTTACTGGTGGGCAGTTTCGCCAGCTGCGTCTGGGCCTGGGGTTGGGCGATGGGGCCGGTCGGTTGGTTCGGAGCGATCTCGCTGGCGGCACTCGTGCTGGCATGGCTGCTGCCATATCAGGCCCGACTTGCCGTGGTCTTTCCTGTCGTAAGCATTCCGCTGTGGCTGTTGGCTTGGACGGTGATGTGCTAACAACAATGCGGGCGCAGTAATCCAAGCAAAAATCGCTTGTGGTTAAGGTGATTGTCTGCTGGTGATACGTTGGTGTGAGCTTTTGCGCAGCCAGGAGCCTTTTTGTCGGCAGCGGACACGATGCGTTTTGAGCGGGTAGGGTCCGATTGGCTTGGCTCTACCGCCGGCCAATCGGTGATTGCATTTGTATTCAAATGTTGAAAAGTCCATTTACCGTGCTTGGTGCCCGCGGAATTCGGGGGCTGCGTTCGCATTACCCGTTTCGATGAACAACGTGGCCCGGGGCTAGCGAAGGAATATAATGGCGTCCCCTAGTCACGTCGGATCCATTGTGGACACGTCGAGCCCCAGCGGTTGTAGATGCTCTTCTGAAACGCCATATGTCGAGGTGATCCGGTGATCGAACCGACCCTCACTCTTGTGTTTGGCACCCTCGTTATCCTGGCGATCATTGCGGCAAACGGCTACTTCGTCGCCCAGGAATTCGCCTTCATGGCCGTCGACCGTACGCGGCTCGCAGTACTGGCGGCCGCCGGAAACGTCTCCGCCAAGCGTGCTCTCGACGTTACCAAGCGAACCAGCTTCATGTTGTCCGGTGCCCAATTGGGCATCACCGTGACGGGACTTCTAGTCGGTTTCGTAGCAGAGCCGCTTGTTGGGCAGTCGCTCGCTGTCCTGCTGGGCGGGGTTGGCATTCCGTCCGAGGTTGGTGTGACCGTAGGTACGCTGCTCGCCCTGGTAGCCGCCACGATTATCCAGATGATATTTGGCGAGCTTTATCCGAAGAACCTGGCAATCGCCAATGCCGAGCCCCTGGCCAGAGGTCTTGCCCGCTCGACTCAGATCTACCTTACGGTATTCGGCTGGCTAATCGGCTTTTTTGACAAGTCCGCCAACCTTTTCTTGCGCATGCTGCGCATAGAGCCCGTGCATGATCTGGACGTGAGCGTCACGGCTGAGGACCTGCCGCATATCATTTCCAACTCGCGTGACAGCGGGGACGTTCCCGTTGAGCTTTCGCTTATGTTGGACCGTATTCTCGACTTTCCCCAGCGGGACGTCGAACACGCCATGATTCCTCGGTCACAGGTCGACTGGCTGACGCCCGAGACGACGTTGCACAAGCTGCGTGAACTCATGGCGCGTGGTCACACACGTTATCCGGTCATCCACGAGGACACACCGGTCGGTGTCATTCACCTCACGGATGTCCTGTTACGGCTGTCAGCTGGCGAGACTGAAGACACCGTTGAAACGGTAATGAGACCGGCCACGGTTGTTCCCACCCTCATGGCGCTACCCGATGCCCTTGCCGAACTGATTCAAGGCGGCAACCAGATGGCCTGCGTAATCGATGAATACGGCAGTTTCGTGGGCGTCCTGACGCTTGAGGATCTGGCTGAGGAAATCGTCGGCGAAATCACCGATGAACATGATGAAGTGAGCGCTGATCCGGTGATAGCGGGCGGTAACGGCGTCTGGCTCATGAATGGCGACGTACATCTGGACGAGGTCGAACGCGCATTAGGCCATGACCTGCATCGTGAGGAGGTCGAAACCATTGCCGGCCTGTTGATCGCAGAGCTGGGTGCACTGCCATCCGAAGGTGACGTCGTGACGATAAGCTTGCCTAAGGCTCCTTCAGAGCTTGTTTCCGATCTGTCCGTGGAGCGTCAGCTGGCGATCGAGGTGCTGCGTGTAGAACGTTATGTACCGACTCAGGTGCGAGTCACCCTTGTAGAGACGATGGGGCAGGAGCGATCGCAATGAATGACCCACTGATCGTCACCTTGGTGACCATTGCCCTCATCGGTCTTAGCGCAATATTCGTCATCATCGAGTTCGCGCTGCTGGGTGCGCGTCGTCACCGTCTCGAGGAACTGGCGCCGACCAGCAGCTCCGCACGAGCTGCGTTGCGAGGCATGAATGACCTGACCCTGATGCTCGCAGGAGCGCAGCTCGGCATCACGTTCTGCACCTTCGCGCTCGGGGCCGTGACCAAGCCCGCCGTCGACAATTGGCTCGGCCCGCTGTTAATCGTTGCTGGCCTGCCTGATTGGTTGGTCGGTGGCGCGTCCTTTGCGCTTGCGCTTTTCCTCGTGACTTTCCTGCACCTGGTTGTTGGCGAGATGGCACCCAAATCCTGGGCGATTGCGCACCCGGAACGTTCGGCGCTTGCCGTGGGGCTCATATCGCGTGGCTACATCTGGCCTTTGCGACCACTGATGAGGTGGGTCAATTCAATTGCCAACCGACTGGTCAAGGCCTCCGGCGTCGAGCCTGTCGAGAGCGCCGCGGTGGGCGGGCAGGACATTGCCACCATTCGCAAACTCGTCGAGCATTCTGCCGAGGTCGGAACTCTCCAGCCAGGCCTACAGCAGCAGATTTCCAGTCTTATCGATCTCGGCAGCTTGCCAATCGACGAGCTGGTGACGCGTGACGCCGCCCCGGTACATGTCAGATTTGAGGCGTCCGTGTCGGAGGTACGTGCCATCGCCGCACGGTCGGGTCACCTTCGTATCCTGATCCTCGGTACCCGCGACGAGCTGCCGTTGGTCGTTCACCTGCGTGACACTCTGCTTGAGCCCGATTCGCGGCCAGCGCGTGAAATCGCTCGCCGGGTTTTCGTCCTGGACGCGAAAACCCCGGTCTATGAGTCTCTCGCACGCATGAGGAAATCTAGCGTGCAGTTTGCTGTGGTCATGCATGACGGGCGTCTGAAAGGGGTGATAACGCTCGCCGATATATTGGAACGCATATTGCCCCTCGCGACTGCTTCGTAGGCCCGAGCCCGGGGATAAGCGAAGAAACGAGTCGGCGCGCGATAGCGCTGCATCCACACTCGACTCCCTATCGGCCCGCTTTGATTACGCGACATGAGCACCACTCCAACCCACGGACATGGGCTCGCGATGAGCGCAACTAATCATGAGGAACCCAAGTGTTTGCGATCGACAAACTCCTTTTGCTGGCTGCCGTACTGATCCTGTTCGGTGTGCTGTCGAGCAAGGTTTCGGCCCGACTTGGGCTACCCGTCCTCGTCATGTTCCTGATCACCGGCATGCTCGCCGGAGAGAACGGTATCGGCGGTATCGTTTTTGATAATGCCGTCGCGGCACATGCGCTTGGGACCTTGGCGCTGGCGCTTATCCTCTTCGACGGTGGCCTTCAGACCCCGGTTTCCTCGATCCGCAGTGTTTGGAAGCCAGCGTCGCTGCTCGCGACAGTTGGCGTGATGGCGACAGCAGCGATTGCGGGGCTCGCCGCGGCATGGATGCTTGACCTTCCCGTGCTGGAAGGGATGCTCCTGGGCGCCATCATCGGCTCGACGGATGCGGCAGCGGTGTTTTCGCTGCTAAGAAACGCGGGCGTGCACATCAACAGTCGTCTGAAGTCGGTACTGGAGATCGAAAGTGCGTCGAACGATCCAATGGCCATCTTCCTGACGGTTGGACTGCTGGAGGTTCTGGTCAACGGCATGCCGTTAGGATGGGGCCTGCTGCAGATGTTCCTCTTGCAGATGGGCGTTGGCGCGATCGTTGGCGTTGGCGTTGGATGGTCGGTGCTCAAGCTTCTAAGCCGGATCAAGCTGGTCGCGACCGGCCTCTATCCGGTCCTCGTAGCCGCCGGCGGCCTGCTCGCATATGGCGTTTCGGCAAACTTAGGGGGAAGCGGCTTTCTGGCGATCTTTGTCGCTGGGGTAATGATCGGTAACCACAAGTTTGTTTTTCAGCGCAGCACATACCTCTTCATGGATGGGCTGGCATGGCTCAGTCAGATCACCATGTTCGTCGTCCTTGGCTTGCTCGTCGATCCAATATCGCTGCTCGATGTCTGGTTCGAAGGGTTGGTGATCGCGGTGGTGCTTGTCCTGCTGGCCAGACCACTGGCGGTCGCTCCACTGCTTGCGATTTTCGGTTTTAACAGTAGAGAGATGGCGCTGGTTTCCTGGGTAGGCTTACGCGGTTCGGTTCCGATTATCCTCGCCATCTTCCCGCTGCTGTTCGGACTCCCAAACGCGCCCCTGATATTCAACGTCGTGTTTTTCGTGGTTCTGCTTTCGGCCACGGTGCAGGGGTCAACGCTGCCCTTGGTCGCACGCCGGCTTGGGCTGACCGAGAAACCGCCGGCCTCGCCGGCCGCGACGCTGGAGATCTCCTCCTTGCACGATGTTGATGCAGAAATTGTCGAATACACACTGGGCGACGATGCACGGGCGGCAGGCCGGCTGATCTCTCAAATGGCGTTGCCCGAAGGCGTGGTCGTCGCAATGATCACGCGCGGCTCGGCCGTGATCCCACCACGAGGCTCGACGCGCCTGGAGGCGGGTGATCATCTGTTCGTGGTGCTCAAGCCGAACAACCAGCCATTCGTTGACTGCGTATTCTCTCAGGCCGTAGAGGCATCCAGAACGGACCTGCCGAGCCTTGAGCTTAGGCTCAAGGGCAGCACCAAGGTCGAGGACGTATGGAATTCCTATGGCATCGAACTGGAAGCCGAGTCGGAGCAAACGCTCGACCACGTAATGAAGCATGCCCTAGACGGCCGTGCAGCCCAGGGCGCCGAGCTCATGTCCGGCTCTGCCTTGCTTACGGTACGCGAGGAGATGCTGGGCCGCATTACGACAGTTGGCATCCAAGCAATGCCTGCCAGCCGTTCGTAACTGCCTTCGGGCGAAGCGGGAGCGAGTGCAAGCATTACGCCTTGTGCTTGGTACCCTTCGTGTCCGGGCGCGAGTGGCGAAGGGTGAGCAGGGTGTTGGGGTTGTTGTAGTCGGTTGTTCTGGCTGCACGATCTCGATCGGCGGCGCGCAGGTCAAGCACGACGCCTGCGCCGACCACGCCGACGCTTAGCACGGCGCAAAGAACCATTATGGGTGTGTTCATGAACGTCTCGCAGAATGGAAGGTGATCGGCGACTAAATTGGGGGCGTCTCGCTGGCTTTTCAACGCCTTGGAGTTGCCCCGCGAGATGTTCAAGGAAACGTTGCCCCGCATCGCTTGCATGCGATCCGATGGGATCGGCGTAGGTCAGAAACGTGCAGGCCACCCATCTCCAGGGGCGCGCTACAGGTGGGGCACCGCCAGAGCCAAACCCTTAACAGGTACACCAGTAAGCCGATTCCAAACGCCACCCCGGCCTCCACGATGCCGAACGCCTCGCTTTCATGAGTGGTGTAAGCGAGTACAGCAAAGCCAGTCAGCACAACGAGCGTCGATGCGAGGCTGAACTGTCGCCTGCGGCGCTCAAAGGCTCGTGCGGTGTCGTCCCTGAAATGTATTTTCATTCGCGTGTCTTTCGTCGGCTTGCTCGCTCGTCCTGCTACACCAAGACGCGAAGCTTATCTAGAACAAAATAATTGCATTTAAAGCGCAACGCTATTCATTGGTTTTGATTCTTCCCGTAAGGCACGCTCTTGGCCTCCGAATTGGCCAGGAGAATGGACGGTGTTCTTCACTACAACAACGCGCAACGCGCCGACGCGCTTGTGACCACCGTGTCCGCGGGTCACGCTCTCCCGTGCCAACAGTGCGTCATGTCCGGCATCTGTCTGCCATCCGTGCTTGCCGTTGACGATCTTCCTACCGATCAAACTCGGTTGCGTACGTTGACGTTGGCGAAGGGACAGATCCTGTTCGAAGCAGGCCAACAGGCAACCAGCCTTTATGTAGTTCGGTCCGGGACGATTGGCACGACGAGCCCGAACCACTATGGGGTCCAACAGATACTTTTCTTCAGCTTGGGCGGTGATCTGGTCGGGGCGTCAGCACTTCATGAGGACGAGTACCAGACGAGCGCTCGAGCAGTGCAGCGTACCGCTTTGTGTGAGTTCCCCAAGGAATTACTGCTCCAATCGAGCGAAGCCAATGGCGGCCTCGTCCGCTTCCTGCGCCGTGCTCTTAGCAAGGAGCTGAACAGCATTCGCTGTGCTCGGCTCCAGCTCGCCACGCCCCGGGCCGACACACGGGTGGCGAGCTTCGTGGCTTGGTACGCAAGCGCATTGGCCGAGCGTCGCCTGGCGGCCAACCGGTTCCATTTACCCATGTCCCGGGTCGAGATAGCGAATCATCTTGGACTCGCGGTCGAATCGGTCTCCCGAGCCCTTGCCGATCTTCGCGCCGAGGACGTGCTCGAAACACACGGACGGGAAGTTCAGATCCTCGACTCTCGCCGGCTGCGCGAGCTTGCGTGCAGCAAGCAGTTCCGCCGTCCCGCAGGCGCGTCCGCGTCTCACAACTGCGTAGCCTGGACCCGTTGAGAGAGGGGGCTTGCGCCCCCTTGTTGATTAGACGAGCCCGCACTCGGCCAGCGACGTCGACGCATGGCCAGCCACGATCACATGGTCGAGGGTGCGCACATCAACGAGGTCGAGCGCCTGCTTTAGGCGTCTGGTAAGTGCCTTGTCCGCTTCGCTAGGCTCGGGATGTCCGCTTGGATGATTGTGCGAAAAGATTATTGCCGCTGCGTTGAGGCGCAGGGCCTCCTTCACCACTTCGCGGGGGTACACCGAGGCCGTGTCGACCGTGCCGCGAAACAGTTCGACGTACTCGATCAGCCGATGCCGGTTATCCAGGAAAAGGGCAGCGAACATTTCGTGTTCGAAGCCAGCAAGCTTGGCCTGCAGGAAGTTCTTGACGATGTCCGGCGACGTGAATGCTGCGCCTCGCTTCATCTTCACGTCGATGGCTCGCCGAGCGGCGTCGAGGATCTGTTCAGGGGATGCCGGTACATAACGGCCCGCATCGTCTCGAACCAGCAGAATGGATTCGGCGGAAGAAATGACGTTCGACATGTCGGTGCTCCGGTTGCTCGGGCGAGATTGCCCGGAACCGACTCGGCACGGTGCAGCGCAAGCAGTCAGGGGGCGAAGCCGGCGCCAGCCGCGAAAACGCGACGCGGATGAAGCCCTTGACGGCGAGCACACCGTGACAAGGTGAAGGAAACAGCAAGTCCGCCCATCAACTCTCTGGCACGATATGACAGGCAGCGCTGCAAGCTGAGCGCGCAGGCATTGCGCCCCTCATCGGCCAATGCCGACCTCGATTGGCCGCACCTAATGCAGCTGACGAACAAGCCAGCCTGGCGCGCGAAACTGACGGAACGGAGGCCGCAGCAATGAAAACGGGCGAGACGATACGGCTGGGCCTACTGTTGATGCTCATAGCCGTTTCATTGGGCGGATGCCTCGACTACCGTGCCGGACGACATTGGGTGGCGGATGGGGACCGGGAGTGGGTGAGGGTGGACAAGCCGGTAACGCTTCACGGCAGTACTTTCGAGTCGCCGTATATGGTTTGGGCGCAGCAAACCTGCAGTTCGACTGTGACCGTGGAAATCCAGAAGAGCGCGGAAGGGTCAACTCATTCGCTCTTCCTCGTCCCGATTTTGCCAGGCGACTAGGTTGGCAATCCCGCCAAGACGAGCATTGTCGTTCGTGGTCCAGGCTTGTCTGCCGGCTGCTGGAATGGAAAAGAACCTCGCATTTCGATCGAAGCGAATGGGATGGCGGTGCCCGATGCACAGGTGTCGTCGTGCAAGAAATCGGAGGCCTGCTGTTATGTGGACGTTCCTCGCAGCCGTGAGACGCTCGAGTCGTTGAAGATTGCGATCGATGGGCCGGATGGGCAATGCGCCTACCCGCCGTTAGTTCTGCGCAGCACACGCCACATGTGCTTGCGCGGAACCCGCTTCGGCGGATCTGAACGTTGTTCTTACTAGAGGCTGTGACCGAAGTCGTCCAAAGCGCGGGCAAAAAAAAGCGCCCCTTCGGGCGCCCAATGCTCTTTACTAGGCCGTAAAGAGCCAGCAGTGCGGGGTCGTTACACCCCGCGCAAACCGTAGCGCATATGGTCCAGCGCATGTGGAACTGGCTCACAAAAAGGCGCCCTGTATTGCCAGGGCGCCTTCTCGTCACTCGGCCTTGCTTCGGCTCCACATCAGCACGTGGGAGCCTTCGGATTCCTCCAGGAGTCGCGCGTATACGGTGGCGGGGAAAGCCGGATCATCGAGCGTGACCGACAGGTAGGGGCGATCGTTCTGGCTGAGCTTCTTCCAGGCGGCCCCGATCTCGACCCCGCCCGAGGAGAGGATTCGATAATCTGGCGCATTGGCTGTGCTCTTGTCGTTGGGCACGAAAGCGATCTTCGCTTTGAGCGTCAGGGTATGCAGCGTGCCGGTGAAGCCGTCGTTGAGGGTGGTGAAGGTGCCGATGTTGGCCATGGTGTTTCTCCTTTCGGATTGAGGGCCGCGCCTATCGCGTCCTCGTTGTGATCCGGTCGGTGGGAGAGGGCGGGCCGCACTGCCTGCAGCCGTAACGCAGAGAAGGACCGCAAGGACCGAACAATTTGCCTCGCGAGGAAGCCGGGTACCGGCGGGGAAATTGTTGGGTTCGACGGTTGTGGCCACAAAGCCCGAACCCTCCAGGATTCACTACGCGCAGAGGACGTCTGGGCGGCGCTCAGGTATAGGGAAGCGCCAGGTAGAACCGATCACCGCGCGAAAGCCGGCGATTCGATTACGCGCACGCCCGTCGCCAAGTTGCCCGCACACTGCCAGCCGGGCAGTTGTCCGATCGGCTACCTCGACGGACTTGGGGCGAATCGACAGAAGCCTGGACGATCCTGCCCGGTATGGTGTGCCTCGATTGACTATCCAGCGACCTGCGGGAGCACAGTCCCGCGAGCTAGGTCGTACGTTCCGCATCAGCGGTGAAAGTCGACAGGGGCAGTCGGCGAAAGCACTGCGCTTCGAAAGACCTGCTGACTGCGAACTGTTGCGACGTGACGACAAGATGTAACGGGTTATTTGCTGCCGTTCATCGATTAATCAAATATTTTTAGGCTGCCAAAAAGGCAGCGGCCGGAAGTAATTCTGTAAAAAATGCAGTTTTGGGGGCGCAGGTATTAGACTCGGCGCTGATCAATCGGGGTTTTTTATTGATCATGGTCAATTCCAGCGTACCGCAGAGTTAATCCTTCGTTTAATCAAGAAAAGTTGAATTTTCAATTCAATTTTATTGATCGTATTATTATCGGAAGGATTCTGGAAAAGCGAAGCGCTCTGTCTAGACTGCGTCTCAAAGGGTATGAGGAGCACGCAGATGCGCTCGTTGCTGGCAATTGCTTCATTAACCGTTTCGCTGTTTTTCGTTCCTCAAACGTGGGCGCAGAAAGCATCTTCCGATGTTTCATATCGACCGGATGTGACGATCACGCTTAGGACGGATATCGCCGACGGCAAGCTTGTATATGTAAGCGAGTCAGGCGCGACGCGTGGCCAGGTCAATCCGGATATCAAAGTTCCGGAGGGCGCGGTAGTTCAAATTAACCTCGTCAATGGCGACGGGGCGGTACATGATATTGTCGTTCCGGAGTTCGATACCAGTTCCAGTGAAGTTTCCGGCAAAGGCGCAGCGACGGCCGTCGTGTTTCGGGCGACGCGCAACGGGAATTTCGAGTACTACTGCAGCCTGCCGGGGCACAAGGCTGCCGGCATGGTCGGGCGGTTAATCGTCGGTGATGGCCCCGACCCAGTCGCCCAGCAGGGCAAGGACCTGACCATGGACCCCTCGAAAGTGGGTGAGCCGGTCGGCAAGCGGGAACCGAAGAACCTGACGATCGATCTGCGCACCACCGAGGAGGAGGGTCGCCTGAGCGACGGCAGCAGTTACCGTTTCTGGACATTCAACGGCACAGTGCCCGGGCCGATGATGCGTATCCGCGAAGGCGATACCGTCACGCTGAACCTGACGAACGAGCCCGACAGCAACCACATCCATTCCATCGATCTGCATGCGGTGACCGGCCCCGGCGGCGGCGCAGCCGTGACCCAGGCGGCCCCCGGGCAGACGCGCTCGTTCACGTTCAAGGCGCTCCAACCAGGGCTGTACGTCTATCACTGCGCAACGCCGATGGTCGCTCAGCACATCACCAATGGGATGTATGGGCTGATCCTGGTGGAGCCCGAGGGTGGGCTCGCGCCTGTCGACCACGAGTTCTATGTGATGCAGGGCGAGCTCTATACCGCAAGTCCGCGGGGCGAGCGCGGGCTGCATGAGTTCTCGCTGGACATGCTGCTGCGCGAGACGCCGCAATTCATGATGTTCAATGGCGCGCTCGACGCGCTGACCAAAACCCATCAGATGACGGTAAAGGCCGGCGATAGCGTGCGCATCTTCTTTGGCGTCGGTGGGCCGAACCTTATCTCCAGCTTCCACGTCATCGGGGAGATTTTCGACCGGGTGTACGACCAGGGGTCGCTCACCAGTGCGCCTTTGACCGACGTGCAGACAACGCTGGTGCCTGCAGGCGGGGCCACAATGGTCGAGTTCGTTGCCGATTACCCAGGTAAGTACACGCTAGTCGATCACGCGCTTTCTCGGGCCGAAAAGGGGCTGGCAGGCGTACTGACCGTGACCGGCGAGGGCGACTCGTCGATCTTCTCCAGCCCGGAGCCGATCGACCCGCATTCCGGACATTGAGTCCCACCGATATCTGTCCTGAGGAGGCGCCATGCAGGCTCGCAAGCTTTATCGCCCGTTGAAACTCCTGAGTGCCGTCGTGCTGCTACTGATGTTTGGGGCCATGCTCTACGCGTTCTCGATGACGTTCATACACTGGACCGGCATCAACGTCTGAGGGGGCGCCATGAACAATCGTCAAGCGAGGCTTTTTGCCATAGCAGCAACTGGGGTGGCCGCGCTCGTGTTTCTCGGGCTCACCCTCGACAGCCACCGCCAATTTCCGGAGCTGACCAACGCCCAGAACATCACGCCGCAGGTCAAACACGGCATGGATGTATGGCACAAGTACAACTGCATCAACTGCCACACGCTGTTCGGGGAGGGGGCCTACTACGCCCCGGATCTTACGAAGATCACCCAGCATCGGGGCGAGCCTTACCTCAAGGCCTACATGCGGGACCCCTCGAAGTTCTACGACGAGAAGATCCATCGCCGGTTGATGCCCAGGCAGGACCTGTCCGAGGAGGAGATCAGCGATCTGATCGCCTTTCTCGACTGGGTGAGCAAGGTCGACAATCAGGGGTGGCCACCTCGTCCGATACTCGTGACCGGCAGTTTCGTACCCGGCGCCGACACCCTGGCGCAAGGCAGCGCTGGTCGTGACGATGCACCGCCCGGAGCGCGGCCAGTGGCGGCCGATGACGACGAGCGCGCACTCGGCGAGAAGGTGTTCCGCACGGCCGTACCGGCCTGCAACGCCTGCCACTCCACTGCGCCCGGGGCGGACATGGCAGGGCCGACACTTGCCGGGATCGCCACACGTGCGGCACGGATCGTGGAGTCGCCTGACTACCAGGGGCAGGCGAAAGACGCCCGCGGCTATATCCATGAATCGATCGTGTCGCCCAGCGCGCACATCGTGCCTGGCGCGATGTACTCGGCGGACGGGACGTCCTTCATGCCCACCGGTTACGACAAGAGCCTGACGCCGGAACAGATTGACCAGCTAACGGCATTTCTCGAAACGCTCAAGTGACCTGCACGGCCAGGCCCTGCCTGGACCGACTCACGACCGCTCAAGGGGAAACTACGATGCGCTATCAGTCTCAATCGGTCGCCTATTGGTATTTCGCCGTTGCGATGGTGCTGTTCGGGCTGCAGCTGGTTTTCGGTCTGCTCTCGGCGACCAAGTACATCGGGCCCGATCCGCTGCTGTATATCCTGCCGTTCGACGTCACCAAGGTCATACACACCAACCTGCTTATCGTGTGGGTGCTGACGGGCTTCATGGGCGCCACTTACTGGATGATTCCGGAAGAGTCACGTGCCGAGCTGCACAGCACCAGGCTGGCCTACCTGCAACTGATCCTCTGGACGCTGATGGGCGTCACCGCGATCATCGGCTACCTGTTCCGCTACGGCACCGGCAACAAGCTGCTGGAACAGCCGCTGCCGCACAAGATCGTGATCGTCATCTGCATGCTTATCTTCCTCTATAACGTCGGGATGACGATTCGCAAGGCTCGGCGCTTCACCACCACCGAGGCCGTGCTAATGATTGGCTTCGTCAGCGCAGCGCTGCTGTACTTACCGGCGCTCCTGCATTACGAGAACTACACGGTGTCGATCTTCTACCGCTGGTGGACCATCCACCTGTGGGTCGAGGGTGTGTGGATGATGATCATGGGTGGTTTCCTGGCCTATCTGCTGATCCGCCTGTCCGGTGCCGATCGCGAGGTCATGGAGAAATGGCTTTACGTCATCGTCGGGCTGGTCTTCATCGCAGGTATTCTCGGCACCGCGCACCATTACTACTGGGTTGGCGTGCCCAGCTACTGGCTACCCATCGGCGGGCTGTTCAGTGCGCTTGAGCCCCTGGCGCTGGTAGGCATGGCCGCCTATGCCTACGGCGCGATTCGCCGTTCGGGACTTGCCCACCCCAACACCCTGGCCTTGCACTGGACAATCGGCAGTGCGGTGTTCTCGCTGTTCGGCGCGGGCTTGCTTGGCTTGGCGCACACCTGGCCGAGCGTCAACAAGTGGACTCACGGCACGCTGATCACCGCGATGCATGGTCACGCAGCGTTCTACGGCGCCTACGCGATGATCGTCCTGGCGATGATCACCTACGCGCTGCCTGCGCTGACGTCGGGACGGCGCGAGCAGGGCAGCAGTTTGGGCTACTGGGCATTCTGGCTGCAGATCAGCGGCATGTTCGGCATGACGCTGTCGTTCGCCACCGCGGGGATTGCGCAGGTCTACCTGGAGCGGATCATGGGAATGGGCTATCTGGATGCACAGCTTAAGATCCAGATCCACTTCGTCATGCTGATCGCAACCGCCTCGCTGTTCACCGTGGGCGTGGCCCTATTCATCTTTGACTTCTTCCGGCATGCGCCGCGCATGGTGGCGAGCGAACCGGCCGTCAGCGGAACGGAGGTTCATTCAACGTGAGCCTTCCTGAAAATGCTGCGCAGCTGCAAGCCAGTCCGGCACCGTTCTACCTGCCCAGCGGCAACGAGGTCACACTGTTCGAGCACTGCCATGCCCGTGGCTTAGCGGTGATGCTCAAGGGGCCGACGGGTTGCGGCAAGACCCGCTTGGTCGAGCACATGGCCTGGCGCCTGCAGCGCCCTCTGATCACCATCGCCTGCCATGACGACCTGTCGGCCAGCGACCTGATCGGCCGCTTTCTAATCCGTCACGATGGCACGGCTTGGCAGGACGGCCCGTTGACCCGGGCGGTACGCGAAGGCGCCATCTGCTACCTGGACGAGATCGTCGAGGCAAGGCAGGACACCGTGGTGGTGCTGCATGCGCTAACCGACCACAGGCGAGTGCTGCCGATCGACAAGACTGGCGAGCTGCTCAGCGCGCCGTCCGGCTTCCAGCTGGTGATTTCCTACAACCCGGGCTATCAGCGGATGCTCAAGGACCTCAAGCCCAGTACGCGGCAGCGGTTCGTGGCGATGGACCTGGATTTCCCGGAAGCGGACATAGAAGCGCAGATCGTGCAGTACGAGAGTGGTGTGGATGCGGCAACGGCGCGTTCGCTGGTAGCCCTTGCTGGCCGCCTGCGCGCCTTGCGCGACCGTGGCCTGGTAGAGGTGCCCAGCACCCGCCTGCTGGTAGCGGCAGGCGCCCTGTGCGCACAGGGAATCGATGTTCGCCAGGCGTGCCGGGCGGCCATCGTTGCGCCGCTCTCGGATGACGAGTCACTGGTCGGTGCAATGCGCGACCTGGTCGACGGCTCCTTCGTATAGCCATGGCCGAGGCCGAAGAGGTCATCACCGACGCCGCGCGGCATGCCACCGTGTTTGCCCAGCGGTTGTGGCGCCGTCATCGGCCACCGGCTTGCTCGCCACCTGTATTGTCAATCGCACAGGTGAGCGAGCGGCTCGACCTTTTGGTATCAGCCTTTCTCGGACATAGTGTTCGGCTTCGGGTGGCGCAGACGCCGGCACGCCTAACCTGGCTCGCACGCTGGTATGGTCGTGGTCAGCCCATGCAGCGCGACGCGATGCCGGCAACCGATGGCGCGAGCATCTGGCTGCCACAGAGCCTCGGCATTGCCGATCATGACCGTGCGTTCACGCTGTACAAGGCGATGGCGCTGCTGCAGGCGGCGCGCATTCATCGCGGCAGTGCGTCGGTGGGCTGGCGCGACCTGAAACCGCTGGCCGGCGCGCTCTACCGGCTCATCGAGGCGCACGCCTGCGAGCGTCACGTGTTGGCCGAGCTACCCGGATTTGCCGGCGCGATCACGGCGTTGCGTGCCGAATGCCTGGTGCGGCGTCCTCCCTCGGCATCCATCGCCGCACCGCTGCGGTCGCTGGATGCCCGCGCCCGACGGTTGCTGGCCGGGCAAGCACCTGGCTTCGCCTGCACGACAGAGCCCGGTGAGTCGCTGAGCTTGGCCAAGGAGCTTCTGGAGTACTGGCAGTTGCCCGAACCGGGCAGCGCCATCCGCGAGCCGCTATATGTTGATTGGTGGCTGGGCGGGCTGCTCGAGCCGCTACCCGTTGTGCCGGCACCGGGCCCGACCGCGCAGCAGTCAAGGGATCAACCTGCCCGTAGCACCCGCCTGCAGCGACGGCCCGAGGTGCGCAAGGCGGGTGACGATGAGCAGCGCGAGGACGAGCGGGGTCCACTCATGGTGCAGCTCGACGAGCCACACCCGCATGCCGAGGATCCCATGGGCCTGCAGCGGCCGATCGATCGGGACGAGGACGACGATGCACAGCTGTATGGCGAACTGGTCAGCGAGCTGAAGCAGGCGCGCCTGGTCAACTCACCGGGCCGGCCGGCTGAGGTCCTGCTGTCCGACGATCCGCCCGATAGTCCGTACAGAGAGGGGCCGGGCGCTGCAACGTCCGGCAGTGGCGCCTGCTGTTACCCCGAGTGGGACTATCGCGCCGGCTGCTATGTCATTCAGGGCGCGCGCGTTCGTGAGGGGCAGGCGGGGCAGGGGAGTCGCAGCTGGGTCGAGCACACTTTGGAAACCCACCAGGCGCTGATCCAGGGTATCAAGCGGCGCTTCGAGCTACTGCGGGCCCGGCGTCTGTGGCTGCGTAAACAGCCCGATGGCGATGAGCTCGATCTAGATGCCTACGTCGAGGCGGCCGCCGACCAGCGTGCCGGCCATGGCTTGGGTGACCGCCTTTATCGACTGCAGCGGGCAGCACAGCGAGACCAGGCGATTCTCTTGCTGATCGATATCAGCGGGTCGACCGATAGCTGGATCGCGGCTGGCCGGCGGGTAATCGATGTTGAGCGCGAAGCACTGCTGCTGGTTTGCATTGCCCTGCAGAGCCTCGCGGTGCCCTACGCCGTGCAGGCATTTTCCGGACAGGGTCGCGAGGGTGTGGTCGTGCGTCGGGTCAAGGACTTCGATGAGGCATTCGACGAAGCGGTGGCCTTGCGGATTGCAGCACTTGAACCCGAGCACTTCACGCGCTGTGGTGCTGCCATCCGGCACGCCACCGCCAGCCTGATGACGCAGCAGGCGGGGCATCGGTTGTTGCTCATGCTGTCCGATGGCAAGCCCAGTGACGACGATGCCTATGGCGGGCGCTACGGCGTCGAGGACAGCCGGCAGGCGGTGATCGAGGCCTCACTGCAAGGCGTGTCGCCGTTCTGCTTGACGATCGACCGCCAGGCCGGTGCTTACCTACCTCGCATCTTCGGCGCGAGCCGCTACGCACTGCTGCCGCGTGCGGAACTGCTTCCAACGGTGCTGCTGGACTGGATGCGGCGGCTGCTGCAAGGCTAGAACGCAGAAGCGCGAGTTGGGGGCAACTCCCTGTCGTAGTAAATTGCCTGCAGAAAGGCCCCAGCGGGGGCCTTTTTTGCGATCGCTCTATCAGCGCACCCTGAATCGATTGACCAGGGCCGTCAGCCGGGCATTGGTGCCAAGCAGGGACTCGGTGCTTCGGTCGACGCTCACACCGCTCTCGACCAGCTCGTCGACAACATGCCTCACGGCGACCATGTTCCGGTTGATCTCCTCGGCGACGGCGCTCTGCTCTTCGGCTGCGGTGGCGATCTGGGTGCTCAGGTCATTGATGTGAACGACCGAACTGGTCATCTCATCAAGGCCAACGGTGACCTGAGCGGTTTTGTCCGCGGTCGCCTGGCAGCTGGCCTTGGTCTGTTCCATCGCCTGCACGGCGGAACCGACCGCATCCTTCAGTCGTTGCAGCGTTTCATTGATTTCGGACGTGCTCTGCTGGGTGCGCGCTGCAAGCGCGCGAACCTCGTCGGCGACGACCGCGAAGCCACGTCCCTGTTCGCCGGCTCGGGCCGCCTCGATGGCCGCATTCAGCGCAAGCAGGTTGGTCTGCCCCGCGATGTCCCCGATGACGCCCAATACGTCGTTGATGCGCTGGGCGTCGGCTTGCATCGCCTGCACTTTCGCCGTTGCGCTTTCCACCTCGCTAACAAGGGAGCGTACGCTGGTCGATGCATCGTCGACCACCAGCTTGGAGGAGACTGCGTTGTGATTGGCCGTCTGGGTGAAGGTCGCCGTGTCGCTGGCGCTCTGGGCAACCGATTCAGCCGTCGAGCTCATCTCGTTGATGGCCGTGACGGCCTGGTCCGTTTCCGAAGCGTGCCGGCTCAGCGCTTCATTGGTCGAACGCGATAGCTGCTTGAGCTGGGCGATCTCGGATTGGATCTGGGTGGTGGCATCGCTTACATCGATCATCATCTTCTGCAAGTAGCCGATGAAACCGTTGACTGAGCGGCCTACCTGGTCGACTTCGTCCTCGCCCTTGATATCGATACGTTTGGTCAGGTCGGCGTCGCCCGCGGACAGGGAATCGATGTTTATCTTCAGGACCGTAAGTCGCTTCATTAGCTGGCTGATCGCAACCAGCATCAGCGCAAGCAGGACAATCACCATGGGGATCTGCAGGAAGGCGAGCGTCCCGAGCATCTCATCGCTTCGTTCCTCGAGTTTGGCAGTCGGCAGGGCTGCGGCGAGGAACCACGGCGTACCTTCGATTGGCTCAATGAAGAAACTGAACGCGTCGCCGGCCTTGCTGGTGTACAGGTCGCGGCGCAAGGCTTGCGTCGGGCTGGTGAGAGCCTTTTGCACCGCCGCGATGAACGGCGATTGGCTGGCCAGTTCCGACACGTTGCGCAGCACCATGTCCGAGCCAAGCTGCGGCTGGTTGCTGAGGATCTTGCCGTCGGCCTCGACGATCATGACCTCGCCGCCGATCTCGTCCTGCTTCTCGGCCACCAGACGGTTGAAGAAGCCTAGGGTCAGGTCGATAGTCGAGACGCCCCAGGGCGTGCCGTCCTTATAGATGGTCATGGCGCAGTTCGTGCGCGGCTCGGCACTGGCGTCATCCTGGTAGGCCGCGGCCCAGACACATTTGCCGCGCGGCGCCTGCAGGCCCCCCTTATGCCAGGGCTCCTCGAAGTAGTTGCGCGATTCGGCCGAGTTCCAGTGGGTATTGACGATCAGTTTCCCGGACGCATTGCGGTGATAGAAGGTGCTGTGCTTGGCGCGACCCGGCGTGCGGACCTCGGGAAGTGGCCAGATCCCACCACCGAAAACCTTGATGTCGCCGTACTGGTCCACGAGACCCGGCAGGACTCGATCGATCTCGTCACTGGCGAGCATCGGCACCGTCTGGGTGATACTGCGTGCCTGCGCCTCGACACGGGCCAGTTCCATCGAGATGTGTTCGCCGATCTCGGTGACCTGCGACATGACGATGGTTTCGCCTGCCTCCATAAGCTGTGGGGTAACGAAGCGCTTGATGCCCAGCATCGTGAGCAGCATGACCAGAAGAACGAAGCCGATGAAGGCGGCTGTGTAACGAGCTTTGATGGTACGCAAAGAGAGCATGGATCCTGAACCTTGAGACAGCCTGTCCGAAGCGGTGCACGGCAATGGTGCGCTATCGGCTTGTTGACCGATTAGTTAAGAAATCGGCGACTAGCGGTCGCAAGGGCTCAGGGCAGGCTTCACACACTGCGTGTAAATAGAAGTAGAGGGCTCGGCTGGGAGCAGATCCTGTGGTGGGAGTCTTGCGGGGACCCGTTGAGCATCGTTGAACATCGTAGGGCGTTGATTGCAGTAGGACGCCGTTAAAAAAGTTTTTAAAAACAAGACGATAGGTGTTCGATAACCCGCATGGGGTGCAAGGGGTAGAGTGTTCGAATCACTCCGTCCCGACCAAATAACTCCACGACTTAGGCCAGTTCAGAGATGAGCTGGTCTTTTTCGTTTCAGGGACTTTTGCGGGACTTTTCATCCTGCCTTCCTCCTCAGTATCGTCAGCGCCGGTCCCCTCGAATCCGTTGCCGATATCTTGTTGGCCTCATCGATCAGCTTGCCCAGTTCGGCCTCCAGGAGTGGCTGGTGATGCTGCCTTTTTTTGTGGCCCAACAGGTCCTTCCTGTCTTCCTCCGTCACGCCGACGGCGCGAAGCCTGCGACCGAACGTGTACTTAAGGTCATACACGCGGATCGACGCAAACCCGTTGGTGCTGCTCGGTTGAAGCGCTGCTCAGACAGCGGGCCAGTGCCGCGGCGACGAGGGAGGCGTTCGATACACCTTCTTGGGTGCGAGCTCGTCGAGACGACCGGCGTGTTCGGGCTCGATGAAAAGGTTCAGCCGCGTGCGTCTCATAGTTCGCCGTGACTCTGCTGGTCAATCGCGCCGAAGAACCGCAGGTCTTGGCAGATCGAGTTCGAACTCATAGCGTCTTGCTCGATGGGCCATTCGTATGCGGCTCGAATGCCATTGGCGTCACGGCCAGCGTGGGATGGTGCTCAGGCGCGAAGACGAAGGCGCGGAACGCACGTTCCGGCGGACGGACGAGGCGATTATTGCGCAAAGTCCAATGGCCGAAATCGCATTGAGCTGGCTTGAGCCTGAGCCACCACTTGGCAACTGATCTTGAGCGGCAGCTATCCGATCACAGCGGAGATCAGCGTCGGCTGTCTGAGCCGCCGGCCGGTGCCCCGGACTTGGGTTCCCCAATCAGGTCGATCACGATGTCGATGAACTTGGTGACATCGAAGGGTTTTTGCAGAATATGATCGAAAAGTCCTGGGGCCTGGCTGGCCAGCCCAGCGTGGCCGCCGCTCATGAGCACGATCGGAATATGTGACCACTCAGCGTGTCGGCGAATCTCCTCGGCCAGCTCCAAGCCATTCATCAAAGGCATCATGAAATCGCATACAACCAGCGATAGTCCTTCGCGATGCAAGGCGTCCAGTGCCTTCTTGCCATTGCTTGCTTGCGTGACCATGAAGCCTACGTCTTCAAGCGCAAGGGTCAGGACCTCGACAATCAAGTATTCATCATCGACTACCAAGACCGTTGTCATGGATAAAACCTTATCGACCGCTAGCGATCTTGCGGTGTGTGTGTGCCGTTCGACGTCAATGAGTAACCACCCAGTCCGATCTGGGCGGACAGCGTGGTGCGCTCATAGGGGCCGTTGCGGCGTTTTATGATCCTCAGAGTTGGCTCGCTGGTGCCTGGCCCCTCGGTGAAGCCGGCCAGAATGACGTTATCGAACAGGCTGCAAAGCTCTGCCGGAGGCGCCACGGGGGCATTCGCAGCGAAGAAATTGAGCTCCCACGTTGCCACCATCGTGGTACCCAGTGCGCGCGCCTCGTTCACCAGAGCGCTGACGAATTCCAATTGTCGGCCTTGCTGCAAGCTGGGGCGTGTTAGCGCGGCCAATGTGTCAATTACGATGCGAGAAAGCTGCTTGTGTCTGATCCGGGCGAGCATATCCAACGCCATCCGATCAGGAATGAACTGTGTCGTTGGTTGCCAGTGAAAGTCGAGACGCCCTTGCTCAACCGGCTTTTCAAGCCCGAGCTCAAGCTGACCTGATTTCCTGAGCAGTTGTTCGGGCGACTCGACGAAACCGAAGAAAGCCCCATGTTCGTCCGGTGCCGCGCCGGCAAGGAAATTGAGCGCAAAAGTCGTCTTGCCTGCACCGGAGGGACCAATGACCAGCGTTGCGCTGCGCTCGATGAACCCGCCACCCAAGGCTTCATCCAGGCCCCCAATGCCGGTTGGTAGCATTCGCTCGCCGAGTGAGAGTGGGGCAGTTGGCTGGCTCAACAGTGCTTCGATTCGAGGATAAATGGCAATTCCATTGCTAGTGATCTCGTACTCGTGCTCCCCGGAAACATAGTCCGAGCCCCGGTACTTGTGCACGCCGAGCCGGCGATAGGAGCGCATGCCGACCCGTTCTTCCTTGAGGGAGAACACGCCATCAACCATCGTCAGCTCCGGGCTGCCATGATCAATCTCTGCACTGGTCAAAAGCAGCGTGGTGCAACCGGCAAAACTGGCGTGTACCTGAAGCTCGGCGACAAACTTCTTCGTGTTCAGTGGGGTGTCCGAGCGGCTACGGACGTTCATCAGCCCGTCGAGGACCAGAAGGGTGGCCTTGTGCCGGATGATCTCGCGGCGAAGCAGCTTCAGGACCTCGTCGAGCCCCTCGTTCTCGAGTGTGTCGAAGGCGCTGACGTACAGCATGCCTGCGCCTATCTCGGCTGAGTTGAAGAAACTGAGCGTCGACAGGTACTGGAAGAGGCGGTCGTGCGGCTCTGAAAGGAGCGAGGCGAAAATGACTTTTCCGCCTTGGGCCGTGTGATGGAAGGCGACCTGGTTAGCGAAGATGGTCTTGCCCGAACCCGGTCGTCCTTGAATTAAATAAGCGGCCCCGGCGACGAAACCGCCGTGGGTAATGGCGTCTAGACCATCTATACCGCTTTCCAAGCGCTCAAGTGCTTTCACGTCAATCTGCCTGGTGAATGAGGGCGTTGGGGAATTTGTCTCGGGGCCTGGCTACAAGTGCGCCGGATGTACGATTTGGCCGACGCAGGAATGCTTCGAACCGGCACATTTTTCGTTTCCCGTTGCGATAGCGGACATGTCAGGTCGCTCAGAGTAACCAGGCGTAACGTTAAACCTGACTATGAAATAAAGCGGGCAATGTAACACAGGGTTTGTACCGTCTGCCGCTGACGTTAATGAGTCGGTGATTTAGGCAATGGGCTCGACATGGGAACCCTCTTTTCTCGGGTTTTGCTGGGGATTCGATCTATACCAAGCTGCCCAGCGAATTACCGCCGTGCCGCCCGCGGGAACTTGGTCGCGCGTTTCGGCGGCGACGAGTCCGTGATCTTGGCCCGCAGCACCGCCTTGGAACTAGAATGGGCCTGATCGCCCTGCATCGAGGCCCCCGCTGGTCGACGGTTCCAATACCTCTCACTCGGGCGCCTTGATCGGGATCCGCCTTTTCCCCGAGAGGGGCATACCGCCGCGGACCTTATGCTTAGCGCGAACATCGGCTCGCAACCCCAAGCAGGGAAGGGCTCTGGCGCGGTCGGTAAACTGTTGCCGCTGCAATTGCGTACTTCAGCGTTGGTAGAGCTGACCCCAGCCTGCGCAGGCGCGCACCGGTTTCCACGCAAGCTGGTTGGAACTCGAAGTGACCGAGGGCGCCCTGATAGACGACGCCAAGGCATCCCGCCCGGTAACGGAAGGCGCAGGCGCAAGGCGTCCGGCGTGCGGGCGACGACTTCGGTACCGGCTACGCGGCGCCGGTCCTATCTCGCCGATCCCCCATCGACGTCGTCAAGCTGGACCGGTCGTGACGGGAATTGCGGGAGACGTTGACCGGTATTCTTCACGTGCACCATCGTGGATATGGCTCGCTCGCTGAAACTGCATGTCGTAGGGTGTCGAGGATGCCGAGATAATGGAGCTGTTGCGAGTAGTGGGACACGACTAGGGGCCAAGCTATCTTTTCGCCCCTATCGCTCGATTCGCCAGGCTGCCGTAGATCGCGAAACGGCAGAACGACCAAAATCCGTCTTAAAAAGCTGTTGACAAGAACAATTATGCACATATGGCTACCACTTCGGCGCGGCTGCCTAACCGGCTGATGCGACGCGTTGGCGCAGCTCGATAAGTGACTGATTTATAAGGGGTAAGGCGAGCTGAACAAAATCTCGCCGATCTGTTTGCGATCCGCGCCAGACGGGCGTTTGCGCCAGCCATCCAAAATTTGCTCACAGTCTTATCCACAGCTTCTGTGGATAAGGATCTAACTCCTAACCGTAGCGGGGTTTTGCAGCGCCAAATTGACCCGCATCAGAATAGGCGGGCATTGTTACCGTCTTGAGAACGGCGGGAGAGGTCGATGGGGGCGGTATAGGCGTGCTATTGCCGATTCACGCATCGCGTTTACGATCTCGGTTCTAGATGTTTGCCACGTACCCTGCCACCTAACGCTCTCGCAATTATGCAGCTGAGAATCAGAATCACACTCATCGAATGCCTCTTCGACTGCTACCCCTGTGCCTGATCGCACTCGGCATTCGCCGTACGAAGCCCAGATATTTCTTGACTTTTAGCAGTTCCGGCGCAGAGTTTGTAAAGTACTGTAAAAAACCCCTTGGGCTTGGCTGAATTTGGTTTTCCGGCGCTTGTCATGCCGCGCTTGCCGTTCGATTGGCTAGGCATGCTGAAGCTGGCGTTGGATATTCAGGAAACCGGTAAGCAGCAGGATTTCCCTCGACGGTCTCGATGTCGAGGAAAAGGACATCCAGATCACGCCCGACAACGACGTGCCGATGGTGCGAGGTGAAAGCGCCAGGAGCAAGAGAAGAGCGAAGCGGCTTTTCTCGTGTCGAACTTCCCTACGGCAGTTTCCAGTGTGCACTGAACCTGCCCGACGATACCAACCAGGATTCGAAGCGCGAAGCAAGTGCACCGAAGCACGGCCGTTCGATTCCGATTGAAGCTGAGTCGGATATTTCCATTGCGGTCGCCACGAGGTCCACCAGGAAACGAGGCGCCGCGGCCTGCGGCCCTCGTCATCTCAATGACCAAGGAGCGTCCGCATGGCCAGGAAGCAATGTCAAATCTGCGGCCAACCCGCCACGGCGCGGGTGGAAGCCAATCTCAATGGTCGCCTCACCACCATGCTGTTGTGTGACGATCACTACCGCCAACTGGTGCGCCAGCAAAAGCGCGCCATTTCCCCGCTGGAAGCCCTTTTCGGCTCGCGCAGCGGCCTGTTCGAAGATTTTCTCGGCAGCGATTTCTTCCGCATCGGAGAAGAGTCGGCACCGGCTGCAGCCGCTGCCGATGAAGTGGACGATGCGCCGTTTGGCGAACCAGCCTCCACAGCATCTGGCATGCCGCGCCGTCGCGGTAGCGGGTTGGCCAGCCGCATCAGCGAGCACTCCGAGGCGCTGTTGCAGGAAGCCGCCAAGCATGCCGCGGACTTCGGTCGCTCCGAAGTCGATACGGAACACCTGCTGCTGGCGCTGGCCGACAGCGATGTGATCAAGACCATCCTGAGCCAGTTCAAGATCAAGGTCGATGACCTCAAACGCCAGATCGAAGCCGAAGCCAAGCGCGGCGATAAGCCGTTCGAAGGCGAGATCGGCGTGTCGCCGCGGGTGAAGGATGCGCTCAGTCGCGCTTTCGTCGCTTCCAATGAATTAGGACATTCCTACGTCGGGCCCGAACACTTCCTGATCGGTCTGGCCGAAGAGGGCGAGGGGCTGGCCGCCAACTTGCTGCGCCGCTATGGCCTCACGCCGCAGGCCCTGCGCCAGCAGGTAAACAAGGTGGTCGGCAAAGGTGCGGAGGATGGCCGCGCCGAGACGCCGACCAATACGCCGGAGCTCGACAAGTATTCGCGCGATCTCACCAAGATGGCCCATGCGGGCAAGCTGGATCCGGTAATCGGCCGCGCGCAGGAAATCGAAACCACCATCGAGGTGCTGGCGCGGCGCAAGAAGAACAACCCCGTATTGATCGGCGAGCCTGGCGTGGGCAAGACCGCCATCGTCGAGGGGTTGGCGCAGCGCATGGTGGCCGGCGAGGTGCCCGAGACGCTGCGCGACAAGCGCCTGGTGGAGCTGAACATCAATTCCATGGTGGCCGGCGCGAAGTACCGTGGCGAGTTCGAGGAGCGGGTGCAGAAGGTGCTGAAGGAGATCTCCGAGCACCAGGGCGAGATGATCCTCTTCATCGACGAGGTGCACACCATCGTAGGTGCCGGCCAGGGCGGCGGCGAAGGCGGGTTGGATGTGGCCAACGTCTTCAAGCCGATGATGGCGCGCGGTGAGCTGAACCTGATCGGCGCGACGACGCTCAACGAGTACCAGAAGTACATAGAGAAGGACGCCGCGCTGGAGCGGCGCTTCCAGCCGGTCATGGTGCCCGAGCCAACGGTGGCGCAGACCATCATGATCCTGCGCGGCCTGCGCGATACCTTCGAAGCGCACCACAAGGTCAGCATCACCGAGGACGCGATCATCGCGGCCGCCGAGCTGTCCGATCGCTACGTCACTGCGCGCTTTTTGCCGGACAAGGCCATCGATCTGCTCGATCAGGCTGCCGCCCGCGTGAAGCTGTCGGCGACGGCCCGCCCCGTGGCGGTGCAGGAGTTGGAGGCCGAGCTGCACCAGTTGCGCCGGGAGCAGGACTACCTGGCCTCCCGCAAGCAATACGACAATGCGGCGGAGGTCGGTAAACGCATCGAAACCAAGGATGCCGAACTCAAGACGCAGGTCGAGGACTGGGAGCGCGAGCGGGGCTCGGGCAGCGCCGAAGTCAAGGCGGAACACGTGGCCCAGATCGTCTCGCGTCTGACCGGCATCCCGCTCAATGAGCTGACGGTGGAGGAGCGCGAGAAGCTGCTGCACCTGGAGGAGCGTCTGCACGAGCGCCTGGTGGGGCAGGACGAGGCGGTACGCGGTGGCGGATGCGGTGCGGCTGTCGCGCGCGGGTCTGCGCGAAGGCAGCAAGCCCGTGGCCACGTTCCTGTTCCTGGGTCCCACCGGCGTCGGCAAGACCGAACTCGCCAAGGCGCTGGCCGAGTCCGTCTACGGCAACGAGGGCGCCCTGTTGCGCATCGACATGTCGGAGTACGGCGAGCGTCATACCGTGGCGCGGCTGGTGGGCGCTCCGCCGGGCTACGTCGGCTATGACGAAGGCGGCCAGCTCACGGAGAAGGTCCGTCGCAAGCCCTACAGCGTGCTGCTGCTCGACGAGATCGAGAAGGCCCACCCCGATGTCTACAACATCCTGCTACAGGTGTTCGACGACGGGCGACTTACCGACGGCAAGGGTCGCGTGGTGGACTTCACCAACACCATCATCATCGCCACCTCCAACCTAGGCTCCGACATCATTCAGCGCCGGCTGAAGGCGCGCGGAGCGGCCGGCGAGGAGTACGAGAAGACCAAGGCAGAGGTGATGGACGTGCTGCGCGGGCACTTCCGCCCCGAATTCCTCAACCGCATCGACGAGCTCATCGTCTTCCATGCGTTGGGCAGGGAGGAGATCCGCCACATCGTCGGCCTGCAACTCGATCGCGTGGCCCGCAGTGCCGCAAGCCAGGGCGTAACGCTGACGTTCGATGGGACGCTGGTCGATCACTTCGCGGAAGAAGGCTACAAGCCCGAATTCGGCGCTCGCGAGCTCAAGCGACTGATTCGCAGCGAGTTGGAAACGGCACTGGCGCGCGAGATGCTCGGCGGTGGCATCGGCAAGGGCGATCACGCCTATGCACGTTGGGACGACAAGGCGGAGCGGGTCGCGTTCGACCGCAAGCAACCCGCTCCGACCAGCGCCGAAGCACCCTCTGGATCTGCGCAACCGCCGGGCCCGCCCAGGGAGTCGAGCAAGGGAACGCGCAAGAAGAAGTCCGAAAGTGGCAAGGCATGAAGCACGGGGCTGCCCTAATCCTGAAAATGGGAGACGGGCAGCCCGTCCATCCAGGTGCGGCGTCCCTGCGTGCGCGTGGGGGAGTACGCGCCGCATCCTGTCGTGACGACCTGTTGGTCTGCCGATATCGCCCGCCAAATGACCACGTGCTTCGGCATGGACGAAGGCCTGGACTGGCGCAAGAGGCGTAGCGACCGCGATTTTTTAGGAGTGGCCTGTTTCTGAAGGAGTGGCGCATGAACAGCAATCAGACCGGGACGACACTTGAACGACTCCGCCGTGACTGGGCGGTGATGACGTTTTACGAACGCTTCGAGCAGGCCGTCGCCATCATCCTTTCAGCGGTGATCGCGGTGATTATCCTGGTGTCCCTGGTGCAGCTGATTCAGATTGTCTTCAGCCTGCTGATCATCGATGCATTCAATCCGCTCGACCACAAGATCTTCCAGAGTGTGTTCGGCATGATCATGACGCTTCTGATCGCGATGGAATTCAAGCACTCCATCGTGCGCGTGGCCTTGCGCCGTGACAGCATCATTCAGGTCAAGACGGTCATCCTGATCGGGTTGATTGCCCTGTCCCGCAAGTTCGTGATTCTCGATCCCGATGTCGGCCCGGCCAAAGTCGCCGCATTGGCCGGCGCCACTCTGGCCCTGGGGCTGACCTATTGGCTGTTGCGTGAGCGCGATGACCGAATCGTCTAGGACGCCACGGCTGCCAGCGGGTGGCCCAGGCCACAAACGTCGAGTCTGGCTACGGCATCGCTTGAGCGACCGCCTGAAGACAGCACTGCCGGTTTGGACTTCGATCGGTATCGCCGCACTCGCCGGCGGCCTTTTACTCGGCGAAAGGGGGCTATGGATCGCCCCGGGAGCAAGCCTACTTGCCTTGTTATTCGAACCGGCGGCAGCTGCAGCGCCGACGCTGAAGTTGTACGGCGCACGTGCCATCCGGTCGGGTGAAGCACCCAAAATCGAGGGTGTACGAACGTTTACCTGTAACCGCTCCTGATATGGGCTGAGGGTCAAGGCTATGACCGCTGAAGGCAACGCAGGACAATTATTGAGTGTCATTACGTTGCTTGCCGCCGCCGTGGTGGCAGTGCCGCTGCTCAAACGCATCGGGTTCGGCTCGGTGCTGGGTTACCTGGCGGCGGGAATGATGATCGGTCCCTTCGGACTGCAACTGATCCATGACCCCCACACCATCATTCAGGTGGGCGAGTTGGGTGTGGTGATGTTTCTTTTTGTGATTGGACTGGAGCTGAAACCCTCGCATCTATGGGAATTGCGCGGGCAGATCTTTGGGCTGGGCAGCCTGCAGGTGGTGGTCTGTGCTTTTCTGCTCACCTTCGTCGGCATGGCCTTTGGTTTCCCCTGGCAGGTGTCGTTTGTGTGCGCGGCCGGTTTCGTACTCACATCCACGGCCTTGGTTATGCAAGTCCTCTCGGAGCGCGGTGACATAACCGAGCCGAGGGGGCAGCGCATCGTGTCCATCTTGCTGTTTGAAGACTTGTTGATCGTGCCGTTACTGGCAGTGGTGGCTTTTCTGGCGCCCACTGAAGTGGTGCATGAACCCACTTCACCTCTTTGGCAGCGCATAGGTATCGCCGCCCTGTCTTTGGGCGCGCTGGCTGCCATCGGATTGTGGCTGCTCAATCCCTTGTTTCGAGTATTGGCTCAAGCCAAAGCGCGCGAGGTGATGACCGCCGCCGCGCTACTAGTGGTGCTGGGCGCAGCGCTGCTGATGGAAATCGGCGGGCTTTCAATGGCGATGGGGGCGTTCGTTGCCGGCGTGCTGCTGTCGGAATCCACCTTCCGCCACCAGTTGGAGGCCGACATAGAGCCGTTTCGCGGTCTGCTGCTGGGGCTGTTTTTTCTTGGCGTCGGCATGGCGTTGGATCTGCAAGTGGTGGCCACGAACTGGATGCTCATCACCTCTGGTCTGCTGGCGCTGATGCTGGTCAAGGCGCTGTGTATTTATGCGGTCGCGCGCCTCGCGAATAGCTCCCATGGCGACGCGCTGGATCGCGCCGTGCTTATGGCGCAGGGTGGCGAATTTGCTTTTGTGTTGTTTGCCGAGGCGCTCAAGCTCAGAGTCATCAGTCCCGAAATCAACGCCAATATGACGGCTATCGTGGTGCTCTCCATGGCCGTTACGCCGGTCACCTTATTGCTATACAGGCGGTTTGCGCGCGCGCAAAGCGTTTCGATGGACGGCGTGGAGCCCGCACATAATCTGCAAGGCAATGTACTCATCATCGGCTTTGGCCGCGTGGGCCAGATTGCCTGCCAGGCACCGCTCGCTCAGGGAGCGAAACTTTCCATTATCGAAATAGATCCGGAGGTGATCCGCGCCGTGGAGCCCTATGGTTTCAAGGCCTATTACGGTGATGGTGCCCGCCATGAAATATTGCATGCTGCCGGCGCCCATAACGCCCGCACCATCATCGTTTGTGTAAATGACAAAAAAGCCGCGACACGCATCGTCGAAAGTACGCGGAACTACTGCCCGCAGGTGAAGTTGCTGGTGCGTGCCTTTGACCGCGAACACGCGCTGGAGCTGGTCAAGCACGATGCCGACTACATAGTGCGGGAAACCTTTGAGTCGGCCCTGCTGCTCGGACGTCAGGCCGTGCTGACCCTGGGAGCGTCTGAGCACGAAGCCGACGCGGTGACCGAGGCAGTGCGCATGCGCGATGCCGAGCGTTTTGCCCTGGAGACAGCGGGTGGTCTGTTTGCCGGGCGAGCATTGGTACTGGGAAACATCGAGCGTATCGAACCGCCGAACCAAGAAGCGCGGGACGCCCAGTGAGCATTCATTCGGGATCGTATGGGGCTGTCGCCGTCGACCGTCTCGCTCTGGATCGCTGCCTTGCAGCAGGGGTAGCTGGTGACCTCGCAACGCATCGCCCCCGGACTATCACAAACGCCCTGCGCGGAGTTCCAGGTGGCCTTGATAACGCTGATTTGATATCCGCTTGCAAGGATTTCTCTCAGCTCCTCTACATCTTTTGAAATAGGTAGGAGGGCGCATGTTCACTCCGAATTCCATTCCCTATCAGCAACAACCTGGCTTTCAGCGCACATACCGCCAAGGCCGCCTGACCCTGGGTCTTTTCTTCCCCCTCGAAGCCTTTGCCGGTGATACGCCGAGCATGCTCGACCAGGCGAGACTGGCCCAACGTGCCGACAAGCTGGGTTTTTCTGCTCTCTGGTTTCGCGACGTGCCGCTACGCGACCCCAGTTTCGGCGATTCGGGTCAGGTCTTCGATCCCTGGGTCTGCCTGGGTTTCATGGCCGCACACACACGCACGATTGCGCTGGGTACCGCCTCGATCATCCTGCCAATCCGCAATCCCCTGCATACCGCCAAGGCTGCAACCAGTGTCGATCAGCTCAGCGGTGGCCGCCTGTTACTCGGTGTGGCTTCTGGTGACCGGCCGGTGGAGTTCCCCGCATTCGGTGTCGACCCGGAACAACGCGACAGCCTGTTCCGCGAATACCTTCAGGTATTTCGCGAGGTTCAGCGCAGCAGTTTCGTGCCTTTGACCTGGTCCGGAGGGGCGCTTGAGGGCGCGGATCTGATTCCCAAGCCGACCACGGCGGAAATTCCTTTCTTTGTCACCGGCCATAGCCGCCAGACGCTGGAATGGATCGCCCGCTACAGTCATGGCTGGATCAGTTATCCGCGCGCACCGAAGACTCAGCAACTGATTGTCGAGAGCTGGCGCACTGCGGTTCGTGCCGAATGTGGTGAGCTGTTCAAACCCTTCACCCAGTCGCTATACATCGATCTGGCAGATAATCCGCAGACACCACCCCGCCCGATCCACCTGGGCTATCAACTAGGGCGATATCACCTGATCTCGTTGCTGGAAAGTTTGCAGGAGATCGGGGTTAACCATGTGATCGTCAATCTGAAATACGGCCAGCGCCCCGCGAGCGAGGTTATCGAAGAGCTCGGCCAGTTCGTTCTACCGAACTTCGTCCTGTCAACATGAGCGACAAGATTCTGGCGAGCTACACAATTCGCTTCAGCTTTTTCTCATGCGCAAAATCGGCATTGCTACGATCGAGGCGGCGTTGAAGGGAAAAGGGCATTCCAGCCGAGTCGCGCCGATGGCTCAGCGGAGTACCCGGAAAGATGATCCCAGACGAGAGATGGCAGAAGATGAACCAGACCGGGCAAGCCGATCGCAAAGCGGCGAAGGCACTGGCAATCGGGCGATCTAGTTCACGTGGTTGCCGCCAATGAACTTGCTCAAAAACTGTCGCGTGCGTTCGTGCTGCGGTGCACTGAGCAGCTGCCTGGCGTCACCCTGTTCAACGATGACGCCGCCGTCGATGAAGATTGCCCTGTCGGCCACGTCGCGGGCAAAGCTCATCTCATGAGTGACGATGACCATGGTGCGCCTTTCCTCGGCCAGACCGCGGATGGTGGCAAGCACCTCGCCGACCAGTTCCGGATCCAGCGCCGAGGTCGGCTCGTCGAACAGGATCACGTCGGGCTGCATCGCGAGCGCGCGGGCAATCGCCACGCGCTGCTGCTGACCGCCGGAGAGGCGCCTGGGATACGCATCTTCCTTGCCCTCCAGGCCGACCTTGGCCAGCAGTGCCCGGCCGCGCTCGATGGCCTTGCCGCGAGGCTCCTTCTTCACCTGCACTGGGCCTTCGATGACGTTCTCGAGGGCGGTCCGATGGGGGAACAGGTTGAAGTTCTGGAACACGAAGCCGACGTGCTGGCGCAGCTCGCGGATCAGCCCCTGCTGTGCCTTGAGCGGCCGGTCTGCGTCGATGTGGATCTCACCCACGCAGATCTGCCCGCCGCTGGGTTGCTCCAGCAGGTTGAGGCAGCGCAGCAAAGTGGTCTTGCCCGAACCGCTGGGGCCGATGATCGCCAGCACCTCGCCGGGGGCGATGTCCAGGTCGATGCCCTTGAGCACCTCCTGGCCATTGAAGGATTTTCTCAGGTTGCGCACGGTGATCATCAGGCGTCCTGCTCGTGGCGGTTGACCCTGTGTTCCAGGCGTCCCTGGAAGTACGCCAGCACGCTGGCCAGCAACCAGTAGATGAGCGCAGCGGCCAGGTACATGGTGAAGATCTCGAACGTGCGCGCAGTGATCAGCTGCGCCTGGCGGAACAGCTCCGGCACCTGGATGGTGGCAGCCAAGGCGGTGTCCTTGACCAGCGAGATGAAGCTGTTGCCCAGCGGGGGCAGGGCGGTGCGTGCGGCCTGCGGCAGGATGGCCCGGTACAGGGTCTGCGCGCGGCCCATGCCGATGCTGGCTGCCGCCTCCCACTGGCCACGGTCGATGGAGGCGATGGCGGCGCGCAGAATCTCCGCGGTGTAGGCCGCCATGTTCAGCGAGAAACCGATCAGCGCCGCCGGCAGCGGGTCGAGCTGGATGCCCAGTTGCGGCAGTCCGTAATAGATCATGAACAGCTGCACCAGCAGCGGCGTGCCGCGGAAGAACGAGACATAGACCCTCGCCAGCCACTGCAGCGGCCAGAACGCGTACAGCCGCAGCAGCGCCAGACCGAAGCCCAGCAGCAGGCCGAAGAACATCCCACCCAGGCTCAGGACCACGGTCCACCACGCGCCCTTGAGCAGGAAGGGCAGGGAGTCCAGGACCAGCTGCAGGCTGCCCTCGATCATTGCGTGACGTCAGCCCCGAACCACTTCTCCGATAGCTCTTTGAGCGTGCCGTCGGCGCGCAGCTTGGCTATGGCTTCGTTAATGGCGGCGAGCAGCTGCGGGTTGCCCTTGCGCAGGGCAACGCCGGACTCCTGGCGGGAGAAGGCTTCACCGGCCACCGCCAGGCGATTGCCGGTTTTCTCGACCATCTCGAAGGCGGCCAGTCGGTCGACTAGGATCACGTCGATGCGGCCGACGGCGAGGTCCTGGAACTTGGTCGGGTCATCGTCATAAGTGCGGATATCGGCCTGAGGCACGTTCTCCTTCAGCCACTGCTCGTAGTTGGTGCCCAGGCCAACCCCGACCTTCTTGCCGGCGAGGTCGGTCGGACGCTTGATGCTGTCCGCATCGGCCTTGCGGGTGAGGGCCTGGATGCCGGAGACGGTGTAGGGCGTGGAGAAGTCGTATTTCTGCTTGCGCTCCTCGGAAATGGTCACCTGGTTGATCACCACGTCCAGGCGCTTGGATTCCAGGGCGGCGAGAATGCCGTCCCACTTGGTCGGCTGGAACTCGGCCCTGACCCCCAGCTCCTCTGCCAGCGCATTGGCGAAGTCCACCTCGAAACCGGTCAGCTCACCGCTTTCGTCCTGGTAGTTGAAGGGCGGGTAGGTGCCTTCGAGGCCGACCTCGAGGGTGCCGTTGGACTTGATCTCATCCAATAGATCGGCCGCTAATACCGGCATGAACAGGCTTCCGAGCAGCAGGCTCAGACTGCCGAGCAGGAAATGGCGACGCAGGATCGCAAACGTCATGGCGGGCCTCCAGGGGAACGGAAAGGTCACACAACTCTAACGACGGACATTTATTCGAGAAAATAATTAGAAAGCATCAGAATCAACGCTAAAGGAATATGGCGTTATGCACCCAGTGCCCATGGATAATAGGCGAACAATGCCGGGGCACCACCGGTGTGCAGAAACAGCAGCGGGCCCGTTCCGGGGAAGGCGCCCCGGGCCAGCCCGTCGAGCAGGCCGGCGAAGGCCTTACCGGTATAAACCGGATCGAGCAGCACGCCTTCGTGTTCGGCCAGCAGGCGGATCGCGGCCAGAGTGGCGGCATTCGGTTCACCGTAGCGCGGGGCGAAATACTGGTCCCACAGTTCGACCTGCAAACCTGCTGGAACCTGGACGCCGAGCAGCTCGGCGGTGCGCTGCAGCAGCTCCTCGACCTTGGGCCGCTGTGTCGCCTGTGGCCGCGACACCGTGACCCCGACCACCCGGCTGCTCGGCCGGGCATGCGCCAGCGCCAGCGCCAGGCCGCTGTGGGTTCCGGCGCTGCCGGACGCGAGGGCCACGGCGGCAAAATCCTCGCCCGCGCCATGCATCTGCTCGGCCAGCTCCAGGCCGGCGCGTACATAGCCCAACGCACCAAGCGCATTGGAGCCACCGATGGGCACCACGTAGGGTTTGCGCCCAGCGCTGCGCAGACGCTCGGCCGCCGCCTGCAGCAACTCATCGGCGTTATCCAGGTTGGTGACCGCTTCGACCTCGCTGCCGAACAGGTCGAGCAGCAGGCGGTTGCCGTTGCCCAGGTAGTTGTCCTCGTTCGTGCCCAGCGGATTCTCCAGCAGCGCCAGGCAGCCAAGACCCTGGCTGGCCGCCAGGGCTGCGGTCTGGCGCACATGGTTGGATTGGATGGCACCGGCGGTTACCAGCACATCGGCGCCCAGAGCCAGGGCGTCGGCGCCGAGGTATTCGAGCTTGCGCGCCTTGTTGCCACCGAAGGCCAGCGGGGTGAGGTCGTCGCGCTTGATCCAGATATCACGACCCAGGTGACGCGACAGCCGCGGCAAGTGTTCCAGGGGCGTGGGGGTGGTGATCAATTCAAGGCGCGGGAAGCGGGCGAGGGCGTCGGTGAGCATCGGGCAAGCTTCTGAACAGGGACGAATCATCACTGTAGAAGGCAATCTGAAGGTGCAGCAAGGCGATATGGGCGCAGTGCTGACAGGCCGCGCATCGCCACGCATGTCAGCCGGCTTCACAGGCCTCGGTGCAGCCTTGTTATTCTTCGGTCGCTACACCAGAGCCCGGCGAAGCCAGGGCAGACTCACCCGTCTCAGGAAAACCCGTGTGGCTCGCGTTGACTTGAAGGTTCCGTTTGCGGAGAAGGACGAGGCTAAAGCGCTTGGGGCCCGCTGGGGTCCACAGGCAAAAGTCTGGTACGTGCCCGAGGGCAACGAAACGGCGCCAACCTTGAGACAGCCTCTGTCCGAAGCGGTGCACGGTGATGGTGCGCTATGGGCTTGTTGACCGATTAGTTAAGAAATCGGCGACTGGTCGCCCGGGTTCAGGGGCGCACCTCATATTGCTGCTTTGATGCGGAGACTACGGAGCCTGTCCCATCGCCGTTTGCGTTGCTCACTGGCGGGCTCAGTGGGGCGGCAATGGGTTCATCCCCGTCGCCACAGGCGGCTCAGTCGATGCCAGGCGGAGTGTTGTAGCTCTGGTGGTTCAGGCCAGTGGGCCTTCTTGCTTTCGCATTGCACGATGCCGTTGGTGCCAAGCCTCAGGCGCCACCGCTGGGCCGATGGAAAGTGCTCGCCCGGATTGGTGTGCAACAGCAACAGGTTGTAGTCGTGCTGCTTCTCGATGGGGTGGGCCTGGACTGAACCTTTGTTGTCGTCGCTAGCGGAGTCATCGCCTTCTGTCTGGGCGAACAGCTTGTTGTGGCTCGCCTGGATCATTGCGCAAAGCTGTTCGCAATCCAGCGTGAGTCGCTCCCGAATCTCGTCGTGCTCCAGTGCTGCCTTGTCCAGGGTCATCAGCACGCGATAGCAGATGATTTGCCGCTCCTCGTTGGTCGCCCACTTGCCCGAGTGTTCTCGAACTAACGGTGGCAGATCGGGCAGCTTGCGATAGTCGAGCCAGACCCGTTGCTGCGCGAGTACCTTGCGGGTGTAGGGCATCAGCAAGCGAATCTTCCAGCGCGGCTTGCCTTTGCGCAGTCTGCGGGTGATGGCCGTGATCATGTCGTCGCGCAGCAGATCGCGAACGGCATAGACCAGCGCGATCACCAGCAGAAGGGTGAGCGAGAGTTTCTCGCTGGCGCCGCGCGCGTTGAACAGGAAGTACGTGAAGAACGACATGATCAGCATCGTCGACATCGCCTTGACCAGCTTGTGGGTGCCGGCCCCCAGCTCCGTGACCTTCGAGCGCAACATCACCGGATACTCCAGCAGCCGGTGATACAGCGCCATGCGGTTCCATATCCGTGTCGGGGTTCCGTGGAAGTCGCTCAGGTACTCGCGCTCCTTGCGGTATCTACGTTCCTGGCGCAGGAATTCCGCCACCGATTGCTTGAGCTCTTCATCGATGGCCGCGTAGCCCTCTAGGGTCATGCTTTCCAGCAGGAATTGCTCGGCATGCCATGAGAAATAGATGTCCATCTGACGGAAGTAGCGCTGCTGATTGCTCTGTTTCGGGTTGGATTTGCGCAAACGTTGCGCAAAGTTCTGACTAAGCCGCAGGGCACGCGCTATGGGCTCTGCCACAGCTCCGGACGTGAGCATCTGCTGGCGCAGCCGCTCCATTGAAGCCTGATACTGGAAGAACCAGGAGCCATACATGATTTCGTAGTGCGGAGAGAGCAGTACGAAGGATTGATCAGCCTTGCTGATGCGGTCCTTCGATGGCATGCCCAGCAGCCCGAAACTGTGCGTCAGGGTAGTAAAGAAAAACTGCTCTTCCGACAGGGTCCATGCCGACAGGTTGCTTTCGTGCGGAGTGAACAGATACAGCTCGATCTTATGCCGTCCAGGCTGCTTCAGCGTGCGGGTCAGCTGCAGACGGAAATCACCTTTGCGCTTGAGTGAAAACACGGAACCCCCAATGACCGTGGAACGCCGCCAGCTTACCAAGCTTCCGCTGGGAGGTACGCCAAGTGGCGGGCGGGCACGGCGCTGACCGGCTATCGGCTTGTAAGTGATTAGTTAGAAATGGGCGGATGGCGGTCGCCCGGATTCAAGGCAGGCTCCACACGCTCATATATAAAAGCCGGCAGCGCTGTTGGGAGCGCCGCTAGCCGCCGCTGCTTTGTTGACGTTCACCACGGCGGGTCTTCATTCGAGGCATCGGAGAAGTAATGCCTTGTTCCCGCCATGCGCCTCCTCTCCGGCTTGCTGACGGGGCCGCTCGATCACTGAAAATCGCGGCTACGCACATCGAGCCCTGTGAGCAGGGGCGTGAGGTCGCTCAGGCGGCCGGCGATGAGATGTCGTACGCCGCTGGCCGACTCCAGATGGCCATCCACACGAAGCAGTTGAGACTGGAGCAAGGGTCGCCTCTGGCGCTCGGCCAGGTCGCGCCAGACCACCACATTGACCATGCCGAACTCGTCCTCCAGGGTGACGAAGATGACACCGCTGGCGGTCTGTGGGCGTTGTCGGCCGATCACCAGGCCGGCAACGCTGACCGGGCGGCCATGCTCGATCGTGCCCAGTTCCCGAGAACTGCGGCAGCGCCGGGCCTTGAGCTCATCTCGTAGCAGGAGCAAAGGATGCGGCCCCAGCGTCGTGCCAAGGGTCGCGTAGTCGTTGAAAAGGTCTTCACCCACCGAAGGCAATGGCAGGTTGATGGAGGTTTCCTCCGGTGCGGGCAGGCTGGCGAACAGCGGTAGCTGTGGTTCGATTCCGGCAACGGCCCAGCGCGCTCGATGGCGATGGCCGGCCAGGCCGCGGAGGGCGCCGGCATCGGCGAGCTGCTCGCGCGCACGCGGTTCGAGCTCGGCGCGAAGGCACAGGTCATGGATATCTGTGAATGGCTGGCGTTGGCGTGCGGCTTCGATGCGCTGGGCATCGGCTTCCCGAAAGCCGCGCACCATGCGTAGCCCCAGGCGGATGGCCGGCTGTGCCTGGCGGCTTGGCTCGAGGCTGCAATCCCAGCCGCTGTGGCGAACGTCCACCGGGCGGATTTCCAGCCGGTGGCGACGGGCGTCCTGGAGAATCTGGTCAGGGTTGTAGAAGCCCATCGGCCAGCTGTTGATCAGGGCGCAGGCAAATGCAGCCGGCTCGTGGCGTTTCAGCCAGCAGCTGGCATAGGTGAGCAGGGCAAAACTCGCCGCGTGTGATTCGGGAAAACCGTAGCTGCCGAACCCTTTGATCTGCTCGAAGATCCGCGCGATGAAGTCGGGCTGGTAGCCTTTGGCGAGCATTCGCTCGGTCAGTCGCACGCGGTGAGGCTCCAGGCTGCCGTGACGCTTCCAGGCGGCCATGGCACGGCGCAGCTTGTCGGCCTCGTCTGGAGTGTATTCGGCCGCCACGATCGCCAGTTCCATCACCTGTTCCTGAAAAAGGGGCACGCCAAGGGTGCGCTCGAACACCGGTTTCAGTTCTTCGGACGGGTAATCCACCTCTTCTTCCTTGTTACGTCGGCGCAGGTAGGGATGCACCATGTCGCCCTGGATCGGTCCGGGGCGGACGATGGCGACCTGGATGACCAGGTCGTAGAAGGTCTTCGGGCGCAGGCGTGGCAGCATGGCCATCTGTGCACGTGATTCGATCTGGAACACGCCGATCGTATCGGCCCGACTGATCATCTCGTAGGTGGGCTTGTCCTCCGCGGGCAGCGTGGCGATGGTCCAGCGCGTGCCGCGATAGCGTTCGATCAGGTCGAAACAGCGACGTATCGCGCTGAGCATGCCCAGTGCCAGCACGTCGACCTTGAGCAGACCGACCGCATCGAGGTCGTCCTTGTCCCACTGGATCACCGTGCGGTCGGCCATGCTGGCATTCTCGATCGGTACCAGAGTGTCGAGCGGCTGTTCGGAGATCACGAAGCCGCCAGGGTGCTGGGACAGGTGACGGGGAAAGCCGATAAGCGCATCGGTCAGCACCAGGACCCGGCGCAGAACCGGATTGTCCGGGTCGAAGCCGGCCTCGCGCAGTCGCGAGTCGTCGGGTATGTGCTCACTCCAGCGTCCACAGCAGCCGGCCAGGGCGTTGATCTGGTCCGGCGGCAGGCCCAGCGCCTTGGCGACATCCCGCAGGGCGCCGGTTGCGCGGTAGCTGCTGGCGACGGCGGTGAGGGCGGCGCGATTACGCCCGTAGCGCTGAAAGACGTACTGGATGACCTCCTCGCGGCGGTCGTGCTCGAAATCCACGTCGATATCGGGTGGCTCGTTGCGCTCGCGGGAGAGGAAACGCTCGAACAACAGTTTGCTGCGCACCGGGTCGAGTTCGGTGATGCCCAGTACGAAGCAGACGCTCGAGTTGGCCGCCGAGCCCCGACCCTGGCAGAGAATGCCCCGCTCGCGGGCGAAGCGAACGATGTCATGCACGGTCAGGAAATAGCTTTCGTAATGCAGGTCGCCGATCAGCTCCAGTTCATGTTCGATCTGCGCGCGGGCCTTTTCCGGGATGCCGTCCGGCCAGCGCCAGCGTGCGCCATCCTCGACCAGCTTGCGCAACCATGAGGTGGTGTCATGTCCAGGCGGGACCAGTTCGTGGGGGTAGTGATATTTCAGCTGATCGAGCTGGAAATGACAGCGCTGGCTGATGCGAAGGGTTTCGGTGAGCAGTGCGGCCGGATAGAGCTGGGCCAGCTCCTCGCGCGACCGCAGGTGGCGTTCGCCATTGGGAAAGAGGTGGCATCCGGCCTCGGCGACCGGCAGATGGTGGCGGATGGCGGTCATGCAGTCCTGCAATGCCCGGCGACCGCGGGCATGCATGTGCACGTCGCCACAGGCCACGGCGGGTATGCCCAGGCGTGAAGCCTGGGTCAGGGATTGCCGCAGCTGCAGCGCGTCGTCCGGCCCTCGATGCAGTTCGATGCCGAGCCACAGCCGCTCGCGAAAACGTTCGAGCAGCCATCGACCGTCGGTGTCGGCGCCGGCGTGACCGGGTAGCCAGATCGCCAGCAGTCCCTCTAGCGACCCCTCGCTCAGGTCTTCGCGCAGCGCCTGGTAACAACCTTTCTCGGCCCTTCGGCGGGCACGGGTGATCAGCTGGCACAAGGCCTGGTAGCCGGTCAGGTTTTCCACCAGCAAGACCAGTTTGGGCCCGCCCTCGATCTGCACCTCGCTGCCGATGATCAGCGGCAGACCGGTGTCCTTCGAGGCCTGCCAGGCGCGCACGATACCGGCCAGGCTGCATTCGTCGGTGATCGCCAGAGCGTCATAGCCCTGGCGCTTGGCGCGCTCGAAGAGTTCGCGCGCGCTGGATGCTCCCCGCTGGAAGCTGAAGTTGGACAGGCAGTGCAGCTCGGCGTATTCGGCGTTCATGCGAACCAGCCGTGCAGCAGCAGCGGCCCGCCGGTAAGGGCGCGAAACGCCCAACCCTGTTGGCCGGTAGTGGTTTGCACCCGATAGTAGTCGCGCCGCGCGTCGGCACCATCCCACCAGCCGGACTCGATGCGCTCGGGGCCAGCCAGGGTGAGCAGACCCTCTTCGCGCAAGGGCTGCGGGGTGCCCAGCAGCCAGCCGGGGCGCAAACCTACTTGAGGCAAGGGTTCGGTGTGGGCGAGGCTGCTTTCCCGCCAGGCGCATTCCGGGCGGTGGTCCGCTCGTGCGCTCAGCGAGACTACGGCGTCGTCGCCCAGTCGGGCGCGGAGGCGTTCGCGCAGTTGCTCCCAGGGCACATTCTGCTGCGGGCGCTCGTCGAACAAGGCCTGATGGGCCGGCGTGAAGGCTGGCAGATCGCGAGCCAGCAGACGCACGGCCAGGACGGGGGCCGGCAGTTGCAGATGCTCGAGGCGGCCACGGGTCAGTTCGAACAGCATGGCGGGCTCGCGTTCGGTACTGAGCAGGCCGACCGGCACCTCGCTGTCGGGCAGGGTGCGATGTTCCAGGTACAGACTGAAACGCTGGACGCCGCTGTCCCGCCCGGCGAGAAAGGCGGCCAGGTCGGCGGTCAGTCTGCGCAATGGAAACAGCAGGGCCTGGTGGGACTCCACCTCGAAATTCAGTTCGATGCGGGTGTCGAAGACATCCGGCGGGCGGTAGAACTCCAGAGGTAGCGGCCGATGCCCGAGCAGGGTGTCGAGCTGAGCCAGCACTTCGGCCGGAAAGCGTCTGGCCAGGCTGTCGCGCGGCAGGGCGAGCAGTTGATGAAGATGGCGCAGGCCCATGCGTACCAGCGATGTGCTGACTTCGCGGGGCAGGCCGAGGCGCTCGATCGGCAGTACCCCGAGCGCCTGATGCAGCGCGGCCGTATCGGTCACGGCCAGCCCATCATGGGCATTGGCGAGGACGCGCGCGGCCGCCGGGTTGGGTGCCAGGGTGATGCGGTGGCGGAAGCCCAGGTCTGTGAGTTCCTCGCGCAGACGCTTCTCGAATCGTGGCCAGGGGCCGAACAGGCCGAGGCTGGAATGCACCTCCAGCAGCAGACAGCGCGGGTAGTGCAAGCTGACCTGGGCGCTGTAGCCGTAACCCCAGGCCGCCAGAAACTGCTGCCAGCGTTCGATCATCAGCGGGTCGTAATCGGCAGTGGCGAAGTCGTGGGTCAATGCCTGGGCTGCGACCAGCGATTGCCCTGGTTTGAGGCCGAGCTTGCGGGCGGCGGTGTTGACAGCCTGCAGCACGCGGCGCTGTGGCGGGCCGGCGAGCAGAACCAGTGGTGCGGCGGCATCGTCGCGGTGGCGCAGGATGCCGTCCATGGCCAGTTGCGGCAGTAGAATGCAGGCCCAGAGCATCGTCGCACCTATTGCCAGGCGCTGGCTGGTAGCGGCCGGGCCGGAGCCAGGCCGCCGCGGCACTTGATGACCCGTAGTTGCACCGGCTGTGCCTCGAGGGTCAGGCGCAATGCCGCAGGCGACGGATTTTCCGCTTCGCGCAGCGGACGATAGGCAAAGGCCAGGGTCTGGCCGGTTTCGGCGGCTATCTGCAGACGTCGCAGGGCGCGGTCGTCGGCCTGTCGCGGCCAGCACAGCACGGCGGCGCAACTGCCGGAGCGCAGGCACTGTTCGGCGCTCCACAAGGCATCGCGGTCCTTGGCCTGGACGATGACCAGATGGCGCAGATCCACTCCAGCCGCAAGCCAGGCCTGGGGGCAGGGACGATGGGGCGGGGCGACCAGCACGACACGTTCGCCTGCGCTGGTCAGCCTGGCGAGCGTCGGCCACAGCAGGCGTAGCTCGCCGATCCCCGGGGCTGCGAAAAGAATTTCGCTGAGTGCCGAATCCGGCCAGCCGCCAGCGGGCAAGAGCGCATCCAGCATGGCATGTCCGGTCGGTTGGGCCGCCGTAGGAGATGCAACGGACTGGCCACGCCAGATGCGGCGAGCATCCAGCAGGCGGTCAAGGGCGACCACGGAAGACATGAGTACGGCATCCAGATAACTGTATATAGGTACAGTATTAGGCGGCTCGTGCCTGGTCAAGTTGGCTCGGATGGACGCGCGTATCCGGTGGGTCTGCTGACAGGTCGAGCGGCGCTGCCCGGGGAAAACAGCCAGAACCAGGCATCAATAGCCGTCGCTTGTACTTGGAAAATCAGTGCATTAGCATTCGCGCCCGGGATGCGAGGCCTCACTGTTCCCGGCCATATCGAGATAGAAAGCCCGGTTCGGTCGCGAGCCGGGCTTTTTCTTTGCTGTGCGGGGCGCATCATGGGTCCTGCTTCGACGAAGCTGAACGAGGGAAATGCCATGCGCGAGCGCCTGCTGGCCGCGGAAAAGGTGAAATCGATCGAGTGGCATGGCGATCGCCTGAGCCTGCTCGATCAGCGCAAGCTGCCGACCGAAGAGGTCTGGCACAGCTGCGATTCTGCCGCTGCGGTCGCTGACGCCATTCGCAACATGGTCGTGCGCGGCGCGCCTGCCATCGGCATCAGTGCGGCCTATGCGCTGGTCCTGGCTGCCCGTACGCGCATGGCGGCCGGTGGTGATTGGCGGCAGGCGCTGGAGGAAGATGTCGCGCTCCTTGCTGCATCGCGTCCCACGGCGGTCAATCTGTTCTGGGCGCTGAATCAGATGCGCGAACGTCTCGAACGCCTCAAGCCAGGCGAGGATCCTTGCGCGGCGCTGGAGGCCCAGGCCATCTCGATACATGAGAGCGATCGGGAGGCCAATCTGGCCATGGCGCAGTTCGGTGTCGACCTCATTCGTCGCCATCAGGGCAATCCGCAGAACCTGCTTACTCACTGCAACACCGGTGCCCTGGCGACCGGCGGTTTCGGCACCGCGCTCGGTGTCATCCGCGCGGCGCATCTCGACGGGCTGGTGGAGCGCGTCTACGTGGACGAAACCCGCCCCTGGCTGCAGGGTTCTCGCCTGACTGCCTGGGAGCTGCTGGGCGATGGCGTGCCGGCCACGTTGAACGTCGACTCGGCGGCCGCCCATCTGATGAAGTCGCGCGGTATTTCCTGGGTGATCGTCGGGGCGGATCGCATCACTGCCAACGGCGATGTGGCGAACAAGATCGGCACCTACCAGCTTGCGGTGCTGGCGATGCACCACGGCGTGCGTTTCATGGTGGTGGCGCCCAGTTCGACCATCGACATGGCTCTGGAAAGCGGTGACGAGATCCTCCTCGAGGAGCGTGCCGGCAGCGAGCTGCTGGAGGTCAATGGCCAGCGCTTTGCCGCCGAGATCGAAGTTTTCAATCCCGTGTTCGACGTGACGCCGGCCGATCTCATCGATGCCATCGTCACCGAGAAGGGGGTGGTCGAGCGCCCGAACGCCGCGAAGATGACCGAATTGATGAACCGCAAGCGGTTGCACTGAAATCGCTGCCGACCTTGCGCGCCATCTCGATGGCTGCGCATGTCCTTCGCCTCGGCAAGCTCTGCGAGGCTCCTGCCTGAGGGGCTCCAGGTTATTCCGCAAGGCTCGCTGGCTCGGTTTTGCTGTGCGCAAGGCTCAGCTTATGGCCGCCGTCTGTGTTACCATCCCGCGCTTATCGCAGGACCCTGCTGACTATAAGGAACCAGGCTTCCATGGGCGAACTGGCCAAAGAAATCCTCCCGGTCAATATCGAAGACGAGCTCAAGCAGTCCTACCTTGATTACGCCATGAGCGTGATCATCGGCCGTGCGCTGCCGGACGCGCGCGATGGCCTGAAACCGGTGCACCGTCGCGTGCTCTACGCCATGAGCGAGCTGGGCAACGACTGGAACAAGCCGTACAAGAAATCCGCCCGTGTGGTCGGTGACGTGATCGGTAAGTACCACCCGCACGGCGACTCCGCGGTGTACGACACCATCGTGCGTATGGCGCAGCCGTTCTCGCTGCGCTACATGCTGGTCGATGGTCAAGGCAACTTCGGTTCGGTCGATGGCGACAGTGCCGCGGCAATGCGTTACACCGAAGTGCGCATGGCCAAGCTGGCGCACGAGCTGCTGGCCGACCTGGACAAGGAAACCGTCGACTGGGTGCCCAACTATGATGGCACCGAGCAGATTCCGGCAGTCATGCCGACCAAGATCCCCAACCTGCTGGTCAACGGTTCCAGCGGTATCGCGGTCGGCATGGCCACCAACATTCCGCCGCACAACCTGGGCGAAGTCATCGATGGTTGCCTGGCTCTGATCGACAACGCCGATATCACCATCGATGAGCTGATGCAGTTCATTCCCGGCCCCGACTTCCCCACCGCGGGCATCATCAACGGTCGCGCCGGCATCATCGAGGCCTATCGCACCGGTCGTGGCCGCATTTATATCCGTGCGCGCGCCGATATCGAGGACATCGACAAGGTCGGCGGCCGTCAGCAGATCGTCATCACCGAGCTGCCGTATCAGCTGAACAAGGCGCGGCTGATCGAGAAGATCGCCGAGCTGGTGAAAGAGAAGAAGATCGAAGGCATCACCGAGCTGCGTGACGAGTCCGACAAGGACGGCATGCGTGTGGTCATCGAGCTGCGTCGTGGCGAGGTGCCGGAGGTGATCCTCAACAACCTCTATGCCCAGACCCAGCTGCAGAGCGTGTTCGGCATCAACGTGGTGGCGCTGGTCGATGGCCAGCCGCGCACGCTGAACCTCAAGGAACTGCTGGAAGCCTTCGTCCGTCACCGCCGCGAAGTCGTCACCCGGCGTACCGTGTACGAACTGCGCAAGGCGCGCGAGCGCGGGCACATCCTTGAAGGCCAGGCAGTTGCGCTGTCCAACATCGATCCGGTGATTGCCCTGATCAAGGCCTCGCCGACGCCGGCCGAAGCCAAGGATGCGCTGATCTCCACGGCCTGGGAGTCGAGCGCGGTCGAGGCGATGGTCGAGCGCGCCGGGGCAGACGCCTGCCGTCCGGAGAATCTGGACCCGCAGTATGGTCTGCGCGACGGCAAGTATTTCCTCTCGCCGGAGCAGGCCCAGGCGATCCTCGACCTGCGTCTGCACCGCCTGACCGGTCTCGAGCACGAGAAGCTGCTCGCCGAGTACCAGGAAATCCTCACCCAGATCGGTGAGCTGATCCGTATCCTGACCAATCCGGTGCGGCTGATGGAAGTCATCCGCGAGGAGCTCGAGGGCGTGAAGCGCGACTTCGGCGATGCGCGGCGCACCGAGATCCTCGAGTCCCGTCTGGATCTGACCCTGGCCGACCTGATCACCGAAGAAGAGCGCGTCGTCACCATCTCCCATGGTGGCTATGCCAAATCCCAGCCGCTGGCCGCCTATCAGGCGCAGCGCCGCGGTGGCCGTGGCAAGGCCGCGACAGGGGTGAAGGAAGAGGACTACGTCGAGCACCTGCTGGTCGCCAACAGTCATACCACCCTGCTGCTGTTCTCCAGCAAGGGCAAGGTCTACTGGTTGAAGACCTACGAGATTCCCGAGGCCTCGCGCACCTCGCGTGGGCGTCCGCTGGTCAACCTGTTGCCGCTGGACGAGGGCGAGCGCATCACCGCCATGCTGCAGGTCGATCTCGAGGCTCTGCGCAAGCAGGCTGCCGAGGGTGACGAGGAACTGGACGACGCCGAAGGTCTGGTGATCGAGCATGACGACGTCGACGATGTCGAGGGCGACGACGACAGCGATGAGAAGGACGAACCCACCGGTGCCTACATCTTCATGGCGACGGCCAAGGGGACGGTCAAGAAGACACCGCTGGTGCAGTTCAGTCGGCCTCGTACTTCCGGTCTCATCGCACTGAAGCTGGAGGAGGGCGACACCCTGATCGCCGCTGCCGTGACCGATGGTGCCCAGGAAGTGATGATGTTCTCCGACGGCGGTAAGGTCATCCGCTTCAAGGAAAGCAAGGTTCGCATCATGGGCCGCAATGCCCGCGGTGTGCGTGGCATGCGTCTGCCGGAAGGGCAGCGGATCATCTCGATGCTGATTCCGGAGCCCGACGCGCAGATCCTCACCGCCTCGGTGCGCGGTTATGGCAAGCGCACGGCGATGGAAGAGTTCCCGCGCCGCGGTCGTGGTGGCCAGGGCGTCATCGCCATGGTGACCAACGAACGCAACGGTCCGCTGGTCGGTGCCGTACAGGTGCTCGAAGGCGAGGAGATCATGCTGATCTCCGACCAGGGCACGCTCGTGCGGACCCGCGTCGACGAAGTCTCCTCGCTGGGTCGCAACACCCAGGGCGTCACGCTGATCAAGCTGAGCAAAGGCGAACACCTGGTCGGTCTGGAGCGGGTGCAGGAGCCGTCCGAGGAAGAGGTGCTGGAAGACATCGAGGCGCTGCTCGATGACGATGCCCTCGAGAAGGAAATGCCGGTCATCAGTACCGAGCCGAGCGAAGACGAATTGCTTGGCGGTGGCGGCGATGTGTCGCCGGACGTGGTGCCGACCGACGACGAAGACTGATTGGCGATAACGCCATCCGATAGAAAGCAGCACACCGGGCAGACGGTAGCGAGGCGGTCGGTAAAGAAACCGGCCGCCGAGCCCGGGATTCAATATCGAGCAAGAGCGAGAGAACAGCAGTGAGCAAACGCGCCTTTAACTTCTGTGCCGGTCCGGCTGCGCTTCCCGAAGCCGTCCTTCAGCGCGCCCAGGCGGAGCTTCTCGACTGGCATGGCAAGGGCCTGTCGGTCATGGAAATGAGCCATCGCAGCGACGATTACACTGCCATCGCCGAAAAGGCGGAGCAGGATCTGCGCGATCTGCTGGCGATTCCATCGAACTACAAGGTGCTGTTCCTGCAGGGCGGGGCCAGCCAGCAGTTCGCCGAGATTCCGCTGAACCTGCTGCCCGAGGGTGGCGTGGCCGACTATGTCGATACCGGCATCTGGTCGCGCAAGGCGATCGAGGAGGCCCGTCGTTTCGGGCACGTGAACATCGCGGCGACTGCCAAGCCTTACGACTACTTCGCGATTCCCGGACAGAACGACTGGCAGCTGAGCGATGGCGCGGCCTATTTGCACTACGCCAGCAACGAGACCATCGGCGGCCTGCAGTTCGATTGGGTGCCGGAGCTGGGCGATACCCCACTGGTCGTTGACATGTCGTCGGACATCCTTTCGCGGCCGATCGACGTGTCGAAGTTCGGCCTGATCTATGCCGGGGCGCAGAAGAACATCGGCCCGTCCGGGCTGGTGGTGGTCATCGTCCGTGAGGACCTGCTCGGCCACGCACGTTCCGTCTGCCCGACCATGCTCGATTACAAGATCGCCGCCGACAATGGCTCGATGTACAACACCCCGGCGACCTTCTCCTGGTATCTCTCGGGGCTGGTTTTCGAGTGGCTGAAGGAGCAGGGCGGCGTCGAGGCGATGGAAAAGCGCAATCGCGCGAAGAAGGACATGCTCTACGGCGCAATCGATGCCAGCGATTTCTACACCAACCCGATCGCCGTCAACGCGCGCTCGTGGATGAACGTGCCGTTCCGCCTGGCCGATGAGCGCCTGGACAAGGCCTTCCTGGCTGGTGCCGACGCGCGTGGCCTGCTGAACCTGAAAGGTCATCGCTCCGTGGGCGGCATGCGCGCCTCGATCTACAACGCTGTCGGCCTGAATGCGGTCGAGGCGCTGGTGGCCTACATGGCCGAGTTCGAGAAGGAGCACGGCTGATGAGCGACGCCGATCAGCTGAAGGCGCTGCGGGTTCGAATCGACAGTCTCGACGAGCGTATTCTCGAGCTGATCAGCGAGCGCGCCCGCTGTGCCCAGGAAGTGGCTCGGGTCAAGACCGCTGCGCTGGCCGAGGGCGAGTCGGCGGTGTTCTACCGCCCGGAACGCGAAGCCTGGGTGCTCAAACACATCATGGAACTCAATCGTGGGCCGCTCGACAATGAAGAGATGGCCCGCCTGTTCCGCGAGATCATGTCCTCCTGCCTGGCGCTCGAGCAGCCGCTGCGCGTGGCCTATCTGGGGCCGGAAGGGACGTTCTCTCAGGCCGCCGCGCTCAAGCATTTCGGCCATGCGGTGATCAGCACCCCGATGGCGGCGATCGATGAGGTGTTCCGCGAAGTGGTCGCCGGTGCGGTGAACTTCGGCGTGGTGCCGGTGGAGAACTCCACCGAAGGCGCGGTCAACCACACGCTGGACAGCTTCCTCGAGCACGACATCGTTATCTGTGGCGAGGTGGAGCTGCGCATCCACCATCATCTGCTGGTGGGCGAAACCACCAAGACCGATCGCATTACGCGCATCTATTCCCATGCCCAATCGCTGGCGCAGTGTCGCAAGTGGCTCGATGCGCATTATCCGAACGTCGAGCGGGTGGCGGTTTCCAGCAATGCGGATGCGGCCAAGCGGGTCAAGAGCGAGTGGAACTCGGCCGCCATTGCCGGCGACATGGCGGCCCAGCTGTACGGCCTGACCAAGCTGGCGGAGAAGATCGAAGATCGCCCGGACAACTCCACCCGCTTCCTCATCATCGGTAACCAGGAAGTGCCGCCGACCGGCGACGATAAGACGTCGATCATTGTCTCGATGCGCAACAAGCCGGGTGCGCTGCACGAGCTGCTGGTGCCGTTCCACACCAATGGCATCGACCTTACCCGGATCGAGACGCGGCCGTCGCGCAGCGGCAAGTGGACCTATGTGTTCTTCATCGACTTCCTCGGCCACCACCAGGATCCGCTGATCAAGGACGTGCTGGAGAAGATTGGCCAGGAAGCCGTGGCGCTGAAGGTGCTGGGTTCCTACCCCAAGGCAGTACTTTAATTGCGGCTCCGGGCTTCAGGAGCAGGTGGCAGGCGACAGGCTTGTGCCTGCCGCCTGAGCCTGCAGCCTGAGGCCTAACCAATGAGTTGTGATTTCCTTGCCCTGGCGCAGCCGGGCGTGCAGAAGCTGTCGCCTTACGTACCAGGCAAGCCGGTCGATGAGCTGGCGCGCGAGTTGAAGCTGGACCCCGCCGGAATCGTCAAGCTGGCCAGCAATGAGAACCCTCTGGGGCCCAGCCCGAAGGCGCTGGCAGCGATCCAGGCCGAGCTTTCCGAGTTGACCCGCTACCCCGACGGTAACGGCTTCGTGCTCAAGCAGCGCCTTGCCCAGCGTTATTCGGTGGGTGTCCACCAGGTCACGCTAGGCAATGGTTCCAACGACATCCTCGAGCTGGTCGCCCGTGCCTATCTGGCACCGGGGCTCAACGCGGTGTTCAGCGAACACGCCTTCGCCGTCTATCCGATCGCGACCCAGGCCGTCGGCGCCGAGGGGCGTGCTGTCGCGGCGAAGAACTGGGGGCACGATCTCGACGCGATGGCCGATGCCATCGACGAGAACACCCGGGTCGTCTTTGTCGCCAACCCCAACAACCCCACCGGGACCTGGTTCGATGCCGCTGCGTTGGGTACTTTCCTCGCGCGCGTGCCAGCCCATGTACTGGTGGTGCTGGACGAGGCCTATATCGAGTACGCCGAAGGTCAGGAGCTGCCTGATGGGCTGGCCTACCTCGCCGACTATCCCAATCTGCTGGTTTCGCGCACCTTCTCCAAGGCCTATGGCCTGGCGGCCCTGCGCGTCGGCTACGCCATCAGCTCGCCGGTGATCGCCGACGTGTTGAACCGCGTTCGCCAGCCCTTCAATGTGAACAGCCTGGCGCTGGCCGCCGCCTGCGCGGCGCTGGATGACGTCGATTATCTGGCAGCCAGCCGCCGGGTGAACGACGCCGGGATGGCTCAGCTGGAGCGCGGCTTCCGCCAGTTGGGGTTGGAGTGGATTCCCTCGCGGGGCAATTTCATTGCGGTGGATTTTGCCCGCGATGCTGCACCGATCAATCAGGCACTCTTGCGCGAGGGTGTGATCGTGCGGCCGGTAGCCGGTTACGGAATGCCGACATTCCTGCGGGTTTCCATTGGTACCGAGCGTGAGAATGCACGCTTTCTGGACGTGCTGGCGCAGGTACTGCAGCAGTGAGCCCAGCCGCCGTGGAACAACGAGCCGCACCTGTCATTGATCGCCTGGTAGTGATCGGGCTCGGGTTGATTGGCGGTTCGTTTGCCAAGGGGCTGCGTGAGTCCGGCCTTAGCCGCGAGGTGGTCGGCTTCGATCTGGACGCCCGCTCGCGTGAACTGGCGGTCGAACTGGGCGTGGTGGATCGCTGTGCCGACACGCTGGCCGAAGCCTGCCGTGACGCCGACGTTATTCAGCTCGCCACACCCATCCTCGCCCTGGAACGACTGCTCGGCGAGCTGGCGAAGCTCGACCTGGGCTCCGCCGTGATCACCGATGTCGGCAGCGCCAAGGGCAATGTGGTGCGCTGCGCGCGTAACGTGTTCGGCGAGATGCCGTCGCGTTTCGTTCCCGGCCATCCCATCGCCGGATCGGAGCTCAGTGGTGTCACGGCGGCCAAGAGCACGCTGTTCCGCCGCCACAAGGTCATACTGACTCCGCTGAAGAACACCGATCCGCAGGCGCTTGCGCTGGTGACCCGGCTTTGGGCGGCGCTCGGTGCCGATGTCGAGCACATGGACGTGGCGCACCACGACGAGGTGCTGGCCGCCACTAGTCACCTGCCGCACCTGTTGGCTTTCGGTCTGGTTGATTCGCTCGCCAAGCGCCATGAGAATCTCGAGATCTTCCGTTACGCGGCGGGTGGGTTTCGTGATTTCACCCGTATTGCCGGTAGCGACCCGGTGATGTGGCACGACATCTTCCTCGCCAATCGCGAGGCCGTGCTGCATACCCTGGATGATTTTCGTGCCGACCTCGACGCCCTGCGCGCCGCGGTCGATGAAGGAGACGGGCACAGGTTGTTGGGCGTGTTCACGCGCGCCCGGGCTGCCCGGGAACATTTCAGCAAAATACTGGCTCGCCGAGCCTATGTGGACGTTATGCATTCCAATGACCTCGTTTTCCTCGCCAACCCTGGCGGCAGCCTGACCGGCCATCTGCGTGTCCCAGGCGACAAATCCATTTCGCATCGTTCGATCATGCTGGGTTCCCTGGCGGAAGGGACCACCGAAGTTGAGGGTTTTCTCGAAGGTGAAGACGCCCTCGCCACGATTCAGGCGTTCCGTGACATGGGTGTGGTCATCGAAGGCCCGCAGCAGGGGCGGGTGACCGTCCATGGCGTTGGCCTGCATGGTCTGAAGCCGCCGCCTGGCCCGATCTATCTGGGTAACTCCGGCACCTCCATGCGCCTGTTGTCCGGCTTGCTCGCGGCGCAGCCGTTCGATACCACTCTTACCGGCGATGCCTCGCTGTCCAAGCGCCCGATGAATCGCGTCGCCAAGCCGCTGCGCGAGATGGGCGCGGTCATCGAGACGGCTGCCGAAGGTCGTCCGCCGCTGACCATTCGTGGCGGCCAGCGTCTGTCCGGTATGCACTACGACATGCCGATGGCCAGCGCGCAGGTCAAATCCTGTCTGCTGCTGGCCGGGCTGTATGCCGCCGACCAGACCTCCGTCACCGAGCCTGCACCGACTCGTGATCACACCGAGCGGATGCTGCGCGGTTTCGGCTACCCGGTAACGGTCGAAGGACGCACCGCGATCGTCGAGCCTGGGCACAAGCTGCGTGGCACCCATATCGAGGTGCCGGCGGATATCTCCTCGGCGGCTTTCTTCATGGTCGCGGCCAGCATTGCACCGGGCTCGGAGATCGTGCTCGAGCATGTAGGGGTCAACCCGACGCGTACCGGTGTGATCGACATCCTCAAGCTGATGGGCGGGGATATCACTCTGGAAAACCTTCGCGAGGTGGGCGGCGAGCCTGTCGCCGATATCCGCGTGCGTGGTGCGCAGCTCAAGGGTATCGACATTCCCGAAGACCTGGTGCCGCTGGCCATCGACGAGTTTCCTGTGCTCTTCGTTGCCGCGGCATGCGCCCAGGGTCGCACCACCTTGCGCGGTGCCGAGGAGCTGCGCGTCAAGGAGTCGGATCGTATCCAGGTCATGGCCGACGGGCTGCAGACGCTGGGTATCAAGGCGGAACCGACACCCGACGGCATCGTCATCGAGGGTGGCATGATCGGTTCCGGTGAAGTATGGGCCCACGGTGATCATCGTATCGCCATGTCGTTCAGCGTCGCTGCGCTGCGCGCCAGCGGTCCGATCCGCATCCACGATTGCGCGAACGTGGCGACCTCGTTCCCCAATTTCCTGGACCTGGCTCAGCGGGCCGGGATGCAGGTTCAGGCGGAGGGCGCCTCATGATCAAGCCTGTACCAGTCATCACCATCGACGGGCCTAGCGGCTCGGGCAAGGGAACCGTTGCTGCGCTGCTCGCCGGCAAGCTCGGCTGGAATTTTCTCGACTCCGGCGCCCTGTACCGTCTGCTGGCATTCGCTGCGCGTAATCACGGCGTCGATCTGACCAACGAGGAAGCCCTGAAGGTACTTGCCGAGCATCTGGATGTGCAATTCGGCGCTGCCCGCGATGGGCATGGCATGGTCATCATTCTGGAAGGCGAGGACGTCACCGAGGCCATTCGCAACGAGACCGTCGGTGCGGGTGCTTCCCAGGTCGCGGCGTTGCCGGTGGTTCGGACCGCGCTGTTGCAACGGCAGAAGGCCTTTCGCGAGGCTCCTGGCCTGGTCGCCGACGGACGCGACATGGGAACCGTTGTGTTCCCCGATGCGCCGCTGAAGATCTTCCTCACTGCAAGTGCGGAAGAACGTGCGCGCAGACGCTACTTGCAGTTGAAGGCGCGTGGTGATGATGTTAATCTCGCGAGTCTTCTTGAGGAGATTCGGGAGCGCGACGAGCGCGATACCCAGCGTGCGGTGGCACCGTTGAAGCCGGCAGAAGATGCCATTCAGCTCGATTCCACTACACTTTCCATCGAAGAAGTGCTGCAAAGGATTCTGAGCGAAGTCGCCGATCGCGACTTGGTTGGATGATCGGAACGCCGAAAGGCGGCCAAACGGACTTCGAGGTCAGCGCAGCCGGTAGGCGCGCCTCGAGCCGTTAACAAGGAGGCATGTGGGAGACCAGATCCAGTCCCGCAGGCCTTTTTTTATATGAATGAACCCACATTGTCTGGAATGTGGAGATTGGGCGGATTCTCGCCCGAAAACAGCAGGAATCAACATGAGCGAAAGCTTCGCAGAACTTTTTGAAGAAAGCCTTAAATCCCTCGACATGCAGCCGGGCGCCATCATCACCGGCATCGTGGTCGACATCGACGGTGACTGGGTCACCGTACATGCCGGCCTCAAGTCCGAGGGCGTCATCCCGGTCGAGCAGTTCTACAACGAGCAGGGCGAGCTGACCATCAAGGTGGGTGACGAGGTCCACGTTGCTCTGGACGCGGTTGAAGATGGCTTTGGCGAAACCAAGCTGTCCCGTGAAAAAGCCAAGCGCGCGGAATCCTGGATTGTTCTGGAAGCGGCTTTCGCTGCAGAAGAAGTGGTCAAGGGCGTCATCAACGGCAAGGTCAAAGGTGGCTTCACCGTCGACGTCAACGGCATTCGTGCGTTCCTGCCGGGTTCGCTGGTCGATGTCCGCCCTGTGCGCGACACCACCCACCTGGAAGGCAAAGAGCTCGAGTTCAAGGTCATCAAGCTCGACCAGAAGCGCAACAACGTTGTCGTTTCCCGCCGCAGCGTGCTGGAAGCCGAGAACAGCGCCGAGCGCGAAGCTCTGCTGGAATCCCTGCAGGAAGGTCAGCAGGTCAAGGGTATCGTCAAGAACCTCACCGACTACGGTGCGTTCGTTGACCTGGGCGGCGTCGATGGTCTGCTGCACATCACCGACATGGCCTGGAAGCGCATCAAGCATCCGTCCGAGATCGTCAACGTTGGCGACGAGATCGATGTCAAGGTGCTGAAGTTCGACCGCGAGCGCAACCGCGTGTCGCTGGGCCTGAAGCAGCTGGGCGAAGACCCATGGGTTGCCATCAAGGCGCGTTACCCGGAAGGCACCCGCGTCATGGCCCGCGTCACCAACCTGACCGACTACGGCTGCTTCGCCGAGCTGGAAGAAGGTGTCGAAGGTCTGGTGCACGTCTCCGAAATGGACTGGACCAACAAGAACATCCACCCGTCGAAGGTCGTTCAGGTCGGCGACGAAGTGGAAGTCATGGTTCTGGACATCGACGAAGAGCGTCGTCGCATCTCCCTGGGCATCAAGCAGTGCAAGTCCAACCCGTGGGAAGACTTCTCTGGCCAGTTCAACAAGGGCGACCGCATCTCCGGCACCATCAAGTCGATCACCGATTTCGGTATCTTCATCGGTCTGGACGGCGGCATCGACGGTCTGGTTCACCTGTCCGACATCTCCTGGAACGAGCCGGGTGAAGAAGCCGTTCGCCGCTTCAAGAAGGGCGACGAGCTGGATACCGTTATCCTGTCGGTCGATCCGGAGCGTGAGCGTATCTCCCTGGGCATCAAGCAGCTGGAAGACGATCCGTTCTCCAACTACGCCGCCGTCAATGACAAGGGCAGCATCGTTCGCGGTACCGTGAAAGAAGTTGACGCCAAAGGCGCCATCATCGATCTGGGCAACGATATCGAAGCGACCCTGAAGGCGTCCGAAATCAGCCGTGACCGCGTTGAAGATGCGCGCAACGTGCTGAAGGAAGGCGACGAAGTCGAAGCCAAGATCATCAGCATCGACCGCAAGTCCCGCGTGATCAGCCTGTCCATCAAGTCCAAAGACGTCGAAGACGAGAAGGATGCGATGAAAGAGCTGCGCACCAAGCAGGAAGTTGAAAGCACCGGCCCGACCACCATTGGTGATCTGATCCGTGCTCAGATGGAAAACCAGAACTAAGTTCGGTTCTTCATGAAAAAGGGCGACTTCGGTCGCCCTTTTTTGTGCCTGCGATTCCACGTGATGGAGCGCCCCGCCTCGGCGAGAGCTGTCAGCCTTTGGCCTTTTCCATGGCGAGCGCCTGGTTGACCGCGAGCCAGCCGTCTACAGACTGTTCCCCCACGTCATCGAAGGCGCGCTGTAGCAGCCTGACCTGTTCCCGGCGCAGTGCTTGCTCGAGCTTCGCTCCCTCGGCGGTGAAGCGCAGCATGCGTTTGCGCTTGTCGTCCTCCGCCGTGAGGCTTTCCACCAGATGCATTTCGATCAGTTGGCGCAATGGTGTGTTCAGCGCCTGCTTGGTAACGCCCAGGTAGCTCAGCAGTTCCTTGACGCTCAGGTCGGGATAGCTGGCGATGAAGAACAGGATGCGGTGGTGCACGCGGGACAGGCCGCGACGGGCCAGCATCTCGTCAGGCTTTGCCGTGAAAGCCTGATAGCCGAGAAAGAAGCTTTCCATTATCTGGCGCTGCACGGCGCTTTTTTTTAGGTCAGGCATATTGACGTATTTATTATGAGAGGCGTAATTTCGGTCAAGAAGTTTGACTTATTTTGCAACGCCTCGCACCTGGTATGGAAATGGCCTTCTCCGAACGTATTACTCGCCTGAAAAGCTCCCTGATTCGTGAAATTCTCGCCGCAGCCCAGCGTCCTGAAGTGATGTCTTTTGCCGGTGGGTTGCCGGCTGAGGCGATGTTACCCGCGGTGGATTGGGCCGAGCTGCCTGCGAGCATGGGGCAATACGGCATGAGCGAAGGCGAACCCGCCCTTCGCGAAGCCATCGCGGCTCAGGCCCGGGCGCTCGGCGTGCCCTGCGAGGCCAGCCAGGTGCTGATTGTCAGTGGGTCGCAACAGACGCTGGATCTCGCCTCGAAGCTGTTCATCGACTCGGGCACCGAGGTGCTGGTCGAGGCGCCGACCTATCTCGCCGCGCTGCAGTCGTTCCAGCTGTTCGGTGCACAGTGTCTGGCCGTTGCGCAGCAGGCTGACGGACCGGATCTGGCGGCACTGCGTGCCACGCTGGAGCAGCACGCTCCGGCTTTCGCCTACCTGATTCCGACTTTCCAGAATCCTTCTGCGGTCCGTTACAGCGAAGCCAAGCGTGAGGCCGTTGCCGGGCTGCTGGATGAATACGGTGTGACCTTGCTGGAAGACGAGCCGTACCGTGAGCTGGTGTTCGACCAGGGCAGTGCCAGGCCCATCGTGTCGCGCCTCAAGCGGGCCAGCTGGATCTACACCGGCACGGTATCCAAGACGCTGCTGCCCGGTTTGCGGGTGGGCTACCTGATCGCATCTGCGGACCTGTTTCCTTATCTGCTGCGCCTCAAGCAGTCGGCAGATCTGCATACCAATCGGATCGGGCAATGGCAGGCGTTGCAATGGCTGGGCAGCGACCATTACCAGGCGCATCTCGGACAGTTGCGCGAGTTCTACCGAGTCCGCCGCGATGCCATGCAGGCGGCGCTGACGGAGCACTTCAGCGATCTGGCGACCTGGGAATTGCCGCAGGGCGGGCTGTTCTTCTGGTTGACGCTCAAGCAGCCGCTTGACACGCGAACGCTGCTCAATCGAGCGCTGGCCGAGGATGTCGTGTTCATGCCCGGCGAGCCGTTCTTCGTCGAACCGGACGCGAACCCCGGCTATCTGCGGCTGAATTTCAGTCATGTCGCGGCTGAGCGCATGGGCGAGGGACTACGCAGGCTGGCCCAGGTCATTCGCGACGCCGGTGCGTTGGAAGCTGCGTGAGGAGTTATTGCCGACCCGCGCCGCGGGTCGATCGGGAGGGGAGACCATGTTGAAAGTCTATGGCGATTATCGGTCGGGTAATTGCTACAAGATCAAGCTGATGCTGCACCTGCTGGACCAGCCGTACGAGTGGATTGCGATCAACATCCTTCGAGGCGAGACGCGCTCGGAGGAGTTTCTCAAGAAGAATCCGAACGGCAAGATCCCAGTGCTGGAACTCGAGGACGGCTCCTGTCTATGGGAGTCCAATGCCATCCTGAACTACCTGGCCGACGGTAGCGAGTTCCTTCCGACCGATCCGCGCCTGCGCACTCAGGTGCTGCAGTGGCAGTTCTTCGAGCAGTACAGCCACGAGCCGTTCATTGCCGTGGCGCGGTACATCAAGGTCTATCTGGGGATGCCGGAAGAGCGGCGTGAGGAATACGAGGCCAAGCAGCTCGACGGCTATCATGCCCTTAACGTGATGGAGCAACAGCTGCTGCGCACGCCGTATCTGGTGGGTGATCACTATTCCATTGCCGACGTTGCGCTCTACGCATACACCCACGTGGCGGAAGAGGGCGGTTTCGATCTGGGGGGGTATCCAGCGATCCGTCGGTGGCTGCAGCGCGTTGCGAGCCATCCGCGGCATGTAGGCATGTACGATTGAGGAGCGAAAAAGACAGGGCCGTGAAGGCCCTGTCTTCTCTGTGCTACTTCACCAGCCCGAGAAACTCGCTACGAGTAGCGGCATTGTCGCGGAACTGACCCAGCATCACCGATGTGACCATGGAGGAATTCTGCTTCTCGACACCGCGCATCATCATGCACATGTGCTGGGCTTCGATGACCACGGCTACACCGGAGGCTCCGGTGACCTGCTGCATCGCTTCGGCGATCTCGCGGGTCAGGTTTTCCTGAATCTGCAGTCGGCGCGCATACATGTCGACGATCCGGGCGACCTTCGACAGGCCAAGCACCTTACCGTTGGGCAGGTAGGCGACGTGCGCCTTGCCGATGAAAGGCAGCATGTGGTGTTCGCAGAGCGAGTACAGCTCGATGTTCTTGACCAGCACCATCTCGCTGTTGTCGGAGCTGAACAGAGCGCCGTTGGTCACCTCTTCGAGGGTCTGCTGGTAGCCCTTGCACAGGTACTGCATGGCTTTGGCGGCGCGTTTGGGTGTGTCGAGCAGACCCTCGCGGTTAACGTCCTCGCCAAGTTGGCCAAGGATCGCGGTGTAGTGTTGTTCCAGGGACATTGAGCTACCTGTCAGGCTTCATAGGGTCGCGAACGCGAAGGGTAGGGGGCTGCCGCTCTGCTGGCAAGCCTGTCGAGCGACTGGCGTGAGCCGAGCAGTCATTCGTCGCGCCCTTCCAGCATGGTGCGCTTGAGCACCACGTAGAGTGCGCCGGTCCCACCATGACGCGGCAGGCAGGACGTGAAACCAAGCACCTGTGGGTGTTGCCGCAACCAGGTGTTTACGTGGCTCTTGATCAATGGGCGCTTGCCATCCAGCCGCGCGGCCTTGCCATGAGTCACGCGGACGCAACGGACTTCGAAGCGGGTTGCTTCGGCGATGAAGTCCCACAGCTGTTCGCGGGCCTTTTCCACTGTCATCCCATGCAGGTCCAGGCTGCCTTCGAACGGTATCTGGCCGGCCTTGAGCTTGCGCATCTGTGCGTCCTGCACGCCGTCACGCGCCCAGTAGAGCTCATCCTCCGCGCCGACGTCGATGACGAACTGGTCCGACAGTCCGTCGACGCGCGTCGAGTCGTTGCTGAGCGTGGCGTTGCTGCGGCGGGTCGCGATCTGTTCGCGGTTGCTGCGGACCTTGCCGGTCTCGGCACGGTCATGGGTCATCGGCTTGACACCGCGCACGGCCGATTGGAAGAGGGAAAAATCGTCGTCGTCTTGCATGGGGCCTCCAAACAGAAGGCCAGTCTACCCCAGCCACTGCCGCGTGCAGAAAGCGTCCTAGCGGCTCAGGGCTGCCGTGTCCGGCACGCAGACCGCAAAGTTGTCGGCAAGGATGGTCATTTCGATGCGATGGACCTGTTCGGCATCGATGCTGCCTTCGCCCATCGGCAGGTTGCGCGTGGCGCAGGCGCTGTCGACGAGAGTGCAGCGATAGCCGTAATCCTTGGCTGCGCGAACGGTGGTGCTGATGCTCGAATGGGTCATGAAGCCGCAAACGATGAGATCGAGGCGGCCGAGCTTCTGCAGCAGCTCGTGCAGCTCGGTGCCGGAAAAAGCATTGGGGAGGCGTTTGGCGACCACGGGCTCGCCGGGCAGCGGCGCGGCTTCGGGCATGATCTGTCCACGAAAACCTTGCGGATCGAACAGCCCGCCGCTGATGCCCAGGTGATGCACGTGCACGATCGGTGCGCCGGCCGCGCGCGCAGCTGCCAGCAGGCGGGTGATTTCCGGTAGCGCCCGATCCAGGGCGGGCAGGGCCAGAACGCCACTGCGGTATTCCTCCTGCACGTCGATGACCAGCAGGGTGGCATTCGTCAGCGTCGCCGGGTTATAGCTGCGGCCACTGAGCTGAAGCATGGTCTGTGGCTTGGTCATTGTCGGCTCCTTGTGCTGTGAGGGGGCTGATTGTGGCGCCTGAGCGCGCCGATGTGAACCGTCCAGCCGATTGTTTCGCTTGGCAGGCGAGTGACTGCTCGGTCGCGCTCTTGACGCTCGGATTGCCGCAAAAATTCCGTGCCGAAGGGTACTGCCAGTGATCAGCGAACGCTCGCAACGAATTGGGCATTTACAAAGCTGTCTCAACTTTGCTGGCGAACCACAGGTCTCGGCAACCACCGCCGTAGCTCGGGTTTTCCGATGCCTGTTAAACTCGCGCACTTTTTACAGGAGACGCCCTTGTGACCGCTTCGCTCTCTCGCTTGCGTACCCTGCGTGACTATATTCGCTGGGCTGTCAGCCGTTTTCAGGCGGAGCAGCTGTTCTTTGGCCACGGCACCGACAACGCCTGGGACGATGCGCGTCAGCTGGTTCTGGGTGCACTTCATCTGCCGTGGGAGATGTCCGATAGCTATCTGGACTGTCGCCTGGAAGCGGATGAGTGCGAACACTTGCAGAACCTGCTACGTCGGCGCATCGAAGAGCGTGTACCGACTGCCTACCTGCTGGAGCAGGCCTGGTTCTGTGGCCTGCCGTTCATTGTCGATGAGCGCGTGCTCATTCCGAGGTCGCCCATCGGTGAGCTGATCGAGCATCGTTTCGAACCCTGGCTGCCCGGTACCCCGAAACGCATCCTTGATCTTTGCACCGGGTCGGGCTGCATCGGTATCGCCTGTGCGTATGAATTCCTCGAAGCAGAAGTCGTACTGGCGGACATCTCGTTCGATGCGCTCGAGGTGGCCAACCGCAACATCGAGCAGCATGGTCTCGAAGAGCGCGTCTACACCGTGCAAAGCGATGGTTTCGACGGGCTGCCCAATCAGCGCTTCGACCTGATCGTGTCGAACCCGCCTTATGTCGACGCCGAGGATTTCGCGGATATGCCAGATGAGTTCCATCATGAGCCGGAGCTCGGCCTGGCGTGCGGTAACGATGGGCTGGACCTGGTCCGTCGCATGCTCGCCGAAGCCGCGGATCACCTTACCGACGATGGTGTGCTGATCGTCGAGGTGGGCAACAGTCAGGTTCATGTTCAGGCGCTGTATCCGGAAGTGGATTTCACCTGGCTGGAATTCACCCGTGGTGGACATGGCGTATTCCTGCTGGCCGCACAGCAATGCCGAAAGCATCAGGCACTGTTCCGCTCGCGCCTGGCGAAGAGCTGATCGGTTTTATCTGGAAGGGCGTAGCGCTCGAATCTTCTACTCCTCGCCAGTCCGGCCCTGCATGGCCGATTGGCGAATCTCGCTGAGCATTTGCCCCGCATGGTGGTCTGCATAGAAGTCCGATCGGGAATCTGTGCCGCTGGCTGGCTGCAATTCCGATCGGTCAGTGTTCGAGCCGTCATTCACTGACCATTGAAGTGGACAACCCATGCCAGGCATCACCGTAGAACCCACCACTTTTTCCTTGTTCGGCGCCCTGGGCGATCTTGCGTTGCGCAAGCTGTTTCCGGCGCTTTACCAGCTGGATCGTGCCGGTCTGCTGCATGGCGATACGCGAATCCTTGCGCTGTCGCGTGAAGGTGGTGAGCCTGGGGCGCACAAGTCGCGAATCATTCAGGCGTTGCGAGCACGCGTACCGGCTGGCGAACTCGACGAGCCGGCGCTTGAGCGCTTTGCCGAGCGGCTGCGCTACCTCACCATGGATTTCCGTCGCGGTGAGGACTACGCGGCGCTTCGAGAGTGCGTACCGCAGGACTTGCCCCTGGTCGCCTATTTCGCAACGCCCGCCGCGGTGTATGGCGACATCTGCAGGTTCCTCGCGGCGAGCGGGCTCGCCGAACAGGCCCGGGTCGTTCTGGAGAAGCCCATCGGTCACGATCTCGAATCGTCCAGGGTGATCAACGATGCCGTTGCCGAGCATTTTCCAGAGAGCCGTATCTACCGCATCGACCACTATCTCGGTAAGGAAACCGTCCAGAATCTGATCGCGCTGCGCTTCGCCAACAGCCTGTTCGAAACTCAGTGGGACCAGCACCATATTTCCCACGTCGAGATCACCGTGGCCGAAACGGTGGGCATCGAAGGCCGCTGGGGCTATTTCGATCAGGCCGGCCAGCTGCGCGACATGGTGCAGAACCACTTGCTGCAGCTGCTCTGCCTGATCGCCATGGATCCGCCGAGCAATCTCACCGCTGACAGCATCCGTGACGAGAAAGTGAAGGTGCTCAAGGCACTGGCTCCGATCACGGCCGAATCCATCCATCAGCGGGTCGTGCGCGGGCAGTACGCGGCGGGCAACGTAGGTGGCGTTTCGGTGCCGGGTTATCTGGACGAGGAGAATTCCAACGCGCAGAGCAGCACCGAGACGTTCGTCGCCTTGCGGGCCGATATCTGCAACTGGCGATGGTCCGGCGTGCCGTTCTACCTGCGTACCGGCAAGCGCATGGCGCAGAAGCTGTCGCAGATCGTCATCCATTTCAAGGAACCGCCGTTCTACATCTTCGCTCCCGAGCAACGCGCGCTGATCAGCAATCGCCTGATCATCCGCCTGCAACCGGATGAAGGCATTTCGCTGCAAGTCATGACCAAGGAGCAGGGGCTGGACAAGGGCATGCATCTTCGCAGTGGGCCGCTGCAGCTGAATTTCTCGGAGACTTATAAAAGCGCGCGAATTCCGGATGCTTATGAGCGCCTGTTGCTCGAGGTGATGCAAGGCAACCAGAATCTGTTCGTGCGCAGGGATGAAATCGAATATGCGTGGCAATGGTGCGATCAGTTGATCGACGGTTGGAGCCGGCTCGGTGCTGAGCTCAAACTGTACCCGGCGGGTTCCTGGGGGCCGGTTGCTTCGATTGCACTGATCACGCGCGACGGGAGGGCGTGGTATGGCGATCTCTGAACTGGATTTACCCACGGGCGTGATCGCCCATAGCTCGGCGGACGCGCAGCGGCAGGCCGAACTGATGGCCGACAGCGTCGCCAAGGCGTTGCGCTACGCGGTACAGACACACGGCGTCGCAAGTCTGGTGGTATCCGGTGGGCGGAGCCCGGTTGCGTTCTTCGAGTCCCTGTCCCGGCGAGAGCTGGATTGGGCAAAGATCCAGATCAGCCTGGCCGACGAGCGCTGGGTCTCGCCAACCGATCCGGCCAGCAACGAAGGCTTGCTGCGGCGCCACCTTCTGCAGAATGCCGCGAATGCCGCCCGGTTGATCGGGCTCTACCAGCCAGCCGACTCGCTCGAGCAGGCTGCGGGCTTCGCCAATGCGGCGCTCGACCAATTGCATCAGCCGATCGATGTGCTCGTGCTCGGCATGGGTGACGACGGGCACACCGCTTCGCTGTTCCCAGGCAGCGTCAACTTGGCGCATGCCTTGCGGGAGGATTGTCCCGAGCGCTGTGTGGCTATGCAGGCACCGGTCGCCCCCGAGGCCCGCCTGACGATGACCTATCCTCTACTGGCCTGCGCCAGGATGCAGTGTCTGGCCATTCAAGGCAGCGAAAAGCTTGAAACCCTGCGTGTAGCGCTGAGTGCCGATCCATTGCAGATGCCCATCCGGGCATTCCTGCACGCTCCGCTCGAAATCTACTGGTGCCCGTGAGGCCCGAGGACTCCTGCATGACCATGGACCAGAAGAATGCCCTGATCGAACAGATCTGCGTCGCGGCGCGGATTCTGCCGGTCATCACCATTGGCAGCGAAGAGCAGATCCTGCCGCTCGCCGATGCCTTGTCGGCGGGTGGCCTGCGTACTCTGGAGATTACCTTGCGCTCGCGTCATGGCCTGACCGCTATTCAGCGGTTGCGCCAGGAACGACCGGACCTCTGCATCGGCGCCGGAACCGTCCTCGACCGGCGCATGATGGACGAAGTGGAGGCGGCCGGCGCCCAGTTCATCGTCACGCCGGGCTCTACCCGCGACATCCTCGAAGCCGGGGTGAGCTGCTCGGTACCCTTGCTACCGGGCGCGAGCAGTGCGTCCGACGTCATGGAAGGCTACGCGCTGGGTTATCGGCGCTTCAAACTGTTCCCGGCCGAGGTGTGTGGCGGCATCGCCGCGCTCAAGGCCCTCGGCGGACCGTTCGGGGACGTTCGGTTCTGCCCGACCGGTGGGGTGAGCGCTGCCAATGCAGCCCAGTACCTGGCGCTGGCTAACGTCATGTGTGTCGGCGGTACCTGGATGATCGACAGCGCAACGCTGGAGCGCGGTGACTGGGCGGGCATCCAGCAGCGTACCGCGGAGGCCCTGGCCGCTTTGCCCTAGGTCGGACTGGCGCCGCCGTCCGACTGGCGCAAGGTGCGCAGCTGGCATGATCCGCGTATGATTCGCGCCCTTTCAATCGGATTGCCACACCGGGAGGTGCCCAGATGACCGAGCACGAAGAAACTACGATCCACGCCACGCACGGCGAGAAGCTGCAGAAAGTCCTTGCCCGTCTGGGCATCGCGTCGCGTCGCGACGTCGAAAAGTGGATCGTCGAGGGCCGCGTCAAGGTCAATGGCGCGGTTGCCACACTCGGCCAGCGTGTCGACTCCCATGACGCCATCGCGGTCGATGGCCGCCTGCTCAAGCGCGAAGAAACCAGCCAGGTGGTGCGGCGTGTGCTGATCTACAACAAGCCCGACGGCGAGATCTGCACCCGTAACGACCCCGAAGGCCGCCCTACGGTGTTCGATCGCCTGCCACGTCCCAAGGAGGGCCGCTGGATCAACATCGGCCGGCTCGATATCAACACGACGGGGCTGTTGCTGTTCACCACTGACGGTGAGCTGGCCAATCGTCTGATGCACCCCTCGTACGAAATGGACCGGGAATACGCGGTACGTGTGCGCGGCGAGGTCGACGACGAGATGATCGAGCGGCTGAAGACCGGGGTGATGCTGGAGGACGGTCCGGCGCGCTTCACCGATATTCAGGAAGCGCCTGGTGGCGAAGGCTTCAACCATTGGTATCACTGCGTGGTCATGGAAGGCCGCAACCGTGAGGTTCGTCGGCTCTGGGAATCCCAGGGGCTGGTCGTCAGCCGGCTGAAGCGTGTCCGTTTCGGGCCGGTGTTCATGACGTCCGATCTGCCGATGGGGCGCTGGCGCGAGATGTCGCAAGCCGAGGTGGACATTCTCAGCGAGGAGGTTGGCCTAAAGCCGGTCGCCTTGCCGAGCATGAAGGCCAAGACGAAGGAGAAGATCGACCGCATGCAGCGCAAGGTGGCCAAGCCACTTGGGCGAGGCGAGCGGCGGTCACGTGTACTTCGTCCCGCCCACGAAGCCGACATGCCTGCAGCGGATAAACCGCGTGCGGCACGAGATGACAAGAGCGAGCGCAAGCCGCGCGGCAGCGACAAGCCGCGTGGTACGCCGGTCGCCGAGCGTCCGGGGGATACCCGCAAGGGCGGCAAGCGCCACGAAGGCGGCGGGCGTTCATCGGGTCCGGCGAGGAAGCCGGCCGGAGAAGGTCAGCGGCCCGGCTTCGGGCGCGAGCGTAGCAAGCGTCCCTGACCGGTCTGCAGCGCAGCGCAGTGAATGACTGCGCTGCGCGGACTTCATTGCGCGTCTAGCGCCTGGCCGTTGATGCCGGCGCTATCCGGACCCATCAGGTACAGATAGACCGGCATGATTTCTTCCGGCAATGGATTGACGAGCGGGTTCTCGCCCGGGTACGCCTTGGCGCGCATGTCGGTCCGAGTAGCGCCCGGGTTGATGCTGTTGGCACGCACCGGCGCGGTATCGTCCAGCTCGTCGGCCAGAACCTGCATCAGTCCTTCCGTGGCGAACTTCGATACGGCGTAGGCACCCCAGTAGGCGCGGCCTTTGCGTCCGACGCTGCTGGAGGTGAAGATCACCGAGGCGTCTTTGGAGAGCTTGAGCAGCGGTAGCAAGGTGCTGGTCAGCATGAACATGGCATTCACGTTGATCTGCATGACTCGCATGAAATTGTCGCCGGACAACTGCTCGATCGGCGTGCGAGGGCCAACGATCGCAGCGTTGTGCAGCAATCCGTCCAGGTGTCCGAATTCCCGCTCGATCATGGCTGCCAGCTCGTCGTACTGATGCGGCAGGGCTGTCTCCAGGTTGAACGGGATGACAGCGGGGCGCAGATGGCCTGCTGCTTCGATTTCGTCGTACACCCGATTCAGATTGTCTTCATTCTTGCCCAGTAACAGCACGGTAGCTCCGTGGGCCGCGTAGGCCTTGGCAGCAGCTTCACCGATGCCCCGGCCAGCGCCGGTGACCAGGATGATGCGCCCTGCGAGCAGGTCGGGGCGGGCGGAATACTCGAACATCGGATGCCTCGTAAATCGAAAGTGATGGGTGCTTCGGCAATTACTGCCGAGTGATGATGCTGTGGTGGTGACCCTATGGCTGTTTCAGCAACTGCACAGGGCGCTGTCCAGGACCTGGCGCAGATCCAGCGGGTGATCCACCACTACGTCCGCGCCCCAATTGCTCGGGTTGTCTTGCGGATGGATATAGCCATAGCGCACCGCGGCCGTCCTGCTGCCCGCCGCTCGTCCCGATTCGATGTCGCGCAGGTCATCACCGACGAACAGGACCGCAGAAGGATCAAGGTCGAGCTGTTTGCACGCGAGGATCATCGGCTCGGGGTCGGGCTTGCTATTGGCGACGTGATCAGGACAGACCAGCACGGCAGAGCGGGACGCCAGGCCCAGCTGCTGCATGATCGGTTCGGCGAAACGCAGCGGCTTGTTGGTTACCACACCCCAGCGCAGGTTGGATCGCTCGATTTCGTCCAGCAGTTCCGCCATGCCGTCGTAGAGGCGGCTATGCACGGCGCAATGCTCCTGGTAGCGCGCAAGAAACTCCAGGCGCAATGCTTCGAACTCTTCCGACATGGGGTCCACATCGAAGGCGCCGAGCACCATGGCTCTGGCACCACCGGACACCACGTCACGAATCTGTTGATCCGGCACAGGCTCCAGGCCGCGCGCAATCCGCATGGCCTGCGCCACGGCGATGAAATCGGGAGCGGTATCGAGCAGGGTACCGTCCATGTCGAACAGAACAGCGCGCAGGCGCATCAGGACTCCTTGACGGTCTGGACCATGTAGTTGACGTCGACGTCCGCCGACAGCTTGTAGTGCTTGGTCAGCGGGTTATAGGTAAGGCCGATGATGTCCTTCACGGCCAAGCCGGCATCACGGCTCCAGGCGCCGAGCTCGGAAGGACGGATGAATTTCTTGAAATCATGTGTGCCGCGCGGAAGCAGCTGCAACACATACTCCGCGCCGATGATGGCGAACGCGTAGGCTTTCGGGTTGCGGTTGATGGTGGAGAAGAACACCTGGCCGCCCGGTTTGACCAGTGTGGCGCAGGCCCGGATGACGGAGGCCGGGTCCGGTACGTGTTCGAGCATCTCAAGACAGGTGACCACGTCGAACTGCTCCGGTGCCTCTGCGGCCATGGCTTCGGCGGTGATCTGCCGATAATCGATTTCGAGTCCGGATTCGAGAAGGTGCAGGCGCGCAACCGACAGCGGAGCCTCGCCCATGTCGATGCCAGTCACCTGAGCGCCACGCTGCGCCATGGCCTCGCTCAGGATGCCGCCACCGCAGCCGATGTCGATGACTTTCTTTCCGGCCAGAGAGATATGCTCGTCTATCCAATTGACCCGTAATGGATTGATCTCATGCAGTGGCTTGAACTCACTCTCGCGATCCCACCAGCGATGTGCAAGGGCTTCGAATTTGGCGATTTCAGCGTGGTCGACGTTGCTCATGGTCTGGTCCATTTATAAAGCTTGAAGAAGAAGCTTGAGCTGCAATCGCTCATGTTGCCAGCTTCGGATAGCGGCGAGGGCGCATAGGTCATTCGGTCGCGGGGGTCCTGCATATCTACTCGCCTTCGTCACTGGCTGTCCGTGCTGGCAATCCGGGCGCCCCATTGGAGGGCATTCGCGATGACACGCTGCTCGTCCATCCGGGTCAGCTTGCCGTTGTTCAACAACTGTTTTCCTCCTACCCAGACATGCCGGACGGCGTCTCGCCCTGTGGAATAGATCAGCTGAGAAACCGGATCGTATATTGGTTGCTGAGCCAAACCGGAGAGATCGACGGCGACCAGGTCGGCGAATTTTCCGATCTCCAGCGAGCCGGTGTGATCATCGATCCCCAACGCCCGTGCACCATTGAGCGTAGCCATGCGCAATGCGCGATGTGCATCTAGGGCGGTCGCTGAACCGGCGACCGCCTTGGCCAGCAACGCGGCGGTACGGGTTTCGCCAAGCAGGTCCAGATCGTTGTTGCTCGCGGCGCCATCGGTGCCAATGGCAACATTGACTCCGGCTTCCCACAGGCGCTCTACAGGACAGAAGCCGCTGGCGTGCTTCAAGTTCGATTCGGGGCAATGAATGACACTGCAGTTATGCTCGGTGAGCAACGCGATGTCTTCTTCGTCGACCTGGGTCATATGCACAGCCTGGAACCGAGGGCCGAGCAACTGGAGTCGCGCGAGCCTGGCCAAGGGGCGTTCGCCATGCTTGTGCAGGGCCTCTTGGATCTCGTGCGCGGTTTCATGGACGTGCATATGAATGCAGGCGTCCATCTCGGCGACCAGAATTCTGATGTTTTCGAGTTTGTCATCCGCAACCGAATAAGGCGCGTGGGGCCCGAATGCGATCGAGATACGCGGGTGATGCTTGAGATCATCGAACAACGCCACGCTATTGCGTAGCGCCTCGTCCGCGTCGCGTGCGCCGGGTACGGGGAAATCGAGCACAGGGACGGCAATCTGTGCTCGTACGCCATGCTTATGTACCAGTTCGCTTACTACAGCGGGGTGGAAATACATGTCAGAGAAGCAGGTGATGCCGCCTTTGAGCTGCTCGGCAATGGCCAGTTCGGTGCCGCAGCGCACGAAGTCTTCGTCGACCCAGCGTGCTTCGGCCGGCCAGATGTGGTCGCGCAGCCAGCGTTGCAGCGGTAAATCATCGGCCAGCCCACGAAACAGCGTCATCGCCGCGTGTCCGTGAGTATTGATCAGGCCGGGAGCCAACATCATTCCTTCGAGTTCGAGCTTTTCCTGCGCCGGATGCTTAAGTGCTTCCTCACGCGGTGCAATGAGTACGATGCGTCCATCACGGACGCCCAATCCATGCCCCTTGAGCACTACTCCCGCTGGCTCGACCGGAACCAGCCAGGTCGGAAATAGAAGCAGATCTAGCGGAGTGAGGCTTTGCCGGGACATGGGGAGCCGTGACTGGATGAGAAGGTCGACTAGTGTAATGGCTGGGGCCGCTGGATTGAAGGAAGCCGTAACGCAGGTTGCAGCAGGCGTCCTGGTAGCGCTGCACTGCCTCTATATAAAGAGAGGGCAAATGCCATGGATGAAAACCGAAATAAACGGTTGACGGCTGTTTTCAGGTGCCTATAATGCGCACCACTTCCGGCGCAGTTCTCAAGCAAAACCTCTTGTAAATCAAAAGGTTAGCTAAATAAAAGGGTTGCACTGGTGGCGGATTCGAGTAGAATGCGCCGCGCTGACAGG